>NZ_JBXYZY010000035.1:0-668 GCF_057642795.1 Paracidovorax sp.
TTATGAGGACTACTAGTTTGTTTTAGGTTAGTATTTATTACTAAGTTAGTGCCGTAAGGCTTAGATTATTATTAAATTAGTTATTATTATTTATTAGTTATTATTAGTGTCGGATTCTTCAACTTTTGAACTTTTCAACTTTGTAAACTTCAACTTTGGAACTTTTCAACTTTGTAAAATCCGTAAGTTGTAAATCATTCATCAATATTACCTGTGGATAACTCTCTTTCAAGATTGTTTATCCAATACTCCCAATAGCTATCGGATATCGGGACATCTTGTACTAAGGGAAAGTTCTGGATACCTTTGCCACGGCCAAAACTTTTGCGATAGATACGAATATAGCCAGCCTCTTTCAGCTCATCAAAGGCCGCCCTATGAGCATCGCGCCCGTTCCTTGAGCGCTTAGAAAGCTCATCGATGTACGGTCGCCATGTATCTTTATTAGACATTAGTACCAGTAACAACCCTTTGGCTTGTAAACTAAGTTCAGAGTTTTGAGCAGAATGATTGCTCATCTGCAGATAGTTCTCGTGCGTATTCCTGATTATGTACTGCATAGCTCATACTATTTCTCCTTTACAGCCAATAACTCTTGATAGAGTTTTAGCAATCTGCCTTGACGTTCCCATTTATCAAAAAGGTTTCTGTACGCTTTTTGAGTCTCT
>NZ_JBXYZY010000036.1:0-662 GCF_057642795.1 Paracidovorax sp.
AGCGTCGAAGGACGCCGCCCCGTCATCACTCGGGCGCGAACGGTGTTGGTCTGCAATTGCTCAGTACTTCCCGGCGGCGTCGTTCTCGTCCCCGACGGCCGCATTGACGATGGGGCCCTTGACGTCCTCACGCTGTCTCCCCATGGCATTGTCGGATGGATCGCCGTCCTCAACCACTTTGTCACCCGACATCGGCACGGCCATCGCCTCGTGCGCCACGCGACGTCGCGAACAGCCCTCGCCATGTCTGGTTCCGGCCCGATCCTGGCGGAAGTTGATGGAGACCCCATCGGCACAGTGACGACAATGAGGACCCGTGTGGCCCCAGGGGCCCTGCTCGTACGAGCCTGACAGCCTCGTCAAGCCGTGAGCCCGTGCTGCCAAGCTAAAGCGTGAGCGAGGTCGCGACCACGATGGGCCGCGTTGTTAAGGAATGCTGGAAAATCCGCTACCGCATCACCGTCGGCAGAGTCGGACAGAATCCGCACCACAGCGAAAGGTACACCGAGACGATTGGCTGCCTGTGCTAGAGCCGCACCTTCCATTTCGACGGCGCTAGCCCCAAATGTGGCACGTAGCCAGGCGACCTTCTCGGCCTGAGCGATGAACTGGTCTCCACTGACGATTGGCCCCGCCACCACTTGATGGCCACGAGGCTCCTC
>NZ_JBXYZY010000037.1:0-340777 GCF_057642795.1 Paracidovorax sp.
CGATCGCATCAGCAATCAACCCCGTCCAGCGAAGCCTTGAATTCTACACCGATTTTTCAACCAGTCGCAACTCAAAACCAACCTTTTTTTCTCAACACCTCCAAAGCTCTTCAAGAGACATCGGCTGCGCCAAGCCCGCTAGTGTACACAAGAATCGGGGCCTGGCGTTGTTTCCTGCAATCTTTTTCCAACAACCTGCTTAGTGGATCTTCAGACCCGCCACTTCTCCAGAAGCTTCTCAGGCGTCAGGCTGTCATAGCCTTCGAAGGGTTGGTGGATCCAGGGGTTGGTCGGGAGAAACTCGACCGAGTAGTCCGGCACGAAGGTGGACAGGCCCTTGGTCCAGATCACTGCACTGCGCAACTCACTAATAGGAGAGTAGTTGCTCTTGAGCATCGAGATCACTGCGTTCAAGGTGTGACCCGAGTCCGCCAAATCATCGACTAGAAGCACGCGCCCAGCGATCTCGCCCTTGGGCGTGGTGATGAAGCGGGCGATATCGAGATGCCCACGCACCGTACCGGCTTCAGCGCGGTAAGAACTGGTGGACATGATGGCCAGGGGCTTGTCGAAGATGCGGCTCAGGATGTCACCCGGGCGCAGACCTCCTCTGGCCAGACACAGAATGGTGTCGAACTCCCAACCAGACTGATGCACCTTCAGGGCCAGCTTCTCGATAAGGCTGTGGTACTCGTCATAGCTCACATAGAGATGCTTGCCGTCTTCCGTCAACATGAAAACTCCTAAATTCATAGCACCTGGCGCCCGCACATAGGGCGCCAGGCGTCAAAAACATCAGCCAACCTGGTAGGGGTTGTGCATGAGGATGGTGTGATCCCGATCGGGACTGGTGGAAATCATGGCGATGGGCACGCCCGTGACTTCCTCGATGCGCTCGAGATACTTCCGTGCATTGACGGGGAGTTCGTCATAGCGCGTCACGCCCACGGTGGAATCGGTCCAGCCGGGCATGCTTTGATAGATGGGCACGCAGCGTGCGATCTCTTCAGCGCCCATGGGCAGCAGATCGACCTTGGCGCCATCGAGTTCATAGCCAACGCACAGCTTCAGCTCTTCCAGGCCGTCCAGTACATCCAGCTTGGTGATGCACAACCCGGTCAGGCCGTTCACCTGCGCGCTGCGTTTGAGCAAAGCGGCATCGAACCAGCCGCAGCGGCGGCTGCGGCCGGTGGTGACGCCCTTCTCGGCACCCACCGTGCTCATGTGATAGCCCGGCGTACCCTTCTTTTCCCACTCCAGCTCGGTAGGGAACGGGCCACCGCCCACGCGGGTGCAGTAGGCCTTGGTGATGCCCAGCACGTAGTGAAGCAGACTGGGGCCTACGCCAGCGCCTGCAGCGGCGTTGCCCGCCACGCAGTTGCTGGACGTGACATAGGGGTAGGTGCCGTGATCGACATCCAGCAGCGTGCCCTGGGCTCCTTCGAACAGCAGGTTATCGCCAGCCAGATGCGCCTCGTTCAGTTCACGCGACACGTCGGCCATCATCGGCTTGAGCAGTTCCGCGTGCTTCATCGCTTCGGAATAGACAGCGTCGAACTGCACCTCACCGTTGTGCAGGTAAGGGCGCAGCGCCTCCGGGAACACGAATTCACCCGAGCGCAGGAACGAGGTCAGCACATGGTTGTGCAGTTCCAGGAGTTCGCGCAGCTTGCCAGCGAAACGCTCCGGATACTTCAGGTCCTGCACGCGCAGCGCGCGGCGGGCAATCTTGTCTTCATATGCAGGGCCGATGCCGCGGCCGGTGGTCCCGATCTTTTCCACACCGCCATGCTCGCGCGCAGCTTCACGTGCCACGTCCAGTGCCGCATGGAAGGGCAGGATCAGCGGGCAGGCTTCGCTCACTCGCAGCCGGGAGCGCACATCCACGCCGGCACGCTCCAGCCCCTCGATTTCCTCGAAGAGCTTGGCCGCCGACAGCACGACTCCATTGCCGATGTAGCACTTGACCCCAGGGCGCATGATGCCGCTGGGGATCAGGTGCAAGGCGGTCTTGACGCCATTGATGACGAGCGTGTGGCCTGCGTTATGGCCCCCCTGGAAACGGACGACGCCCTGAGCACTCTCGGTGAGCCAATCCACCAGCTTGCCCTTGCCTTCGTCACCCCACTGGGTTCCGACCACGACGACGTTACGACCCTTGCTTGCTTTCATTTCAAACCCGATTCCATTGTTCAAATGCTTCAGATAGGACGAACGGTCCACTGCCCGTTCACGTGCGACAGCTCTCTGTCACAGAGGAATTCATCCACTTCGCTTTCGTGCCCCGGCAGGACACAGACGACCGTCTCACCCTGGCGACGAAGCGCAGAGATCATCGACTCGACTTCAGCGCCCTCTCCCCACGGCGCACGGACGGCGGCCCGGAGCGCTCGAGGCGAAACCACGCTCACCAGTTGTTTGATGTCCAGGCTGAAGCCCGCCGCCGGGCGGTTGCGCCCGAAGGCCGCACCCACCTCGTCGTAGCGGCCACCGCGCACCAGTGCGTCGCTGGCTCCCGGCGCATACATGGCGAAGCGTGCTCCGCTGTAATAGGCATAGCCGCGCAGATCAGCCAGATCCACCGTGACCTGGGCCGAGGAGAGGCGCGACGCGATAGTGCGCAACCCGGCCAGCACCGGCTTGATGCCGGGGAAATCACTCAGCAAGCGCTCGGCCTCGTCCAACACATCAATGCCACCGTACAACCGCAGCAGCGTCTGCAGGCCGTCGCGCGAGGCTGCAGGCAACTGCTTGGTCAAATCAGCCAGCTCGCTGGAATCCTTGACGGCCAGCGCGTTCTGGATGCGCGCGAGGTCGAAATCTTCCTTGGGCACGTGCTGCAAAAGGCTGCGCACGATCCGCACATCGGCAAGGTCGACGCTCACGTTCTCGACGTTGGCCACGGCCAGGCATTCCAGCGCCAGAAGCACGCTCTCTATGTCAGCCTCCAGCCCGGCATGGCCGTAGATTTCCGCGCCGAACTGAAGCGGCTCGCGCGTAGCATGCGGTTTGTCGGGACGGGTGTGCAGTACCGGGCCGCAGTAGCACAGCCGGCTGACCCCCTTGCGATTAAGGAGGTGAGCGTCAATACGCGCAGCCTGCTGCGTGGTGTCGGCACGCAAGCCCATGGAGCGGCCAGAGAGCTGGTCCACCAGTTTGAATGTCTGCAGATCAAGCGCTTCGCCTGCGCCCGTCAACAAGGACTCCAAATGCTCCAGCAGAGGAGGCATGACCAACTCATAGCCGTAGCTACAAGCCGTATCGAGCAACCCTCGGCGCAGTTCTTCGATATGCCGCGCCTCGGAAGGCAGCACATCAGCAATGTGATCCGGCAGGACCCAAGCAGACATGAGAAATGGGGGAGCTGTTAAAAACGCGATTCTACCGGGTACGGCTCGCAAAGGCCTCCCCGACGAGCGCTGGACACCCTCAAAGCGAAACAGCCGGGGACGTGAACGGGTCCGGCATCGCGCAACAAGGCCCGCACGGCCGGGGGGGGCCGTCGACCAGAACACCACCAATGGAGGGCTTACGAGCTGCGTGCCAGCGCAGTGGCAGAGCACGCAAGCCGGCCTCGCAGTCCGCCCACCGGAGGGGGCTCGTGCGGCGAGGCCAGCCGGCCGGCCGGCCGGCCGGCCGGCCGATTTCAGTTTCGCGGTGCCGCCGATGGCGTGCCGCGATAGGCCTTGAAGAATTCGGACGAAGACGGATCGACAATCACCACATCGCTCTTCTTGTTGAAGCTAGATTTGTACGCTTCGAGACTGCGATAGAACTGAGCGAACTGCGGATCGCGGCCAAAGGCGTCGGCATACACACGCGATGCTTCAGCGTCCCCCGCACCCTTGACCTTCTGCGCGTCGCGGTACGCATTGGCGATCGCGATCTCGCGCTGCCGGTCTGCGTCAGCGCGAATCTTTTCACCTTCTGCGGCGCCCGTGGATCGCAGTTCATTGGCCACCCGCTTGCGCTCGGCCTCCATCCGTCGATAGACGGACTCCGTGATAGCTTCAACGTAGTCGATGCGGGTGATGCGCACATCGACGACATCCACCCCCCAGGGCTTGCTGCCCCGCACCGTGTCGAGCACTTCGCGCTTGACTTCCGCCATCAGCTCTTCACGCTTGCCGGAGAGCAGATCCTTGACCGTCCGGCGGTTTACCTCCTCCTGAAAGGCATTGCGCACCACGCGGTTCAGCTGGATCGCACCGGCGTTCTCGTCCAGTCCCACATTGCGGATGTACTCCTGCGGGTCCGAAATGCGCCAACGCACGTACCAGTCGATGACGACGCGCTGCTTTTCGGCCGTAAGCATCGACTCGGTGTCGGTGCTATCCAAGGTCAGCAGCCGCTTGTCGATGTAACGCACATTCTGGAACGGCGGTGGCAGCTTGAAGTTCAGGCCCGGCTCGGTGATGACCTCCTTAATCTGGCCCAGTGCGTAGACCACGCCGAATTGACGTTGGTCGACGACGAAAAGCATGGAGCTCAGCAAGGCCAACGCCAGCAGCAATGTGGAAGCGATAAATCCGACTCTATTCACAACTCACTCCTAGCGGGCATCGCGCTCACGCGTGCGGCTGGTGTCACGCACGCGGGCATCATTCTGGAAGGCAGCCGACGACGGCGGCGTCGCGGGAGCGCTGGAACTGGTCGCAGGCGGCGCCTCGACGGCGCCACCGCTTCCGGTAGTGCCCGACACGTTCTGGGAAACGCTTTGCATGATCTTGTCCAGCGGAAGGTACAGGAGATTGGAGCCCTGGCGCGAATCCACCAAAACTTTGGTCACGTTGCTGTACATCTGCTGCATGGATTCGAGATACATGCGGTCGCGGGTCACCTGAGGGGCCTTCTGGTACTCCGTCAGCACCGAGCTGAAACGCTGCGCGTCGCCCTGCGCCTGCGCGACGATCCGGGCCTTGTAAGCAGCGGCCTCCTCATTCAGACGGGACGCAGCACCCACAGCGCGCGGGATCACGTCATTGGCATAGGCCTGGGCCTCGTTCTTGGCGCGCTCGCGCTCCTGCCCCGCTTTCAGCACATCGTCGAAGGCCGCTTGCACCTGCTCGGGAGGACGGACCCCGCCCTGCTGCAGGTTGATGCCCACCACTTCGACACCGATCTTGTAGCGATCCAGAATGGTCTGCATGAGCGTGCGCACGCGGGGGGCGATCTGATCGCGCTCGTCCGCCAGCGCTGCGTCCATGCGCATCTTGCCGACGACTTCACGCACAGCGGTTTCAGCGACTTGCACCACCGTGTCGGCAGGATTGCGGCTTTCGAACAACCAAGCGCGTGCATCGCTCAGCCGGTACTGGACCGCGAACTTGATTTCGACGATGTTCTCGTCTTCGGTCAGCATGGCGGACTCGCGCAGACCCGTGCTCTTGATCACGCTGTCACGTCCCACGTCGACGGAGCGAATCTGCGTGACGAACACCAGCTCGTGGCGCTGAATCGGGTACGGCAGGCGCCAGTTGAAGCCGGCGCCCACGGTGCCCTTGTACTTGCCGAACTGCGTGATGACCGCCTGCTGGCCTTCCTGGACGATGAAGAAGCCCGTGCCGAGCCAGATCAGTACGGCAACCCCTGCGATCAGGGCGACACCCACCCCTGCATTCTTCATGTCCGGCTGGAACCCGCCGCTACCGCCCCCGGTCGGGCCACGGCCACCACCATTCTTGCCGCCGAAGAGGCCGCCTAGCTTGCGATTCAGATCCCGCCAGAGTTCGTCAAGATCCGGTGGCTGTCCCGCATTGCCCGGGTCTTTAGCGCGCTGCCCTTGGGGACGCTGCGCTGGAGGGGGATCGGAATCCGGGCGACCGGCATCTTCGCTCTTGTCGTCGCCACGCCCCCAGCGGGGGTCGTTTAAGTTGAACATTCCCCGGATACGCTGGGGCAACAGGGCCCAACGGGGAGCGCGTCGATGCAGATTCATGCGGAAAGTCTCTGTTTCTCTAAGGACTGGAGCCGATCGGGCATTGTGCCCAATCAGCCATCGCTGCCCGTCAATTCAGCAGTATCGCCAGGGGTCATGCCGTCCGCTCGGGCCGCAATGCACGTCGCAGCCAGTTGCGTCCGCAACTGCGCCAGGCCTTCACCGGTGCGCGCGCTCACGAAGATGCGAGGAACCGGCATGCCGTCCAACTCGTAGCTATCCTGCCGCTGGCTCGCCTGGGCCTCGGGCGCCAGGGCGTCCACCTTGTTGAAAACCAGCAGTTGGGGAACATCCGATGCGCCGATTTCCGCGAGCACCTTCTGGACCTGCGCGATCTGTTCCGGAAAGCCGGGATTAGCGGCATCGACGACATGCAGCAGCAGATCCGCATCAACGGCTTCCTGCAGCGTGGCCTGAAAAGCATCCACCAGACCATGCGGCAGATCGCGAATGAAACCGACGGTATCGGAAAGGGATACCGACTGTTCGGCCTCTGCCAAATAAAGCTGCCGGGTCGTGGTGTCCAACGTGGCGAACAACTGATCGGCCGCATAGGCGCGAGCCTTCACCAGGGCGTTGAACAGGGTGGACTTTCCCGCATTGGTGTAACCCACCAATGAGATATTGAAGGTATCGCGCCGCTCACGCTGGCGACGCTGCGTGGAACGCTGGCGCTTGACCTTCTCGAGACGCTCACGCGTGCGTTTTATCGCCTCATTGATCATGCGGCGATCCAGTTCGATCTGCGTTTCACCCGGGCCGCCCCGGGTCCCGATACCACCGCGCTGCCGCTCAAGGTGGGACCATCGGCGCACAAGCCGCGTACTCAGGTAACGCAGCTTCGCCAACTCCACCTGCAGCTTGCCTTCATGGCTGCGAGCGCGTTGCGCAAATATCTCCAGGATGAGCAATGTACGGTCGTTGACCGGCATCTCGAGCTGGCGCTCGAGATTGCGCTGTTGTGCCGGGCTGAGCGCCTGATCGAACAGCACCTCTTTCGCACCGTGCAGCTGCGCGAGCATACGTATCTCGTCAGCCTTGCCACTACCGACGAATAAGGCCGCATCGGGCGCCTTGCGCTTGCAGGTCAACCGGGCCACGGGATCGAGGCCGGCCGTCTGCGCTAGCAGACCCAACTCTTCCAGTTCCCCGTCGAAATGGGGCAGCCCGAAATCAACGCCCACAAGAACTACGGGCGTGGCAGAAACCTCAGGAGTATCGGGAGAACTCAAGACAAGGCGGAGCTAGAAGGCAAGAAAGAGATAAGCCAATAGGACGAATTTGCCAACATCAGGCAGCAGCGTCGCTCTCGCTGGCTTCTGCCGTATTGAAGTTCACGGCGCGCCCCGGAACGATCGTGGAAATCGCGTGCTTGTAAACCATCTGCGTCACGGTATTGCGAAGCAGCACCACGTACTGATCGAACGACTCGATCTGCCCCTGGAGCTTGATCCCATTGACCAGATAGATGGACACCGGCACATGCTCACGACGCAGTGCGTTCAGAAACGGGTCTTGCAAGAGTTGGCCTTTATTGCTCACGATATTCTCCGTGTTCAACGAATGTTGTTGTAAAACTGCACCATACCACAGCCCTGCGGCCCGCCTGGCCGCAAAGCCTTAGGTTCCGATGGACTGCCGATCAGGCATCGTCCTTGTCCGCAAACGGATTGTGAGATGTCTTCATCTCGATGCGCAGAGGAGTTCCGACGAGATTGAATTCCTTCCGGAACCGCCCCTCAAGGAACCGCTTGTACGCATCCGTGACGTGCTCCAGCGAGTTGCCGTGGATGACGATCACTGGCGGATTCATGCCGCCCTGATGCGCGTAACGCAGCTTGGGGCGAAACATCCCCGAACGCTTGGGGCTCTGGAACTGCACAGCCTCCAGCAGCAGTCGGGTCAACACGGGCGTGGACATCTTGCAGGTGGCGGCCTTGTGGGCCTGCGCGATGGACGACCAGAGTGGCCCCAGGCCCTGCCGCTTTTTCGCGGAAATGAAGTGCAGCGAAGCGAACTTCAGGAACGAGAGGCGCGTCTCGATGGAGCGCTCGAGCATCTGCCGGCCGTAGTCATCGACCGCATCCCACTTGTTCACCGCCAAAACGACGGCTCGGCCGCTTTCCAGCACGTAGCCCGCGATGTGGGCATCCTGGTCGGTCACCCCCTGCGTTGCATCGAGCAGAAGCAACACCACGTTCGCCGATTCGATTGCCTGCAAAGTCTTGACGACAGAGAATTTCTCGATGGCCTCGAACACCCGGCCCTTGCGACGCAGTCCTGCGGTATCGATCAGCTCGAACTTCTGGCCTTGGCGCTCGAACGGCACCGAGATCGCATCGCGCGTGGTACCGGGCATATCGAAGGCGACGAGTCGCTCTTCGCCCAGCCAGGTATTGATCAGCGTGGACTTGCCCACATTGGGGCGGCCCGCCACGGCCAGGCGGATCACGCCAGCATCCGCTTCATCGGCGTCTTCGTCAGGATCGGGCAGGTGCAGCGGCGCGAGGGCGAGCTCCACCAGACTGCGAATGCCCTGGCCGTGCGCCGCGGAAACGGGGTGAACCTCGCCCAGGCCCAGTTCGTAGAACTCCGCCAGTTGCGCACCTTCGAGCATGCCTTCGGCCTTATTGCCGACGAGCACGCACGGTTTGCCCAGCTTGCGCAGGTAATTCGCGATGTCGTGATCCTGCGCCGACAAACCGGCGCGGGCATCGACCACAAACACGACGACGTCGGCCTCAGCCACGGCCTGCTGGGTCTGCTTGGCCATCTCGCGGTAGATACCGGCAGAGGCATCTGGCTCGAAGCCCCCGGTATCGATCACGATGTACTCGTGCTTGCCCTGCTTGCCATTGCCGTAATGCCGATCTCGGGTCAGGCCGGCGAAATCGGCGACGATCGCATCCCGCGACTTGGTGAGCCGATTGAACAGCGTGGATTTGCCCACATTGGGCCGCCCGACGAGGGCGATGACTGGCTTCATTCTTATGCTTGTTATTGAGGGCGGAAGCCGTAGATGCCACCGTTGCGGGTGACGACGACCAGGGTGTCGGCCGACGCGACGGGCCCGACAGACACGCCCGATCCATCGGTGGCCAGGCGGTTCAGAGCGGCCCCGTCTTCGCGAGACAGCAAATGCACCAAGCCGGAGTCGTCACCAATAACGACGGAGCGGCCGAGCACTAGGGGAGCGGACAACTTGCGGTATTGCAGACGCTCGGAAGTCCATGCCTTCGCGCCATCCTGGCGCTTCCATGCGATGACCGTGCCGTTGCTTTCAGTGCCGAAGACCAGTTGATCGTCTCCGTCCACGCCTTCGGCACCGTTGGCCGTCTGAGTCCAGAGCGTGCTGCCACGTAGCGCATTCACGCAGCCGACCGCGGCCTGGAAGGCGCGCGCACAGATCACGTCGCCCACCCGGCTCGTACGGCCGATGACCTCCACGAGGCGCTCGACATCGTTGGTGCCACGCGAGCTGGCCACCGGGGCCTCCCAGCGGACGGTGCCGTTGTCGGGGTTGAAGCCCACCAACCGTCCTCCGAGCCCCGCAACCAGGGTGTCACCCACCGCGATCAGCACGCCATGCTGGCGCAGGACGAGAGGATCGCCAGAACGCTGCTGACTCCAGAGCCGCTGGCCGGTCGCCGCATCGAACGCGGCAACGGAACGATTGGCCTCCAGAACGAAAACACGATTGCCCGCAACGAGAGGTGGCGTATAAGACTGCGCCTGCAGGGTCTGACGCCATAGTTCTCGCGCGTTCGCCAGCACGACGACGTCGTTCTTCTGCGTGACTACGGCCGTCCACTTGCCATCGCTACCCACGCCGGCGGACAGGGGCTCCCCCAGAGATACGCGCCAGATGTCGCCGCCCGTGCGCGCATCGATCGCCGCCACGGTTCCGTCGGCAGATGCCACAGTCACCGCATTGCCGTTGACGTGCACCTCGAGCGGCAGGCCAGCCGTCGGACCGATCTTGGCTGTCCACGCCTGGCGCACACCCAGAATCGGCACGTTGGGCCCCAGGTCTAAAGGCTTGGGCTTGGAAGAGCCACCCCACAGAGAGCAGCCGGTCAACAGCACAGCACCGGCCAACAGGAAGCCACCGACCAAAGGCCGCTTCATCGCCATCAGACGACCCATCATTGAACACCTCCGGATGACGTGGCGACTGCCACGGACTGCTGCGGCACCGATGCCCCGAGGGCATTCAGCTTCACCTCCACCAAGCGACGGTAATCCACACGATCTTCGAAGGCCTTGTAGGCACGCTGATACTCGGCCGTGGCATCAGCCTTCTTGCCCTGCAGTGCCAGTACGTCGCCCTTGCGATCGGCAAACGCCGCATCAAAACCTGCCGGCACCGAGCCGGACAGCTGCTTCATGGCTTCGTCGTAAGCCTTCTCGTCGATCAGCACCCCCGCCAGCCGCAGGCGGGCCAGGGCCTTGTAGCCCTCGTCGGATGCGTTTTGTGCCAACCAGGTCAACTCAGTCTTGGCGGAATCCAGCTTTCCGGCATCGACGAGCGCCTTGGCAGAGAGAAGCCCAGCCTGTGCGGCCTGGACCGTACCGCCATAGCGCGACTTCATGTCCGAAAAGACCTGCTCGATGCGGGCCGTATCGGCGGAGGCCACGGCCGAATCCATGGCGTCGGCGAGAGCCGCAGCCTGGGATGCCTGGCGGTTCTGCCAGTACTGATAGCCGTTCCAGGTGGCGATCGCACCGAACACCACGATCAGCACGCTGCTAATGAGGGTGCCCCAGGTGTTCCAGAAGTGCTTGATCTGGTCCAGCTGCTCTTGTTCTTCGAGGTCGAAATGGTTTGCCATGATGTGGTGTGTTCAGCGGATCGATTGTAGGGTGCCGGCCCATTCGGCCAGGCTGGACAGGGGGCGCTCGACCTGCGCGCCACTGCCATCGCGCAGCGACTTGACGAGGACAGCGCCGCGCGCCAGCTCATCGCCAGCGAACACCAGGGCATAGGGGCTGCCGCTCGCGTCCGCCTTCTTGAACTGGGACTTCAGACTCGCCATGCCCTCGGCCGCGGAAGGCTGCATCTGCACCCTCACGCCCAGCGCCCGCAGCTGCTGCAGAGTGGCCATCGCTGCAGGCATCGAGTCAACATCCTGCACGACCGCGTACACATCGGGAACTAGCTCACGGGGCGCGGTGCCCTGCTCTTTCAGCAATTCGAGCACGCGCTCCACTCCCAAGGCCCAGCCCACGGCCGGCGCGGGCTTGCCCCCCACCTGCTCGATCAGATAGTCGTAACGGCCGCCGCCGCAGATGGTGCCCTGCGAGCCCAGCCGGTCAGTGATGAACTCGAACACCGTGAGGTTGTAGTAGTCCATGCCGCGCACCAGGCGCGGATTGATGCGCCAAGCCACGCCGTTCGCATCCAGGATCGCCTTGACACGGTCCAGGTGAAGCAGTGAGTCGTCGCCGAGGAAGTCGATGAGCTTGGGTGCGGCCTCCACCAAGGCCTGCATCGCAGGGTTCTTGGTATCGAGAATGCGCAGAGGGTTGGTGTGCAGCCGCCGGCGCGCCTCCTCGTCCAGCTGGTCGGCATGCGCTTCCAGATAGGCGATCAGGGCGGCGCGGTGCGCTCTGCGCTCGTCGGGCTGACCCAGGCTGTTGAGTTCGAGCCGGACATCGGTGAGGCCCAGTTCCTTCCACAGGGCATCGGCCAGCAGAATGAGTTCCGCGTCCACCTCGGCGCCCGGAAAGCCCAGGGCTTCAGCGCCGATCTGGTGGAACTGGCGATAGCGTCCCCGCTGCGGTCGCTCGTGCCGGAACATCGGCCCCATGTAGTAGAGACGCTTGCCGCCTTCGTACAGCATGGAATGCTCCACCACCGCGCGCACCACGCCGGCAGTGGATTCGGGGCGCAGGGTCAATTGCTCGCCGTTGAGGCGGTCTTCGAAGGAATACATCTCCTTTTCGACGATGTCGGTCACCTCACCCAGCCCACGCACGAAGAGCGCCGTGGGCTCCACAATGGGCGTGCGAAGGTTGCGGTAGGCATAGCGCTCCATCAGGTTGCGCACCTTCTCTTCTAGCCATTCCCAGCGCGCGGATTCCGGCGGCAGGATGTCGTTCATGCCCTTGACCGCCACCAACTTCTGAGGCTTGGGCAATGCGGCTTCCTTGTTGTTCTCTTTGTTGTTGCTCACGGTATTTCTCGTTGAATGATTCGAACGGCTCGGGCCGGGCCTACCCCGCCTGAGCGGCGAAGGCGTGGTGCCGGCCAGCGCGTCAGGCGACGGACTCGGGCTGGCGTCCGCCGAATCGCTTGGCGATGTAGTCCTCGACCAGCTGATGGAACTCTTGCGCGATGTTGTCGCCGCGCAGCGTCAGAGCCTTTTCGCCGTCGATGAACACGGGAGCGGCAGGCGCTTCGCCTGTGCCGGGCAGGCTGATGCCAATGTCGGCATGCTTGCTCTCACCGGGGCCGTTGACGATACAGCCCATGACCGCGACCTTGAGCTTCTCGACGCCCGGGTAACGTACGCGCCACACCGGCATCTGCGAACGCAGGTGATCATCGATCTGCTTGGCCAGCTCCTGGAAGGTGGTACTGGTGGTGCGGCCGCAGCCGGGGCAGGCCGTCACGCTCGGCACATAGGCCCGCATGCCCAATGCCTGCAGCAGCTCGGAAGCCACCACCACCTCCTGCGTGCGGGCTTCGCCCGGCTGGGGCGTGAGCGACACACGGATGGTGTCGCCGATGCCCTCTTGCAGCAGCACGGACAGCGCCGCGGCCGAAGCCACCGTACCCTTGGTGCCCATGCCGGCCTCGGTCAGGCCCAGGTGCAGGGCGTAGTCGCTGCGCCGCGCTAGTTCGCGATAAACGGAGATCAGGTCCTGCACGCCGCTGACCTTGCACGAGAGGATGATCTGATTGCCGTCCAGACCCATGGCTTCGGCACGGCGGGCCGATTCGACGGCCGAGGTGATAAGAGCCTCGTACATTACCTGCCGTGCATCCCAGGGCACGGCGCGGCGACTGTTTTCGTCCATAAGTTGGGCCAGCAGTTCCTGGTCGAGGCTGCCCCAGTTGACGCCGATGCGCACGGCCTTGTCCCAGCGCATCGCGGCTTCGATCATCTGGCCGAACTGGCGGTCGCGCTTGTCGCCCTTGCCCACATTGCCGGGATTGATGCGGTATTTGGAGAGAGCTTGCGCGCAGTCGGGGTAGTCCGTCAGCAGGCGATGGCCGTTGTAATGGAAGTCACCGACCAGAGGTACGGTTTCACCCATGCGGTCAAGCTGCTCTCGGATGTAAGGCACCGCGGCGGCGGCCTCGGGCGTGTTGACCGTAATGCGCACGAACTCGGAACCCGCCTGGGCCAGTTCCTTGACCTGGATGGCGGTGCCGATGGCATCGACCGTGTCGGTGTTCGTCATGGACTGCACGCGCACAGGCGCATCGCCGCCGACGGTCACCACACGAGAGCCCCAGACGACGCGCGCCTGGCGTGTGCGCCGGGGCAGCGGAGATGCGATGGCGATGGGAGCGGCGGTTGTTTCGTGGTTCACTTATTTCACCTCGAACCGCGCGACGTTCTCGCGCGCAATGCTGGTCAGGTCCATGGGCTTGCCACGCACCGTCACGGTAGTGGCGTCGGCCTTGCCGATCACCACAGCCCATGGCGGCGAGCCCGGCGCCACCAGCTTGTCGCCAGCGGTCAATGTCTTTTGCGTGGTACCGCCCCCCGAAAGGCTGCGCACCTGCACCCAGGAGGTCCCGCTTGCAGTGATCACCAATGGGCCATCGTCAGCAGGCACCGTCGGCACGGACGAGAGCTGGCTGGATGCGGCCAGAGGCGACGAACCGGCGATAGGGGCGGCAGCCGCTACAGCCGGCACGGAAGCCGCGGTTGTGGTCGGGGTGGGCGTCGGGGCTGGGGCCGGCGCGACGACCGCAGTCTGAGGCAAAGGCGCAACCACGGCCGCCACGGAGCTGGAAGCGGCCTCGGCCGGCGCCGCAGCGGGGAGCTCCGAGACGGCACTCGCCTGCGTCGAGGCCGGCTTGCCCGCCGATGCGGACTGCTCCACCGCGCGCGGCACGAAGACCATGGCGAGGGCGGCCAGCAGCAAGACCAGCACCACGCCGATGACGGAACGGGAGATGGCGGAGCCACCGGCACCCAATGCGCGCGCGCTGCCGTCCTTGAAAGAGGCATTGATGCCGTGATCCACGGACAACCTAGGCGCCGAGCTCGTCGGCAACAGGGCCAGAACCGGGGCCGCATCCACCTTCAGCGTACGGCAAACGCTGGACGCGAGGGCCCGCAGGAACACCACGTCGGTGAACGTGTCGTAGCGGTCCTCCTCCAGCGCTTCCAGCTTGTGCGCCGGCACCTTGAGCGCCACCGCCAGCGCAGCCACATGCACGCCTGCAGCCTGCCTCGCTTGGCGCAGCAGCGCTCCGGCGGTGATGCCGCCCGCTACGGGCTGAGCGCCCAAGGAATTCATGTTTTCTGCTTCCACCATCTCACTCATCGAACGTGCCTCGCTCATATGCCAGCAACTCACGGGAATCGGGGAATCGCCTGCGCAGCTGATCGCCTAACTGGCGCATCGCCATCGGCTCCTTCAAAGCGCGCTCCACCTTGATGCCCAGCCAGAGCGACTCCGCGGTGGAGAACTCGCCATTGTTCACTCGCCGTACATAGAACTGGGCCTGCTTGATATCGCCCCTTCGGAACTTCAAGGCGGCGAGGTAGTAGCCTATGACCGGGTTGCCGGCATCCATTTCGTAGGCCTTGGAAAGCGCCTGCTCGGCACGCACCAGATCTCCGGCACGCTCCAGGCAGACGCCCTGCGACATCAGCGTGCGGCTGCGCGATGGGTATGTGGGGACGGCCAGCGCGCGTTCGAACCACTGTTCGGCATCGGCATAGCGTTGGCGCTGGCATTGAAGCCAGCCGTAGTTGTGCATGATGTCCGGGTCACCCGGCTTCAGGGATTGGGCACGCCGCAGGCTGTCTTCGGCCTGATCGAGGTTGCCCAGCCGCATGTACACCAAGGCCATCAAGTGTTGGGCGTCGGCAAAGGTCGGGTCGATGGCGACGGACTGCTTGACCTCGTCGAGCGCCACGGTGGTTTGGCCGCGCTGCAGATAACTGGCAGCCAGTTCGAGTCGGATGCGCGCGCGGCGGCGGGTTTCGGACTCGTCGGATGGCGTGACGATGGGATCGGATGCCGAGGAAGCGGACGCGGAAGCTGCCCCTGGTGCGTTGGCGCACCCGGCGAGCAGGTACGCGCAGACCAGATAGATGCCCGTTGCGGCACCCCAGCGGCGCCACAGCGCCCACGAAAACGTCATGCCCGCCCCCTTGATGTGAGATGCATTCCGACTAAGACACCGGCTTGAGCGCGATCACGCGCTGCTTGGCCATGCGCTCGGACGCGCGGGTGCGATCCTTGACGTCCCCGGCGAGCTGGCCGCACGCTGCATCGATGTCGTCCCCACGCGTCTTGCGCACGGTCGTGACGATACCCGCATCGCTCAGCAACTTGGCAAAAGCCGACACTTGCTGAGGGGGAGAGCGCAGCAGACCGGAAGCGGGAAAGGGGTTGAAGGGGATCAGGTTGAACTTGCACCACACGCCCTTGCCGGCATGCTGGCGCACCAGTTCGATCAGTTGCAGCGCATGCTCGGGCTGATCGTTCACCCCGTCGAGCATGCAGTATTCGAAAGTGATGAAGTCGCGCGGCGCGTGCTCCAGATAGCGGTTGCAGGTTTCCAGCAGCTCGCTGATCGGGTATTTGCGGTTCAGCGGGACCAGGTTGTCGCGCAGCGCATCGTTGGGGGCATGCAGCGATACCGCGAGGGCCACCGGGCAATCCTGGGCCAGGCGATCCATCATCGGAACGACGCCCGAGGTGGACACGGTCACGCGCCGGCGCGACAGGCCGTAGCCGTGATCGTCCAGCATCGCCCGCAGAGCGGGCACCAGGGCGCCGTAGTTCTGCAGGGGCTCGCCCATGCCCATCATCACGACATTGGAGATCACGCGCTCGGACGTACCCATGCGCGCTCGCAGCGCGTGCTCGGCGAACCAGAGCTGGGCGACGATCTCGCCGGTCGTCAGATTGCGGCTGAAACCTTGATGGCCGGTGGAACAGAACCGGCAGCCCACGGCGCAACCCGCCTGCGAAGAAACGCACAGGGTGCCACGGTCATCTTCAGGAATGAATACGGATTCGACGGCGTTGCCGTCGCCCACGTCGAAGAGCCACTTGACGGTGCCGTCAGCGGACACATGTTCGCTGATGACCGGCAGGCCCGTCACAACGGCCACGCCCTTGAGCTTTTCGCGCAGCGACTTCGCGAGGTCGCTCATCGCGTCGAACTCGCTGGCGCCGCGCTGATGGATCCAGCGAAAGAGCTGGGTGGCGCGGAAACGCTTCTCACCCAGCCGCTCGCAGAAAGCAGCCAGGCCGTCGAGGTCGAAATCGAGAAGGTTCGTGCTCATGGCGTGATCCAGGCTGATGGCCGCCGGAGCGCGCCATGCATCGCCGCCTGCCGGGGCCGAAGCGCAGGGGCTCCAGGCCTTGCCGGCGGCGTTGCCGCTTCAGCGGGAATAAACGTTCAGGCCGGGGAAGAAGAACGCGACTTCGACGGCGGCCGTTTCAGGAGCGTCGGAGCCGTGGACGGCGTTGGCGTCGATGCTGTCGGCGAAGTCAGCGCGGATGGTGCCGGCGTCGGCCTTCTTGGGGTCCGTGGCGCCCATAAGTTCACGGTTCTTCAGGATGGCGTTTTCGCCTTCCAGAGCCTGGATCATCACCGGGCCGGAGATCATGAATTCCACCAGGTCGTTGAAGAACGGGCGTTCCTTGTGAACCGCGTAGAACTGCTCGGCTTCGCGGCGCGAGAGGTGAGCCATGCGGGCGGCCACAACCTTCAGGCCGGCGGCTTCGAAGCGAGCGTAGATCTGGCCGATGACGTTCTTAGCAACGGCGTCGGGCTTGATGATGGAGAGGGTGCGTTCGATGGCCATGGTCTTGTTCCTGCTTGGAATGAAAATATTGCGTTCTTTGTTTGCCCCGAGGGGCAAAGCCCTTGATTCTAGCCCGTGGGCATGACCCTACCGGGTTCCCCGGCGAGGAGCCGCCCCAGTGCGCTTGCGGTCCTGGCGCTGGCGCTGCAGGCTGTCGCCGCCGATGTAGCCCACGGAGGTCTTCATCGGATCAGGCTGACCCGCGCCACCCTTGGGCGAAGCGCCACCGGCGCCCTTGCCCCGGGCGCCACCAACGGCACCGCGCTTGGGCGCGGCGGCCCGGCCACTTGCGCCGCCAGCGGAATTGCGCGACTGTGGGCCGCGCGCAGCGGCGGCACGCTCGCGCCGCACGGGCGCCTCGGCCGCGGCTTCGCCGCCAGCGGCACGTGGGCGGCCGGCACCGGCGCCGGCCGCATTCACCAGAGCACGGATATCGCGCTCGTCGAGCTCCATCCACGCGCCGCGCTTGAGGCCGCGCGGCAGCATCATCGCGCCGTAGCGAATGCGAATGAGCCGGCTGACTGCATGACCCACGGCTTCCAGCATGCGGCGCACTTCGCGGTTGCGCCCTTCCGAGATGGTCACGCGGTACCAGCAGTTGGAGCCTTCGCCGCCGCCATCT
This sequence comes from Paracidovorax sp., assembly GCF_057642795.1. Lineage (NCBI taxonomy): Bacteria > Pseudomonadati > Pseudomonadota > Betaproteobacteria > Burkholderiales > Comamonadaceae > Paracidovorax > Paracidovorax sp. Next base: position 17,573 of record NZ_JBXYZY010000037.1, read on the forward strand.
TCGATGGAGCCGAACGACGCCACGCCATCTTCCAGCTGAACGCCGTCGAGCAGGCGCTGCTTTTCCTCGTTGCTCAGGGCGCCCAGCACGCGCACGGCGTATTCGCGCTCCAGCCCGAAACGGGGGTGCATCAGCTGATTGGCCAGCTCGCCCGAGCTGGTCAGCAGCAGCAGGCCTTCGGTGTTGAGGTCGAGCCGCCCCACCGACTGCCACTTGCCCTGCATCAGGCGGGGCAGCTTGCGGAACACGGTGGGCCGGTTCTGCGGATCGTCATGGGTGACCACTTCGCCCACAGGCTTGTGATAGGCGATGACGCGTGGCGGCGGCGGGTCGATCCGGTAGCGGATGGGCTTGCCGTTGACCTTGACCTGGTCGCCGTGCTGCACGCGCTGGCCGACGTGCGCAGGCTCGTTGTTGACCGAGATGCGCCCTTCCAGAATGAGCTGCTCCATCTCCAGGCGCGAGCCCAGGCCGGCTTGGGCCAGCACCTTGTGCAGCTTGGGCGTTTCGACCTGGGGCTGCAGCACCCGCTTAGGCGTGGACAGATCGGCGCTGGCGTCGTCTTCGTCCAGCTGGCCCGACACCACGTCGGCAAAGCCGTAGCCCTGGTGCGGGGCCGCCGTCTTGCGTGCCGGGGCGCGTGCACCGGCTGTCTTGCGAGCGGGCGCGCGGCGCTTCGCGCCGGATGCGTCGTCCGGCGCGCCGGCCGGTTCGTCTTGTTGAGCGTCGTCGTTCATATCGGTTTTCCTGTTGCGTCCACGTCCGGGGACGTTGCCCCGCCGGCGTGATCCGGCGTTGTTTCTTCCATCGCGGCCTGCGGGGCCTGCGCCACTTCGGCGCGATCGTCCTGCTCGGCCGGATCGACCTGCTCGTCCGCAGGCGGCGGCTCCGGCGATTCCACCAGCCCCAGCGCATCGAACATGCTGGTCTGCACCGCGGAATCGTCCAGCACTGGCAGCTGGTCCAAAGACTGCAGCCCCAGGTCATCGAGGAACTGGCGGGTGGTGGCGAAAAGCGCGGGCCGGCCTACGGTTTCCCGGTGGCCGATCACCTCGACCCAGCCCCGGTCCTCCAACTGCTTGATGATCAGGCTGTTGACCGTCACGCCCCGCACGTCCTCGATGTCGCCCCGCGTCACCGGCTGGCGGTAGGCGATGATCGCCAGCGTCTCCAGCGCCGCACGGGTGTAGCGCGGCGGCTTTTCGGGGTGCAGCCGGTCCAGGTACTGGCGCATCTCGGGCCGGCTCTGGAAGCGCCAGCCGGATGCGACCTGCACCAGCTCGACACCGCGCTGCGTCCAGTCCTGCTGCAGCTCCATCAGAAGCGCCTTCAGCGTGTCGGCGCCCAAGGCGTCGTCGAACAAGCTGCGCAACTCGCGCACCGTCACGGGCTGGGGCGCACAGATCAGGGCGGTTTCAAGAACCCTTTTCGCATCCACCGTATTCATGATTTTCAGCAGTCCCGGAGAGATAGCGCAACGCGTCGCGGCATCACGCCAACGATAAGCACAACGGGGATCAAGAGAGGAGCGCTACGCAGCGATGGGCAACAAGCCATGCCGGAGCGGAAGTGGTGTCGGCACCAAGGGGCGCGGACTTAGGGCGGATTGTAGCGTAGCCCCCAGAAATCGAGCGCCGCGTGCATATCGGCCGGCAAGGGCGCATGCCATTGCATGGGTACACCCGTGACCGGATGGGTGAAAGCCAGCCGGAAGGCATGCAGCGCCTGACGCTGCAGACCCGCCCCCGGCGCGCCGCCATAAAGCGCATCGGCTACCAGCGGGTGATTCAGGGACGCCATGTGGACGCGGATCTGGTGCGTGCGGCCAGTGTGGAGCGTGCACCGCACGAGGCTAGCTTCGGCATTGCCGCCCAGCAGATCGATATCGGTCTGCGCGGGCTTGCCGGCCTGCGTGGCCAGATCGACCACCGCCATACGCAACCGGTTGCGCGGATCGCGGCCAATGGCGGCGCTTACACGGCGGTGCGGCGCATGGCGCCACGCGCCCCAGGCCAGGGCCAGATACTGCCGCGAGACCTCGCGCGCAGCGATCATGCGCACCAGCGCATCCATGGTGGCCCGGTCGCGCGCCACCACCATCAGGCCGCTGGTGTCCTTATCCAGACGGTGGACGATGCCCGCACGGGGCACCAGGCTGGCCTTGGGGTCCCGCCCCAGCAGGCCATTGAGCAGCGTGCCACTCCAGTTGCCCGGTGCGGGGTGTACCACCAGCCCTGCCGGCTTGTGGATGACCAGCAGGTGCTCATCTTCATGCACCACGTCGAGCGCCATGACCTCAGGCTTGAACGCCTGGCTTTGCTCGGTGGGATGGATCTCGACGGTGATGCGGTCGCCCGCCTTCACTTTGGCGGCCGGCTTGGAAGCCGTCTGCCCGTTGAGCTGCACGCAGCCTTGCGACAGCAATTGCTGCAAATAGCTGCGGGACAGCTCAGGCACCAGCTCGGCCAGCGCCTTGTCCAGGCGCGCGCCGTGGTGGGCGGCGCCTGCGGTCAGCTGCCGGGTCTCGCCGCCCGCCTCGTCGCCGGGCTCCTGCGCGTCCAGGCCGGTCAGCTCGGCGTCGTCGCCGGCTGCGGGCGCGTGGTTCGGTCCGCTCAACGCGAAGGCAGGTAGCGCTGCGGGTCCACCGGCTTGCCCTGGCGGCGGATCTCGAAATGCAGCTTGACGCGGTCGGCGTCGGTGCTGCCCATTTCGGCGATCTTCTGGCCGCGACGCACGTTCTGGTCTTCCTTGACCAGTAGCGTCTGGTTATGCGCGTAGGCCGTGAGGTAGGTGTTGTTGTGCTTGAGGATGATCAGGTTGCCGTAGCCGCGCAGACCTGCGCCGGCATAGACCACGCGCCCATCGGCCGCAGCCAGCACCGGGTCGCCCGCCTTGCCGCCGATGTCGTAGCCCTTGTTGCGGGCTTCGTCGAAGCCGGCCAGCAGGGGGCCGGACGAAGGCCAGATGAAGGGCATGTCGTCTTCCCCGCCGGTCGCAGCGTGTGACGGCGCAGAAGCAGCGGGTGCAGCCGCCTGGGCGGAGGACGCCGCGGGCTTGGCCGCGCTGGCGGCTGGCAATGGAGCCAAAGCCGACGAGGCCACGGGGCGAGTCACCACGCCCGACTCGGCGGACGCTACGGCCGTGGTGGGCGGCACCACGCGCAGCACCTGGCCGACCTCGATCAGGTTGGCGTTGTCCAGGCCGTTCCAGCGGGCAATGTCCTTCCAGGTCTGGCCGTGCTCCAGGCCGATGCGGATGAGGGTGTCACCGGGCTTGACGGTGTAGTAGCCGGGCTTGCCGGCATTCTCGGCACCAGGCAATGGCTTGACCGCCGGGGCGACGGTGGAGCTCGACGAAGCGGCCATGCCGGTGGCCGTGCCGCGGTCCTCGACTGGAGCCCTGTTGACACTGGTTCCACAACCCGCCAGCAGCACGCCGGCCAAAAGGGCAGGAACACAAGCAACAAGACCACGCGATACCAACATAAGCAATCCCTTCAGACAATCCCCGATTTTAGGGGGACAAAATTGACGGCCTCCAGAACGCTCTGCTGAAAGCCATGTGGGGTTCTGTCGATGACCAGCAGCACCTGCTGCCCGTTCGCCGCGACGGTGGGCGCCACCAGACGGCCACCGGGGGCCAATTGGTCGCACCACTGCTGCGGCACGGAGTCACCGCCCGCAGCGGAGATGATGGCGGCGTAAGGCGCCCCCTTGGCATAGCCCAGCATGCCATCTCCCAGCAGGAGGTGCACGTTGGCCAGCTTCATGGGGCGCAGGTTGTCACGCGCCTTCTCATGCAACGCGCGCAGGCGCTCCACGGTGTACACCTCGCGGGCCAGCCGGGCCAGCACCGCGGCCTGGTAGCCGCAGCCGGTGCCGATCTCCAGCACCCGCCCCAGGCTGCCACCGCGCGCACTCTCGGCACGCATCAGCAGTTCGACCATGCGCGCGACGACGCTGGGCTTGGAGATGGTCTGGCCCAGTCCGATGGGCAGGCTGGTGTCTTCATAGGCCTGGTTGACCAGAGCGCTGTCCACGAACCTATGGCGCTCCACCGCGCCCAGGGCTGCGAGCACGGCCTGGGACTGGATGCCCGATGCCGCCAGCCGCTGCACCATGCGGGCGCGGACGGCGGCGGAATCAAGGCCCAGTCCTTGCGGAGCGAGTGGTGGCGGTGGCGCAACGCGCTGCGGCAGACCGGCCGAGCGCGATTGCGGTACGGGCGCCTGCGGCCCGCCACCATCCAGCCGCGCGGGGAAACCGGGCCTGCGCTGCTGTGTCATGACGCGCCCTGCCCGGCCGGTGCCTGACCTGCGAACTCGTCCGGCACCAGTCGCGCGGCCGTCTGAGCCCAGTAGCCGAGGCCGTCGTGGTCGGTCAGGTCCACCTTCAGGGGCGTCATGGCGACGTGGCCCAGCGCGGTGGCGTGGAAGTCGGTGCCCTCGGCATCGTCCTTGGCTGGACCGGCGCCGCCGATCCAGTACATCAGCTCGCCGCGCGGGCTCTGCTGCTCGATCACGCGCTCGGCCGCATGACGGCGGCCCAGCCGGCAGAGCTTGATGGGCCGCAGCGCCTCGAAAGGCAGATTGGGAATATTCACGTTAAGCAGCCAGGGCGCCTCGCCCACCAGGCTCTGCCGCTCCATCTGCTCGACGATCTCGCGGGCCTTGCGGGCGGCTGATTCGATCTCGCCCCAGCCTTTGTCCACCTGCGAAAAGGCGATCGCCGGAATGCCGAAAAGGTAGCCCTCCATGGCAGCACCCACCGTACCCGAATAGATGGTGTCGTCGCCCATGTTGGCGCCGTTGTTGATGCCCGAGACCACCAGATCGGGCCGATAGCCCAGCAAGCCGGTGAGCGCGATATGGACGCAGTCGGCCGGCGTGCCGTTCACGTAGCGAAAGCCGTTGGCCGCGCGGTGCACGTAGAGGGGCGAGTGCAATGTGAGCGCGTTGGACTTGGCACTGTTGTTGTGCTCGGGGGCGACCACCTCGACATCGGCGATGGACTGCAGAGCGTCGTGCAGCGCGACGATGCCGGGGGCCTGGTAACCGTCGTCGTTGGAAATGAGTATCTTCATTGTTCAGTCTGGCGGAATGCGCCGGATTGTAGGTGGCGACTTGTGCGCCCTGCCAGCGGGCGGGCCCGAGCCGGCGCCGTCGCTCCAGAGACAAGGCCGCCGCAGGCCCGGCGCCTATGATGCGCCGCATCGATGACCGGAGACCTTCCATGCACGCTTGGCTTTGCACCGAACCCACTGGCGTTGACGCGCTGACCTGGACCGAACAACCCACGCCGTCACCCCGGGCTGGCGAGGTCCTCATCGAGATCAAGGCCGCCAGCCTGAACTTTCCCGATCTGCTGATTGTGCAGAACAAGTATCAGATGAAGCCGCCGCTGCCTTTCGTTCCCGGCTCCGAATACGCAGGCGTGGTCCAGGCTGTGGGCGAAGGCGTGACCCACCTGCATCCCGGCCAAAGCGTGGCCTGCCTGAGCGGCACCGGCGGATTCGCCACCCATGTGCTCGCCCCCGCGGCCCTGTGCATGCCGCTGCCGGACGGCTTTTCACACGTGGATGCGGCCGCCTTCATCATGATCTACGCCACCTCGCACCATGCGCTGATCGACCGCGCACAGCTCCAGGCCGGCGAGACGGTGCTGGTGCTGGGCGCAGCTGGCGGGGTGGGCACGGCAGCCATCCAGATCGCCAAGGCCCGCGGCGCGCGCGTCATCGCGGCGGCATCGACCGACGAGAAATGCTCCCTGTGCCTTTCGATCGGAGCCGATGCGGTCATCAACTACGCCCAGGAAAACCTGCGCGAGGCGCTCAAGGCGCTGACCGACGGGCGCGGGCCCGACGTGATCTATGACCCCGTGGGCGGCGAATATGCAGAGCCAGCCTTCCGCTCCATTGCCTGGCGCGGGCGCTATCTGGTGGTGGGCTTCGCTTCCGGGCCGATCCCCTCGCTGCCGCTGAATCTGCCGCTGCTCAAAGGGGCATCGCTGGTGGGCGTGTTCTGGGGAGACTTCGCCAAGCGCGAGCCGAAGGCCAACGCCGCCATGATGCAGGAGCTGGCAACCTGGTACGCCGAGGGCAAGGTCAAGCCGGTCATCGACCGCACCATGCCGATGTCGCAGCTGAAGGCGGCCTATGAGCACATGGGGTCGCGCGGAGTCATGGGCAAGCTGGTAATGGTGAACTGAGCGCCCCTTGGACGAACCTGTCGCTGCGCGAGCGGATGTGCGAGCGCCCGGTCCGTCTATTCAAGGCGGCGTGGCTCTGTCAAACTAGGAGTCCACTCCGACAGAAAACGCTCAAACGCGGCGCAGCCGATGGCAGAACGCAACCCTTCCGAACTCGCCCGCGAAACGCTCAAGCTGCTGGCCGCCCGTCGACTCCCACCCACCCCCGACAACTACCAGGCGCTCTACGACGAAATCGCCGGCACCCGCAGCGCGGTCGCTTTTCCTGAGGCGCAGCTGCGCCAGATCATGCGGGTGCTGCCCGGGCAGACGCCCGCCCAGAAGCGGCTGCTCGGTCTTTTCGATAGCGCGGTGTCTGCGGGTGACTGGTCGGCGCTGCAAGGCGTGCTGGTCGGCTATGCCAACCTGGGCCTGACGAACACGGCAGCCACCATGGCTGCAGCCGACAAGGCTGCCCCCTTCCCAGAAGCCCTGACCCACCTGCCGCCCGAGCTGGCGGAGCAGCTGGTGCGGCTGATCGAAACCCTCATGCCCGCGCTGGGCGAAGACGACGCCCGGGTGCATGAGCTGGCCGCGCAGCTGATTAACTTTCTGCGCCAGCCTTCGCCGTCCGTCTCCACCCTGCAGCTGATGCTCAACAACTTCAGCTACCGGCTCTCTTTCACGACCGAAGACCAGGCCGCCATCCGCAGCAATCTGTTGGCGCTGCTGCGCATGCTGTTCGAGAACATCGCCGCGCTGACGCTGGACGACCAGTGGCTGCACGGGCAGGTCGAGGCGCTGATCGCAGCCTCGACCCCGCCGCTGACGCTGCGCCGCCTGGACGACGTGCAGCGCCGGCTCAAGGACGTGATCTTCAAGCAGTCCCAGGCCAAGGACCGCCTGCTGGAGGCACAGGACCAGATGAAGGAGCTGCTGGCTGCCTTCATCGAGCGGCTGGCCTACATGGACGAATCCAGCAGCGCCTACCACGCCACGCTGGAAGGCTGCGCGGAACGCATCGGACAGGCCACGCAGTTGCAGCAGATCACGCCGCTGCTGCAGGAAGTGATGGCCGCCACGCGCGCCATTGCCCTGGAAAGCCGGGTGACGCGCGACGAGCTGCACGATCTGCGCCAACGCTCCGAGGCTGGCCACGCCCAGATCACCAAGCTGCAGCAGGCGCTGCACGAAGCCAGCGCCCAGGCGCGGCACGACCCGCTGACCGGCTCGCTCAACCGCAAAGGGCTGGACGAGGTGATGGAGCGCGAGATCGCCCGCGCGCGGCGCAACGAGTCCCCTCTGTGCGTGGCGCTGCTGGACCTGGACAACTTCAAGGCCATCAACGACCGGCTAGGGCATGCGAGCGGCGACCAGGCGCTGATTCACCTGGCGGCAGTGGCCCGCGAAGTGATGCGCCCGCAGGACATGCTGGCGCGCTACGGAGGCGAGGAGTTCGTGCTGGTGCTGCCCGACACCGCTCTGCCTCAGGGCGTGGAAGCCATGACGCGGCTGCAGCGCGAGCTGACCACTCGCTTTTTCATGCAGGGTCAGGACAAGGTACTCATCACCTTCAGCGCCGGAGTGGCGCAGATATCGAACGGCGAAAGCAGCGCCGACGCCATCCGCCGTGCGGACCAGGGCATGTATCTGGCCAAGCGGTCGGGCAAAAACCGGGTCATGCCCGCCTGAACTGCGCCCCCGCATCTGCACACCGGAAACACGCCACTCTTGCCTACAATGCCCCCTTCCTCGGAGCCGACGACAAGGTTTTTCCATGAACGCCACGGTTGACGAAGTCCACCGCGCCCTCGAGGCCTACCGCGCCCTGCTCGAGGCCACCGGCCCCGCGGGCCTGCATTTCCTGAACGCGCGGGTGCCGCACCGCTACACGGCCGTGTACCGGATCGAGAACGCCGTGCTGCACAACACCTACCTCTTCGACAAGCAGGGCATGGTCCGGCCCGACTATCTGGCCCAGGTGCCGCTCGAAGACAGCTTCTGCCAGTTCGTGATGCGCGATGGCCTCTTTTCCTCCACCGACACGGCCAGCGACCGACGAGTGGACGGGCACAAGTACCAGGGCGTGCTCGGCTCCTACCATGGCCTACCCCTCATGGACAACCACGGGCAGCTCTATGGCACGCTATGCCACTTCGACGTGGAACGCCACCCTTTGCCGGACGAGGAATTTGCACTCCTGCAGAAGGTCGCTCGACTGCTGCCGGCCTATCTGAACAAGCGCACGACCGTCTGAAGACGGCGCGCGCCGCCTCACCCGCCGAGCCCCCTGGCGCGGCACCCTCCGCAAACTTGACGACAATGCGACCCCCGTAACGGGCCTGCGCGCCCGCCCGGCCGCAGGGCCGGGACCGCATGTGACGAGCATTTGATTTGAAATACATGGAAAAGCCCGACGTCTCAGCCCATACGCCCATGATGCAGCAGTATCTGGGCTTGAAAGCCCAGCACCCCGATACGCTGGTCTTCTACCGCATGGGCGACTTCTACGAGCTGTTCTACGAAGACGCCGAAAAGGCCGCGCGGCTGTTGGACATCACGCTCACGCAGCGCGGCCAGTCCGGCGGGCAGCCGGTGGTGATGGCCGGCGTGCCCTTTCACGCCCTTGAAAGCTACCTGGGCCGGCTCATCCGCATGGGTGAATCGGTGGCCATCTGCGAGCAGGTGGGCGAAGTGGGCGCCACCAAGGGCCCGGTGGAGCGCAAAGTGGTGCGCGTGGTCACGCCCGGCACGCTCACCGACAGCGAACTGCTCTCCGACAAGACCGAATCTATGCTGCTGGCCGTCCAGCAAGGCGCACGGGCGCGCTGCGGCCTGGCCTGGATGTCGGTGACCCAGGGCATCGTCCATCTGGCCGAATGCGCGCACGACGAAGTCGGTGCCTGGCTGGCGCGCGTCTCGCCCAGCGAGGTGATCTACAGCGCCGGCACCACCGAGCGTTTCGAGCAGCAGATGCAGGCGCTGCGCCAGAACGGCACGCTCGCCTGCCCCTTGAGCCTGCGGCCGGACTGGCAGTTCGACGCCGCGCTGGGCGAGCGCAAACTGCTCGAATACCTCCAGGCCTCCAGCCTCGCGGCCTGGAACGCCGAAGCGCTGCCCCATGCCCACGCGGCGGCAGCGGCGCTGCTCTCGTATGCCGAACACACCCAGGGCCGCGCCCTGACGCACGTGCAGAGCGTGCGGGTGCAGCAGAGCGACGAACTCATCGCCCTGCCCCTGGCCACGCGGCGCAACCTGGAGCTGGTGCGCACGCTGCGCGGCGAAGAAGCCCCCACCCTTTTTTCGCTGCTGGACACCTGCATGACCGGCATGGGCAGCCGCCTGCTGAAAAGCTGGCTGCTCGAGCCCCGCCGCGACCGCACCGACGCCCGCCAGCGCCTGGCCGCCACCGCCGCACTGCGCGGCACGGGCGCGGGCGCAAGCCCCTGGCAAGTGCTGCGCGCCGAGCTGCGCGGCGTGAGCGACGTAGAGCGCATCACCGCCCGCATCGCGCTGCGCCAGGTGCGCCCGCGCGAGCTGGTGGGCCTCTGCAAGACGCTACAAAAAGCGGAGCTACTCGCCCAGACCAATCAAGCGCCCGACCCATTTTTGACCCGAATTTTCGATGAACTGCAGCCCCCGGTGGACTGCAGCACGCTGCTGCGCACGGCCATCGACGAGGAGCCCTCGGCCCTGGTGCGCGACGGCGGCGTGATCGCGGCCGGCTTCGATGCCGAGCTGGACGAGCTGCGCGGCATCCAGACGCACTGCGACGACTTCCTGCTGGACCTGGAAACCCGCGAGCGCGCCCGCACCGGCATTCCCAACCTGCGCGTGCAGTTCAACAAGGTGCATGGCTTCTACATCGAGGTCACCAGCAGCCACACCAGCCGCGTGCCCGAGGACTACCGCCGCCGCCAGACGCTGAAGAACGCCGAGCGCTTCATCACGCCCGAGCTGAAGGCCTTCGAGGACAAGGCCCTGTCGGCCCAGGAACGCGGCCTGGCGCGCGAGAAATGGCTCTACGAACAGGTGCTGGACCAACTGCAGCCGCACGTGCCGGCCCTCACCCGTCTGGCACGGGCCCTGGCCACGCTGGACGTGCTGTGCACGCTGGCCGAGCGCTCGCTCACGCTGAACTGGTGCGCTCCGCAGTTCGTGGCCGAGCCCTGCATCGACATCGAGGCCGGCCGCCACCCGGTGGTGGAAGCGCGCCTGGCAGAAACGTCGTCAGGCGCCTTCATCCCCAACCACACGCGGCTGAACGCCAACACGCGCATGCAAGTCATCACCGGCCCGAACATGGGCGGTAAATCGACCTACATGCGGCAGGTGGCGCTGATCGTGCTGCTGGCCAGCATGGGCAGCCACGTGCCGGCCACTGCCTGCCGGCTCGGGCCGATCGACGCCATCCACACCCGCATCGGCGCGGCCGACGACCTGGCCAACGCGCAATCCACCTTCATGCTGGAGATGACCGAGGCCGCGCAGATCCTGCATGCCGCCACGCCGCACAGCCTGGTGCTGATGGACGAGATCGGCCGCGGCACGAGCACCTTCGACGGCCTGGCGCTGGCCAGCGGCATCGCCACCCACCTGCACGACCGAACGCGCGCCTTCACGCTGTTCGCCACGCACTATTTCGAGCTGACCGAACTGTCGGCCCGCCACCAGCATGCGATGAACGTCCACGTGGGTGCGACCGAAACGGGCTCGTCCATCGCCTTCCTGCACGAGATCCAGCCCGGCCCGGCCAGCCGCAGCTACGGCATCCACGTCGCCAAGCTGGCAGGCGTTCCGGGGCCGGTGCTGAACCATGCGCGCCATACGCTGGCCGCACTGGAGGAGCGCGCGGGCGAGGGCCAGGCGCAGGTGGATCTTTTCGCTCCGCCGCCCGAAGACCCTGGCGCGGGCGTGAGCGCGGTCGAGGCGGCACTGGAAGCCATCCAGCCCGACGCACTGAGCCCGCGCGAGGCGCTGGATGCGCTCTATCAGCTCAAACGGCTGGCGCAAGGCGCGGTGTAGGAACCCGCTCGCGATCTCCCGAGGGGCCTGAAGCCCTTCATTTCCCAGGCCCTTCCGCTATCGAATAGATAGCACATCGGGACTGCTCAGGCCCAGTGCCGCAAGCTCGGGCGATACGCCCTGCCACGCCACATCGCAGCCGGGCCGCTGGCGTTCGGCCGGCGTGGCGCCAGAGCGCAGGGCCCAGCGCGTGCCCGCGATCACGCTGTCGATCACCGGCACCCTGACCTGGTCCTGCACGGCCGCGGCCATGCCGGCCAGGCCCGCACCGCCCAGGATGACGGCCTGCACGTCCAGCTGGCTGGCAGCCTCACGGCAAGCCTGCGCCAGCAGGGCGCGGGCGGCTGCGGGGTCCGCGGCCAGCTCGGCACCGGTCGGCGCCACGGTGCGTATGCCCGCCAGGGCCTGTGTGTGGCCCAGCGCCTGGGCCAGGCGCTGCAGCATCGGCCCCCAGCGCTCGCCGCCGGTGACGATGGCGAAGCGGCCATGGCGCGAAGCCTCGATGAACGAGGCCTCGGCCAGCCCCGTGACCGGCACCGGGCAGCTCTCGCGCAGCGCCAGCAGGCCCGGGTCGCCGAAGCAGCCGATCAGCACCGCATCGGGCGCCGGACTGCCGCCCTGCGCCAGCGCAGCGGCCCAGGCGTCGAGCGCGGCATGCGAAGCCACCGCGTAGCTGGCCTCGCAGGCGATGTAGGGCGCGCCGAAGCGCGCGGTGGCGGTGCGCACCGCCACCTGCAAGCCGGCGGCCGACTGCACATGGCTCTGCAGCAGCGCGCTGACGCTGGCGGAGGTGTTCGGGTTGACGACGAGCAGGTGGCGCATGGCGGGGGGTGCGGGCGGGGGGGGCGGGCGGGCTCAGGCCGCCGGCCTGAGCAGGCTGGCCAGGTCCGGTGCATTGGGAGGCGGCGGGGCCACTTCGAGCTGCGCTTCCAAGCGCTGCAGGTGATCGAGCATGCGGCGTGCGGCCTCGGGCGCATCGCGCAGGCGGATGGCGTCCAGCAGCGCCCGGTGTTCACGGCAGCCGCAGGCCGTGGCGTCGGCGCGCGCGCGGGTATGGCTGGGGCTGTAGGTCATGAGGACGAGCGAAGTGCGCGACACCAGTTCCCTCAGGATGCGGCCCAGCGTCGCGTGCCGTGCCGCCTGCGCGATATGCAGGTGGAAGTCGCCCGACAGCCGGATGGCCCGGCGCATGTCGCCGGCCGCGCGCGCGGCCTCTTCATCCTCGATGCAGGTGCGCAGCCGTGCCACCTCGGCCTCGCCGGCCGCGGCGATGAACAGGGCCACCAGGCGGGGCTCGATCAGGCGGCGCGCCTCGAACACTTCGCGGGCCTCCTGCACGGTGGGCTCGGCGATGACGGCGCCCCGATGAGGCGTGAGGGTGACCACCTGCTCGCTGGCCAGCCGCACCAGCACCGGCCGCACCCGGGTGCGCGACACGCCAAACGCGGCAGCCAGCTTGTCCTCCACCAGCTTGGTGCCCGGAGCCAGCCGGTGATCGAGGATGGCGGAGACCAGGCGCTCGTACATGTCGCCCTCGCTCGGCAAGGCGGCGGCCCGGGGACGCGCAGGCCGCAAGGCCCGGGTGGCTGCGCCATCGGTCATGCGGCCCGGCCCTTGCGCCTGCGGCCGAGCGCCCATGCCCAGGCCAGCGCGCAACCCATCACCAGGAAGGACACCAGCGTGGTCACCGTGCCCAGGGCGTAGATGGCCGGCGTGGTCACCGTGGTGGTCAGGCCCTGCAGCTCCAACGGCAGCGTATTGACATCGCCGATGGCCTGCGAGGTGCGGGCGATCTCGTCCCAGCTCAGCGTGAAGCCGAACATGCCTATGCCCACCACCGAGGGCCCGATGAGCGGCAGCACCACATGCCTGAAGCCCTGCCACGGCGTGGCGCCCAGGTCGCGCGCGGCCTCTTCATAGGCCGGATTGAAGCGGTTGAACACCGCGAACATGATGAGCAGGCCGAAGGGCAGCGTCCAGGTCAGGTGCGCGCCCAGCGCCGAGGTGAACAGGCCCAGCGAGGTGCCATAGCCCTCCTGCGCACTGTCCATGCCCAGCGCGCCCAATACGGCCTTGATGGCGGAGTCCAGCAACCGGAACTCCAGCCCGATGCCCAGCGACACGATGATCGACGGCATGATCAGGCTGGCCACCACCACGAAGAACAGCAGGTTCCCGCCCCGCAGCTTCTTTCGGAAGGCCAGCCCCGCCAGCACCGACAGCACCACGGTGCATGCCATCACCGCCAGCCCCAGGCCCAGCGAGCGCGACAGCGCCGCGCCGATGTCCACCACGCCCAGCCCTTCGGCCAGCTTGCGGAACCAGTGCAGCGACACGCCGCGCATGGGAAAGGTGAGCCCGCCTTCCGGCCCCTGGAAGCTCAGCACAAGGATGACGAGCATGGGTCCGTACATGAAGAGCACGAACAGGGCGAAGACGATGGCCAGCAGCCAGAAGCCGAGCGGACGGGGTTCGCGGGGACGCATCTCAGAGCTCCTTGCGGATGTCGACCAGCCGGGTCAGGGCCCAGATGATCATCAGCACGATGGCCAGCAGGATCACCGCATTGGCCGCCGCCAGCGGAAACTGCAGGTACGAGGTCTGCACCTGGATGATCTTGCCCACCGAGGCGATCTGCTGGCCGCCCATGACGCCGATGGTGACGAAGTCACCCATCACGATGGTGATGACGAAGATCGAGCCGATCAGGATGCCGGTGCGCGACAGGGGAACGATCACGTTCCACAGCGTCTGCCAGCCCGACGCGCCGGAGTCGCTCGCCGCCTCCAGCAGGCTGCGGTCGATGCGCATCATGCTGTTGAAGATCGGCACGATCATGAACATGGTGTAGAGATGCACGAAGGCCAACACCACGGAAAAATCGGAAAAGAGCAACCATTCGATGGGCTGGTCCACCAGGTGCAGTTCCATGAGCGTCTGGTTCACCAGCCCGTTGCGCCCCAGCAGCGGCACCCACGAAATCATGCGGATGACGTTGGAGGTCCAGAACGGCACGGTGCACAGCACGAAGAGCAGCGTCTGCATGCCGGCCGAGCGCACATGGAAGGCGAGAAAATACGCCACCGCGAAGCCCAGCACCAGCGTGATGCACCACACCAGCACGCTGAACTTGATGGTGGAGTAGTAGGTGCGCAGCGTGGTGCAGGGGTCCGACAGGCTGGCGCAGCCGTCGAAGATCGCCGCATAGTTCTTGAGCGTGAAGCCGGGCAGCAACTCGTATTCGTTGAAGTCCCAGAAGCTGACCATGGCGATCAGCGCCAGCGGAATCAGGAAGAACAGCACGAACACAGCCGTGAACGGGGCCGCCTGCCACCAGGCTGCGATGCTGCGGCCCGGCAGCGCCGCTGCGGTGGCAGTGGCAGGGGCGCCGGCGAGTTGAGAGGTCGAAGGTGTGCGCATGGCGTGCGGAGGTGTTCGGGATGGCGTCCGGAAGGCCGGGCGGCGTGGTGCGCCGCCCGGGGGGCATCGATCAAGCCGCCACGAACTCATTCCATTTCTGGACCATGTAGTTGTTCTCGTCCATCACCGCGTTCCAGCAGGCGATGGCACCCATGCGCGCTTCGTAGCTGCCACCGTCGCGCACCGCGCCGGCCTTGGCCAGCACCTCGCCGTTGGGGCTCTTGATGTCCTGGGCGGCGGGCTTGCCCTCCATCCAGTACGCCCATTCGTAGGGCTCCATCTTGGCCTTGGCCGTATCCAGCACGGCGCTGTAGTAGCCCTGGCGGTTGAGGTAGGCGCCGGCCCAGCCGTCGAGGAACCAGTTGATGAATTCGTAGGCTCCGTCGAGCTTGCGGCCCGACAGCGTGGCCGGCAGTCCGAAGCCCGCGGCCCAGGCGCGGTAGCCTTCCTTGAGCGGCTGGAAGTTGCAGGCCACGCCCTTGGTCCGCACGGCCGTGACGGCAGGGCTCCACATCGACTGGATGACGACCTCGCCGGAAGCCATCAGGTTGACCGATTCGTTGAAGTCCTTCCACAGCGCGCGGAACTGACCGGCGCGCTTGGCCTCGATCAGCGTCTTGATGGTGAGGTCGATCTCCTTCTTGGTCATGTTGCCCTTGTCGGGATACTTGTACAGGCCCATGGCCTCGACCACCATCGCCGCATCCATGATGCCGATGGAGGGAATGTTCAGAATCGCCGCCTTGCCCTTGAACTCGGGGTTCAGCAGTTCGGCCCAGGAGTTGATGGGGCGCTTGATGAGGTCGGGCCGGATCCCCAGCGTGTCGGCGTTGTAGACCGTGGGAATCAGGCTCATGAACTGCGTGGGGCTCTTGGCGAAGACCTTGCTTTTCTCGCCTTCGAGGTAGATCACCTTCTTGGGCGCCGTGCCCTGGTCGCCCACGGCCTTGCCGCCCACTTCGCCCTTGGTGAAGAGCGGCGTGATCTTGTCCGCGTTCTTGATGCGCTTGCTGTCGATGCCCTTGAGGTTGCCCGTGGGCACGATCTTCTTGAGCGAGAAGTACTCGGTGTCGATCAGATCGAAGCTGTTGGGCGCCGTCACCGCGCGCTTGGTCACGTCGTCGGTGGTCACGGCCACGTACTGGATCTCGATGCCGGTGTCGGCCTTGAACTTCTCGGCGATCGCCTTGTCCTGGTTCACCGCCGTGCCCAGATAGCGCAGCACGATCTTCTCCTGCGCATGGACGGCGGGGAAGACCCCCGCGGCCAGGATGCCCGCCGTGCCCTTGAGCAGGGAACGGCGCTGCATGCCGGAGACGTTGTGGGCGGCGGATTCTGCAAGCACATCGGACATGGTGAAAACTCCTTGATAAAAAGAGAGAGGACAGGAGGAGGCAGGGCTTCTTGCGAAGGCGAAGGGGACGGAGAAAAAGGGAAGACGATGGGGGAGCCAGCGGTTTTCAGGCCGCAGCCGCCTGCAGCGGATGCGCCCTGGATGGCTGCCAGTGCAGGAGCACGGGCTGGCCCACCGCGCAGGGCCGCGCCAGGTGGACCGCCTCGGGCACCATCACCGAATACTCCGCCGTGGCGTGGGCGGACAAGGCCGCGCCCGCGCGCTGCAGGCCTAGCAGCACATAAGGGCCCTGGTATTCCACGTCGGTGACGACGGCGGGCATGTGCATGGCGCCCTCGGGCGGTGCAGCCCCGTCGGGCAGCACGCCCAGGTGGTCGGTCCGCACGCCCACCTTGCCTTGCGGCGTCTCGATCACGTTGTGGCCGCCCATGAAGCGCGCCACGAACTCGCTGGCCGGGCGGTTGTAGACGTCGTAGGGCGTGCCCACCTGCTCGATCACGCCGCTGTTCATCACCACCATGGTGTCGGCCAGCGCCATGGCCTCCTCCTGGGAATGGGTGACGTGGATGAAGGTGAGGCCCAGTTCCTTCTGCCAGCGGCGCAGCTCGGCACGCATCTGGACGCGCAGGAAGGGGTCGAGCGCGGACAGCGGCTCGTCGAGCAGCAGCACCCGCGGCTGCGTGATGAGCGCACGGGCCAGCGCCACGCGCTGCTGCTGCCCGCCCGACAGCTCGGCCGGCTTGCGCTCCACCAGGTGGCCCATGGCCACGCGTTCGAGCAGCGCGGCGGCCCGGGCGCGGCGCTCAGCCTGGCCCACGCCTTTCATCTTCAGGCTGAAGGCGACATTGTCGAGCGCCGAGAGGTGCGGAAACAGCGCGAAGCTCTGGAACATCATGGCCGTACCGCGCGCCGCGGCGGGCAGCTGAGTGATGTTGCGGTTGTCCAGCAGCACGTCCCCGCTGGTGACCGTTTCATGCCCCGCGATCATGCGCAGCGTGGTGCTCTTGCCGCAGCCCGACGGGCCCAGCAGGCAGCAGTAGCTGCCGCTTGCGATCCGCAGATCGATGTTGTCCACCGCGGGCTTGCCCTGCGCATACCGCTTGGTCAGCGCAACGACTTCGATGGCGGCAGGAACCGGATGGAGGGATTTCGATTGCATGACCCACGGCCACGCAAACGGCGTGCCATGTTTGCATGCAATAGCCGGCACTTTTTGTACACAAAATGCACCGATTCCGTGCACACCCGCCACCGCGCCACGCACCATGAGGCGCCCACCTCCCGGCGCGCCCTCCCGGCGATACGCCCGGCCCAAGCGGAGAAGGAAGGCGGATCCGATCCGGCCCGCGCCGCAGCCCTGCAAAGGCGCCGCCGGAAGACACGCCCTACACTTGGGCCCTTTGCTCACGACCGCATTCAGCCCATGACGTACTGCGTCGCCATCAAACTCAACGCCGGACTGGTCTTCCTCTCCGACTCCCGCACCAATGCTGGCCTCGACCAGATCAGCTCCTTCCGCAAGATGATGATCTACGAGAAGACGGGCGACCGCTTCATGGTGCTGCTGTCGGCAGGCAACCTGAGCATCTCGCAGTCGGTGCGCGAGATCCTGCAGACCGAGCAGATCGCCAGCCGTGAGGAAGGCGGCGAGCCCATCACCATGTGGAACGCCACCAGCATGTTCGAGGTCGCGCGCGTGCTGGGCTCGGCCGTGCGCCGGGTCCACGAGCGCGACGGCGCCGCGCTCAAGCGATCGGGCGTGGACTTCAACGTGTCGCTGGTCCTGGGCGGGCAGATCCGGGGCGAGGGCATGCGCCTCTTCCAGGTCTATTCGGCCGGCAACTTCATCGAGGCCACCTCCGAAACGCCCTACTTCCAGGTGGGCGAATCCAAGTACGGCAAGCCCGTGCTCGACCGCGTGCTCACACCGGAGACCCCGCTGGCCGAAGCCGCCAAGTGCGCACTGGTGTCGATGGACAGCACGCTCAAGTCCAACCTGTCAGTGGGCCTGCCGCTCGATCTGGTGGTCTATGAGGCCGGCAGCTTCTCCGCCGACAAGATCGTCTGCATCGACGAGCACAACCCCTACTTCCGCATGCTGCACGACAGCTGGGGCCAGAAGCTGCGCCAGGTGTTCGACAGCATCGAGGACCCGGCCTGGAACGGCGGTGCGACCGAGGTGCCGATCCGCGTGGACAACGCCCGCAACAAGCCGCTGCGCAAGATCACCAATCCGCGCGACAAGCTGGTCTGAAACAACCCAGCCAGGGCATCCGCCCAACCCCAAGGCCGAAATCCATGCCCCGCATCGTCTTCTCCCACGCCAACAGCTTTCCGGCCAGCACCTACCGCGTGATGTTCGCCGAGCTGCAGCGGCGCGGCTTCGATGTCGCCGCCGTGCCGCAGTTCGGCCACGACGAGCGCTACCCCGTCACCAACAATTGGCCCCACCTGGTGCAGCAGCTGGCGGATTTCGCCCAGGCCCAGCAGCAGGCGAGCGGCGAGCCGGCCTTCCTGGTCGGCCACTCGCTGGGCGGTTTTCTCAGCGTGATGACGGCGGCACGCCATCCGCAGCTGGCGCGCGGCGTACTGCTGCTGGATTCGCCCCTGCTGAGCGGCTGGCGTGCCAGCGCCCTCGACGTGGCCAAGCGCACGCAACTGGTGGGCGCAGTCTCGCCCGGCAAAGTCAGCCGGGCGCGGCGCAACCATTGGACCAACACCGAAGAGGCACTGGAGCACTTCAGCCGCAAGAAAGCCTTCATGCACTGGGACCGGCAGGTGCTGCGCGACTACGTCACCCATGGCCTGCGCGACCACGAAGGCCAGCGCGTGCTGGCCTTCGACCGCGACGTGGAGACGGCCATCTACAACACGCTGCCCCACGACTTCGGGCGCATGCTGCGCCAGCATCCGCTGCGCTGCCCTGCCGCCTTCATCGGCGGGCTGGCATCGCAGGAGCTGCGCCAGGTGGGCATGGTGATGACCCAGCGCATCACCCAGGGACGCATCACCCTGGTGGACGGCAGCCACCTTTTCCCCATGGAAAAGCCCATCGCCACGGCTGCGGCCATCGAAGCCGCACTGCTGAATCTGGCCCACGCGCAAGGCAGCGACGGCTGAAACACCATCGCGGGGCGGCGACACGACTCTAAAAGTCACGCGCAAGCACTGCCCAAGAGTCCTTCGAGGACTTGGTCATCCCCTACACTGCAACCGCTTTGCAGGAAGGGGGATTACGCCCCCTGTCTTTATCCGTTGCCCTCTTTTTCCACGGCGCGTCATGAACAGCATGCCCGAACCCCGAGCCCCCAGGTCCGAAGCGATTGCACCTCACTGGCGGGCCGACCCGCTGGCAGACGACACCATTGCGCGCATCCTCGGGCTCTGGCCACAAGACGCGCTGCCGGGCGCGCAAGCGCTGCAGTGGCAGCGCATCGCCGCCGTCAACAAGGCCTTCGCCACCTGGACCGACAACGCCGCGATGGCTGAATGGCAAGCGCCGGACTCGGTGCCGCAGGATATCGCCGAGGCCCTGCAGGACTTCATCCGCGCAGCGCGAGATCTGCCGCCCTGGGCCGACCCGGCGCTCATCGGGCGCGCCGAACGGGCATTCATGGACCACGGCGTGCTTTCCTGCACGCTGCTGTTCTGCGCGAGCCTGCCCGAGTGCTACATCATTCCCGACCTGGCGAGCGTGCTGCATGCCACGGGCCAGCTCGAATACAACACCGAGCACCGCATCCGCAGCACCGCAGCGATGATCTTCCCCGTGATGATGCACGGCGGGCTGACGCGTCCACAGGGCTCAGGCGTCGCCCAGGTGCTCAAGGTCCGGCTGATCCACGCCACCATCCGCTACCTGATCCTGCGCGAAGAGCCGCAACCGGGCCGTGCCCACGTGCGCAATGTCGCGCCGCTGGAGCGCCCGGCCCAGCCCACCATCTATCAGGTCCTGGCCGCACTGGGCTGGAATACGGAGCGTGACGGGCTGCCCTGCAACCAGTCCGAACTGGCCTATACCCTACTCACCTTCGGCTATGTCTTCCTGCGGGGCATGCGGCGGCTGGGTATCGGCCTCTCCGAGGCCGACGAGCAAGCGTATCTGCACACCTGGAACGTGGTGGGCCACGTGCTGGGCATCGAAGGCGCACTGATGATCCACACCATGGACCAGGGCAAGGACTTGCTGCAACGCATGCAGACCGAAGGCCAGGCCCATCTGACCCCGCCGGATGTGAGGCCGGCCCTGGCGGGAGCGCTCATGTCCGCCATGGAACAGGTCATTCCCTGGCGCATTGCCCGCCCCTTCCCCCGGCTGATGACGCGCTATCTCTGCGACCGCGTGAACTTTGCGCAGCTGGGGCTCGATGACCAGCAGCCGCCCTTGCTGTCGTGGCTGGTGTTCTGGTTCCTGATGGGTACCGCACGGCTGGTGGATGCTGCAGCGCGGTGCTTCCTCCCACGTTTCTCGATCACCCGCATGCTGATGCGGGTGATGGGCTACCACCTGCTGGTGAAGCTGCTCATGAGTCAGACACGGCCGCTGCAGCTGCCCGAGGGACTGCTCGCTCAAATGAAGCGGACGGTAGCCAGTTGGAGCGACGACCCGAAAGCGCCCCGGTGGCTCAACCGGCTCGAAGACCGATTGACGATCACCGGGACCTGGAGCCCTGTACCCAGCCCCTCAGCCACCACGGCCAG
Source organism: Paracidovorax sp. (assembly GCF_057642795.1). NCBI lineage: Bacteria > Pseudomonadati > Pseudomonadota > Betaproteobacteria > Burkholderiales > Comamonadaceae > Paracidovorax > Paracidovorax sp. The sequence continues at coordinate 38,258 of NZ_JBXYZY010000037.1, forward strand.
TTGCGGGCCGCGGCCGGCGCACTGAGAGCGAGACAAGACTCTCCATGCCGGCATCCTCGCTTCCTGCCGTCGCACTGCCTGCCCCAGCACACCCCTGCGGCACAGGCAAGTGGACACGTTACATCTGCGCCCACGGTCGGTGGCTGTGGCTGCTGCTGGCTTGTTTTTGGGCTGGTCTGAGTGGGGCTGCGCCGGCGCGGGCGCAGCCGGTGCTGTGGCTGCAGACCGGTACGCCACCGACAAAGGCCTGGCCTTACGTGCATGTGCTTTCCGATCCGAGCCTCAAGCTCGGCATCGAGGAGGTGATGGGCCGGCCCGATGCGTTCGAGATACCCGACGTCAAACCCGGCTCCCTGGGCGTGCGTACCGATGCGGTCTGGCTGCGCGTGGAACTGCAGGCGCTGGGAAACCACCCCGTGGCTGCCGCGGTGAGCATCGACTACGCGCTGCTCAACGAGGTGGACGTGTATCTGGTCCACCGGGGCAATGTCGTGCAGCGCGCAGCAATCGGCAACATGCAGCCCATAGCCGCACGGCCACTGCTGTGGCGCACCCCGGCCATGAACCTGCCGGTCGCGCCCGGGGAGCGCTACGAGCTCTACATCCGAGTGCGCACCGGCGGTGGGATGATCGTGCCGCTCTTCATCGGCGAAAAGCGGCTCATCGCCCCGCGCATGCTGGGCGAACAGATGGTGCAGGGCATGTTCGCGGGGCTCGCCATCTGCCTGCTGGTGTACAGCCTGTGGCAATGGATCTCGTTGCGCCAGCGACTCTTTCTCTACTACGCGCTGCTGGTGCTGGGCAGCGGTGGCTTTTCCGTCCAGTTCTTCGGCATCGGCGGACAGTTTCTCTGGGGCGACAACCTCTGGATGGAGAAGCACATCGGCAGCCTGTGCGGCTTCCTCGGCGCCCTGGCCTCGTTCCTCTTCATGGGGCATGTGCTGGATGCCAGCCAGCCCACCCGGCGCTTCATTCGGATCATGCAGGGTTGCGCCCTGCTCACCGGCGTGCTGGGCCTGGCCTTCGCGCTCGACCTGATGTCGGTGCGCGTGGCCATGACGGTGCTGGGCCTGATCGGCCCCATGCCCTCCGTCCTCAGCGTGCCGCTGGCCCTGCGCCAGGCGCGGCGCGGCGACCCGCTGGGCCACACGCTGATGTATGCCTGGGCGGCTTATCTGCTCGCCGCCGTCACGCTGGGCCTGTTGGTGCATGGCAAGCTGCCCGCCGACGTCTGGACGCTGCACGCCTTCTAGGCCGGCGCCGTGCTGGACATGCTGCTCTTCATGCGCATGCTGGGTCTGCGCACCGCCGCCCTGCGATTGGAGGCCCAGCGGGCCAGCCGCGAGCGCGATGCCATGCAATCGCTGGCCCACACCGATCCGCTGACAGGCCTGCCCAACCGCCGTGGGCTGGACAAGGCCCTGGAGTCGGCCCTGCCCCGCTCGCGGCCAGGTGGCCTGCTGGCGCTCTACATGCTCGACCTGGACGACTTCAAGCCGGTGAACGACCGCTTCGGCCACGACGTGGGCGACCACCTGCTGGTGGCGGTCACCGCGCGGCTGCGCGAGCACCTGCGCAACTCGGACACCGTGGCGCGCGTGGGCGGCGACGAATTCGTGGTCATGGCCTGCGACCTGCACACCCCTGACCAGGCGCACGAGCTGGGCTGCACGCTGCTGGAGGCGTTCCGCACCCCGTTCCGCGTGGGCGCCTACGACCTGCGCGTGGGCCTGACCATCGGCTACGCGCTGGCCCCCACCGACGCCGCCGACGCGGCCACGCTCATCAAGCTGGCGGACGCAGCCATGTACAGCGGCAAGCACGGTGGGCGCTTCTGCCTGCGTCGCAATACCGGCGTGCCGACCCCCAGCGCAGCCTGAGCGCGCGCAGGGAAGGCCGTTGCAAGAAAAAAGGGTGCCCGGGCCGGCAGCCGGGGCACCCTGCATGGGCATTCCGCGACCGTGCGGGCAACCCGCACAGCGCGTTTCAGGACGGCAGAATCACTCCGCCCACGCCACCAGCCCCGACCAGGCCGTGACCAAGACGATCACGCCAAACACGATGCGGTAGTACGCGAAAGGCACGAAGCTGTGCGTGCTGATGTAGCGCAGCAGCCAGCGCACACAGATCAGGGCGCTCACGAAAGAGAACACCAGGCCCGTGGCGAAGAGCGGCAGGTCGGCCCAGGCCAGCAAGTGGCGTTCCTTGATGAGGCTGTACACGCCCGCGCCGATCAGCGTGGGGATGGCCAGGAAGAACGAGAAATCGGTCGCGGCCTTGCGCGACAGGCCCAGCAACATGCCACCGATGATGGTGGCGCCGCTGCGGCTGGTGCCGGGCACCATGGCCAGGCACTGCACCAGGCCCACCTTGAGCGCATCCATCACCGTCATGTCGTCCACCGACTCCACACGCACCGCGGTCGCCGTGCGCTTTTCGGCCCAGAGGATGATGAAGCCGCCAATGATGAAGGTGCTGGCGACCACGGTGGGCGTGAAAAGGTGCGCCTTGATGGCCTTGCCGAACAAGAGCGCCAGCACCACGGCGGGCAGGAAGCCCACGAACACGTTGAGCGCGAAGCGCTGCGCATTGCGCTGGGTGGGCAGGGCCACCAAGGTTTCGCGGATCTTCTGCCAATAGACCATGATGACGGCGAAGATGGCGCCGGTCTGGATGGCGATGTCGAAGACCTTGGCCTTCTCGTCGTCGAAACCCAGCAGCGCACCGGCCAGGATGAGGTGGCCCGTGGAGGAAACGGGCAGAAACTCGGTCAGGCCTTCGACCACGCCCATGATGGCGGCCTTGAGCAGCAAAAGAATGTCCACGGGAATTCGTCGTAAGTTGGAGGGAGTCGGGATTATGTGTCCTCGCCACCGCTCGCCAACGCGCACATCCGACCACCTGCACCCGCAAAGCTGCCGCTCGCACCCTGCGTCGGCCGCTTCGTCGCCAGGCGCTGGCACCTTTGCGGACTCTGGCCGACAGTCGCGCCATCGCCACACATCGCCAGGGAAACACACCATGCTGCTGGATCTGATCGTTCACCGACCGCAGGCCATCGCCGGGCTGCTGCGCGGCACCCTGAAGGGCGTGTGGCTGCTGCTGGCTGCGCTGGCGGCGCTAGGCCTGTCGCAATGCCGGCCGCGCAGTGCCGGCCTGGCCCGCACGGTGGCGCTGCCGCTGGCCATGGCGGCCCTGGGCGCCTGGGGCGTGCTGGCCGCCGCCCGGACGGCCGGCCTCGCGTGGGAACCGCTGACACTGTGGCTGGCTGCCGCACTGGCTACCGGCGCCCTGCTGTGGTGGCTCGCGCCGCAGGCCCCGGCCGGCACCCGCTACGACGCGCCTACGCGCCGCTTTCACCTGCCGGGCAGCCCCGTGCCGCTGCTCCTGATCCTGGCGGTGTTCTGCATCAAATACGCCGTGGGGATCGAGACAGCGCTGGACCCGGCGCACGCCGCCCGCTCCGGCTTCGCGCTGTCGGTGGCCGCCGTCTATGGGGTGGCGACCGGCTGCTTCCTGGCCCGCGTGGCGCGCCTGCTGCACCTGGCACGGCCCGCGCGATCTGCCGTGCCCGCCTGACCCTGGACCCCTCGCCCCATGAGCCGCCGCGTCGCCCCTGACCTCCTCCGCCACGGCCTGCTGGTCGCAGCCTTCTGCGTCGCCATCGCGGCGTCGCTCACCCTGGCGGGCAACGGCCGGCTGGACGACAACCTCGCGTATGCGCTGGGAATCGGCCTCTTCAGCTGGATCAGCATCGACCTGGGCCGGCTCTGGTTCTCGCGCCATCAAGAGGCTCCCTGGCCGCAGGGCTGGCACGGAGTCCAGGGCTGGTTGGTGGTGGCGGCCGGCTCGGCGTTCGGCTACGGCACCGGCATGGCGCTGGGCCACTGGTATAGCGGCCTGCCACTGCAGTTGCCGAGCTTCGCCTCACCCTTCGCGCTCAGTTCGCCCCTGGTCATCACCGTCGTCGCCAGCGTGGTGATCTCGTTCTTCTTCTACAGCCAGGGCAAATCGCGCTTTCTCACCGCCAGCGTGGCGCAGGCCCAGCGCGATGCAGCCGAGGCGCAGCTTGCGCTGCTGCAGTCGCAGCTCGAGCCGCACATGCTGTTCAACACGCTGGCCAACCTGCGCGTGCTGGTGGCGTGCGACCCCGAGCGGGCCCAGGCCATGCTGGACCACCTCATCGACTACCTGCGCGCCACGCTGGGCGCATCGCGCGCCACCCGGCACCCGCTGGCCGACGAGTTCGCACGCATCAACGACTACCTGGCGCTGATGGCCGTGCGCATGGGCCCCCGCCTGGCATTCACGCTGGATTTGCCCGCCGATCTGCAGGCCGCTCCGGTGCCGCCCCTGCTGCTGCAGCCACTGGTGGAGAACGCCATCCGCCACGGGCTGGAGCCTACGCTGGCCGGCGGCCACATCACCGTGCGGGCGCGGCGCCTGCCCGCCACGCCGGCCCAGCCCGAACGCCTGGAGCTGACGGTGGAAGACGATGGCGCCGGCCTGCCCCCGGGCAGCATGCCCACCGCAGCGCCGCAGGGCGCGAGCCGCTTCGGGCTGGTGCAGGTACGCGAGCGGCTCGCCGTATTGCACGGCGCGCAGGCCACTCTTGAATTGATAGCACCACGCCCAGGCATCACCTGCGCCCGAGCCGTATTTCCGTTGGATTCCACATCCGCATCGAGATCGACACCGCCATGCCCGCCCCCCGCGCCCTGATCGCCGAAGACGAACCCCTGCTGGCCGAGGCGCTGCGCCGCGAGTTGGCCCATGCCTGGCCCGAGCTGCAGCTGGCCGCCACCGTGGGCGACGGCCACTCCGCCGTGCGCGAGGCGCTGGCGCTGCGGCCCGAGGTGCTGTTCTTCGACATCCGCATGCCCGGCCTGGACGGGCTGGAGGCCGCGCACGAGCTGGCCGATGCCTGGCCGCAGGGCGCAGGAGCGCCGCCCGTTCCCGCGCTGGTCTTCATTACGGCCTACGACCAGTACGCGGTCCAGGCCTTCGAGGCGCAGGCGATCGACTATGTACTCAAGCCCGTGCAGCCGCAGCGGCTGGCGCGGACGGTGCAGCGGCTGCAGGAGCTGTTGGCGCGGCGCGCGGCGACGGCCGCTGCCGCCGCCAGCGCCGCAGGGCCCGATGCGGCGCTGCAGGCCATGCTGGAGCAGCTGCGTGCCCTCGTCGCCCTGCCGCTGGCCGCCGGGGTGGCGCAGCCGGACCCGGCCCCCCCGCTGCAGATGCTGCAGGCCGGCCTGGGCGCCCAGATCCACTTGGTGCCGGTGCAGGACGTGGTGTATCTGGAGGCCGCCGACAAGTACGTGCGGGTGCTGACGGCGCAGCACGAATACCTGGTGCGCACGCCGCTCAAGGAACTGGCCGCACAGCTCGACGCGCAGCAGTTCTGGCAGATCCACCGCGGCACCGTGGTGCGCGCCACGGCCATGGTCAGCGCCATGCGCGACGAGGCGGGCCGGCTGCACCTGCAGCTGCGCGAGCGGCCCGAACGGCTGGCGGTGAGCCGGCTCTACGCCCACCGCTTCAAGGCGATGTAGGCGAGGCCGGCCCTGAAGGGCTTCAGACCGGGTAGGTGCCCGGGATCAGGATGTTCCGGTCCACATTCTGGATGTTGATGTGTCCGCAGAAAGCCATGGTCACGTCCAGCTCCTTGTGGATGAGCTGCAATGCGCGGGTCACGCCGGCTTCGCCGTAGGCGCCCAGGCCATAGACCATGGCGCGGCCGATCATGGTGCCGCGCGCGCCCAGGGCCCACGCCTTGAGCACGTCCTGGCCGGAGCGGATTCCGCCGTCCATCCACACCTCGATCTGCGACCCCACCTCGGCCACGATGGCGGGCAGCGCGGCGATCGACGAAGGTGCGCCGTCCAGCTGACGGCCGCCGTGGTTGCTGACCACGATGGCGTCGGCGCCAGCGGCCACGGCCAGGTGCGCGTCCTCGGCATCCATGATGCCCTTCAGGATCAGCTTGCCGCCCCACTGTTCCTTGACCCAGGCGACGTCGGCCCACGACAGGCGCGGGTCGAACTGCTCGTTGGTCCAGGCCGAGAGCGAACGCATGTCGGTCACGCCCTTGACGTGGCCCACCAGGTTCCGGAAGGTGTGGCGGCGCGTGCCGGCCATGCCCAGGCACCAGTGCGGCTTGGTCATCAGGTTGACGATGTTCTTGAGCGTGGGGCGCGGTGGCGCCGACAGGCCGTTCTTGATGTCTTTGTGCCGCTGGCCGATCACCTGCAGGTCGAGCGTGAGCACCAGCGCGCTGCACTTGGCGGCGCGGGCGCGCTGGATCATGCGGGCCATGGCGTCGCGGTCGCGCATCATGTAGAGCTGGAACCAGAAGGGCGCGCTGGTGTGCTCGGCGATGTCCTCGATCGAGCAGATGCTCATGGTGGACAGCGTGAACGGAATGCCGAACTTCTCGGCAGCGCGCGCGGCGTGGATCTCGCCGTCGGCATGCTGCATGCCCGTGAGGCCCACCGGCGCGATGGCCACCGGCATGCGGGCCGGCGTGCCGACCATGCTCACGGCGGTGCTGCGGCCGTCCATGTTCACCGCCACGCGCTGGCGCAGCTTGATGCGCTGGAAGTCCTCGGAGTTGGCGCGGTAGGTGCCTTCGGTCCAGGAGCCCGAGTCGGCATAGTCGTAGAACATGCGCGGCACGCGGCGCTCGGCCACGGTGCGCAGGTCTTCGATGGTGGTGATTTTGGAAAGGTCAGGCACGGGAAAAATCTCCGAAAAGAGGCGGGCAATCGATGGACGATCGTAGCCCGCACCCGTGCGGCGGTGCGTGAAGGCTTTTGCCCGGCGCGTGAAATTTCTGCAGCCGGCACCGTGGGGCGGCCCTGCCGCAGCCTCAGCGGCGGCGCGCCAGCGCCACGCCCGCGATGGCCAATACGAAGCCCAGCAGCTGCACGGGCGAGAGCCTCTCGCCGAAGATCAGCCACGCCTGCAGGGCCGACAAGGGCGGCACACCCAGCAGCAGCGCGGTGGTGCGCGTGGCTTCGCCGCGGCGCATGAGCCAGATCAGCAGCGTGGCGCCGCCGATGGACAGCACCAGCACCGAATAGGCCAGATAGCCCCAGAGCAGCGGTGCATGGTCCCAGCGCGGCTCGCCCAGCCACAGCGCCATGGGCAGCAACGCCAGCACGGCGCCCAGATTCTGCAGCGCGCCGGCACTGCGCAGATCGCCCGCAGCCCAGGGCGACTTCTGCACCATCGAGCCGAGCGTGAGTGCCAGGATGCCGCCCGCGCCCACCAGCACCACGGGCAGCGAGAGGCCTGCCGCGCTGGTGTCCTGCAGGCGCGGCAGCAGCACCAGCGTCACCCCGCTGAAGCCCAGCGCCAGCCCCCACCAGGTGGCGCGCGACAGGCGCTTGCCCAGCACCGCGACAGCGATCAGCGCCGTGAGCAGCGGCTGCAGCGAACCGATGAGCGCCATGACGCCGGCCGGCAGCCCTTGTGCCATGGCCCACCAGCTGGGGCCCACGTAGAGCCCGTTCATCAGCGCACCGGCCAGCAGCTGCATGCCGATGCGCTTGGGGCCGCGCGGCCACGCCACGCGTGCCCACAGCGCCACGGCGATGAACACCAGCGCCACGCAGCCAAAGCGCATCGACAGGAACCAGAACGGATCGGCATGCGGTGCCACGCCGCGCCCCACCAGGAAACCGGTGGACCAGATGAACACGAAGAGCAGGGGGGCGGCGGTATGCATGAACAGAAAAGCGGCGCGGCGCGAAGCAAGGCGCAGGGGCGAGGATGAGACGGGGCTGCGGCAGCGCGTGCGGGCCAGCCCCGCCAGCGGGGCATGGAGTGTAGGCTGCGCGGCGGCAGCTCGGCGTCTCAGCGACGACTCTCCCGCACGCCTGCCCCGCGCACCTCGATCTGCACCTGGTCGAGCACCGCTCCGCGCGCGTCGAGCAGCTCCACCCGGTGCCTGCCCGGCCACGGCAGCCAGCCCCACTGCGTGCCCCGCCCCTGCACCTTGCCGTCGATGCGCCAGCGCAGCGGGCCGGCGCCGGCACCCACGTCGTTCGCTGCGAAGCGCAGGCGCTGGTGGTCCGGCGGAATGTCGGGGTCGAGCGCGATGATGGTGCCCGGCGCCGGCGCCAGGATGCGCGGGCGCGGCGCCTGCGGCTCCCCGCCATCGCCGCCGGCCGCTGCAGCCCCGGGAGCGCGGCCTTGCGTGCCGGAAGCGGCTGCAGCGCGCACGGCTGGTTCGCCTTCCGCTATTGAATCAATAGCAAACTGGCTTTGCTGGGTGCCCGCCAGAAACCATTCCTGCCGGGCACTTTCCAGCGGTGTGCCGCCTGCGCCCGGCTGTGGTCGGTAGCGCACTGCCGCCTGCACCAGGCCCGCGGGCGGCTGGGGCGCGCGGCTGGGCGAGGCACGGTGCAGCCAGCCCATCACCTCGGCCCAGATGGGCGCGGCGCCGCTGGTGCCGCTCACCTCGTGCATGGGCGCGCCGCTGGCGTTGCCCACCCACACGCCCACGGTGTAGCGCTGCGACCAGCCGATGGCCCAGTTGTCGCGCATGTCCTTGCTGGTGCCGGTCTTGACCGCCGTCCAGAAGCGCGTGCCCAGCACGCTGTCGGTGCCGAAGGTGCGGGTGCGGGCGTTGGCGTCGGAGAGGATGTCGCCCACGATGAAGGCGGCGCGCGCATCCAGCGCCTGCACGGGTGCCGGCGCGGCCGGCTCGCCGGGCACGCGCGGCAGCCAGCGCACCGGGCTGTAGCGCCCGCCCTGGGCCAGGGCGCGGTAGGCATTGGCCAGCTGCAGCAGCGGCACCTCGGCACTGCCCAGCGCCAGGCTGTAGCCGTAGTAGCCGCCCGATTCGCGCAGCGGCAGGCCCAGCGCCCGCAGCTGGGCGAAGAAGGCATCGGGCGTGACCATGACCAGCGTGCGCACGGCCGGCACGTTCAGGGAGGCGGCCAGCGCCGTGCGTGCCGACACCCAGCCCTTGAAGCGCCGGTCGTAGTTCTGCGGAATGTAGAGGCCGCCCGCCGTGGGGATGTGGGCCGGCGCGTCATCGACCAGCGATGCGGCCGTGAGCCGCCGCTCGGCAATGGCCTCACCATAGAGAAAGGGCTTGAGCGTGGAGCCGGGCTGGCGCAGCGCGAGCACACCGTCCACCTCGCCCGCGCGGCTGAGCGTGCCCGACGAGCCCACCCAGGCCAGCACCTCGCCGCTGGCGTTGTCCAGCACGACGATGGCGCCGTCCTCCACATTGCGGCCGCGCAGCTCGCGCAGGTGCTGCGTGAGCGACTGCAGGGCCATGCGCTGCAGCGGCGCGCTGAGCGTGGTGGCCACGCGTTCGGGGGGCGGGCTGGCGGCATCGCCCTGGCCGCGCAGCGCCTGACGGGCGAAATGCGGCGCGATGCCTTCGCTCGCATCGAAGGCGCGGCGCTGCAGCGCGGCGGTGGCGAAGAGGTCCAGCGCATCGCATTCGGCGGCAGCGCCGCCCTGGTCGCCATCCTTGCCGCGGCCCTCGCTCGGCTGCATGGCCTGCAGCACGCCGCAGGCACGCTGCGCCACCAGTGCGGCTCGGGCATTGGGCGCGCGCACCAGCGCGGCGGCTACCGCCGCCTCGCGCAGGTCGAGGCCGTGCGGCGCCTTGCCAAAGAGCGTGCGAGAAAGCGCGTCGATGCCGACGATTTCGCCGCGGAATGGCACCAGGTTCAGGTAGGCCTCCAGGATCTGGTCCTTGCGCCAGCGCCGGTCCAGCACCTGGGCCGCCACGGCCTGGCCGAGCTTCTGCGCCGCGCTGCGCCCGCCCGGTCCCTGGCGCCAGTCGCCGTCCAGCAGGCCGGCCAGCTGCATGGTGATGGTGCTGGCGCCGCGCGTGCGCTGGTTCCAGAGGTTGCCCCAGGCGGCGGCGGAAACGGCCGCCCAGTCCACTCCGCTGTGTTCGTAGAAGCGCTTGTCCTCGCTCAGCACCAGGGCCGTGCGCAGCGCGGGCGACACGTCCGCGAGCGGCACCCACTGTCCGCGCCGCACGGTGGCGTCGGTACGCACGCGCTGCAGCACCTCGCCCTCGCGCGAGAGCACCAGGGTGTCGGAGGAACGGAAGTCCGCGCGCACCTCGGCAGGCGTGGGCAGCGCCAGCGCGGACGGAGGGCCGAATGCCAGCAGCGCCACGGCCAGAGCGCCGATCCCGCTGCACCGCATTGCAGCGTGCCGCACCAGGCCATAGGAACGATGGAGCAGTTCGGAGCAGTTCATGGGGTTTGCAGGCTATCACCCCCGGAACCCGCCACCGCTGATGCGTTGGCGCGTCGGGGCCATAGCGGTCCGGCGAAACCGCCCACCGGCCGGGGCGCGGCTCGCCGTCCTGCGCGCTGCGGCCTGCAGCCGCGCCGGCAGCAAAGGAATGCGGCAGTCCGCAGGCGTGTCAGCGCGTGGAAGCCTCCACCTTCATGCGGGCGTTGGGGGTCTCGCCGAACATCTCTGGGGCGTACATCGCCTCGACACGGCTGGGCGGCAGGGCAAAGTCGCCCACGTTGTTGAGCCGCACGGTGTACTGCACGCTGGCCGTGCCCTTGGGCAGGTACTCGTAGTAGCTGCGGAAGGCCTCGAAGCTGCGTTCCTCGAAGGCCGTCCACGCGCCGCCCGAGCGCTTCTCGCCCTGCGTGGAGATCTCGGAATCACGGCCCAGCCCGCTGCCCAGGATGGTCGCGCCGCCCGGGACGGGATCGGTCAGCGCCACCCAGGTCATGTCGGCGCTGGAGGTGACCTCCAGCGTCACGCGCAGCACGTCGCCGCGCGTGTACTTGCCGGGTACGGCCTGCTCGACCGGGGTGATGGTCTTCTTGAGCGTGTAGCCCGCCGAGAACGGCGCCTTGAGCGCGATGGCGGCCACCGACTGCACCGTGAGCCAGGGCTTGCCCGTGCCCTGCTGCGTGACGGTGAGCGGCTGCTTGCCGGCCTTGTCGGGCCAGGGCAGGAACATGCCGTTGTTCTTCAGGTTGCCGGGCGCTGCGGGCGCGCCGAACCAGGTGGTCTGGTGGGCCGCGCCGGCATCGCCTGCGGCCTGCTGGCGCTCCACCTTGGCCCAGTCCACGCTGGCGGTGGCCGCGCCCAGCGCAGCGCGGGTGCTGCCAGCCACGGGCACGGCTTCGAACCGGGCGCTGAACTTCTCCAGCGCCAGGCCGCCCCAAAGATTGGCGGTGGTGGTGTGCCAGGCGCCGTTCTGCTGGCGGGCGATGAAGCCGTTCGCCAGCCGGCCCATGTCGTCCTTCCAGGCCGGGTCGTCCATCACGGCCAGCATCAGGCGGGCGGTGTTGACGTCGCCGTTCTGCATCAGCCACCACCAGTAGTCGTCCTGCTCGGTGGTGAAGAGCACCTTGGTGCCCTGGTAGGAGAGCCGGCCCTTGAGCACCTGCGTGGCCTCGGCCAGGCGCTGCTCGCGCTGGGGCACGTCCTGCACGCGCTTCAGGATGTTCAGCCAGTCGATCACCGCATGAGTGGGCCACTGGTTGGGCGCGATAGCGATGCTGCCCAGCATGCGGCCGCTGGCGCGGCCGTAGCGCGAAAGCGCCTCGATGGCGGCGAGCTTGCGCACGTCCAGGTCCTTGCGCGGGCTCCAGAAGTCGCGCTGGATGCGGCCTTCGACGAAGGCCGTGAGGCCGCGCTCCATGGCGGCGAGCGATTCATCGGGCAGCTTGAACTCGGGGTGCAGCGCGGCGGCCTCGTGCGTGGCGGCCAGCAGGTAGGCGGTGAGTGTGTCGCTGCCCCGGTCGGCACTGCCAGCCTGCGACGGGAAGTAGCTGGCAAGGCCGTCCGCATCGAGGTAGGAGGGCAGCTGCGCGGCCACGGTCTGCCAGAGCTTGCCGTCGCGCAGGCCCACGGCCTTGCTGGTCTTTTGCTCCAGGCAGACGAAGGGGTAATTGGCGAACCAGTCGCGCACGCCGGGCAGGCCTTCGGCCAGCGTCGGCACCAGCGACAGCTTCAGGCCGCCGCGCTTGGCGCCGGTGGCGGGCAACGCGTCGGCGGGCGGGGCCACGTCCATGGATAAGCTGCCGTCCAGTTGCACCAGGGTGGCCTGCTGCACCGTGAGCGGCACGGCCGGGATGATGCGCTGGCTGGCCTTGAGCGCGTCGCGGGCGCTGCCCAGGGTGTCACGCGCGTCGATGTCCCAGATCAGCGCCTGGGCCCGCGTCTGGCCCAGCTGCGCGGGCGCGGTGACGTTCCAGGCCACTTCGCGCGATTCGCCGGCCGGGATGTCCACGGTCTGCGGCTCCAGGCTCAGCAGCGTGGCGCGCGGCGTCACCTGCACCTTCATGGCCTTCTGCGTGGTGTTGCGCAGCGTGACCTGGGCGCGGAACTGGTCGTCCTCGCGCACCAGCGGCGGCAGGCCGCTGATGATCTGAAGGTCCTGCGTGGCGCGGATGCTGGCGGTGCCGGTGCCGAAGAGGCCCGTGCCGGCGTCGGCGACGGCGACGATCCTGAAGGTGGTGAGCGCGTCGTTGAGCGGCACCGTGAGCTTGGCCTGGCCGTTGGCGTCGAGCTGCACGGCGGGCTTCCAGAGCAGCAGCGTGTCCAGCAGCTCGCGCGTCTGCGCGCGGCCCCCGCCGCCGCCGGCGGGCACGGCCTTCTTGCCGTAGTGGCGGCGGCCGATGATCTCCATCTGCGCGGTGGAGGTCTCCACACCCCAGGGCCGGCGCTGCAGCATGGCGTCCAGCAGGTTCCAGCTGGTGTTGGGCATGAGTTCCAGCAGGGCCTGATCGACGGCGGCCACGGCCACCTCGGCGTTGGCCGCGGGCTTGCCGCCCGGCAAGGTGGCGGTGATGGTGACCTGTGCCTGGCCGCGCACGGCGTAGCTTGTCCGGTCGGTGGCGACCTTCACGTCGATGCGGTGGGCCTGCGCGCCGACCTTGATCTCGGCCATGCCCAGCCGGTAGGCGGGCTTGGACAGATCGACCATGGACGTGGGCGCCACGTATTCCTTGCCCTCGTACCAGAAGGCGTTCCACCATTCGCGCGGCGCCTTGAAGCCCCAGGTGAAGAAGCTGTACCAGGGCACCTCGCGCAGCCGCCCGCGCAGGGCCAGCACGCTGACATAGACGTTGGGGCCCCAGCCCTCTTCGACCTTGATCTGCACCGTCGGGTCCTGTCCATTGAGCTGCACCACGCGGGTGCTCAGGATGCCTTCGCGCTCCACCGCCACCAGCGCCGTGGCGTGGCGGAAGGGCATGCGCACCTGCAGGCGGGCGGTCTCGCCGGGCTGGTAGCTCTTCTTTTCGGGCAGCACGTCGATGCGGTCGTGGTCCTCGCCGCCGAACCACAGCTCGCCCTGCTTGGTGACCCAGACGGACGATGCCGCCTGCGCCTCGTTGCCGTCCTTGTCGCGCGCGGTGGCCACCAGCTCGACCTCGCCGGCCTCGTCCAGACGGGCTTCGCACAGCAGCAGGCCACGGCTGTCGGTCTGGCCCGAGCAGACCGTGCCCAGGTCCTTGGTCTCGGTCTTGTTGTCGTAGCTGTAGAAGCCGCCCACCATGCGCTTGCGGCTGCTGGTGGTGATGCGGGCGATGGCCTTGACGGTCATGGGCACGCCTTCGCGGGCGCGGCCGTCGATGCCCAGGGCCAGCGCCTGGAAGCGGATCTTCTGCGCGGCCGACACCCAGCCTTCGGTCTTGATGCCGGCCACCACGCCGGCGGGCCAGAGGGTCTGCACGCTGCGCAGGGTCTGCACCTCGCCGTTGGGGTCGGCGTAGGTGGCCTCCAGCACCATCTCCTGCGGCTGGCGGGCCTGGGGCACGTCGTCGATGGTGAGTTTGCCCGCGCCGTTGCGGTCCAGCGTGAGCGCGCGCTTGTCGGCGATCACGCGCGTGTCCTCGCTCGCGGCGGCCTCTTGCTCGCCGCCGCCTTCCCCGGCGGTGCTGCCGGCCGCGGCCTCCTGGGCCGGGCGCGGCGGGGTGAAACTGAAGGCATCGTAGTCGGGGTACTGCAGCGACTTGCCGCGCACCATGGCCGACACGCGCACCGGCAGGTTGGCCGCGCCACCGCCCGCAACGTAGTTGATCTGCACCTCGGTGGGCACCGAGCGCGCGCGCACCAGCGGCTTCTTGTCGATGGGCGCAATGCGGCCTTCGAGCACCGGCAGGCGGAATTCCTCCACCCGGAATTCGCCCGAGGTGAAGCTGCGGCCGTTCTCCCCGCCACCGCGCAGCTCGACGCTGTAGACGCCCAGCTTGGCGGCGGGCGGCACAGCGAAGGTGTTCTCGGCGCTCAGGCCGCCGGTGGCCGTCTTGCGCCAGGCGAGCGGCTGGGTGTATTGCTGGCCGCTGCCCACGTGGGTGATGACCAGCGTGGCAGGCTCGCTCTTCGGCAGGCCGAAGCCCTGGCGGGTCTCGCTGCGCAGCAGGTGCTTCATCGACACCGTCTCGCCGGCGCGCACCAGGGTGCGGTCGAAGAGAGTGTGCGCCACCTCGTCGGGCTGCGGGCTGCTGCTGGTGGGCACGTTGAAGCGCCAGGGCTCGATGCCGCGCTGCCAGTCGCTCCAGGTGAAGGCCATGTCAGGCACGCCGTCGGCCCCCTGGGCGCGGGCGCTGACGAAGTAGGCCTGGCTCCAGTCACCCCGGTCCTGGCAGGTCGGCGCCTGCGGCGAGAGGCCTTCGAAATGCGCCACGCCGTCGGCTTGGGTGGTGGCCGTAGCCAGCACGCGCCCGTCGCAGCCCGACACGCGCACCTGCGCGCCGGGCACGACCTGGCCCTTGTCCAGCGTGGTCACCCAGGCGGCGGCGTTCTCGCGCCCGAGCTTGAAATGCACGGCCAGGTTGGTCACCAGGGCCGAGGTGCGCACGTACATCGTGCGGCTCGCGCCGTAGCGCTCATCGAGCAGCGACTGGCCCAGCAGGGGCGAGGCGATCTCCACCACATGGAAGCCAGGCGTGAGCGGAATGCCCACCACCTCGAAGGGGCGGGGGTCGCCGTTCGCGGGCCGGGGCAGGTCCAGCGCCTTCACGCCGGGCAGGCCGCCCAGCAGCGACAGCATGCGGGTCTGCACCTCGCCGCGGCCCTGCTCCGGCAGCGCGGGGGGCAGCGCGCCCTTGACGTCGCGGCGCGCCTGGTCGCGGGCGATGCTGGGGCCGTCGTAGCGGCGCAGCTTGCGCATCCAGGCGATGATGTCCGCGTCGTTGTCGGCCCGCAGCGTGCTCACCTGGCCCTTGGCCGGCTCCTGGCCGGGCTGAAGGCCCTGCACGCGCAGCGCGGCCTCCACGTTGCGCAGCGTGACGGGCAGCAGCGCCGGGCCCTGCGGGCCTTCGGCGAAGCGCTCGACGATGCCGAAGGGCGAGGCCGCGAACTTGGCCAGCGGCGGCATGGCGCCCACAGCCACCGGCAGCGGGAAGCTCGCCGCATTGGCCAGCGTGCGGCCCGAGGCGTCCTTGAAATCCGCCGGAAGCTGCAGCGTGTACTTGCCGCCGGCCGCGAAAGGCGGCGCGAACGAAAGCTGCGTGACCACCGAATCGGCATCGCCTTCCTGCTCGATGCGGGGCTTGAGCGTCTCGCTGCCGGACTTGAGGCGAATGCCCTCGGCCAGCTTGCGCGGCACGGGCGCGTTGAACGACAGGCGCAGCGGGCGGATGGGCAGGCAGGCGGCCTGGGCGTTCTCGCGCTCGCAGGCGAAGTCGGCCGCGAAGGGCTCGCGCACCTTGTAGGTGTAGCGTTTTTCCCCCGTGCTGGCCACGCCGCTGGGCGTGGCCACCCCCGCCCCATACACCAGCTGCACCTGCGAGCCCGAGCTGAGCCGCCGGTTGCAGGCCAGCGTGGCATAGCGCAGCGGCTCCTTGGCGGCGGCTTTTTCCAGGCCCTGCGACTGCAGCAGCGCCTGGCGATCGCGGCCTTCGATGGCACGCACCGGAATGCGTTCGCCCACGCCGTCGGCCACGCACCAGACATGGGCCAGCAGGCTGGCCTGCGTGGCCGGGCCACTCAGCCGCAGCAGGAAGAACTGCTCTTCGTCGATCGGCTGGTAGGTGCCCGGCTGCACGCTCTGCACGAACGGCCCTCCGCTATTGAATTGGTAGCTTCTCGCCCCCGTCAATGGCGCGCCAGCGGCCGATTTGAAGCCCGACATCGGGCTGACCGTGCAGCGCACGCCGGGCGGCAGGTCGCCGGCGAAGTCATAGACCCACTCGCGGTCGCTGGTCCAGCGGGCCGTGCCCTGGCGGGCCGCGCCCTCGCTGCAATCCACGGTGAGGGGCGCAGGCGCCTTCGGGTCGCCGAAGGCCACGGCCGGGCCGTCGAACTTGGCCACCACCTGCCGCACGCGGGCTACCTCGCCCTGCGGCGACAGGCTGGCCACCGTGAGCGCCTGCGCCCCGCCGGCCAGCGCGGTCAGGAACAGGGCCATCCGCAGGCGGCGCAGGGGGTATGGGGAGGCGGTCTGGGCTGTCGTCATGGTCGGTCGGCGGTGGACTGGGGCAAGGCGAAGGGCGCCACGAAGGCAGGAGTGCCGCGAGCGTAGCCCATGGCGCGCCTGCGGCACACCCTCCGATCGGGGCAGTTGTCAACGACCTACAACGGGCCTGCGGCGGCCGTGCCACCATGGCGCACCGCCGGCCATGCACCCCGCACTCCGCACCCGGCCCTCACAGCCCATGCCGCCACCTCCGCCCGCCTCCGCCCCCTCCCAGCGCCGCTGGGAGATCGACGCCGTGCGCGGCCTGATGCTGGTGCTGATGACGGTCACCCACCTGCCCACGCGCATCTCGCTGCCGCAGGGCCAACCCTTCGGATACGTCTCGGCGGCCGAAGGCTTCGTGCTGCTGTCGGCCTACATGGCCGGCCTGGTCTATGGGCGCGTGGCCTTCCGCAAGGGCGTGCCGCAGATGCGCCGTGCCTTCTGGCGCCGGGCGCTCACGATCTACGGCTGCCAGGCGGCGGCGCTGCTCTTTCTCTTCACCGTGATCACCGTCATCGGCATCGACGAGCCGGCCATCAAGGGCCTGCTGGCCTTCTACTTCGCCCGGCCGGTGGATGCGCTCGTGGGCGGGCTGCTGCTGGTGCACGAGCCGCCGCTGCTGGACATCCTTCCGCTCTACGTGCTGTTCATGCTGCTCAGCCCCTGGGTATTGGCCTTCGCGCTGCGGCGCGGCTGGGTGCCGGTCATGGCCGTGAGCGTGCTGCTCTGGGTGCTGGCGCAGTTCGGCTTCGCGCAATGGTCCTACGGGCATTTCGCGCACGTGCTGCCGGTGTCGGTGCCGTTCACCGAAACCGGCTCCTTCGTCATGGGCGCCTGGCAGTTCCTCTGGGTGATGGGCCTCTGGATGGGCGCGAGCCGCAACGACCCGCAGGCGCCGCCCTTCGCATTCCCGCGCTGGACACTCTGGGCGGCGGGCGCCATCGCCCTCACCGGCTTCGTCTGGCGGCACGCCGTGGGACAGACGCCCTTTCCGCACATGCCGCAATGGAACGTGCTGCAGGACAAATGGCTGCTGGCGCCGCTGCGGCTGATCGACCTTTTCGCGCTTACGGTGCTGGCGATCCGCTTCGGGCCGCCGCTGCTCGCGCGCCTGCCCCGCATGCGCTGGCTGGAGACGCTGGGCTCGGCGTCGCTCGCCGTGTTCTGCGCGCACCTGGTCGTGGTGCTGCTCGTGCTGGGCCTGTTCGGCGCCCACTACGAGCGCCCCTGGCCGCTGGACATCGCCCTGCTCGCGGCCTGCTTCGGCACCCTTTACGCTGTGGCGCGCATCACGCTCTGGCTGGACCGGCAGCCCGGCGACGACGGCGATGCCCTGGCGCCGCCCGTGCCCTATGCGGAAAAGCCGCCGCCTCTGACCCACGACGACATGGCGCTGCCGCTGCAGAGCGAAACGTTGGCCCCCACCGCCAAGCCCCTGTGAGGGTGCGCTCGGGTGGCTAGCGCCCGCGGCCGGCCTGCGCCACCGGCGTGAGGGCCGGAGCGGGAGCAACTGCTGCGGCCTGCTGCACGGCGTCGCCCGCAGGGCGACCCGCCTTCAGGTGCGGTGCGATCACCGCCTGCCACAGGTCGTAGCCGGCTTCGTTCATGTGCAGGCGATCGGGCCCATACAGTTCGGCGCGCGGCTGGCCATCGGCGCCCAGCATGGGCGTGAAGATGTCGATGTAGTCGCTGTTGGGCACGCCCCGCACATAGCCGGCCAGCAGGGCATTGGCCTCGCGAACCTGCGGCAGCAGCGCGCTGCGCAGCGGGCTGGGCTTGATCGAGACATAGCTGATGCGGGTGTCAGGCAGCGCGTTGCGCACGGCGGCCACGAAGGCGCGGAAGCTCTCCAGCACCTGGTCCGGGCTGCGGCCTTCGGCCAGGTCGTTGTCGCCCGCGTACACAACCACGTGGCGCGGGCGGTACTGCACCACCAGCCGTCGCGCCAGGCCGTTGCAGTCGGCCATGGTGGAGCCGCCGAAACCCCGGTTGATGACCACGGGCTGATCGCGGAAGTCCTGGCGCAGGTCGGTCCACAGGCGGATGGTGGAGCTGCCCACGAACAGCACGCCGCCGGGCTCGGGCGCCCGCTCGCGGTCGGCGGCGGCGAAGGCGTCCAGGCTGGACTGCCAGCGCGCATAGGCGGGCGGCAACGATTCCTGTGCCACGCCAGCGGGCGCAGCCGGTGCGGCGGCCACGGCCATGCCGGCCAGCGCCCCCAGACTGAGGGCGACGGCGCAGCGGGCGCAAAAGGGGCGGACGAGGAACATGGGCGTTTTCCCGGTGGCAGGCGGCGTGGAAGGCAGTGCGAGGAATGCGAGGCCGGAAGATTCCCGCGCAGATACACTTTTTACAACTCCCGCCGCACTCCTGCGAGCGCGTTACCGCCGGTGCTGCCCGCAGCGGGGCCTGTGCGGCAGCCCCGCGACCCGGATCAGCCCAGCCGTGCGCGGTGGCGCGCCAGCTGCGCGCGCACCTGGGCCGGCGCGGTGCCGCCCAGGGTGTTGCGGGCATTGAGCGAGCCGCGCAGGCTCAGCGCGTCGAACACGTCCTTCTCGATCGCCGGGTGGAAGCCCTGCAGCACCGCCAGCGGCAGCTCCGAGAGATCCACGCCGTGGGAGGTGGCCGCCTTCACGGCGTGGGCCACAGTCTCGTGCGCGTCGCGGAAGGGCAGGCCCTTCTTGACGAGGTAATCGGCCAGGTCGGTGGCGGTGGCATAGCCCTTCTTGGCCGCCTGCTCCATGGCTTCGGGGTTGACGGTGATGCCGCCTTCCTTGCGGCCGGTGGCCGGGTCCAGCTGGCCGCCCACCATCTCGGCGAAGATGCGCAGCGTGTCCTTGAGCGTATCGACGGTGTCGAACAGCGGCTCCTTGTCTTCCTGGTTGTCCTTGTTGTAGGCCAGGGGCTGGCCCTTCATCAGCGTGATGAGGCCCATGAGGTGGCCGACCACGCGGCCGGTCTTGCCGCGTGCCAGCTCGGGCACGTCGGGGTTCTTCTTCTGCGGCATGATCGACGAGCCGGTGGTGAAGCGGTCGGCGATCCTGATGAAGCCGAAGTTCTGGCTCATCCAGATGATGAGTTCTTCGCTCAGGCGGCTCACGTGCACCATGCACAGGCTCGCGGCGGCGGTGAATTCGATGGCGAAGTCGCGGTCGCTCACGGCGTCCAGGCTGTTCTGGCAGACGCCGTCCATGCCCAGCGTGCGGGCCACGCGCTCGCGGTCCAGCGGATAGGTGGTGCCGGCGAGAGCCGCGCTGCCCAGCGGCAGCACGTTCACGCGGCGGCGCACGTCGTGCATGCGCTCGGCATCGCGGGCGAACATCTCCACATAGGCCAGCATGTGGTGGGCGAAGCTCACCGGCTGGGCCACCTGCAGGTGGGTGAAGCCGGGCAGGATCACGTCCACGTTGCGCTCGGCCACATCAACCAGCGAGCCCTGCAGTTCCTTGAGCAGATCGGAGATCAGGTCGATTTCGCCGCGCAGCCAGAGGCGCACGTCGGTGGCCACTTGGTCGTTGCGGCTGCGGCCCGTGTGCAGGCGCTTGCCGGCGTCGCCCACCAGCTGGGTCAGGCGGGCCTCGATGTTCAGGTGGACGTCTTCGAGGTCGAGCTTCCATTCGAAGGCGCCGGATTCGATCTCCTGCGTGATCTGCGCCATGCCGCGCTCGATGGATGCGTGGTCTTGAGCGCTGATGATGCCCTGCGCGGCCAGCATGCCGGCGTGGGCCAGGCTGCCGGCGATGTCGGCCTGCCAGAGGCGCTTGTCGAAGAACACGCTCGACGTGTAGCGCTTGACCAGGTCGCTCATGGGCTCGGAGAACAGCGCCGACCAGGCCTGGGCCTTGGTGTCGAGCTGGTTGTGGGACGGGGCGGACGCTGGTTGATTGGCAGACATGTGAGGACGCGATCTTCGAGGGGGCTGTGCAGGCAGCGCAGGCGGCGGGCGGCATCGCCCCCCGAGCGCAGGCAGGAAGCGAAGATTCTATCGACCTGGGCGGCGCCACGCCCGTGCATGCGCCTGCATGGGCGTGCGTGGGCGTTGTGACTGCTGTGCAGGCCCGCCCGGCATGACCATAATCCGAGCAGGCGGCGCGAACCCCACCCGCCGAAACATTACCTGCCGCCCCTTGCCGACCCAGCCGACCCGCACCACTGCCCCCCCGCCCCTGCCTGCGGCGCTGGTCTTTGACGCCTGCAACGTAGGCGTGGTGCTGCGCGCCGTGCTGTTTGTGCAGGCCGTGGTGGCAACGGCCTCGATGTTCGGCGCCGACTCACCCCTGCAGTGGCTGCAGGGCATGGCCCTGCTGACCGGCGCCTGCCTGCCCGGCACGCTGGTCTGGCTGGTGGCCGCCTGCCTGCTCAAGCACCCGCTGCAGCGGCTGCCCGCCTCCGGCCAGTACGCGGCCGGAGTGCTGCTGGGCATGGCGGCCGGGCTGTATGCCTGCGCCATGCTACACCTGGCCGGCGGCACCAGCGCCCCCTGGCTGGCCAGCGCCGTGTCCGGCGGACTGCTGGCAGCCCTGCTGGTCGCCGCCCTGGTGCTGCGCGCACGCGGCCTCGCACCCGCCGACACGCAGGCGCGGCTGGCCGAGCTGCAGTCGCGCATACGCCCGCATTTCCTGTTCAACACGCTCAACAGCGCCATCGCCCTGGTGCGCGCCGAGCCCGCCAAGGCCGAGGCCCTGCTGGAAGACCTCAGCGAGCTGTTCCGCTATGCGCTGGCCGAGCCGCACAGCACGACCACGCTGGCCGAGGAGATCGAGCTGGCCCAGCGCTACCTGGCCATCGAGCAGGTGCGCTTTGGCGAACGGCTGCAGGTGCGCTGGCAACTGGACCCTGCCGCCCACGGCGCACTGCTGCCGCCGCTGCTGCTGCAGCCGCTGGTGGAAAACGCCATACGCCATGGCGTGGAGCCCAGTGCACGCGGCGGCAAGCTGCAGGTGCGCACCGAGCGCCGTGGCGATCTGGTGGAGGTGCGCATCACCAACACCCTGCCCTCCGAGATCGACTCCGCAAGCGCAGCTGCCACGCGCGGCAACGGCATTGCGATGGCCAATGTGCGCGCGCGGCTGTCGCTGCTGCACGACCTGCAGGCCCACCTCACGGCGCGCAAGCTCAACGGGCATTTCGTGGTGCGCATCAGCCTGCCGCTGGCACCGCCTGCCAGCCAACCCACGAAGGCTATATCGGAGAAGAAGCACCATGCACATCCTCATCGTTGACGACGAAGCCCTGGCCCGCGCGCGGCTGCGCACCCTGCTGGCCGACGTGCAGGCATGCACGGGCAGCGACCCGCACCAGGTCAGCGAGGCGGCGGACGCCCGCCAGGCCATGGCCGTGCTGCAGGCGCCGGGCCCGCGCCCCGTGGAGCTGGCACTGCTGGACATCCACATGCCCGGCCAGGACGGCCTAGCCCTGGCCCATATGCTGCGCCGCCTGCCGCTGCCGCCTGCCGTGGTCTTCGTCACCGCCCATGCCGGCCACGCGGTCGAGGCCTTCGACCTGGATGCTGCCGACTACCTGACCAAGCCCGTACGTCGCGAACGCCTGCAGCAGGCCCTGGCCAAGGCCGCGCGCACGGCCGCGCACCAGACGGCCGAACGCGACGGCGGCCCCGTGCTGCTGATACAGGACCGGGGCGCCACCGTGCGCCTGCCCCTGTCCGAAGTGCTCTACCTCAAGGCCGAACAGAAATACGTGACCGTGCGTACCGTGGGCCGCAGCTACATCCTCGACGGTGCGCTGGCCGAACTGGAGGCCCGCCACGCCGACCACCTGCTGCGCGTGCACCGCAACGCCCTCGTGGCACGCAGCGCCCTACGCAGCCTGGAGCGCCATGACGACCCCACCGAAGGCGAAGGCTGGGCCCTGCGCCTGCACGGCATCCCCGAACTGCTCATGGTCTCGCGCCGCCAGCTCCCCCAGGTCCGCGCCGCCATCCGCGACGAAGGACAGCCCGACTGACGATGAAAGGCTGAGGACAGCGCTCTGCGCCCGAAAGCGCGCCCTCAAAACAAGTGCTGTCCACCTCAGAGACACCGAGGAAGGGCCGTCCCCCACCGAGGGTGCAGTCCCCCTCCGTGAGGCGAGAAGGAGGAAGCCGCTAAGCGGCTCAGGGGGTCAAGCCATCTTTCTAGACAGATCCCACATCGCATCCACCAGCAGATCGATGTCCCGCGCGTCATGCCACAGGTGCGTGGATACGCGCACGCCGTAGTGGTCTGCCGCCGCGCCGATCACGGGGAAGTTGGAGTTGCGGATCACGAAGCCCTGCGGATAGTCGCGGAGCATGCGCGCCACGAAGGTCGAGGACTTGGTCCCGTTCATCACGTCGTCCTTGTTCTGGAACGGGTTGAAGCACGTCAGCGCCGACAGCAGCTTGGGATCGTCCTTGGGCGAGTACAGCGCGTCCACGCCCCAGCGCTCGACGATCTTTTCCTTGAGGTAAGACGACAGCGTCAGGTCATAGGTCTCGATGTTCTTGCGGCCGATGCCGTCCCATTGCGTGCAGGCCTGGACCAGCGCCTGGAACATGGGCGTGTGCACGCTGCCGCAGGCGGTCACCGAGGCCGCGATGTCGTAGGTTTCCTTGGCCGTGGTCGTGCGCTCCAGCGCCGGGTAGCTGCTGGTATGCACGGGATACCACTTGGGCAGCGGCAGCGGGTTGGAGGCGCGGATCTTGTTGCGGATGATCAGGATGCCCGTGGAGCCCGGGCCGCACTGCCATTTGTGACCGGCGCCCGACATGAAGTCCATGCCCAGCTCCGCATAGTTGTAGGCCATCATGCCCGGCAGGTGGGCGCCGTCCACGATGCTGATCAGGCCATGGGCCTTGACCACCCCCATGAGGTCGGCGATGGGCAGCATGGTGCCGGTCTTGTAGGTCGGCGAGGACCACATCATGGCGCGCACGCGCTTGCCCTGGGCCTTGAGCGCTCGGATGCGCTCGTCGAACAGGCTCACATAGGTGGCGGCGGTCTGGTTGTTGCCCACGGGCAGCGCAATGCGCGAGACCTCGATGCCGTAGCGGTCCTGGGCGATCTTCAGGGGCGTGTCGCCGCCGCCATGCTCGTGGTTGGTGGTGACCACCACGTCGCCGCGCTGCCAGTCGATGCCCAGGATGGCATGGCACATGCCCGAGGAGGTGTTGGCCGAGAAGGCCAGCTCGTCGGCATCCACGCCGAAGCCCGGCGCCACCTGCCGGCGCAGGTCCAGCAGGTTGCTGTAGCCATTGCCCGAGTCGGCCGCCTTCTCGCGGTTTTTCGTGTCGAACACGTCCAGCACCAGCTTGGGCATGGAGCCGGCCGTGCCGATGTTCATGTAGGTCTTTTCGGGCTTGAGGATGAACATGTTCTGCACTTCCGTCCAGAAGGCCTCGTCGCGCATGAGCTGCGCACGCAGCGCCTCGGCCGTGGTCTGGGCATTGCTGCTGCCGCAGGCCGCCAGCAGCGGGCCCAGCGTGGCGGCACCCGTGCCATAGCTCAGCATGCGCAGGAAGTCGCGGCGCTTGGAAGTCCAGCGGGCCGGATGGCCGGGTTCGCTGCCGGCGGAGGACAGCGCAGCGCCGGGGTCGGCGATGTCGGTGCGGGGGACATTCATGGGAAGGCTCCTGGCGTTCAGCGGCGGCCGACGATGGCCGAGATTTCGATCTTCACGTCGCGCGGCAGGCGTGCGACCTCCACCGTGGCGCGTGCCGGCGCGGCGGTCTTGAAGTACTCGGCATAGACCTTGTTCATGGCGGCGAACTCGTTGAGGTCCTTCATGAATACCGAGGTCGACAGCACATCCTCATACGACAGCCCCTGGGACCTGAGCTGGGAGCCGATGTGCTCGAGCACGGTGCGGGTCTGCTCCTCGATGGTCGTGCCTTGGATGGCCGTGCCCTGGGCATTGAGCGGCAGCATGCCCGAGAAGTAGATGGTGCCGCCATGCGCCACCATCTGCGAGTAGGGACCGATGGCCGGCGGGACCTGCGTGGTGGACAGCACCTCGCGCTTGTTCGCGGCCGCGCAGCCCGCCAGCGTCGCTACCGCCGCCGCCACACCGCATGCCAGCGCCATGCGCCGCAGGTTCGATCGAATATCCATGGTATTGCCTTTCTGAAACAAGAATACAAACTGCCCCTTGCCGTGCCACACATTACTGCAACGGCGCCCCGGAAACACCTCGCCACCATTTAATTGGGCCATCAAAGGCGACATGAATCATTGACAAAAAAATGATTCGAATCAGTGATTTCACGGAGAAATTCTAGACAGGGATGTGGAGCATTCGATAATGAATTTCCCCCTACGCACCACTACGCAGGACCGCTTGCGCAGTGGTACGCAGCAGGATAAACCTCTTCTGAAAAAATGGCTTGGCACGGAACCTGCCTAACCATAGCCAGGCATGTCAGACAGATGAGGGGCAGCGCACCACAATACGGCAAAACCATTATTCAAGACCCAAAAATGGGGACGACTCACCAAGAAAATGCATATCAAACCCCATATGTCAATGGGGTATTATTTCGTGCGCGAATATATTATCCATAGCATTTCCCTTGGGATATTCAAATTCCTTTTCCCGCGCGAGTCCATATGCAGCGCACACAGGCCATTGGCAGATACGCCGCCCGCCATTCAAGGTCCGCTGCCGGGCCCCGGCGCCATGCACGCAAGCCCTGTTGACAAGGTCCGTGCACTGGGTGGAAAAGATCGTCGGTGCACCCCACACAGGCTCCCATGCAACTTCCGCTGAAACTTGCGCTTCTGTCGATTGCCGCCATCGCGCTGGCCCTGGGCCTGGTCGCGGTGACCGTGCAACACCAGACACTGGAGCTGGCCCGCCAGGAACGAGAGCTGGTGGAGACCGCCTACCTGCACAGCAAGGAGACCGAGTTGCGGCACTACGTGCAGCTGGCGACCACGGCGCTGGCGCGCATCCAGTCCAGCGGCGAGGAGCCATCCGTGCAGCGGCGCCAGGCACTGGATACGCTGGCGCGCATGCAGTTCGGCGAGGACGGCTACTTCTTTGTCTACGACGAACACGGCAACGTGCTGCTGGATGCGCGGCAGATGGGGCTGTCGGGCGTGGACCTGTGCGATCCCAACAGCCCGGGCGGCGCAGGACCCGCCAGGATCATCCTGGATGCCGCGCGCAGCGGCGGCGGCCTGGTGCGCTACCAGTGGCAAAGGCCGTCCTCGCTGCGTACCGAGGCCAAGCTCGCCTACGTGACCACGGTCCCCGAATGGGGCTGGTCGCTGGGCACGGGCCTGTACCTGGACGATGTGGAGCAGGCGCTGCGCCAAATCGACGAAAGCGCCCAGGCCAATATCGCAGCCACGCGATGGCGCATCTTCGGCATTGCGGCGCTGTGCATCGTGCTCATCGGTGTGGCGGGGCTAGCGTTCAATCTCAGCGACCACCGCGTGTCCAGCACCAAGCTGCAGCGCCTGGCCCAGCGCGTGGTGCATTCGCAGGAGGAAGAACGCACGCGCGTGGCGCGCGACCTGCATGACGGCGTGGTCCAGGTGCTGGTCTCGTCCAAGTTCCTGCTGGAGACGGCCCAGGCCCAGCTCAGGCGCCTGACCGCACAGGACCCGGCCCCAGCCCAGCGCATGGTGGACCAGGGGCTGGAACAGCTCAACCACGCGCTGGTGGAGATACGCCGCGTCTCCCACGGCCTGCGCCCCGCCCTGCTGGACGACCTGGGCCTGGCCCCGGCCCTGGCACTGATGAGCCAGCAGATGCAGGCCGAGGACGGCCTGCGCATGCAGTTCGGCTGCCGGGGCGAGACCCGCTTTCTGCCGCCCAGCCACGCCACGGCCCTGTTCCGCGTGGCACAGGAGGCCGTGACGAATGCGCAAAACCATGCGCAGGCCACGCGCATCGACGTCAGCCTGCACTTTCAGCGCCGCCGCGTGGTGCTGCAGGTCAGCGACGACGGCCAGGGCTTCGACATGCGCCGCGTGCAGCGCGACCGCCAGGGCGGCATCGGCCTGCGCAACATGCGCGAGCGCATCGAGGGCCTAGGCGGTCATCTGAGCATTAGCTCGGGCGCCCGGGGCACCCGGCTGGTCGCCGTGCTCTACCGCAGCGGCGGCATGCCGCTGTCTCCCTCACCGGAATTCGAACTCCCACAAGCCGCTGCATGAACCCCATGATCCGCATCCTCCTGGTGGACGACCACCCTCTTGTGTGCGACGGCGTTTCCATGCGCCTGCAGGCCACCGACCATATCCGTGTCGTGGGCGAGGCCGCCAGCGCGCACCAGGCCGTGCCGCTGGCGCGCGAGCTGTCGCCCGACCTGGTGGTGACCGACATCCGCATGCCGGGCGCCAGCGGCATCGACCTGGCCGCACTGTTCCGCGATCAATTCCCGCTGGTGCGCGTGCTGGTGCTGTCCATGCACGAGGACCCCGAGTACGTGCGGCGCGCCGTGGCACTGGGCGCACGCGGCTATGTGCTCAAGGATGCGCCTGCGCAGCAGCTCATCGAGGCCATCGATCGGGTCTACGCGGGCGGCCT
Organism: Paracidovorax sp.; assembly: GCF_057642795.1. Taxonomy (NCBI): domain Bacteria; kingdom Pseudomonadati; phylum Pseudomonadota; class Betaproteobacteria; order Burkholderiales; family Comamonadaceae; genus Paracidovorax; species Paracidovorax sp. Next base: position 65,187 of record NZ_JBXYZY010000037.1, read on the forward strand.
GTACTTCAGCCCCGGCCTGCAGCCCGTGGTCGAGGACGACGGCGCCGGTGCCAGCCCCCGGCGCGCCCTTACGCCGCGCGAGGCCAGCGTGCTGCAGTGGATCTCGGAGGGTCGCTCCAACAAGGAAATCGCCACGCTCATGGGCACCTCGGTGCGCACCGTGGAAACCCACCGGCTGCACCTGCGCCGCAAGCTGCGCATCGACGGCCATGCAGCCTTCATCAAGTACGCCGTGGACTATGCCGACCTGCTGGGCAGCACGCCCGTGCAGGCCGGTGCGGGATAGGCTGAAACGCCGCCCGCTCAGTGCGCGTGGGCCGCGCGGCTGACCACGGTGACCAGCACGATGCCCAGCATCAGCCAGCCCACCTGGGCCACGGTCTCGCGCGCGCTCAGGCGCTTTTGCAGCTGGGGAATCAGGTCGGCCAGCGCCACGTAGATGAAGCTGCTGGAGGCCACGGCCAGGAAGTACGGCAGCAGCTCCTGCAGCTGGCCGACCAGCAAATAGCCGCCAAAGCCCCCCAGCGTGGTCACGGCCCCGGCCATGGACACCTTGACCAGGGCCACGCGCCGGTTGGAGCTGGACTGGCGCAGCACCACGATGTCGCCCATGTGGTGCGGCACCTCGTGGGCCAGCACCGACACCGCCGCGATCAGCCCCAGGCGCGTGTCGGCCATGAAGGCGGAGGCGATCAGCACGCCATCGCCGAAGCAGTGCACGCTGTCGCCGGTCAGCACCGCCCAGCCGCCGTGGCGGTGGCCATGATGGTGGTCATGAGAATGGTCATGGGCGTGGCCCTGGTGATCGTCATGCTCGTGGTGATCGCGCTCATGGGCCGGCGGCGCGCCATGCTCATGCCCGTGGTGCCACAGCTCGGCCTTGGAAAGCAGGAAAAAGAACACCAGACCCACCAGCAGTGTGACGAACAGGTCGTGCGCGCCGGCCTCGCTCTCGAAGGCTTCGGGCAAGAGGTGCATGAAGGCCGTGGCCAGCAGCGCGCCCGCCGCCAGGCTCAACAGCCGCTGCGGCATCATGCCCGGCGAGCGGTTGCCTCCCAACCCCATCAACAACGCGGCCACCCAGACGCTGCCAATACCGGCGGCCAGGGTGGCCAGAATGATTGCTACCAATGTCATAGCGATTTGTGCTTCAACCGTATGCCCTTGCAGGCGAAACCCCCGAATTCTCGCAGACAGACAGGCCCCATCGCGGCCGTGGCCTGCGATCCCATGAAGGAAGCAGGCCACGGTGTCGGGTGCCCTCGGTTTCAGCCTACAGAAGCTGTCAAGCCCCCCAAGCGCGAATAAAGTTGAAAGCTAGTCAGCAATACCTTAAAAACTGGCGCGTCCTCACGCCAGGGACACCGAGGAAGGGCCGCCCCGCACCGAGGGTGTCGTATCCCTCCCGCGAAGCGAGAGAGGGGGAAGCGGCGCAGCCGCTCAGGGGGTCACCCCATGCTTGTTGAACCAGGCCAGCATTTTTTGCCAACCGTCGCGCGCAGCCTGCTCGCGATAGCTGGGCCGGTAGTCGGCATGGAAGGCATGAGGAGCCTCGCGGTACACCACGAACTCCGAAGCCTTCGCCGCTGCGGAACCGTCCCGCAGTGCGTTTTGCATCTTAGCAATCGTGTCAAGCGGTATGCCGCTGTCCTGTCCGCCATAAAGGCCCAGCACAGGCGCCTTGAGGCTGGACGCGACATCCACCGGGTGCCGGGGCGTGAGCGCGCCCGGCTGCCCCACCAGCCGTCCGTACCACGCCACGCCCGCCTTGACCGGGCCCTGCGCGGCATACAGCCAGACGATGCGCCCGCCCCAGCAAAAGCCCGTGATGGCCACTTTCTTCAGGTGGCCTCCGTGGCGGCCGGCCCACTGGACGGTGGCGTCCAGGTCGGCCATCACCTGCGCGTCGGGCACCTTGGAGACCAGCTCGCTCTGCAGCTTGGCGATCTCGGTGTACTTCGACGGATCGCCCTGGCGGGCATAGAGCTCCGGCGCAATGGCCAGATAACCCGCGCGAGCCAGGCGCCGGCAGGTGTCTGCGATGTACTCATGCACGCCGAAGATCTCCTGGATCACCAGCACCACCGGCAGGCCGGTCTTGCCGGCCGGCGCCGCGCGGTAGGCCGGCACCTTGAAGCCGTCCACCTCGATCTCGACCTTGCCGGCCAGCAGCCCCTCCGCCGGCGTCTGGATGGCCGTCTGGGCCATCACCGGCATGGCCGCTGCCGCATAGCCCACGCCGAAGCCCGCGCCCAGCGCCACCCGCAAGGCGGTGCGGCGGCTGGCGCCGGCCTCGGTGGATTGGCCGGGCAAAAGCGCGTCGAAATCCTTCTTCAGATCGTCCTGCTGCATGAAATCGCTCCTGGTGCGGTGTAAACGGCTAGCGGCTGCATGCGGGCTGGGCACTGCCGCAAGCGCCATGTCATGGGAAAGGCAACGGGGCCCTGCGCGCCCGAAGCCGGCCGGGCGTCAACGCCGCGCTCCAGTCTAGGGCCTGCCGCACAGCAACGCTTGCCGGACAAAACCCCCTTTGTTTCGGCCTGCGCCTACTTTCCGCCGCGCAGATGCCGATTAACCTCTTCAGACGCTTGCAGCGGCCGGAAGCGCCCACCCCGCCCCCGCACTGCGGCAAGGCGCTCGTCCAGGAAAGGCTCCCCCCGCATGTTGAACATTCTTCTCACCGGTTCGACCGGATTCGTCGGCCGCCATGTGGCGCGCCGGCTGCGTGACGACGGCCACCGCGTGGTGGCGGGTCTCTCGCCCCAGCGCCATGCCATCGGGGCGGACCAGTGCGCCATGGACTTCGCCCAAGACCTCTCCCCCGGCGACTGGCTTGCGCGCCTCAAAGGCATCGACGCGGTGGTGAACACCGTGGGCGTGCTGCGCGACAGCCCGCGCCGGCCTATCGACGCACTGCATCGCGACACGCCCCGCGCCCTGTTCGACGCCTGCCTGCAGGCGGGAGTGCGCCGAGTGGTACAGATCTCCGCCTTGGGGGTGGACGCTAGCGACACGCGCTACGCACGCACCAAGCGTGCCGCCGACGAACATCTGCTGCGCCTCAGCGCACGCATTCCGCCGGCCGGCGGCACGGCGCTCTCGGCCTGCGTGGTGCGGCCCAGCGTCGTGTTCGGCCGGGGGGGCGCCAGCAGCGCCCTCTTCATGAACCTCGCCCGCCTGCCAGTGGTGCTGTTGCCCAGGCCGGTGCTCAAGGCCCGCGTACAGCCCGTGGCGGTGCAGGACCTGGCCGATGCCGTAGCGGCGCTGCTGGGCCGCGAAGCGGGCCGCCAGGGGGTGATCGAATGCGCCGGCCCCGAATCGTTGCCGATGGGCGACCTCATCGCCAGCTTGCGCGCGCAATGCGGTCGCAGCGCTGCCCACGTGCTGCCGCTGCCCGAACCCTTGACGCGCCTGAGTGCCCGGCTGGGCGACCTGGTGCCTGCATCGCCCTGGTGCAGCGAGAGCCTGGCCATGCTGGGCAGCGACAACACCGCCGATGCCGCCACGCTTCATGCGCTCCTGGGCCGCCCGGGCGTGCATTACCGCGATCTGGTGGCACGGGCCTGGAACAACGCCTGAGTCGAGAGCCGGGCACGGCCGCCCGGACCGAGCCTGCAGCCCGTCAAGCCTGGGGGCGATGGTCCCGGTACGCCTCGCGCGCCAGCGCGTCGGCCAGCACCTGCGCCGCATCCAGCAACCCTGCGCCCGCGGCCGCCTCGTCGAGCGCCAGGGGAATCTCGGTGCAGCCCATCACGATCACATCGGCTTCGGCCGCATCGCGCAGCGCCTGCGCCACCTCGCTGAAGCACCGGCGCGCCAGCGCCATGTCCCCCGCTTTGACGCCGTCGTAGATGCCCTGCATGAGGCGCTCGCGCCCGGCTGCGTCCGGCTCCAGACAGTGGATGCCTGCCTGCTCCAGCGCCACCCGGTAGAGGCCGCTGCGGTAGGTGCCCTGCGTCGCCAGCAGGCCCACGCGCTGGCGGCCCTGTGCGCGCAGCAAGGCTGCCACCTCCCGCGGCATGTGCAGCAGGGTGAGTTGCGGAAACCGCTCCTGCAGCAGGCCGTGCCAGGCGTGGGCGGTGTTGCAGGCCATGGCCACGGCCTGCACGCCCAGCGCGGCCAGGCGGCCCGTGGCCTGCAGCAGGGCTTCGCCCGGCTGGTGCGCGCCGGGCCGAGGGTCATCCAGCGCCGCCGTGCGGTCAGGCACGGGCAGTTGGGCCAGCCAGTGCTCCGGATAGGCCTGGTCGCAGACAGCCATGCCGAGCGCCTGCATACGTTTGCCGCAGGCTTCGACAAAGAGCCGCACGAAATCTGCGCCGGCCGCCGGCCCCATTCCGCCTAGCATGCCCACCATGCGCGGGCGTTCCGGCAGCCCGGCCCGCGGCTGCACGGGCGCCTGCGTCATACGGCCGGCTTGTCGCTCTGCGCGGTGAGGTTGTCGCGCAGCTCCTTGGACATCGGCAGGCCCAGGGACTGACCCTTCGGCGCGATGGGCGAGAGGAACCACTTGTTGTAGAGCTTCTCGAACGCGCCGGACTTCATCATGTCGCCGATCACACCGTTGACCAGCGCCTGGAACTGCGGGTCGTCCTTGCGCATCATGCAGCCGTAGGGTTCGACCTGCAGCGCATCGCCCACCACGTCCCATTCCGCCGGATTGGTCGCATTGGCCTTCAGGCCGAAGAGCAGGATGTCGTCCATGGCGAAGGCCTGGGCGCGGCCCGAGTCCACCAGCAGCATGGAATCGTTGTGATCCTTGCCCAGCACCAGGTCCATGTCGAGGTTGTTGTCGCGGTTGTACTTGCGGATCACCTGCGCGTTCGTGGTGCCGGTGGTGCTGGCCACGGTCTTCTTCGCCAGGTCGGCGTAGTTCTTGATGCCCGAGGCCTTTTTCACGAGCAGGCGCGTGCCGGTGTAGAAATAGTTGATGGCGAACTGCACGTCCTTGCCCCGCGCGCTGTTGTTGGTCGTGGAGCCGCACTCCAGGTCCACTGTGCCATTGGTCACCAGCGGGATGCGGTTCTGCGAGGTGACGGCCTGCAGCTCGACCTTGATGTCAGGCCGGTTCAGCTTCTTCTTCACGGCCTGCACTACCGCGTTGGAGATGTCCACTGCAAACCCGATGGGCTCGCCGGCGCCGGCCAGATAGCTGAAGGGCACCGACGATTCGCGGTACGCCAGCGTGATCTTTCCGCTGTCCGCGATCTTCTTGAGGGTGTCGGCCTGCGCGGCAGCGCCGGCGAGCAACCCGCAGGCCAACAGGGCGGCGGAGCAGAGGGTGGTCTTCATGGGTGATTCCTTGTCGAAGGGGATGAGCAGGTGGAGAGGAAAAGGCCGGCACGGCCCCCGCACAATCCGGCGGAACACGCACTGTAGGAAGGCGGCGACGCCTTGAACAATGCCTTCCGCGCGCCAGGCCATGCCTGAAAGTTATGGTGGGGAGCAGGCCATCCCCTCACCAAAGCAAGAGCCGCGCCCGCGCAACCCAAGCGGACCGCTTCGATCCGGTGCATAACCTGCCGGCATGGCCTGCCCTCCGATCGGCATTGTTCAAGCGGTGCGTGCGCTCCTACAGTGCCCACCGATGGAACGAATGGAAATCGGAATGGGCATGCATGCATGTGTGATGGGCGCCGGCATCGTGGGTCTGACCACGGCCTACGCGCTGGAGCGGCGGGGCTGGCAGGTCACGGTGATCGACCAGGGGCCCGTGGGCGGCGGCGCCAGCGGCGGCAACGGTGCGCAGCTGAGCTACAGCTACGTGCAGCCCCTCGCCGACGCCACGGTCTGGGGCCAGCTGCCCAAGCTGCTGCTCTCCCCGGATTCGCCGCTCAAGCTGCGCCCGCAATGGAGCCTGCGCCAATGGCGCTGGGGTGCAGCCTTTCTCGCGGCCTGCAATGCGGAGACTTCCCGGCGCACTACCGGCACGCTGCTGGCAATGGCGGCGCGCAGCCGGCAGGCCTTCGAGCAGTTGCGCGAGCGCGAGGGTCTGGACTGCGACTTCACTCGCACTGGCAAGCTGGTGGTGTACCGCACCCGCGAAGCACTGGCCGCCGGCGAGCGGCAGATGGCACTGCAACGCGCCTGGGGCTGCGAGCAGGAGTCGGTCTCCGCCGCCCGCTGCGTGGAGCTGGAACCCGCCCTGGCCCACGATGCGCAGCACATCGCGGGCGCCATCTACACGCCCGGCGAATGCGCGGCCGACTGCCAGAAAGTCTGTGACGACCTGCATGCGCTGCTGGCCGCACGCGGCGTGCGCTTCCTGTTAGGCGCGCAGGTGACGGGCTTCACGCGCATGGCGGACGGCACCCTCTCCGCCGTGCGCGTGAAGCCCGCCACGGGGGAGAAAGAGACCTCGGTGACCGCCGATCATTTCGTGATGGCCCTGGGCAGCGCGAGCGCGGAATGGGCGGCGCGACTCGGCCTGTACGTGCCGGTCTACCCGCTCAAGGGCTACAGCATCACGGTGGATGCGCCACCGGGCGCGGCCTGGGCGCCTCGCGTGAACGTGACCGACGCGGCCCGCAAGGTGGTCTTCGCCCGGCTGGGCGACCGCCTGCGCGTGGCCGGCATGGCCGAGCTGGTGGGCGACGACCGGAGCATTCCCGCAGACCGCATCGAGCGCCTGCGCGCCACCTTGGCAGCCGTTCTGGGCCGGGAGCTCGACCGCGACGCGCTCCAGCTCCACCCCTGGACCGGCATGCGCCCCGCCACGCCGACAGGCCTGCCCATCGTGGGCCGGCAGCCGGGCGGGCCAGGCAACCTGTGGCTGAACACCGGGCACGGCGCGCTGGGCTTCACCCTGTCGTTCGGCACGGCCGAGCAGCTGGCGCAGGCGATGGGGCAGTAACACCCGGCTCGCCCCGCACATGGGAGCGGGTGCGAATCAGTCGCTCACCGTCTCCAGAATCGCGTCGCGCATGCAGCGCACCATCGCATCGGCCAGCAGCGAAGCCGGCCGGTTCGGCATGCGCAGCGCCTTTACGGGCACCGCGATGCGCGGTTGCAGCTCCAGCACGTCCACCCGGGTCCGATCGGCGGAGGCCGCGGTGCAGGCATCCACCAGCGCCACGCCCAGGCCATGGTGTGCCAGCGCCAGCGCCGCATGGTAGGTCTGCACCGTGATCGTGGACTGCAGCCCGACCTCCGCCTCACGGCAGGCGTGGTTCAGCAGCGTGCCCAGCGGGTCGTTGAGCCCCAGCCGCACCACCGGCACCTGCGCCAGATCGGCCAGCTGCACCGCCCCCGCGGCCACCAGCGCCGCGTCGAGCAAGCCATGCGGCGCAGCGCAGACCATGTGGCCTTCGGCCAGGGTCTCTTGCTCCAGCGACGGGTGGGACAGCGCCGAGAACACGAAACCGACATCGGCCTCCTGCAGCACCAGGGCGGAAACGATCTGCGGCGAATGCAGCGACTCGATGGTCACGCGCACACCAGGATGCAGCGCGCGGAAAGCCCGCAGAGCGCGGGGCATCACTTCATGGCTCAGCGCCAGCACGCTGAGGATGTGCAGCTCGCCCTCGCGCTGCTGGCCGCGCAGGCTGCCCGCCAGGCGCTGCACCTCGTCGAGCTGGTTGAAGAGCCGCTCGATGTGTGGATAGAGCGTCTGCGCCTCGCGTGTGGGCACCAGCCGGCCCTTGTGGCGGAGGAAGAGCGCGAAGCCCAGCTGCAGTTCCGCGTGCGACAGGATGCGGCTGACCGCCGGCTGCGTGACGTTGATGAGGCGCGCCGCAGCGCTCACGCTGCCGGTGAGCATCACGGCGTTGAAGACTTCGATATGGCGCAGGCGCATGGAGGGGGCGATGCCGGCAGGCGGCGGAGACCGGATGCCCGATGGTATGCGCGGCGCGGCCATGGCAGGCACGGCAAGCCGCGCCCGACCTGGTCGCTCAATCCAGCTGGATGTTCAGGCTCTTGATGAGCGACTGCATCCGGCGAGCCTCCGACTGGATCACGCGGTCGAACTGCTCGGGTGTACCGGCCACCACTTCGGAGCCGATCTCCTGCCACTTGGCCTTGAAGGCCGGGTCCGCGAAGATGGCGTTCAGTTCCGCGTTGAGGCGGTTGATGACGGGCCGAGGCGTGCCGGCCGCCACCGAGATACCGTGCCAGGCGTAGTAGTCAAATTCGGGATAGCCCAGTTCGCTGATCGCGGGCACATCCGGCAGCAGCGGCGTGCGCGCTTTGGTGGTGACGGCCAGCGGCCGCAGCTTGCCCGACTTGATGTGCGGCAGCGAGCTGCCCAGGATGTCGAACATGCTGGTGATCTGCCCGCCCATCAGATCGACCAGCGCGGGGCCTGCGCCCTTGTAGGGCACGTGCGAGATGTCGATCTTGGCCTGGGCCTTGAACAGCTCCGCGCCCAGGTGCTGGGGCGAGCCGTTGCTGGCAGAGCCGAAAGTAGCGCGATTGGCCGGATCCTTGGCAAAGGCCACGTACTCCTGGAAGCTGCGGATGGGACTCTTCTCCGACACCTCCAGCACCAGCGGAAAGCGCGAGATCTGGATCACCGGCGCCAAGTCCTTGAGCGGGTCGAAGCCCAGCTTGGCATAGAGGAACTGGTTGGCCGCCAGGTTGCCGCTGGCCGCCAGCAGCAGCGTGTAGCCGTCGGGCTTGCCCTTGGCGACCTGGCCCGTGCCGATATTGCCGCCCGCGCCCGCCTTGTTGTCCACGATGACCGGCACCTTGAGCCGCTGGGCCAGCGGCGTGGCGATGAGCCGCGCCATCAGGTCGGTGGGCCCGCCGGGCGGATAGGGCACGACGAAGGTGATCGCCCGGCTGGGCCAGACATCGGACTGCGCCTGCACGGCAGCGGGCAGTGCCAGCGCCAGAGCGGCGGCGGCGAGGAAGGTGCGGGTGGTCATCATGGTGCTTGTCTCCTTTGTGGTTCGTTCTTTTAGGGCGTGCCCCGTGCATGCGCCAGGGCCCGCCTGTATCGGCGTCAGTGCGCGCGGGGGGCCGAATCGTGGTGCGCGTCGTCGCTGTGAATCTGCAGCGCTTCGAGAAAGCGCGAGACCATGTTGTAGGCCGCCACGGTGGCCGTGATCTCGACCACCTGCGGCGACTCGTAGAGCGCGGCGACGGCGGCGAAAACGGTATCGGGCACCTGCACCTGGCGCGTCATGGCATCGGTATAGGCCAGCACGGCGCGCTGGTCGGCACTGAAGAGTCCGCAGGCCTGCCAGTCGGCCAGCGCGTCGAGCTGGGCCTGGGTGATGCCTTCGCGCAGCGCGATGGGCGCATGCTGGTCGGCCTCGTAGGGCGCGTTGTTCAGCTGGGCCACGCGCATGATGATGAGCTCGCGCAGCGATCCGGGCAGCGAGCTCTTGTGGCGCACGGCCGTGAGGTAGTTCAGCCAGCCTTCGGCGAAGGGCGGGCTGTGCAGCAGCATCTGATAGAGGTGCAGGACGCTGCCGCGCTCGGCGGCGATGCGCTCGGCCAGGGGGCGCACGCCATCGGCGGTGCAGTCGGCATAGGGAATTCGGGCCACAGGGTTCACTCCAGTTGCATGGGACGCCTTGCCCTGGCGGGGCGGACAGGCGCCGTCGGTTCGTTGAGTCATCCTAGGCTGCTGCGATATATTTTTGAAATTCTTTGCATCTATCAATTTATCGAGCCAGAGAATGAATGTCTCACCCAAGCAGCTGCGCATGTTCCTGGCGCTGTCGGAATCGCTGAACTTCAGCAAGACGGCCGAAAAGCTCTTCATCACCCAGCCCTCGCTCAGCAAGGCGATCCAGGACCTGGAAGCCGAGCTGGGGCTTCCGCTCTTCGAGCGCACCACGCGCAGCGTGCGGCTGACGCCGGGCGGCGCGCGCATGGCGGTGCTGGCGCGCTCGGTGGTGGGCGAGCTGGATGCGGGCCTGCAGCGCATGCAGTCCTCCGCCGAGCGCGAGGCGCAGCAGCTCGCCATCGCCGCCTGGCCGTCGCTGGCCTATGCGGTCCTGCCCGAGGTCTGCGCCGCGCTGGAGCGGCAGTTCCGCTCCCCGCAGCTGAAGGTGCACGACTGCGCCAACAGCGCCTGCATCCAGCGCCTGCTGGACCATCAGGCCGACTTCGCGCTGGCCTCAGTCGCGCCATCGCACCCCGACCTGCATTACGAAGAGCTGCTGCGCGACCGCTTCGTGCTGCTGTCCAGCGGCAAGTGGCGCCGGCAGGTGGCAGCGCGCATCCGGCTCGAAGAGCTGCTGGCCCTGCCCCTCATCACGCTGACCGATGCCAGCACCGCCATGCGCTACATGAGCGCGGCCTACCTGCAGCGCGGCATCGAATACCGCCCGCGCATGCAGGTGGACCAGGTCGCCACCGTGGCGGGCCTGGTAAAGAAGGAAGTGGGCGTGGCCGTGCTGCCCTATCTGGGCGTGCTGCCCATCCTGGGCGGCATGCGCGGGGTGCAGATCTCGGAAATCACCGACGGCCCGCTGCGCTCGGTGGGCGTCGTCACGCGCCGGCTGGGCCAGCCCAGCGCGATCGCCGCCGCCGCCATGCAGGAGGTGGCGGCCGTGAGCCACGCCCTGATGGCCCAGCACCCCGAATGGCTGCTGCCGCCCTCGCCCAGGCGCAAAAAGGCCGACTGAAAGCCGGTCAGGCGACCGTGTCCGGTGCGCTGGCCGCCAGCTTGTCCTGCGTGCGGGTGTCGAAATCGCTGGCGTCGTGCCGCTCCAGCAGCTGGCTGGCGAGGTCGCCCCGCACCCGGTTGACCATACGCCCGCGCTGCACGGCGGGGCGCCGGCCCACCTGCTCGGCCCAGCGCAGCACATGGGTGTATTCCTGCACCTGCAGGAATTCGCCCGCGTCGTAGGCCTCGCCCTTGACCATCAGGCCATACCAGGGCCAGATCGCCATGTCGGCCACCGTGTACTCGTCGCCCGCCACGTACTCCGTCACGGCCAGGCGCTGGTTCAGCACATCCAGCTGGCGCTTGGCCTCCATCGCGTAGCGGTCGATGGCGTATTCGATCTTGACCGGCGCGTAGGCATAGAAGTGCCCGAAGCCGCCCCCCAGGAAGGGCGCGCTGCCCATCTGCCAGAACAGCCACGACAGGCACTCCGCACGCGCCGCGCCATCCTTGGGCAGGAAGGCGCCGAACTTCTCGGCCAGGTACATCAGGATGGCGCCGGACTCGAACACCCGCACAGGGTGGGCCGGGTCGGTGCGGTCCTGCAGCGCAGGAATCTTGGAGTTGGGGTTGATGCCCACGAACCCGCTGCTGAACTGGTCCCCATCGCCGATGCGGATCAGCCAGGCGTCGTACTCCGCCCCGCTGTGGCCCAGCGCCAGCAGCTCTTCCAGCATCACCGTCACCTTCACGCCATTGGGCGTGCCCATCGAGTAGAGCTGCAGCGGGTGCTTGCCCACCGGCAGCTCTTTATCGTGCGTGGCCCCGGCGACGGGCCGGTTGATGCTGGCGAACTGGCCGCCGTTTTCCTTGTGCCATTGCCAGATGGCGGGAGGGGTGTAGGGGGTGGAATCGGGCATGCGGTTTCTCGGCTAACAAAGGGGAATGCTGGCTCGCCAGCAGGTGCCGAATCAGTTTAGCGAGGCAACGCCATCGCCGCTGAGCGGGGTGCTTTCTGCGCGGCGAGCCAGCCCCCCGGAGGGGGCCTCGGGGCAGGCAGCCCCCTGGCTCAATGCGCCTTGTCCCAGTTGGGGCCGACGCCCACCTCGGCCAGCAGCGGCACCTTCAGCGCGGCCACCTCGGCCATGATGCGAGGCACTTCGGTGTGCACCCAGTTCTCGTGCTCGGCGGGCAGCTCGAACACCAGTTCATCGTGCACCTGCATGATCATCAGCACGTCGGGGCGCTGCGCGTCCAGCACGCGCTGCACCTCGACCATGGCCTTCTTGATCAGGTCGGCCGCCGTGCCCTGCATGGGCGCGTTGATGGCGGCGCGCTCGGCGGCGCTGCGGCGCGGGCCGTTGGGTGAATTGATCTCGGGCAGGTAGAGGCGCCGGCCGAAGACGGTTTCCACATAGCCCTGGGCCTTGGCGGCGGCCTTGGTGTCGTCCATGTACTGCTTCACGCCGGGGTAGCGCTGGAAGTAGCGGTCGATGTAGGCGGCGGCGGACTTGGTCTCGATGCCGAGGTTCTTGGCCAGGCCGAAGCTGCTCATGCCGTAGATCAGGCCGAAGTTGATGACCTTGGCATAGCGGCGCTGCTGGCTGCTCACCTGATCGACCTCGACGCCGAACACCTCGGCCGCCGTGGCGCGGTGCACGTCCAGCCCCTGGGTGAAGGCGTTCAGCAGCGACTCGTCGCCCGAGAGGTGGGCCATGATGCGCAGCTCGATCTGGCTGTAGTCGGCGCTGGCGATCAGGCGTCCCGGCGGCGCGACGAAGGCTTCGCGCACGCGGCGGCCTTCGGCCGTGCGGATCGGGATGTTCTGCAGGTTGGGGTCGTTGCTGGACAGCCGCCCCGTCACCGCCACGGCCTGCGCGTAGTGCGTATGCACGCGCCCGGTGCGCGGGTTGGCGAGCTGGCTGAGCTTGTCGGTGTAGGTGCCCTTCAACTTGGAGAGGCTGCGGTGCTCCAGGATCTTGGCGGGCAGCGGGTAGTCCTCGGCCAGCTTCTCCAGCACCTCTTCGTCGGTGCTGCGCGCGCCGGTGGCGGTCTTCTTGATCACAGGCAGGCCGAGCTTGTCGAAGAAGATCTCGCCCAGCTGCTTGGGGCTGCCCAGATTGAAGGGCTGGCCCGCGATCTCGTAGGCCTCCTGCTCCAGCTGCACGATGCGCTGGCCGAGCTCGTGGCTCTGCCCGGCGAGCGTGGGGGCGTCGATCAGCACGCCATTGCGCTCGATGCGGAACAGCGCCTCGCTGCTGGCCATCTCCAGCGCGTAGATGTCGAGCAGGCCGGCCTGGCCCTGCAGCAGCGGCCAGAGCACACGGTGCACGTCCAGCGTCTGGTCGGAGTCTTCGCAGGAATAGGCGGCGGCCTTGTCCACCGCCACCTGGGCGAACGGGATCTGGTGCACGCCCTTGCCGCACAGGTCTTCGTAGCTGATGCCGCTGCGGCCCAGGTGGCGTTCGGCCAGACTGGCCAGGCCGTGGGGCTTGTGCACTTCGAGCACGTAGCTCTGCAGCATGGTGTCGTGCGCATAGCCGCGCACGTCGATGCCGTGGTTGGCGAACACGTGCCGGTCGTATTTGACATGCTGGCCCAGCTTGGGGCGCGAGGCGTCCTCCAGCCAGGGCTTGAGGCGCGCCAGCACTTCGTCGATGGGCAACTGCTCGGGCGCATCGGGGCCTTCGTGGCGCAGCGGGATGTAGGCGGCAGCGCCCGGCTCCACGCTGAAGCTGATGCCGACGATCTCGGCACGCAACTCGTCGAGCGAGGTGGTTTCGGTGTCCAGCGCCACCAGCTCGGCCGCCTGGACGATGGCGAACCAGCGGTCGAAGGCCTCCCAGGTCAGCACGGTCTCGTAGGCCACCTCGCGGCCCTGCGCGGCTTCGGCCACGGCCGTGGCCTCTGGCGAGGCGAACAGGTCGCCGCTGGCGCCCCGTTCGGTGGTGGCGCCGGCGGCGGCCGCAGGAGCGGCGGCTTCCAGCGCGCGCGCCAGACCCTTGAAGCCGTATTGCTCGTAAAAACCGCGCAGTGCGCCCATATCTTCTGCGCCCATAGCTATCGAATCAATAGCAGGCAGTCCTTCGACATGGCCGATCAGGTCGCAGTCGGTCTTGATGGTCACCAGCTCGCGGCCCTTGGGCAGCCAGTCCAGCGCGCCGCGCAGGTTCTGCCCGGCCACGCCCTTGATCTCGTCGGCGCGGGCGATGAGCGCATCGAGCGAGCCGTATTCATTGAGCCACTTGGCGGCCGTCTTGGGGCCCACCTTGGGCACGCCGGGCACGTTGTCCACCGCGTCGCCCACCAGGGTCTGGTAATCGACCATCAGCGAGGGCGGTACGCCGAATTCGGACGTCACGCCCGCCACGTCGCGGCGCTTGCCGCTCATGGTGTCGATGATGGTGATGTGCTCGTTCACCAGTTGCGACAGGTCCTTGTCGCCGCTGGAGACGATCACCTCGAAGCCCTGGCGCGCCGCGCAGGAGGCCAGGGTACCGATCACGTCGTCAGCCTCCACGCCCGGCACGCACACCACGGGCCAGCCCAGCAGGCGCACGACTTCGTGGATGGGTTCGATCTGCGCACGCAGGTCGTCGGGCATGGGCGCACGATGCGCCTTGTATTCAGGGTAGAGCGCGTCGCGGAAAGTCGGGCCGCTGGCGTCGAACACGCACGCGGCGTAGCCGGCCGGCACCTCGCGCTTCAAGGCCTGCAGCATGTTGATCATCCCGCGGATGGCACCCGTGGCGGGGCTCGACGGGTCGCCGGGTACGGCCCGCAGGTCGGGCATGGCGTGGAAGGCGCGGTAGAGATAGCTGGAGCCGTCCACCAGCACCAGGGTCTTGGATTTGCTCATGGACGGATTGTGCCCGCCACGGCCCGACCCGCGCCGGGCGCAAGGCCTACAATCCGGCGATGCGCGCCGCTCACACCTCCCTGCTCCTGCTGGCCCTCGCCAGCGCCTCGGCCCTGGCTCAGTCCCAGGCTCCAGCCCCTGCGGCTGCTCCCGCCAAGGGCGGCGCCGTCCAGCGCGAACCGGTGGACGAGCGCGACCAGGCCGGCAACCGCTACAACCAGCGCGCCGAGCGCATCGTGGTGGAAGATGAAGGCAGCCGCGTGAACGAACTGCGCATCGGCGGCCAGACGCGCAGCATCACCGTGCAGCCCAAGACCGGCTCCATGCCCGAATACGAAGTGCAGCCGTCCGACGGCGCCCGCTCCAGCCCCGGCGGACGCAACGGCTCCGAGACCATCACCGGCCCGCGCGTCTGGAATCTCGGCAAGTTCTGATCAGCGCCGCAGCTCTGGCCACGCCAGAGCAGGCACACCCGAGCGGGGCCCGTTGGCCCCGCTTTTTAGCTTCTTCCCCGCCCCTTTTTTTCCTGTTGTTGTCCTGACCGATGGCCGTCTTCACCGAAGTCTCCCTCCCCGAGGCCAGCGATCTGCTGCGCCGCCTGAACCTGGGCTCGCTCATCGAGTTGCGCGGCATCGAGGGCGGGATCGAGAACACCAACTACTTCGCCACCACTGACCAGGGCGAATACGTGCTGACGCTGTTCGAGCGCCTGTCGGCCGAGCAGCTGCCCTTCTACCTGCACCTGATGAAGCATCTGGCGCATGCCGGCATTCCGGTGCCCGATCCTCAGGCGGATGCGGATGGCGACATCCTGCATCGCGTGGCCGGCAAGCCGGCCGCCGTGGTCAACAAGCTGCGCGGCAAGAGCCAGCTGGCGCCCCTGGCCGTGCACTGCGCGGCCCTGGGCACCATGCTGGCGCGCATGCATCTGGCCGGGCGCGACTATGACCGCCGCCAGCCCAACCTGCGCGGGCTGCCCTGGTGGAACGAGACGGTGCCGGTCGTGCTGCCCCACCTGGATGCGGCCCAGGCCGCGCTGCTGCAGGCCGAACTGGCCTACCAGAACCACATCGCCGCATCGTCGGCCTACACCGCCCTGCCCCGGGGCCCGGTGCATGCCGACCTGTTCCGCGACAACGCCATGTTCGAGGGCGAGACGCTCACCGGCTGCTTCGACTTCTACTTCGCGGGCGTCGATACCTTCCTGTTCGATCTGGCCGTGTGCCTGAACGACTGGTGCATCGACCTCGCCACGGGTACGCACCAGCCCGAACGCGCAGCGGCCCTGCTCTGCGCCTACCAGGCCGTGCGCCCGCTCACGGCCGAGGAACGCACGCTGCTGCCCGCCATGCTGCGTGCCGGGGCCCTGCGCTTCTGGATCTCCCGGCTCTGGGACTTCTACCTGCCGCGCGAAGCGGCCATGCTCAAACCCCACGACCCGACGCACTTCGAACGGGTGCTGCGCGAGCGGGTGGCGCACCCCGTGCTCGCCAGCGCGTTCTGAGTCACTGGCACCCCAGGCCCTGCGGCGCAGGGCCGGTGCGGCGTCCACGCAACGCATTGGCCGCCCGGAAGCGCCTGAAACCCCTTACGGGCTCGGAGATGCAAGGCTTTGCGACCTCCGTCCGCGCAGGGGCCTGACAATGGCGAAAACGTGTCCGCTCGCCGGCGCGCAGCCTTTTCCAGAACCCCTTTCCTGACTCTTTTTCAAGCAACAGCCCGGGCCTCGCGGCCCCGGCCCTGCTCGCGATCCACGCACACCGCCACGCCATGAAATTGCACATCGTCCCCGCCCGCGCCGGCCTGGAATGGGTCCGCCTCGGCATCCGCGTCTTCTGGCGCCAACCCATGGCGCTGGCCTCGCTGTTCTTCGTGACCATGGCCGCCATGTCGATCGCCACCCTGGTGCCGCTGATCGGACCCGCCTTGGCGCTGGCGCTGCTGCCGGCAGCCACGTTGGCCATGATGGTGGCCGCGGGCGACGCCACGCAGGGGCGCTACCCCACGCCCGCGCTGCTGCTGGTGGCCTTCCGCACCGGCCGCCAGCGCCTGCGCTCCATGCTCACGCTCGGTGCTCTCTACGCCATCGGCTTCCTGGCGGTGATGGCGCTCTCCGCGCTGCTGGACGACGGGCAGTTCGCCCGCGTCTATCTGGGTGGCGAGCCCATGACGCGTGAAATCGCCGAGCAACCCCAGTTCCAGGCGGCCATGTGGTTGGCGCTCATCCTCTACATCCCACTGTCGCTGCTGTTCTGGCATGCGCCCGGGCTCGTGCACTGGCACGGCGTGCCGCCCGTCAAGGCGCTGTTCTTCAGCATCGTGGCCTGCACGCGCAACTTCTGGGCCTTCACGGTCTATGGCCTGGCCTGGACGGGCGTCTTCCTGGGTGCTGGCATCGCCGCCAGCGTGGTTGCGGCCCTGCTGGCGGTAATGGGCCTGGGGGCGGGGATCATGGCGGGCATCATGGTGGGTACCGCCATGCTGCTGGCGGCCATGTTCTTCACCTCGGTGGTGTTCTCGTTCCGCGATTGCTTCGAGCCGCCCGAGCGCATGCCGCCGACCGCTAGCGACGCCTATTCCCCAACCACTTCAGTGGATTGATTCATCGCCCCGCCATATTTCAGCGCGGGGCGAGTCACCGCCCTGTCATCGTTCGTTCCTAGTATTCGCGGCGGATCAGCCCAGGAATAGCCTGGAGCCCCATCCCGTCCCGCCGCGCGAGGCCAGCCCGGATCGTTCCCACGCTCCTGCGCCGAGGCACTCGCGCCACCGCCCCACTGGAATAACGATGCACAACACTACCTCCATGCCTTCGCGCCGCAAGGCCCTGCAATTTCTGGCCGGCATGCCCATGCTGCCCCTGGGCGCCGGAGCCACCACCCTGAGCCTGCTGAGCGCCTGTGGTGGCGGCAACGACAACGACACCGGCACGGCCGGCGCGGGCGGCACTGGCGGCACCGCCACCACTGCCAGCTACGTCTCGTCCAGCTTCAGCTCGATGGCAGCGCCTTCGCTGTCGTCGCCCGCCGCCATGTCCACCACCACGGTGGGTTCCACCCTGAGCGTGAAGTTCAGCGACAACTCCACCCAGAGCTACCAGCTGGCCTACCAGCCTTTCTTCATCACCGGTGACCAGGTGCCCAGCACCGCCGGCGGCACCATCCTGGCTGGCGGCTATTTCGACATCAACAACAAGCCCATCATCGACGCCTCGGTGCCCGGCAAGGAACGCCCCTTCTTCTCCGATTGCCCGGACGGCACCTCGCTGCTGAAGCTGGACAAGGCCACCGTGACCGGCGTCAAGGGCAACACCGTGTTCGCCGTGGTGCAGTTCGAATACACCACCCGCAACCAGGCTCAGGCATCCATGTACGGCCAGCTGCCCTCGCCCATCGCCGTGCTGACGCTGGACCAGGACCCCGCCACCGGCAAGCTGAGCCTGGTCAAGTACCACAACGTGGACACCTCGGGCGTGAAGGGCCTCTGGATCACCTGCGGCGCCAGCCTCTCGCCCTGGAACACGCACCTGTCCAGCGAAGAGTACGAACCCGATGCCACCCTGGCCACCAACGCGCAGCTGCAGAGCTTCAGCAAGAACCTGTTCGGCGACGCCACGAAGGCCAACCCCTACGACTACGGCCACATGCCGGAAGTGACCGTGAACCCCGACGGCACCGGCAGCATCAAGAAGCACTACTGCATGGGCCGCATCTCGCATGAGCTGGTGCAGGTCATGCCCGACAACCGCACCGCGCTGATGGGTGACGACGCGACCAACGGCGGCCTGTTCATGTTCGTGGCCGACAAGGAAAAAGACCTGTCCGCCGGCACCCTGTACGTAGGCAAGTGGACGCAGACCTCCGGCACCGGCCCCGGCGCCGGCAACATCAGCTGGATCAACCTGGGCCATGCCACCAGCGCCGAGATCAAGGCTCTGGTGGACGGCGGCATCAAGGCCTCCGACATCATGGACGTGAAGACCAGCGACCCGGCCGACACCAGCTACACGCAGATTTTCTTCAACGGCAAGAAGAACTGGGTCAAGCTCAAGCCCGGCATGGAAAAGGCCGCGGCCTTCCTGGAAACCCACCGCTATGCCGCGCTCAAGGGCGCCTCGATGGGCTTCACCAAGATGGAAGGCACCACCGTCAACGTCAAGGACAAGAAGGCCTATTCCGCCATGTCCTACGTGCAGAGCAGCATGCTCAAGGGCAACGCCGCCAACCAGGGCGACATCCAGGTCGAAGGCCCGAAGGCGGGTGCGGTGTATGAACACGCCCTGATGGGCGGCCAGAAGGACACGTCCGGTTCCGCCATCAACAGCGAATGGGTGTCGGTCAGCATGCAGGCCCCCGCAGCGCTGATCGGCGAGGATCTCCCCAAGGCCGACGCACTGGGCAACCTGGCCAACGCCGACAAGATCGCCAACCCCGACAACATCAAGTTCGCGGAAAAGCTGCGCACCCTCTTCATCGGCGAAGACAGCGGCATGCACGTGAACAACTTCCTGTGGGCCTACAACGTCGATACCAAGCAGCTCAGCCGCGTGTTGTCGGTGCCCGCCGGCGCCGAATCCACCGGACTGCAGGCAGTGGACGAAATCAACGGCTGGACTTACGTGATGAGCAACTTCCAGCATCCCGGCGACTGGGAAAGCCCGCTGCACGACCTGGTCAAGCCGACGCTGGACCCGCTGGTGCGCGCCAACTACAAGGACCGCTTCGGTGCCTCGGTGGGTTATCTGACCGCCGTGCAGACGCAGATGTCGCTCAACAAGCCCAAGAACGGCTGACGCGCCAGCCCGCGCCGGCAGCTCGCTGCGGCCGGCCGGGCCATCCCCCTTCAAAAAAACGAGGCGCCAAGCCTCGTTTTTTCATGGTGCCGTGGCCGAGCCATAGAGCGGCGCGAGCCACGCAGCGCTCTGGACTACCGCAGGTTCCGCAGGTCGGCAAAGAGATGCAGAGCGGCGTACTGCAGCAGCATGATGGTCTTGGCGTCCCGTATCGTTCCGGCCTCGACCATCGCCAGCGCTTCGGCAATGCCGATTTCCAGCACCGCGATGTCTTCGCCCTCCGATTCGATGCCGCCACCTTCGGATCGCCGGTCGCCGGGTTCGTATGCACCGACAAAGCAGTGCAGGCGCTCCGTGACCGAGCCGGGGCTCATGAAAGCGTCGAAAACCTGGCGCACATCGCGCACGCGGAAGCCGGTTTCCTCTTCCACCTCCGCGCGGATGCGGACCTCGGGTTGGGCATCGTCAAGCAGCCCCGCAGGTGTTTCGATGAGCAAGTCGTCGTGGCCGTTGACGAAAGCCGGGTAGCGCAGCTGCCGGGTAAGGATCACGGTGCGGCGCTGCAGGTCGTACAGAAGGATCGTGGCCCCGTCGCCCCGGTCATAGGTCTCGCGCGATTGCCGTTGCCAGCGCCCATCGCTGCGCTGGAACGAGAAGGTGGTTTTCTTCAGGACGTACCAGTCGTCCGAAAGGGTCGTGACGTCTTCGATGCGGATACGGTGGGCAATGCTCAACGGGATCTCCAGGAACGGTTTCAGCGATGGCGGCCGATGCCGCCGCCAACGGCGGGCCGGCGGGTGGCCAGAGGCGGCGAGAGCCCGGACTCACCGGGCCCGCGCGACCGGCACCTCCCGCTCAATCCACCACCGTCAGCTTGGCCACGGAGAGCGCCAGCCACTTGGTGCCGTGGCGCGGGAAATTGACCTGGGCGCGGGCATCGTCACCGGAGCCTTCGAGCGCCAGGACCTTGCCTTCACCGAACTTGGTGTGGAACACGGCCAGGCCCACGCGCAGGCCGTGGGCGGGGGGCGTCTTCTGCACCGGCACAGGCGGGCTGGCGAAGGTCTCGGACTTGAAGCCAAAACCGCCGCCAGCGCTTGATCTGTAAGCACCTCCCGCTCCGCTATTAGGAGCATAGGTGCCGAAGCCCTGCTGCTTGGGCGTGATCCATTTCAGCGCGCCTTCCGGCAGTTCGTCGAAGAAGCGGCTCTTGATGTTGTAGCGCGTCTGACCGTGCAGCAGCCGGGTCTGCGAATGGCTCAGGTAGAGGCGCTTGCGCGCGCGGGTGATGGCCACGTACATCAGGCGGCGCTCTTCCTCCAGGCCCTCGCGGTCGTTCATGGAATTCTCGTGCGGGAAGAGGCCCTCTTCCATGCCGCCGATGAAGACGCCGTCGAACTCCAGCCCCTTGCTCGCATGCACCGTCATGAGCTGCACCGCGTCCTGCCCGGCCTGGGCCTGGTTGTCGCCGGCCTCCAGCGCGGCGTGGGTCAGGAAGGCAGCCAGCGGCGACAGGGTTTCGCCGGTGTCGGCATCGACGATGCCGGCCACCGGCGGCAGGGGCTCGTCGGTCTGCGGCAGGGCCGCATCCAGCCCCTGGCTGGCAGGGCTCTGCGTGAGGCCGGGCGCGGCGCGGCCGCCGTGCTCGTCCACCGGCAGGGCCACGGCGTCGCGGCCAAAGCCTTCCTGGGTGACGAAGCTCTCGGCAGCGTTGACGAGTTCGTCCAGGTTCTCCAGGCGGTCGGCGCCCTCCTTTTCGTTGCGGTAATGCTCCACCAGGCCGCTGGCTTCCAGCATCTGGCCGATGATGCCGCGCAGGTTCTGGCCCTGCGTCTGCTCGCGCATCACGTCAACCAGCGCGACGAAGGCGCCCAGGTTGGCGCCCGCCTTGCCGGGCACGGCGCTCACCGCGTCGTGCAGCGAGCAGCCGGCCTGCCGGGACGCGTCCTGTAGCACCTCGATCGTGCGCGCGCCGATGCCGCGCGGCGGGAAGTTCACCACGCGCAGGAAGCTTGTGTCGTCGTGCGGGTTCTCCAAAAGGCGCAGATACGCCAGCGCGTGCTTGATCTCGGCGCGCTCGAAGAAGCGCAGGCCACCATAGACGCGGTAAGGCACCGAGGCGTTGAAGAGCGCCGATTCGATCACCCGGCTCTGCGCATTGCTCCGGTAGAGCACGGCGATTTCCTTGCGCTCGAAGCCTTCGCTCCTCACCAGTTGCTTGATCTCGTCGACCATCCACTGCGCCTCGGCGAGGTCGGTGGTGGACTCGTACACGCGCACCGGCTCGCCGGGGCCTTGCGTGGTGCGCAGGTTCTTGCCCAGCCGCTTGCTGTTGTGGCTGATGAGGGCGTTGGCGGAGTCGAGGATGTTGCTGTAGCTGCGGTAGTTCTGCTCCAGCTTGATCTGGCGCTCGACGCCGAACTCGCGCACGAAGTCGGCCATGTTGCCCACGCGTGCACCGCGAAAGGCGTAGATGCTCTGGTCGTCGTCGCCCACGGCGATCACGCTGCCGTAGGTCTGCAGGCGCCCGCCCACCTGATCGCCAGCCAGTTGCTTGAGCCACGCGTACTGCAGCTTGTTGGTGTCCTGGAATTCGTCCACCAGGATGTGCGCGAAGCGCCGCTGGTAGTGCTGGCGCACCGGGTCGTTGTCGCGCAGCAGCTCGAAGCTGCGCAGCATCAGCTCGCCGAAATCGACCACACCTTCGCGCTGGCACTGCTCTTCGTAGAGCTGGTAGAGCTCCACTTTCTTGCGACTGTCGGCATCGCGCGCGTCCACATCGCCGGGGCGCAGGCCCTCTTCCTTGCAGCCGCTGATGAAGTAGGCCATCTGCTTGGGCGGAAAGCGCTCCTCGTCGATGTTGAACTGCTTGCACAGGCGCTTGACGGCCGAGAGCTGGTCCTGCGTGTCCAGGATCTGGAACGACTGCGGCAGCCCCGCCAGCTTGTAATGCGCCCGCAGCAGGCGGTTGCACAGGCCGTGGAAGGTGCCGATCCACATGCCGCGCACGCTCACCGGCAGCATGGCGCCCAGGCGGGCGACCATTTCCTTGGCCGCCTTGTTGGTGAAGGTGACGGCCAGGATGCCGCCGGGCGTGGCGTAGCCGTTTTGCAGCAGCCACGCGATGCGCGTGGTCAGCACGCGGGTCTTGCCCGATCCGGCTCCCGCGAGGATGAGCGCATGGCCCGCCGGCAACGTGACGGCGGCGAGTTGCTCGTCGTTCAGGTTTTGCAGCAGGGGCGAGGTCGCGGGATCGACGCGCGGCGCGGGGCCCGGCTCGCCAGCGCCGAAAGGCGCATCGTGCGCGCCGGAAAACAGGTCTTGAGAAGGCATCCCGCCATTGTAGGAACCCCGCTGCGCCCGCCGCCCGCAAGGGTCAAGCTCTATGCTTTCGATAGCAGAGGACGCAGCCCCCATGCGCGCCGCAGGGCCCTGGAGCCAAACACTCCGGCATCAGCCCAGCAAGCCGTCGAGCGCGTCGGATTCAAACTGCTGCCACAGCGCGTCGCGCCGCTCCAGCGCCTCCTGCACCGCGCCATGGCGCAGTTGGGCCACGGCGGACACCAGCGCGTTGCACAAAAAGAAGGCCGCGGTGTACGAATCGAACGGCGACGCATTGGCCGTGCGCGCCACCAGGGCGTGCTGCGCATGCCCCACGATGGGTGCGACCAGGCTGTCGGTGAGAGCCACCACCGTGGCGCCCTGAGCGCGGAAATGCTGCGCCGCCCGCAGGCTGCCGGCCGAATAGCGGCGGATGGTGAAGACCAGCAGCACGTCCTGTGGCTGCACCCACAGCAGCCGGTCCACCACGAACGAGGCGCCCGCGCCCAGGTCCTGCACGCCGGGGCGGCACAGGTGCAGGTGCGTGGCCAGGTGGCTGGCCACGGGCGCGCTGTTCTTCTCGGCCAGCACGAAAACGCGCCCCTCGGCGCGGCCCAGCAGGCGGGCGATCGCCTCGAAGGCGGGCATGTCGAGCCCGCTGCGCGTAGCGGCGAGGTTGTGCTGATCGTGCAGCAGCGCATCGTCCACGCATTCAGCGAGGCTGCGGCTGACGCCCAGCGTGGCCGGCGCGCGCTGCGCTGCGGTCTGCAGGCGCGAGGTGACTTCGGAGCGCGCCTCGCGCCGCACCTCGGCCAGGCTGTCGTAGCCCAGCTTGGCGAACATCCGCACCACCGTAGAGGCGCTGGTGCCCGTGCGCGCGGCGATGGCGCTGGCGGAATCCAGCAGCCCGTCGGGATAGTGCCGCAGCAGATCGTCGGCCAGCGCTCGCTCGCTGGCAGTCAGGGAGGCGGCGTGGGCGGCGAGCCGTTCGGGCAGGATCATCGTGGACAGGAAGGGAGGAGGCCAAACACGAGCGGGCGCCCGGATGCGCCGATTGTGCATGCCGGCCAGGGCCGGCAGTCTGCACGCATTGCAACAGGTGTTGCAACGAAATATGATGGCTGAAATTTTCATTTCAATCTTCATTCTTCACGCCACGGCCATGCACAGCACCTCTTTCCCCCTTGCGGACGCCGCTGCTTCCGCCCAGCCCCTGCTCGATTGGCTCGCCTCACAGGAACAGGCCATGGCGGAGCTGCTGGAACAAGTCGTGAACATCGACAGCGGCAGCGGCCACGAAGCGGGCGTGCGCCAGGTCGCGGCCCTGCTGCGCGGCCGCCTGGAGGCCGCCGGCATCACCGTGCACACCCTGCCCCAGCCGGGCTGGGGCGAGTGCATCCTGGCCAAGGTGCCGGGCCGCGACGCAGCCGCCTCGGGCCACTACCAGCTCATGGGCCACATGGACACCGTCTTCCCCCTGGGCACGGCGGCGCAGCGGCCCTGGCGCGTGGAAGCCGGCAAGGCCTACGGCCCGGGCGTGGCCGACATGAAGTCCGGCCTGGTGATGAACGTCTTCGTGGCCGAGGCGCTGGCGCGCTTCAAGGCCAACACCACGCCCGTGCATCTGCTCTTCACCTGCGACGAGGAAGTGGGTTCGCCCACCTGCCGCACCGTGATCCGCGAGCATGTGCAGGGCGCCCGCGCGGTGCTCAACGCCGAACCCGGCCGCATCAGCGGCAACGTGGTCAACGAGCGCAAGGGCTCCTACCACCTGCACTTCGAGGTGCAGGGCGTTGCGGCGCATGCGGGCGTCAATCCCACGCAGGGCGCGAGCGCCATCGACGCGCTGGCCCGCAAGATCCTGGCGCTGCATGCGCTCAACGGCTGCGAGCCCGGCATCACCGTGAACGTGGGCGTGGTGCAGGGCGGCATGGCCTCCAACGTGGTGGCCCCGCTCGCCACCGCGCACGTCGATCTGCGCTACACCGCCGAGAACGACCTGCAGGCCGTGCTGGCGCGCATCCAGGCCGTGATCGAGGAAGAATCCCTGCCGCGCACCCGCGGCCGCATCCTCGCCCAGACCGGCACGCTGCCCATGGCCCGCACGCCCGATGCGCTGTTGCAGACCTACCAGCGCTGCGCGGCGCAGGTCGGCTTCGCTGTCGATGGCGAGCCCACCGGCGGGGCGGCAGACAGTGGCATCACCTCGCAGATGGGCATTCCATCCCTGTGCGCCCTGGGGCCCGTGGGTGGCTACGCGCACAGTGAGCGCGAATTCTGCGATCTGACCACCTTCGTGCCGCGCGCCCAGGCGCTGGCGCTCACGCTGCTGGCGCTGGGCTGATCCGATCGCGCCCGCCCCACTTCACTGTCCCGTTTCCGTTTTTCGCTTTCGTTTCCTTGTTCGTTGACTTTCTGCAGATGCCCCCCATGAACCGCATGTCCTCTTTCGCCTCCCGCCGCCAGATCCTCGCCACCGGCCTGGGCCTGGCCGGCGCCGCCGCCCTGCCCGCCTTCGCTACGAGCGCAGCCAAGTACCCGAGCCGGCCGATCACCCTGGTCGTGCCCTTCCCGCCCGGCGGCTCCGTGGACATGATGGCCCGTCAGTACACCGAATCGCTGGGCCGCCTCCTGGGCGTGCCCATGGTGGTGGACAACAAGCCTGGCGCGGGCGGCTCCATCGGCACGCAGCTGGTCGCGCGCGCTCCGGCCGACGGCTACACGCTGGTCGTGTCCTCGCAAAGCAGCCACCTGGCCAACCCGCTGGTGCAGCCCAAGCTGGGCTATGACCCCATCAAGGACTTCGAGAACATCGCCATCCTGGGCCGCCAGCCCAACGTGCTGGTGGTGCATCCCAGCGTGCCTGCCAAAACATTCGCCGAGTTCGTTGCCTACCTCAAGGCCAACCCCGGCCAGGTCAACTTCGCCACGGCCGGCGCCGGCAGCATGGGCCAGATCAACGCCGAGGCCTTCCTGCTGGCCGTGGGCGCCAAGGGTGTTCACATCCCCTACCGCGGAGGCTCGCCGTACGTGACGGCCATCCTGGGCGGCGAAGTGCAGTTCGCGCTGGACAACCTGGTGGTGTTCCTGCAGCACATTCAGGCCGGCAAGCTGCGCGCCCTGGCCGTGGCTTCGGACACGCGCGTCGCGCAGCTGCCCGACGTGCCCACGTTCGCCGAACTGGGCCTGCCCGCGCTCAACCAGACCTCCTGGACCGGCATCGCCGCGCCCGCAGGCACGCCCGCCGAGGTGGTCAAGACCCTGCACCGGGCCATCCGCAAGGCGGCGACCGAGCCGGCCATGATCGAGAGCCTCAAGGCGCGCGGCGTGATCCCACCCGAAGAAATGTCGCCCGCAGGCTTCGAAAAGATGATGTCCGACCGCCTCGCCTCCTACGGCGAAGTGGTGCGCAAAGCCAACATCAAGCCCGAGTAAGCAGGCCGGGGTACAGCGGCCCTCCGGCGGGCACGCAGCACGGGCCAGGAGCTTGTGGGAACATGGCGAGGCCCCACCAGCCCCGAGCCCCTTGCCCACTGCCCCGCCCGCCATGCCCACACCCCACATCTCCGCTGCAGCCTTCGCCATCGCCCTCATTGGGGGGGCGCCGCTGCTGGCGCATTCGCAATCGCTCTGCTCCAGCGACGGGCAGGCCCAGCCCGTCGCCTTGGTCGAACGCTTCATCAACGCCGACTGCGGCGATTGCTGGACCCAGCCCCCGGCCGTGGAGCCCGCAGCCTCGGCCGTGGTGCTGGACTGGATCGTGCCCGGCAGCCAGTTGGGCGACGACGCCCCGCTGGCGGCAGCGGCCGTGCGCGAATCGCTGGAACGGCTAGAGCAGCTGCGCCGCCCAGTGCCGCAGGCCACGGACACCTCTGTCAGCGACATCGCCCCCGCCGCTACGGCAGCCGCCCCTGGCCGCCTCCGCGTGATGCTCGGCCCCGCTGTGAACGACTACCGGGCCGCCGGGATCAGCCTGCCGCGCGGCAAGGCACAGCAATCCGCCTACCGCTACACCCTGCTGCTGGCCGAGACGCTGCCAGCCGGCACCGAAGGCTCGCCGGTCGCCCGCCACCTTGTTCGCAACGTGCTGCAGGACACCTGGAGGCAGGGCACCTCGCTGCCGAAAAGCGCGCGCGACCTGCTCTGGAAGGAAACCCGCCCCATGCGCATTCCCGACGGTGCCAACCCTGACCGCATGAACGTGGTCGGCTGGCTCGAAGATGCCAGCGGGCGCATCGTGGCGGCCGCCCGTTCGCGCTGCGCCGCACCCTGACGCGGTCATGGCGCCCCGCGGGCAGGGTTTGCACCGCAGGGGTAGAATCAATCACCGGGCCCAAGTTTTTTGGCGTCCGGTTTTTTATGGTGCCTGCGCACAGCAGGGCTCGGCGACGCCGCACGGCGCGCCCTCCAGACCGGTCTCCAAGCCAAGCGCCCCATCGCGCAGGAAATTCTTTCTGCGCGACCTTTCACAGGAGCTTGGAATCTCATGGAAATCTTCGACTACGACAACGTTCTTCTACTGCCGCGCAAGTGCCGCGTGGAAAGCCGGTCCGAGTGCGACGCCAGCGTCACGTTGGGTCCACGCAGCTTCCGCCTGCCCGTGGTGCCAGCCAACATGAAGACCGTGGTGGACGAAAAGATCTGCCGCTGGCTGGCCGACAACGGGTACTTCTACGTCATGCACCGTTTCGATCTGGACAACGTGCAGTTCGTGCGCGACATGCACGCGGCAGGCACGTTCGCCTCCATCTCGCTGGGTGTGAAGCAGCCCGACTACGCCACCGTGGACACCCTGGCCGCCGAGGGCCTGGTGCCCGAATACGTCACCATCGACATCGCCCACGGCCATGCCGACAGCGTGAAGAACATGATCGGCTATCTGAAGGAGAAGCTGCCCGGCTCCTTCGTCATCGCCGGCAACGTCGCCACGCCCGAAGCCGTGATCGACCTGGAGAACTGGGGTGCGGACGCCACCAAAGTCGGGGTGGGCCCGGGCAAGGTGTGCATCACCAAGCTCAAGACTGGCTTCGGCACGGGCGGCTGGCAGCTCTCGGCGCTCAAGTGGTGCGCGCGTGTTGCCACCAAGCCCATCATCGCCGACGGTGGCATCCGCAGCCACGGCGACATCGCCAAGAGCGTCCGCTTCGGCGCCACCATGGTCATGATCGGCTCGCTCTTCGCCGGGCACGAGGAATCGCCCGGCAAGACCGTGGAAGTCGATGGCGAACGCTTCAAGGAGTACTACGGCTCGGCCAGCGACTTCAACAAGGGCGAATACAAGCACGTCGAAGGCAAGCGCATCCTCGAACCCATCAAGGGCACCCTGTCCAGTACTCTGATCGAGATGGAGCAGGACGTGCAGAGCTCCATCAGCTACGCGGGCGGCACGAAGCTGATGGACGTACGCAAGGTCAACTACGTGATCCTGGGCGGTGACAACGCGGGGGAACACCTGCTGATGTGAAGTACCGAGCGAGCCAGCGGGCCCTCTTTTTTTAAAATTTTTTTGCGGCACTTGCGCCAATCAAAAAAATTCGTGCATAATTCGAGGCTCTGCAGCAACGCAGACACGAATTAAAAAGTGGGTTCTTAGCTCAGTTGGTAGAGCAGCGGACTCTTAATCCGTAGGTCGAGTGTTCGAGTCACTCAGGACCCACCACTTACAAGCCGCAAGGCAAAAAAAGCCGAAGTTACCTCAGTGACTTCGGCTTTTTTCATTGGCGACGGTATGAGGCGTTTCATGTGATGCGTCTCGCATCCAGGTTGCAGACGCATGCAGGCTAGGCTTGCAGCGCGTACGGGCCGCAGGGTGACGCGCTGGATGCTGCGCCCGACGGCACGACAGCGCACCGCCGTCCGGACGGCTTGATATGTCCAAATCGCGATCGGCCGCGAGCCTCCCCGACAGCGATCAGCTCCAGCCCTTCCTCACTCCTCGCGCAAGGTCATCGACCGACTAGCCCGGCGCCTCGGCGGGACGGGCGGCGCACGCTCGATGCGTGCACCCTGCGCCAGCACGCTCGGCGCCCCAATGCCCCAAGAGCCAGATCCATCCGCAAACGGGCTGCGTACAAGGAACAGCCTTGCGCCACATCGCCCCGATGCCCCCCCCCCGCGGACCTGTCTGCCACCGAGCGACGCACGCAAGAACCCGGCAGGCAGGATGCCAGCCTCATTGAATGCGAGGGGCGTACCGCCGCTCGAATCCTGCCCAGCTGCAATCAAAAATATGATGAGAAATACCCAATACCCATGATCAATTCATCAGGCGATTCCATTCCGGCGCGCGTTGTCAGAAACCGATTTTTGCTGTCGAACACTGCCGTCACGGCCTTTTCCGGCATCGCACGGCGGCTGCACGCTGTATCGTTCTTGTTGATCGTCGCACTCGGTGCCGTGGCGCTGATGGCCTGGATGCAACTGAATCGCGTAGGAGAGCTGGGCGACGCGACAGGCAGAACCCGCGTTCCCCAGCTCACCCGGATCGCGAGTACGGAACTGAGCATCACCCAGATCTCCCTGCAGATCCGCCATGCCATGCTGGTGCGCACGCCCGAGGACCTGCAGATGACCTTGGCCGATATCGATACCAAGTACAAACGCATCGCGGAGAACGACGCGGCGTTCCTGGCGCAGGTGAACGACGCGGCGGCGCGGCAAGAGTTCGTGAATGTCTGGCAGAAACTACAGCAAGAGTTCAAGCCCATAGCGGACCGCAACCTCCAGTTGATCCTCCAAGGCCGCAAGGACGAAGCCTTCGACGTGCTGGTGAACGAAACCATCCCCATGCGAAACCGTCTGCTGGCCTGGCTGGCAAAAGAGCGCCAGCACCAGTCAGACCTGTTGCATTCAGAGCTGGCCGACATTCGCCAGGAAGCCATCAAGACCCGCACGCAGCTCGCACTGCTGGTGGTGGCGATTGCCCTGGGCTTGGTCGTTTTCTCCTGGTACATCGCTCGGGTGCTGCAGCATCGGGTCGCGCAGTCCCGCGCAGTGGCTGAACGGGTGCGCGACGGCGACCTCACCGTACCTGTGATCGACACGGCCCAAGACGAATTCAGTCCGCTGCTGAGCGCCCTCGCGGAAATGCAGCATGCACTCACGCAGGTGGTGTCTAGCGTGCGGCAAGGCTCGGAGAGCGTGGCTACGGCATCCGCAGAGATCGCACAGGGCAACCACGACCTGTCGGCACGCACCGAACACCAGGCCAGCGCGCTCGAAGAAACCGCTGCCTCCATGGATCAGCTGGGCGCCACGGTGCGCCAGAACGCCGACCACGCACAGCAGGCCAGTCAGTTGGCTCATGCAGCCTCCGAAGTGGCTGCGCGTGGAGGCACGGTCGTACGCCAGGTCGTGAACACCATGCGCGGCATCGACCAAAGCAGCGGCAAGATTGCAGAGATCATCGGCGTGATCGACGGCATCGCCTTCCAGACCAATATCCTGGCGCTGAACGCTGCAGTGGAAGCCGCTCGCGCTGGCGAACAGGGACGGGGATTTGCCGTAGTGGCGAGCGAGGTGCGCAACCTGGCGCAGCGCAGCGCCGGAGCGGCCAAGGAGATCAAGGAACTCATCACCGACAGCGTGGCCCAGGTGCGGAGCGGCTCGGCGCTGGCGGATCAGGCCGGGGCGACCATGACGGAGGTGGTGGACTCCATTCGCCGCGTAAACGATGTGGTGTCGGAGATCAGCACGGCCAGCCGCGAGCAGAGCGCGGGGGTCAGCCAGGTGGGAGAAGCCGTGACACAGATGGACCAGGTCACGCAACAAAACGCCGCACTGGTGGAGGAAAGCGCGGCAGCAGCCAATTCGTTGCGCCAGCAGGCGGAGAGCCTGGTAGCGGCGGTCGCCGTGTTCCGGCTGGGGGCGCCAACGCGCACCATGCCCGCGGGCCAGGCGCAAGAGAGGACGCTGCAGCACTCGTCGCGCAACGCAATGAGCTTGCTACCGCGCTGATCACCGTCGTCGCGCCTCATCTAATCGGCGCCCTGCCTTGGCATCGGCGATGCAAAGCGAGGGCGCGTGACGGGATCTCGAAGGCCAGGACCGCCCCTCTGCAGCCGGGTTCGACCTACAGGCAAACCACTGCCTCCACGCTAGCTTCGATGTTCCACCTCCACTTCATCGCCGCAAGGCCAGGAAAGCACATCATGAACGCAGCCAACACCGCAGCCGCACCCGACCGCATCGCAGCGAACGACCCGAAGTCGGTGGCCCACTGGGCCAGGAAGCTGGGCGTCAGCGAACAGCAGATCCAGGACGCCGTGGCCGCAGCGGGCGACCAGGCGTCCGACGTGGAGCTGCACCTGAAGGGTACGCGCAGCACCACGAACGACGACCGCATCGAACAGGCAGGCGCAGGAAACGCCTGACGGAATCGGAGCCGGCCGGGACACTTTCGCGCCCCGCGGTCGCCATAATGGTTGCCAAGCGACCTTCCCGCACCTTCCAGCGCCGAAGCCTCGCCCCCCCCCCCGCATGCCGCGAGGCTTGTTGCCGTAGACATTCCTGGCTGAAGGCAGGGCTGCGGCGCCAGCGAGCAGCTTCCATCCACCTCAGCCCATGCCACACCTCTTCTCCCGCATCACCCTCGGCACAGCCCTGATCGCCTGTTGCATTGGCGCCGCACAAGCCCAGCAAGTCACCGTGCAAGACGCCTGGGTCCGCGCGACGGTGCCACACCAAAAGGCGACGGGCGCATTCATGCGGCTGAAGTCCGGCAAGGACATGCGGCTGATGTCCGTCAGCACGCCCGCAGCGCCGATCGCCGA
Organism: Paracidovorax sp.; assembly: GCF_057642795.1. Lineage (NCBI taxonomy): Bacteria > Pseudomonadati > Pseudomonadota > Betaproteobacteria > Burkholderiales > Comamonadaceae > Paracidovorax > Paracidovorax sp. Next base: position 96,488 of record NZ_JBXYZY010000037.1, read on the forward strand.
AGTACACGCAATGAAGATGGTGAACAACGTGATGAAGATGCGCGCCGTGCCGAGCCTGGACGTGCCCGCCGGCAAGATCGTAGAGCTGCAGCCGGGCGGCTACCATCTGATGCTGATGGACTTGCCGGCCCAGGTAAAGGCGGGCGATACCGTTGCGCTGATCCTGGTGTTCCAGGACAACGACGGCCAGCGCGAGACCGTACAGGTGCACGCCCAGGCGCGCGGCATGGCGACCACAGCGGCTCCTGCCGGCGGCGGCTCCGCCGGGCACGGCGAGCACGGCGGCATGCACCAGCATTGAGTCCTAGATCCATCGACATCCACCGCCGCCCCGCCACCTACCCCGTCACTCTGCGCCCATGAACCCACAAGCCCATGAACTCTGGCGCGCACCGCGCTGGGCGCTGGCCGCCCTGCTGGCCCTGCTCGGCATGCTGGGGCCGTTCTCGATCGACACCTACATCCCGGCGTTCTCCGGCATCGCCGCGGCCGTGGGCGCCACGCCGGTGGAGATGCAGCAGACGCTGTCGGCCTACCTGTTCGGCTTCGCCTTCATGACGCTGTTCCACGGCGCGCTGTCGGACAGCTTCGGCCGCCGGCCCGTGGTGCTCTGGGGCATCGCCGTGTTCACGCTCGCGTCGGCGGGCTGCGCGCTCTCGCAGAACATCGGCCAGCTGGTACTTTTCCGGGCGCTGCAGGGGCTGTCTGCAGGCGCCGGCATCGTGGTGTCACGCGCCGTGATCCGCGACATGTTCCCGCCGGCGCAGGCCCAGCAGGTGATGAGCCAAGTCACGATCTATTTCGGGGTCGCGCCGGCCATCGCACCCATCGTGGGCGGGTGGCTGTTCGTGCATTTGGGATGGCACAGCGTCTTCTGGTTTTTGACCGGCGTGGGCCTGCTGCTGTGGATCGCCAACTTCCGCCTGCTGCCCGAAACGCTGCATGCCAGCCAGCGCCAGCCCTTCAATGCACGGCACCTGCTGCAGGGCTATTGGCAACTGGGTTCGAGCCCACGCTTTCTGCTGCTGGCGCTGGCAAGCGGGGTGCCGTTCAACGGCATGTTCCTCTATGTGCTGGCGGCGCCCGCCTTCCTGGGCGACCACCTGCATCTGGCTCCCACGCATTTCTTCTGGTTCTTCGTCCTGACCATCTCCGGGATCATGGGCGGCGCCTGGCTCAGTGGCCGGCTGGCGGGCCGCATTCCGCCCAAGCGGCAGATACGGCACGGCTTCCTGATCATGTTCGCCATGGCGGCGCTCAACCTGACGGCCAATGCCCTGTTCACGGCACACGTGGCGTGGGCGCTGCTACCGATCGCCGCGTTCGCCTTCGGCTGGGCGCTGATGGTGCCAGTCGTCACGCTGCTGGTGCTCGACCTCTACCCGGAGCGGCGCGGCATGGCCTCATCGCTGCAGGCCTTCGTCGGCTCCACCGCCAACGGGGTGGTGGCCGGCGTGGTTGCGCCACTGGTGATGCATTCCACTCTGCTGCTGGCCTGCGCATCGGCGGGCATGACCTGCGTCGGACTGGTGGCCTGGGTGTACCTGCATCACCGTTGGCCTGACATCGGCCGCGTAGCCACCGCCGCCTGACGCGCCGCAGCCGCCCCAGCCCGACGACGAGCGACAGACGGCACCGCTTTCTTGCAGACCCGGCGCGACCAAAAGACCGCAGCCATACCCGTCAGCCTCGCCGGCGCTGCAGGCCGTTATCGGCGTAATACTGGGTTTTCTCCGCGTACATTGCCTCATCGGCACGATTGACCGCGCCCTCGATCTGGTCGCCCGACGCGGCGATCGCCACACCGATCGACAGACTCAGTACCGAACCTGGGTAAAACTGGTTGTTGAGATCCAGCAAGGACTGGATGCGATCGACCGCGGCCTGGGCACCGCGCTCGTCCACGCCCGGCAGCAGCAGCGAGAACTCATCACCACCGATGCGCGCCGCGCACGCCGGCGGATCCACGGCCTTACCCAACACCTCGCCCACGCGCCGCAGCATCGCGTCACCCGCCGCGTGGCCCGACTCGTCGTTAATGAACTTGAGCCCGTTCATGTCGATCACCACCACGCCCACCGGAAAGGGCCCTTTGCGCGTGAGCCGGTTCAGCTCTTCCACGTAGTAAGCGCGGTTGCGCAGCTGCGTGAGCACATCGTGCTTGCCCAGGTATTCCAGATAGGCCTCGGCCTTCTTGCGGGCGGTGATATCCACCAATGAGATCAGCACCATGGACCAGTCGTCCTGCCGTTCCTCCAGGATGGAGAACTGCATGTGAATGTGGACGGCCTCGCCGGAAAGGCTGTAGTTCACCACCTCGCGCTGCTGAAACAGCCGGCCTTCCCAAAGATCGAGCAACTGCTCAGCGAAGGACTCATGCATCTCACCGCGGAAGACTTTGACGATCTGCTTGAGCAAGGTGTCCTTGCTGTCCGCGCCGAACATCTGCAGCGTCTGCTCGTTCACGTCGATGACCCGGATTTCCTGAATGCAGCGATCCACGAATTCGGGGTGCACCTTCAGGAAGGTCTTGAAGTCACGGATGCCCTGGCGGCGAACATCATCGAGCAGGCGCTTGACCGCGCTGAAATCCTCGACCCAGAGCGATACAGGGGAATGCTCGAACAGCCCGCGCGCATATTCCTCGCTGCGCTGCAGGCGGGTACGGCTCTCGATCTGCTGGGTGTTGTCTTCCAGCGAAATGAGGACGCGGTCCCAACGGTCTTCATGGCCTGGCAGGATGCGGCCGCGAATGTGGACGTCGAGCCGGCGGCCATCGAGTGCGTAATTGACAGTCTGGTTCGAGAAATCCAGCGCACCGGACCACAGCTGGCGCAGCTCCGCGATGGCTTGCTGGTGCATGTCGCCCCGGAAGATGCTGTCGAGCGAAGCCAGCAGCGTCGCCTGGTCGGGCGCGGCGAACAACTCCAGCGTCCGCTGGTTCACCCGCAGCACTTTGATCGCGGCGCCATACGCCTGCATGCGGGACGGGTCCGCGCGCACATAGGCCTCGACATCGACCACGCCCTCGCTGCGCCAGGTGTCCAGCAAGGTCTTCAGTGCACTGAAATCCTCCAGCCAGAGCGACACGGGCGCGATGTCGAACATATGCTCGAAATCGTTTTCCGACGGGGAAGAAAGAGACATCCTGGGCCCTCCATGGTCATGACGCAGGCATGACAGCCGCGCTACGGCCCGCCCAGATCGAATTATCGACCGCCCCCGACCATGCGCCGCGAAGCTCGCGCCAAAGAAAAAGCCAGCCTCAAGGGCTGGCTTTTTCTTTCACTTACCGCACGGGTCAGCGTGCGCCTGTGGATCAGGCGTTAGCGGGCCGGACGAGCCGGGCGCTTGCGTGCGTCGTGCGGCACGAACGGCTTGCCACCGCCCGTGCCGGGCTTTGCAAATGCCGGCTTGCGTGCCGCAAAGTCGCCGCCACGGCCTGCGCCGTCAGGACGGCCGCCACCGAAGCCACCGCGAGGCTGGTCGCCGAAGCCAGGCTTGCGGCCGTAGCCTTCGCCATCGCGGCGGGGAGCGCCGCCGCCAAAGCCACGCTGGTCGTCACCCCGCGGAGCGAAATGGCCGCCACCTTGGTAGCCACCACCATCACGAGCAGCCGGAGCGCCGCGGCCGAAACGGTCGCCGCCGCGATCACGGTCGCCAAAGCCCCCGCCGAAGCCGCCACGGCCACCACCCGAAGGACGGCGATCGCCGCCACGGAAGCCGCCGCCTTCACGGCTGCCACGGCCACCGAATTCGGGGCGGGCCTGCGGCGCACGCTGCTGCGGCTCCAGGCCAGGAATGACTTCTGCCTTGAACTGCTGCTTGCTATAGCCTTCGATATCGAAGATCTTGCGGCGGTCGCGGAACTCCGCGAACGTCACGGCCAGGCCTTGGCGGCCTGCACGGCCGGTACGGCCGATACGGTGGGTGTAGTCCTCGGCCTTCATGGGCAGGCCGTAATTGAACACGTGCGTGATGGTCGGCACGTCGATACCACGAGCAGCCACGTCGGTAGCCACCAGCACCTGCACCTGGCCGCTGCGCAGCGCCATCAGGCGGCGGTTGCGCAGGCCCTGGCTCAGGGCGCCGTGCAGCGCCACAGCCGAGAAGCCTTCTTGCTGCAGGTCGTTAGCCAGGCCGTCGCACTCCACCTGGGTGCTGGCGAACACGATGGCCTGGTTGATGGAGGTGTCACGCAGCCAGTGGTCCAGCAGCTTGCGCTTGTGCTGAGCGTTGTCAGCCCAGAACAGGGTCTGCTTGATGTTGGCGTGCTTTTCCTGCGGGCTGTCGATCTGCACCTTCTGCACGTGCGAACCGCCATCGTGCATCACGCGCATGGCCAGCTGCTGGATGCGCGGCGCGAACGTGGCGCTGAACATCATGGTCTGCTGACGCTGGCTGGTCATCTGGTTGATGTCGGCCAGGTCGTCGGCGAAGCCCAGGTCCAGCATACGGTCGGCTTCATCGACCACCAGGAACTTCACCTGGTCGAGCTTGATCTGCATGGAGCGTTGCAGGTCCAGCAGACGGCCCGGCGTGGCGACCACGAGGTTGGCGTTCTGCAGCTTGGCAATTTGCAGTTGGTAGGGAATGCCACCCACCACGTTGGCCACGCGCAGGCCGCGGCAGTGCTTGACCAGTTCGATGGCGTCGTGCGCCACCTGCTGGGCCAGTTCACGCGTCGGGCACAGGATCAGCGCACCGGGCACGGCGGCCTTGAAGTTGCGGGCGTTGGTGGGGTCCTTGCGCTTGGCGCGCTTAGGAGCCGGTTCGCCACGGGCTGCGGCTTCAGCGACGGCACGGTCGAATTCGGCGCGGGCAGCGGCTTCGGCAGCGGCCTGCTCGCCGATCAGCGTGTGCAGCACGGGCAGCAGGAATGCTGCGGTCTTGCCGCTGCCGGTCTGGCTGGAGACCATCAGGTCGATGAAGCGGGCAGAAGCATCGCTCGGGCTCATCGCCAGAGGAATGGCTCGAGCCTGCACTTGCGTGGGCTGGGTGTAGCCCAGGTCGGCCACGGCCTGCACCAGTTCGGCAGCCAGGCCCAGCTGGACGAAGCCATTGGGTTCGGCCGTCACTTCGACGTCGTCGGCCTGCACGGCCACGGATTCAACAGCCAGGACTGCGTCTGCAGCGGCAATGGAGGTATCTGCAGGCGCGAATTCGCCCTGCACTTGGAGAGTGTCAGTCATATTTTTTCTCACACGAAGACAGCCGCAGGCGTGGCCTGCGGAGGCTTCGTCAATGGTTAAAAAACATCAACCATCAAACGAAACCAGAGCTGCGGGGAGCAGCGCGGGTGGGCATTTGTGCGAAGTTCCGCTGAAACGTGGATTTCAAGCGGCTTGCAGGCCCGGTGTGTGAAGGGAGATGCGCAATCTGCGTGAGCCGCAAAGGGCTAATGTGTCACGCAAGCCGGCGATTATGGCATGCCTGGGGTTTTCCCGCAATGCCTCTTTTGCGCCCTGCCCCATCTTTGTGCAGGGCAGCGAGCGCAGGAGCCTCACACCGCCAGCAGATGCGTGCGGTAGTGCGCCATCTCGTCGATGGACTCATGCACGTCGGCGAGCGCGGTATGCCGCTGCGCCTTCTTGAAGGACGAACACGCCTCGGGCTTCCAGCGCTTGGCCAGTTCCTTGAGCGTGCTCACGTCGATGTTGCGGTAGTGGAAGAAGGCTTCGAGCCGGGGCATGTAGCGCACCAGGAAGCGCCGGTCCTGGCCGATGCTGTTGCCGCACATGGGCGCCGAGCCCTTGGGCACGTAGCGCGCCAGGAACTCGATGATCTGCTGCTCGGCCTCGGCCTCGGTGATAGCCGAAGCCCGCACCTTGTCGATCAGGCCGCTGCGGCCGTGCGTGCCCTTGTTCCAGGCGTCCATGCCGTTCAGCAGTTCATCGGACTGGTGGATGGCGAACACCGGGCCCTCCACGCGGGGCTCCAGGTTCGGGCCGGTCACCACGACGGCGATCTCCAGCAGGCGGTCGGTTTCGGGGTTCAGGCCCGTCATTTCGCAATCGAGCCAGACCAGGTTCTGGTCGGACTTGGGCAAGGCAGGCACAGGGGTGGCAGCGGTTTCAGACATGGGGCAATTGTCGCCGATGGGTGCCACGCTCCGCACCGACGCAGGCATTCCCACTCGGGCATCTGGCGCCGTGGCAAAGCCCTACACTCCAACGCTCATGCCCCACTCTGCCTCCAATCCTCCCTTCTGGACGCCGTCGGTGCTGCTGACGCTGGCGTTCGCCGCCCTGCTGCTGGCCGGTCTCGCGCTGCGCTTCTGGCTGGCCACGCGCCAGGTCCGCCACGTGGCGCGCCACCGCAGCGCCGTCCCGGCCGCATTCGCTGGCCGCATCCCGCTGGCGGCCCATCAGAAAGCAGCTGACTACACCATCGCCAAGACCCGCTTCGGCCTGCTGGAGATGGCGATCTCGGCCGCCGTGACGCTGGGCTGGACCCTGCTGGGCGGCCTGGACCTGCTCAACCGGGCCCTGCTCGATTGGCTAGGCGGCGGAATGCTGCAGCAACTGGCGCTGCTGGGCACCTTCGCGGTGATCGGCGGGCTGATCGACCTGCCGACCACGATCTACACGACCTTCGTGATCGAGCAGCGTTTCGGCTTCAACAAGATGACGCCGCGCCTGTGGCTGGGCGACCTGCTCAAGTCCACGCTGATGGGCGCCATCGTGGGGCTGCCCATCGCCGCGCTCATCCTGTGGCTGATGAGTTCGGCGGGCCCAGCGTGGTGGCTCTGGGCCTGGGCCGTCTGGATGGGCTTCAACCTGCTGCTGATGGTGATCTACCCGCTCTTCATCGCGCCGCTCTTCAACAAGTTCCAGCCGCTGCAGGACGAATCGCTCAAGGCCCGCGTGACGGCGCTGATGCAGCGCTGCGGCTTCGCCGCCAAGGGCCTGTTCGTGATGGACGGCAGCCGCCGCAGCGCCCATGCCAACGCCTACTTCACCGGCTTTGGCGCGGCCAAGCGCGTGGTGTTCTACGACACGCTGCTGCGCCAGTTGAGCCCCGGCGAAGTCGAAGCCGTGCTGGCCCACGAGCTGGGCCACTTCAAGCACCGACACATCGTCAAGCGCATCGTGAGCCTGTTCGCGCTCAGCTTGGCGGGTTTCGCGCTGCTGGGCTGGCTGAGCACGCAGTTCTGGTTCTATACGGGCCTGGGCGTGGTGCCCAACCTGATGCTGCCGGGCCTGGCGCCCGCCGCGCCCAACGACGCGCTGGCGCTGCTACTCTTCCTGCTCGCCGCGCCCGTCTTCACGGTGTTCATCTCGCCGCTCTTTGCGCAGATCTCGCGCCGCCACGAATTCGAGGCGGACGCCTATGCCATGGCGCAGGCCAGCGGCAGCGACCTGGCCGCCGCGCTGCTCAAGCTCTACGAAGACAACGCCTCCACGCTCACGCCCGACCCGGTGTACGTGAAGTTCTACTACTCGCATCCGCCGGCCAGCGAACGCCTGGCCCGCATGCCCATCCCGAGCCCGATGCCATCATGAGCACTCCATCCATGTTCCCCCGCAAAGACTGGTCTCAGGAGCCCCGCCGGGCGCTGACGGCCACCGAAGTGGTCACCCGGCTGGCCGAGCTGAACGGCTGGGCACTGAGCGGTGACGGCGCGGCCGTGGCCATCGAGAAGACCTACCGCTTCGCCAACTACCACGAGACCATGGCCTTCGTGAACGCGGTGGCCTTCATCGCCCACGCGCAGGACCACCACCCCGACCTGTCGGTGCACTACAACCGCTGCGTGGTGCGCCTGAACACGCACGACGTGAGCGGCATCTCGGCCACCGACATCGACTGCGCGGCGCGTTTCGACGCCCTGCTGGCCGCATGATGCATTCCGCCCACTTGCCGCTGCGCAGCCATGGCTGAGCGCAGCGCCCTGTACGAAGGCCTGGTGGTGGCCAGCCACGGCCGCCACTGCCTGGTCGAATCGCCCGACGGCGCCCGCCGCATCTGCCACCCGCGCGGCAAGAAGAGCCAGGCCGTGGTGGGCGACCGCGTGCTCTGGCAAGCGCCACCGCCCGGCCAGGGCGAAGAAGGCACGATCGAGCGCGTGCAGGAACGCCGTAACCTCTTCTACCGGCAGGACGAGATCCGCACCAAGTCGTTCGCGGCCAACCTCGACCAAGTGCTGATCCTGATCGCAGCCGAACCGGTGTTCTCCGAAAGCCAGCTGGCGCGCGCGCTGATCGCGGCCGAGGCCGAGCGCATCCAGCCGCTGATCGCGCTTAACAAGAGCGACCTGGTCGAGCCCTTCGCCCGGGCCTGGGAGCGCCTGCTGCCCTACCGCCACATGGGTGGCGACGGCAGTGATGGCGGCCACACCGCCAGCCACCACTACCGCGTGCTGCCGCTCTCGCTCTCGGAATCGGCCGAGGTGGACCGCCAGGCGCTGCTGGAGCTCCTGCGCGGCAAGACCACACTGGTGCTCGGCCCCTCGGGGTCGGGCAAGAGCACGCTCATCAACCTGCTGGTGCCGGGCGCGACGGTGCTGACCGGCGAGATCTCGCAGGCGCTCAACTCCGGCAAGCACACCACCACGAGCACGACGCTTTACTGGGTGGACCCGCAGGAGCGCACCACCGCGCTCATCGACTCGCCGGGCTTTCAGGAATTCGGGCTGCACCATATCGGCCCGGCCGACCTGCCGCGCCTGATGCCCGACATCGGCCTGCATGCGGAGCACTGCCGCTTCTACAACTGCACCCACCTGCACGAGCCGGGCTGCGCGGTGATGGAACACGTGGACGGCCTGCAGGGCGAATCACGCACCGGGCCAGGCGCCATCAGCGCCAGCCGCTACCAGATCTACGCCAACCTGTTTGCGGAACTGAGCGAGACGCGGCGCTGGTGAGTTCTGGCCCGGATCAGGGCCAAAACGGGCTGCAGCGCTTGAAGAACAAGCGCCAGCAGCTATAAAAACAATAGCAATCAGCCCAGCAGGCGCGCGAAGGTCAGCAGCGCCAGCAGCAGCATCCACACCACCACCGAGCGCCAGACCAGGCCCACCACGCTACGCAGATGCCCGATCTCGGGCGTGCGGCCGGGCGTGCTGTCGCTGTCGGCATCGGCCTCTACGGCGTCGATCACCGCCGGGTCGATCGCGGCGACCTGCGGGTCGATGCGCGTGCGCAGGGCCTCGCCGCCCAGCCGCACGTTGATGGCGCCAGCCGTGGCCGCCAGCACCACGCCGTCGTTGTCGTTAGGGAAGCGCTGTGCGTGGAAACGCCAGCCGTCGATGGCCTCCTCGAAGCTGCCCACCACGGCGAAGCTCAGGGCCGTGAGGCGCGCGGGCAACCAGTCGATCGCCGTCCAGGCCCGGTCGGCAGCATGCAGCAGCGCCGCGCTGGGCGGGTGGTCGGAGATGCGCAGGCCTTGCTCCTTCCAGTGCCGCGCCACGAATTCGGCCATGCGGTAGAGCACCGCGCCGGCGGGCCCCAGGCCCAGCGCCGCCAGCAGCGAGAAGCAGGCCAGCACACCGAAGACATGGCGGTGCGCGGCGATCACCGAATACTCGATGACATGACGCACGATCTCGCTGCGTGGCAGGTCGCGCGCGTCGACCTGCTGCCACGCGGCCAGTTCCGCCCGCGCCCGGTTCTCGTCGCCCTCTTCCAGCGCGTCGCGAATGCCGGTGAAGTGGTGGCTGAACTGGCGAAAGCCCAGCGTGAGGTAGAGCACCGCCACGTTCCAGACCATGGCCACCGGCCAGCCGATCCAGTGCAGCAGCAGCCCATGCACCAGCAGCGCGAGGAAGGTAGGCACCAGCACCGCGAGGCTCAAGGCGGCCCAGCCCTGCGCGGAGCTACCAGCGTCGAAATTGCGGCGCACCGACAGCGCCCAGGCGCGCACCCCTGCATGGGCGGGATGGGTGCGTGCCAGCGGGCGGGCCTGCTCGATGAGCAAGGCGAACAAGATGGCGAAGAAACTCATGGAGGCCAATGATAGCGAGGCCCCTTTTCCGCGCTGCCTCCGGCCCGCCTGCGCCGCCACGGCAGGCGCAGCCCGGGTACCAGGGCCGCGTCAGGCCATGAGGAAGCGGTAGAAATTGCGCAGCATGCCGGCCGTGGCGCCCCAGATGTAGCGCTCCTTCGCGCCATCGGCATAGGGCATCGCGAACCATTCGCGCTCCAACCCCTGCCAGGCCATGCGCTGGCGGCGGTGGTTCGCGGGGTCCAGCAAAAAGTCGAGGGGCACCTCGAACACGTCAGCCACCTCGTACGGGTTGGGCCGCAGCACGCAGTCGGGCTGCACCAGGGCGACCACCGGCGTGATGATGAAGGCGCTGCCCGTCACATAGGTGGGCAGGGAGCCGAGTACCTCGACGAATCGGGTGTCGAGCCCGACCTCCTCCCAGGCCTCGCGCAAAGCCGTGGCTGCGGGGTCGGCATCTTCGGGATCGGTCCGCCCGCCGGGAAAGGCCACCTGACCGGAATGCTGCGACAAATGCGCCGTGCGCTCGGTGAGCAGCACCGTGGGCCGCTCGCGCAGCACGATGGGCATCAGCACCGCCGCCTGCGAGGGCGTGCGGTCGGAGAAGGCCCGCTCCAGCGCCACCTCGGGCTCCCACTGCGGCGCGTGCGCGAAACGCTGTCGCAGCGCCTCGGGCGTCTGCACAGCGCGCGGCACGGCCGGCAGATGAGCGTCCACGCCGGAGATGGGAACCGTGCGCGGGTCGAACGCCGGCAGACGGGCTGCGGGCGGGATGACGGAAGAGACCGGCACCACAGGCGGCTGCGTGGTGGACGCAAGGGGCGCGACGGGGGCACCAGCGGCGGGCGCCGGAACGGGAGGCACGGCGGAAGGCGGCAAGGTCATGCGGCGAGCACCCAAGAAAAAGCCGCTACGGCTTGCGCGGTAGCGGCGGGAGGCCAGAATTCTGGCGCAGGCCTGGACGGGAGATGCCAGGCCTGGAGGCGCATCAAGCGGCTGCTGCGGCCTTGTTGACGCGCGAGGGCAGCTTTTCCTTGATACGTGCCGACTTGCCGCTGCGGTCACGCAGGTAGTACAGCTTGGCACGGCGCACATCGCCGCGGCGCTTGACTTCAATGCTGGCGATCAGCGGGCTGTAGGTCTGGAACGTACGTTCCACGCCTTCGCCGCTGGAGATCTTGCGCACGGTGAAGCCGCTGTTGAGGCCACGGTTGCGCTTGGCGATCACCACGCCTTCGTAGGCCTGAACGCGCTTACGGGTACCTTCCACCACGTTCACGTTGACGATCACGGTGTCGCCAGGTGCGAATTCGGGGATGGTCTTGTTCAAGCGGGCGATTTCTTCCTGCTCGAGGGTCTGGATCAGATTCATGGTTACTTCCTACCGATCATGTCCGCGCCAGAAATTGGCATGGGCGCCCGGATTGGCGCCTCACATGCTGCACACGGCATGTGTTAGCAGCGGCCGGCCAGAGGATCGAAGAGCCCAAGATTATAGCAACTCGCCCAGCCGGGAGACAACCGCTTCGTCGGCGCGACTCAACAGGCCCTGCGCGCGGGCCGCTTCGATCAGGTCCGGACGGTGGCGCGCGGTGAGCGCCAGACGCTGGTCGCGGCGCCAGCGCTCAATCTGCGCATGGTGGCCCGAGAGCAGCGGCGCGGGCACAGCGCGGCCGGCCCACTCCTCGGGGCGGGTGTAGTGGGGGCAATCCAGCAGGCCGTCGAGCGCGGGGTTGAAGCTGTCGAGTTGGTGGCTGCCCTCGTCGTTCAGCACGCCAGGCTGCAGGCGGGCCACGGCGTCGATCAGGGCCATGGCCGGAATCTCGCCGCCCGAGAGCACGAAGTCGCCCAGGCTCAGCTGCACATCGACATGCGCGTCGATGAAGCGCTGGTCGATGCCCTCATAGCGCCCGCAGAGCAGGATCGCGCCCGGCCCCGCGGCCCAGCCGGCCACGCCGGCATGGTTGAGCGCCTGGCCGATGGGCGAGAACAGCACCACGGGCACGCTCGCGCCTTCGGGCGCGGCCAATGCGCGATCGGCGCGGATGGCGTTCAGGCAGCGCTCCAGCGGCTCGGCCATCATGACCATGCCCGGGCCGCCGCCGAAGGGGCGGTCATCGACGCGCCGGTAGTTACCCTCGGCATGGTCGCGCGGGTTCCAGAGCCGCACGTCCACCTGCCCGCCGGCATAGGCACGCCGCGTCACGCCACTCACGAGGAACGGCGCGAACATCTCGGGGAACAGGGTGATGACGTCGAAGCGCATGGTCTGCGGCGCGGCTCTCGCAGCGAAGAGTGTCAGTAGTCCGGCTGCCAGTCCACGAGGATGCGGCGCTCGGCCAGCTTGACCTCATCGACGAAGGCCGAAACGAAGGGAATCATGCGCTCGAGCGTCTTGCCCTCGTGCTCGTAGGCCAGCACCAGTGTGGTCTGCGGCCCGGTGGCCAGCAGGTCGCGCACCGTACCCAGCGCCACGCCCTCGCGGTTGACCACCTCCAGGCCGATCAGATCGACCCAGTAGAACTCGCCCTCTTGCGCCGCCGGAAAGCTCGAGCGCGACACAAAGATGCGCGCGCCGCGCAGGGCCTCGGCCGCATCGCGGTCGTCCACGCCCTCGGCCATGGCGACGATGGAATCGGAATGCTCGCGCGACTGGCGCACGGCCAGCGACACGGTGCCGCTGAAGAAGCTCTTGGCGCCCTTTTCGGCCGGCAGCAGGAACCAGTGCTTGGCCGACAGCAGGGCCTCGGGCGAGGCGCTGTAGGGCAACACCTTGAACCAGCCCTTCACCCCCCAGGCGTCGGCAATGCGGCCGACTTCCACCGCATCGGCGGGCAGGTCTGCGGGCTCTAGAACGGGCAGCTTGGACATGGCGGGCTCAGTGCAGGAAAGGAGGACAGGACAAAAAAGACAGGCAAAGAAAAAGGGCGGGGCCCGTCAGCAGAACCAACGGAGCCCGCCCCTAGCAGCGGAATACGCAGCGATCAGGCAGCTTGCTTGGCAGCAGCTTGCTTGATCAGGCGGTCCACGGTGGGAGATGCCTGGGCGCCCACGCTCTTCCAGTACGTCAGACGGTCTTGAGCAATGCGCAGACCTTCTTCGCTTTCCTTGGCCGTGGGGTTGTAGAAACCCAGGCGTTCGATGAAGCGGCCGTCGCGACGAACGCGCTTGTCGGCAACGACGATGTTGAAGAACGGACGGCCTTTAGAACCGCCGCGGGAGAGCCGAATCACGACCATAATGAATCCTTCGGGTGGTGCAGCCCATACGGAGGCTGCAGAAAGTTTTGCTGCGTTTGAGACACGCGACATGGCCACCCGGCCAGCGACACGCTGCAAAGTCCGCGATTATATCCCCATCTTGCCAATGCCCCTCATCCGTCCGAGCCGCGACGAAGACATCGCCGCCATTGCCGCCATCTATGCCCACCATGTCCTGCACGGCACGGGCACCTTCGAAACCACCCCGCCGACCGAAGCCGACATGGCCGCGCGCCGCGCCGACGTGCTGGGCCGCGGCCTGCCGTATCTGGTGGCGGAGCAGGACGGGCAGGTGCTGGGCTTCGCCTACTGCAACTGGTTCAAGCCGCGACCGGCCTACCGCTTCTCGGCCGAGGACTCCATCTACATCGCCGATGCGGCGCGCGGCATGGGACTGGGCCGCCAGTTGCTGGGTGCACTGTGCGACGCCGCCGAAGGCGCGGGCGTGCGCAAGCTGCTGGCGGTGATCGGCGATTCGGCCAACCTGGGCTCGATCGGAGTGCACCGCTCGGCGGGCTTCACGCAAATCGGCGTGATGCGCTCGGTGGGATGGAAGTTCGGTGCCTGGCGCGACGTGGTGCTGATGGAAAAGCCGCTGGGCGATGGGGACACCACCCCGCCCGAGCCCGTCGGCAGCGAAGCCGCCCACTGAACGCCCTTGCGCGCCCTATCTGCCCCGCCGCATGAAAAACAAGACCATCGCCACCTGGCTGGCCTTCGTGGGCGGGCCGCTCGGTCTGCATCGCTTCTATCTGCACGGCCTGGGCGACTGGCTGGGCTGGCTGCTGCCGATCCCCACGGCCCTGGGCGTCTACGGCATCCAGCGGGTGCAGGCGCTGGGCCAGGACGATCACCTGAGCTGGGTGCTGATTCCGCTGCTGGGCTTCACCATCGCGGGCTGTGCGCTCTGCGCCATCGCCTATGGGCTGATGCCGCCGGAGAAGTGGAACGCGCGCCACAACCCGGCCGCAGCGGTCGCCGACGCGGCGCCGGGGCACACGGGCTGGCTGACCATCGTCGCCGTCGCGCTGGCCCTGCTCGTTGGCACGGCCATTCTCATGGCCAGCCTGGCGTTCAGCTTCCAGCGCTACTTCGAATACCAGGTCGAGGAAGCCCGCAAGATTTCGCAGTAGCCGTTGTCGGCCCTCGGTGCGAAGGGCCGCGAAGCCGATTGCCCAGGCGCAGAGCCTGGATCGGGGCGCCTGGCCACCCGTACCGCCGTGAGGCCGATGCGAGCGGCAGGGGTGCCGCACACCAGCTTGCCCCCCTCGGCATGCCGGGAACCACGAGCCGAAAGCCGTTAGAACAGCCTCTCAGTCCGCCAGGAAGAGCTCCTGCAGATCGCTCAAGAAGTCGAAGCCGCGCTCGGTGGGGCGCACCAGCCCATCCGCGCGGCTCACCAGGCCCTTGCGCTCGGCCTCGTCCAGCCCCCGGGCGATGGCCGTGAGCGGCAGCCCGGTGCGTTCCATGAACTGCTGCGGCGTGAACCCGTCGCGCAACCGCAGCGCGTTCAGCATGTATTCGAAGGGCAGATCGGCCCGGCGCACGTCCGCGTCCTGTGCGATGGCGCGGCCGGCCAGGGCGCCCTCCATGTAGCGGCGCGGATCGCGCAGCCGCACCTGGCGCACGACGCGGTGCGCGAAGCTGAGCTTGCTGTGCGCGCCAGCGCCGATGCCCAGGTAGTCGCCGAACTGCCAGTAGTTGGTGTTGTGCACGCACTGGTGGCCGTCCCGCGCATAGGCCGAGACTTCATAGCGCCGCAGGCCGGCCGCTCCGGTCATCTCGGTGATGCGGTCGAGCATGGCGTAGGCCGTGTCGTCCTCCGGCACGGCGGGCGGATGCTTGGCGAAGTAGGTGTTGGGCTCGATGGTCAGGTGGTAGATCGAGATGTGCGGCGGCTCAAGCGCCAGCGCCGTGCGCATGTCCTGCTCCAGGTCGGCGATGGTCTGGCCCGGCAGCGCATACATGATGTCGAGGTTGAAGGTGCCGAAGGCGTCGCGCGCCTCCTCCACCGCCGCCAGCGCCTGGGCTCGGTCGTGGACCCGGCCCAGGGCCTGCAGGAAGCGGTCGTCGAAGCTCTGCACGCCCACCGACAGCCGCGTGACGCCCGCGGCGCGGTAGGCACGGAAGCGGTCTTTCTCGAACGTGCCGGGGTTGGCCTCCAGCGTGATCTCGCAATCCGGCTCCAGCCGCAGGCGGGCGCGCACGCCGCCCAGCAGGCGGTCGATGGACTGCGGCGCGAACAGGCTGGGCGTGCCGCCGCCGATGAAGATGCTGTGAACCGTACGGCCCCAGATCAGCGGCAGCGCGGCCTCCAGATCGGCCATCAGCGCGTCCAGGTAGCGCCCCTCGGGCAGTGCATCGGCGCCGGCACGCGCCTCGTGCGAGTTGAAGTCGCAGTAGGGGCACTTCTTCAGGCACCAGGGCAGATGGATGTAGAGCGACAGCGGCGGCAAGCTGGACAGCTGCAACAGGCCCGGGCGCATGTAGTGCTGCGGGTCCCGCAGGGCACCGCCCTCGGGCTGAGCCAGCTCGGCCGCAGGAACGATAGGGATGGACACGGGCAGTGCTCCGGCTTCGGGCGCCACGTCAGAACCAGCGTTCGCGCATCAGCGCCAGCATCTGCTGCGCAGCGCGGCCACGGTGGCTGTGGGCATTCTTCACGTCCACAGGCAGCTCGGCAAAGGTCTTGCCGAAGTCGGGCAGGAACATGACGGGGTCAAAGCCGAATCCGTTGCTGCCACGCCGCTCGCGCGCGATCTCGCCGGACACGCGGCCCACGGCGATGAGCGGCTCCGGGTCCTGCGGGCTGCGCACGGCCACCAGCGTGCTGACCATGGCGGCGCGGCGGTCGTCGATGCCGGCCATCTGTTCGAGCAGCGCCTGCACGTTGGTGTCGTCCCCCTTGGGGTAGCCGAACTGCGTGGCGTAGTAGGCCGTCTGCACACCCGGAAGGCCGCCGAACGCCTGCACGCACAGGCCGGCGTCGTCGGCCAGCGCCGGCAGGCCGGTGTCCTGCGCGGCAAAGCGCGCCTTGGCCAGAGCGTTCTCGACGAAGGTGTGGAAAGGCTCCTCGGCTTCGCCCACGCCCAGGTCGGCCTGGCGCACCAGCTCGACGCCCAGCGGTGCCAGCATGGCCTGCAGTTCGGCCAGCTTGCCGCGGTTGTTGGATGCAAGAACGAGTTTCATGGGGTTTTCGGCTCCTGGCCCAGGCAAAACCTGCGCATTTAGCTATTATTTTTGCAGCGATTGCTGCTGCAGCGCGGCCAGCTCGCCAATGCCCTTTTCGGCCAGCGCCAGCAGCTGGTCCATCTCCTGGCGCGTGAAGGCCGCGCCTTCTGCGGTGCCCTGCACTTCCACGTAGTGCGCCACACCCTGCGCGTTCACGGTCATCACCACATTCATGTCGGTGTCGCACGCCACGTCTTCGACGTATTCGAGATCCAGTACCGGCTGGCCCTGCACGATGCCCACCGAGATGGCCGCGAGCGGCGCAGTGATGGGCGAGGCCTGCAGCTTGCCGGCGGCGATCAGCGTGGCCACCGCGTCCTGCGCCGCCACCCAGGCGCCGGTGATGGCCGCCGTGCGCGTGCCGCCGTCAGCCTGGATCACGTCGCAATCGAGCTGAATCGTGCGCTCGCCCAGGGCCTTGAGGTCGAACACGGCGCGCAGGCTGCGGCCGATGAGGCGCTGGATCTCCTGCGTGCGGCCGTTCTGCTTGCCGCGCGCGGCCTCGCGGTCGCTGCGGGTGTGCGTGGAGCGCGGCAGCATGCCGTATTCAGCCGTCACCCAGCCTTCGCCGCTGCCGCGCTTGTGCGGCGGCACGCGCTCTTCGACCGAGGCGGTGCACAGCACCTTGGTGTTGCCGAATTCGATCAGCACCGAGCCTTCGGCGTGCATGGTGTAGTGGCGGGTCATGCGCACCGGACGCAGCTGGTCGGCAGCGCGGCCACCGGGGCGGGCAGCGGAAGATGGAGTCATGGAAGGAGTTCTCTGCAGCGGGGAATGGGACGCCCGGAAGCACCGGGCGAAAGAACAAAGGGGTGGGTGGACAGCAGGTGACGGCGCGATCGCGCCCCGTGGCGGCCAGCTTCGGCCCAGACGTCGATTCTCGCCTGCCTGACCGCCGGCAAGGCTAGAGCTTGCGCGCCGCCGAGCGGCGGATAGCCTCGTTGATCTCGGCGATGGAGCGCTCAATGGCCGCGTCATCCAGATCGTCCAGCAGCAGGCCATCGGGTGCAGCGCCCTGGATGGTGGAGGCGAAAGCATCGTCGCCCAGGCTTGCGGTGCTCACGCTGAACGTGGAGCCGAAGGCGTCGGGCGTTTCCCACTCCAGGGCCAGGGCGGTCACGTTGTCGCTGGCGGTGCCGGCCTTGCGCAGCGCATCCTCGACCAGATCCGGAACGGCCACGTCCACCGTCTGGCGCCCCAGCAGGCGCGCGATGTGGGGGTCGTCGAGCGTGCCCCAGAGGCCGTCAGAGCACAGCAGGATGCGGTCGCCCTGCTCCAGCAGCACCGGTCCGGCGCGGTCGTAGATCGGCTTGGCGGGCGAGCCCAGGCAGGTGAAGAGCACGTTGCGGTTGGTGATCGCCCGCTCGAACAGGGGCCGGGGCGCATCGCCCAGCTCCAGGTAGGAATGGTCGCGGGTGCGCGCCAGCACCGCGCCGTCCCGCACGAAATAGAGGCGCGAATCACCGCAATGCACCCAGCTGGCCCGCCCGGCCTGCACCACCGCAGCCACCAGCGTGGTGCGGGGCGAATCCGCCAGGCCACGCTCGCTCGCGTGCTTGAGGATGGCCTGGTGCGCCGCCAGCAGGGCCATAGCCAGAAAGGCCTGCGGATCGGCCAGCGCTGGCTGCGCCTCGCGCTGGAACAGGGCGGACACGGTCTGGATGGCGATCTGCGCGGCCACCTCGCCGTCGGGGTGCCCCCCCATGCCATCGGCAAGCACGAACAGGCCTGATGCCCGCGTATAGCAGTAGCCCATGCGATCTTCGTTCTTCTCGCGCCCGCCGCGCCGGCTGATCTGGAAGACCGAGAACTTCATTTCGTCTTCGCTCCGGCCGGTGTGATCTGGCTCGACCTGGCACCGCTGCGCCGGACATCGCCCACGAGCGAATCGATCTGCATGCGGACCTTCTCGCCCAGGCTGAGCCGGGTGTAGCGGCGCTCGCCCTCGCGGCTGAGCTCTTTTTGAAGCGCGAAGACGGACTGCGGCCGCGAAAGCGGGTCCAGCGCCATGCACCATTCGACCACCTCGATCAGGTTGTCCGAATAGATGCCGCGCAGCTTGGTAAGCGACTGCGTGAACCGGTCGGCATCATTGCGCTGCGGCGCCTCGGTGGGCGGAAAGCCCTGCATGCAGGCGTAGATGCAGGCGCCGATGGCGTAGATGTCGGTCCAGGGCCCCATCTGCGTATCGCGGCGGTACATCTCGGGCGCAGCGAATCCCGGCGTGTACATGGGGCGGATGAAGTTCCCCTCTTTCGAAAGCACTTCGCGCGCCGCGCCGAAGTCGATCAGCACGGCCTTGTTGTCGTCGGTGATGAAGACGTTGGCCGGCTTGATGTCCAGGTGCAGCATCTTGTGCTGATGCACGATGCGCAGACCGCGCAGCACCTCGTCGAACAGTGAACGAATGGTCGATTCGCGGAACACCTTCTTCGTGTTCAGGTCGCGCGCAGTGATGATGAAGTCCTGCAGGGTCGCGCCCTCCAGGTAGTTCATCACCATGTAGACGGTTTCGTTCTCACGGAAGAAATTCAGCACGCTGACAACGGAAGCATGCGAGATCTGCGCGAGCGAACGCCCTTCCTCGAAGAAACTCTTGAGCCCCAGGCGGTAGAGAGAGAGCTTTTCGGGCTGCACTTTCGGCAGCAGTTCACCCGGTTCACGGGTGGCGAGCGATGAGGGGAGGTATTCCTTGATGGCCACTTGCTGGCCGTCGGCATCGGTGGCCAGATAGACCACACCGAACCCTCCGGCGGACACCTTCCGGACCACGCGATAACCGCCGATGGAGGTGCCGGGAGGCAGGGGTGCCGGCTTGATCTTGGACATATTCTGCGATGAAGACTCGGGCACGAATCGGAACCGGGATAATCGCGCGTTTGCAGCAACCACCGAGAGTCCCATGGCAGTTTACAGCATGACCGGATACGCCAGCGTCCAGCACGGAGCGTCTGCCGCAGGCGCCGAAACCGACGCGCCGACGCGCCGCCTGGGTATCGAGATCCGATCGGTCAACAGCCGCTTTCTCGACCTGTCCTTCCGTCTTTCCGACGAGCTGCGGGCCCAGGAGCCCGCGCTGCGCACCCTGCTCACCGCCAAGCTCAAGCGAGGCAAGGTCGAGGTCCGCGCATTCATCGAAGACGAAGGCACCGGCGGCCTGCCCGACCCCGCCCCCCGGTTGCTGCAGCGGCTCAACGGAATGCAGGACGCCATCAAATCCTGGCTGCCCCAGGCCGCGCCCCTGAGCGTGGCCGATGCGCTGCGCCTGTGCGCCAGCTTCTCCGGCCCGGCGCAGGACTGGTCCGAAGCCCTGCCCTCACTGGCCGAGCAGGCACTCAAAGCCTTGATGACGGCCCGCGAGCGCGAGGGCAAGCGCCTGGCCGCCATGCTGCAGGACCGGCTGGACCAACTGCGTGCACTGGCCAAACAGGCCGTGCCGCTGGTGCCGCAGCTGGTCGAGCAGCACCGGCAGCGCTTCCTCGACCGCTGGAACGAAGCCCTGGCCCACGCCGACGGCAAGATCGCGGCCGAAGCCGCGCAGGACCGGGCCCTGACCGAAGCCACGGCGTTTGCCATCCGCATCGACGTGGCCGAGGAAGTCACACGACTGCAATCGCACCTCGATGAAATCGAGCGCCTGCTGAAAAAGGGTGGCGAGATCGGCAAGCGCCTGGACTTCCTCATCCAGGAGCTGCACCGCGAGGCCAACACCCTGGGCTCGAAGTCGGCAGCACTCGAACTCACGCGCATCAGCGTGGACATGAAGGTACTGATCGAGCAGATGCGCGAACAGGTCCAGAACATCGAGTGATGGATAATCCTGATTTGATAGCAGCTAGCGCAGACGCCGTATGGACTATCCCGGAAATCTCTTTGTAGTGGCGGCCCCCAGCGGGGCCGGCAAGTCAAGCCTGGTCAAGGCCCTGCGCGAGCTCGACTCGCACGTGCAGCCGTCGGTGTCGCACACCACGCGCCCGCCGCGCGGCCAGGAAAAGCACGGCCGCGAATACTTCTTCACGTCCGACCAGGAATTCGACGCCATGATCGCCGCCAACGGCTTCGTCGAGTGGGCACACGTGCATGGCCGTCGCTACGGAACCTCGCGCAAAGCCATCGAAGAGCGCGTGGCCCAGGGCGCCGACGTGCTGCTGGAGATCGACTTCCAGGGCGCGATCCAGATCAAGCAGGCCTTCGCCAACGCGGTGCTGATCTTCATCCTGCCGCCCAGCTGGGAAGAGCTGCGCTCGCGCCTGGAGAGGCGCGGCGAAGACGCGCCGGACGTCATCGAACTGCGGCTGGCCAACGCTGCCTCGGAAATGGCCCAGGCCCAGAAATTCGACTTCGTTATAATCAATGAATTGTTCGAGCGTGCGGTTTTCGACCTGAAGACCATCGTTCACGCCCAGCGCCTGAAGTACGCGGCCCAGCGCAGAGCCCGCGCCGACATCTTCGAGTCGCTCAACATCACCTGATTTCCACTTTTTCGAGAAACATCCATGGCCCGCATCACCGTCGAAGATTGCCTCGAGCAGATCCCCAACCGCTTCCAACTGGTGCTGGCGGCCACCTACCGTGCTCGCATGCTGAGCCAGGGCCATGCCCCCCGCATCGAGAGCCGCAACAAGCCCGCCGTCACGGCGCTGCGCGAAATTGCCGCAGGCAAGGTCGGCCTGGAAATGCTCAAGAAGGTACCCGGCTGATTGCCTTGAATTGCCGGCCCCTGCCGGGCTGAAGCCAAAGAGCACCGCATTGCGGTGCTTTTTTTTGCCTGGAAAGCCCAGCCCTTGATGGCAGGCTACATTAAAGGCATGACTGCGGTGTTGAACAAAACTTCTGTTTCCGATGGACTGCCGAGCGAAAGCCCGGGCAGCGCCAGCCCGTCCGCAGCGGCAGCCAACGCAGCGGCGGCCAGTTTCGCGGCTCTGGTGGACAGCCTCGACTACCTGGACACGGCCAGCATTGAGCAGGTTCGCCAAGCCTACCGGTTTGCCGACCAAGCGCACCTGGGTCAACTACGCAGCAGCGGCGAGCCCTACATCACCCACCCCATCGCGGTCACTGCACAGTGCGCCACCTGGAAGCTCGACGCCCAGGCGCTCATGGCAGCGCTGCTGCACGACTGCATGGAAGATTGCGGCGTCACCAAGGCCGATCTCATTGAGCGCTTCGGTGCACCGGTAGCGGAACTGGTGGACGGCCTGACCAAGCTGGACAAGCTGCAGTTCAACACCCGCGAAGAGAATCAGGCCGAATCGTTCCGCAAGATGCTGCTGGCCATGGCGCGCGACGTGCGCGTCATCCTCATCAAGCTGGCCGACAGGACGCACAACATGCGCACCCTGTCGGACATGCCGCGCAGCAAGTGGGGCCGCATCTCCTCCGAGACACTGGAGATTTACGCCCCCATCGCCCACCGCCTTGGCCTGAACCAGACCTACCGCGAGCTGCAGGACCTATCTTTCCGCCACCTGCACCCTTGGCGCTACGCAACCCTCTCCAAGGCCGTCAACAAGGCGCGCAACCGCCGCCGCGACATCGTCCAGAAGGTGCAGAACGAGGTCGATGCCGCTTTTGCCCGCATCCACATGAAGGTGCGCCTGGCCGGGCGAGAGAAAACGCTTTACGCCATCTACCAAAAGATGGACCTCAAGCACCTGAGCTTCGCGCAGGTGACTGACATTTACGGCTTCCGTGTGATCGTCCCCACGGTGACCGACTGCTATACCGCGCTGGGCGTTCTCCACCAGATGTACAAACCGGTGCCGGGGCGCTTCAAGGACCACATCGCCATCGCCAAGCTCAACGGCTACCAGTCGTTGCACACCACGCTGGTAGGCCCTTCGGGAGTGAACATCGAGTTCCAGATGCGCACCGAAGAAATGCATGTGGTGGCCGAAGCCGGGGTGGCCGCCCACTGGCTCTACAAGGCCCAGGACGACGAAGGCACGACCGCTGAACGCCTGGGCACCAAGTGGCTGCAATCCCTGCTCGACATCCAGAACGAGACCCGCGATGCGGCCGAGTTCTGGGACCACGTCAAAGTGGACCTGTTTCCCGACGCGGTCTATGTCTTTACGCCCAAGAGCCAGATCATGGCCCTGCCCCGCGGCGCGACGGTGGTGGACTTCGCATACGCCATCCACAGCAACGTCGGCGACCGCACAACGGCGGCCAAGATCAACAACGAACAGGTGCCCCTGCGCACGGAACTGAAGAACGGCGACGTGGTGGAGATCATCACCGCGCCGGTTTCCACGCCCAACCCGGCCTGGCTGGGCTTCGTGCGCACGGGCCGGGCTCGCTCGAAGATCCGCCACTATCTCAAGACACTGGCGCATACCGAATCCGCCAGTCTGGGCGAAAAGCTGCTGACCCAGGCCCTGCGAGCGGAAGGCCTGGAACAACTGCCTGACGACCAGGACAACCAGGCACTGTGGGAAAAGCTGCTGCGCTTCACCGGCAACCGGAACCGGGCCGAACTGATGACCGACATCGGCCTGGGCAAGCGCATCGCCGGCATCGTTGCCAAGCGGCTGGTCGTGCTGATGTCCGAGTACGGGCACCGGCCCGATGCCCTGCTGCTGACGCGCGAACGCTACAGTTCGCACGAGAACTTATCGCAAGGTGGGCTCACCCTGGACGGCAGCGAGAATGCCTCGGTTCAGTACGCCCACTGCTGCCGCCCCGTACCCGGCGACCCCATCGTCGGCTACCTGGGCAAGGGCGAAGGGCTGGTGGTGCACAACAGCGCCTGCAGCGTGGCCAAGAAGCTGCAGCACAAGGACAGCGAACGCTTCATCGAGGTGGATTGGGCTGACGAACCCACGCGCCTCTTCGAGACCGGCATCGTGGTAACGATCTCCAATGGCAAGGGAGTGCTCGCGCGCATTGCGGCAGAATTGGCCAGTTCCGAGGCCGACATCGTGCATGTGGAGATGGACGACACTGTGGCGATGGACACGACCGACCTGCGCCTCGTCGTCGCGGTGCGTGATCAAACGCACATAGAAACCGCTTTGCGCAATCTGCGTCGAATGCAGGCCGTGCTGCGCGCTTTCAGAATATTGCCCCAGGGCTGACCGCACCTCGGCAGCAAACCCTGAGGAGAACACTCAAGCCCCAGGCGCTGCCGGGTCGGGGTAGCGTACGGAGAGCACCTCCAGCGTGCGGGTTCCACCCGGCGTCTGCAGCGCTACGGCATCGCCTTCCCGAGCCTTGAGCAGGGCCCGCGCTACGGGCGAGATCCAGCTGACTTCCGCTCGCCCGTTGTCCGCCTCATCCACCCCCAGGATCGTGATGGTCCGTTCGGCACCTTCATCGTCTGCATACGTCACCGTCGCGCCGAAGAAAATCTGGTCGGACCCGGCATGCACGGATGGGTCCACCACCTCAGCGATTTCCAGCCGCTTGGTCAGAAAGCGGATGCGCCGGTCGATTTCACGCAGACGCTTCTTGCCATAGAGATAGTCGCCGTTCTCAGAACGGTCGCCATTACTCGCGGCCCAGTGGACAACCTCCACGATCCGCGGTCGCTCGTTGTCCATCAAATCCAGCAACTCGGAGCGCAGTCGGGCATAGCCAGCCGGCGTCATGTAGTTTCTGCTGCCCGCAGGCAAAGGTGCGACAGCAATTTCGTCGCCGTCATCCTCGACTGCCGCATCGTTCTCTTTGGTAAAAGCCTTGCTCATATCCATTGCCCTGCTTCAATAGCTGCGCCGATTTTCAAGGTGCGGGCTCCACGCGTCGAGGACGTCCGGTGACACGCGCCCCGATGACCGTCGACCCCAGAGTGCACAGGAACAGCATTTGTGCTCGCGGTCAGTGATGGGGAGGCGGATCCTGCACCGGCCGGTCTCCACCTGGGCTGGGCGGTGGATCATCCACCTCCGGCGAAGGCACCCACTGCGGAGAGGGAGGTATTTCGATGGGCGGAACCGGCTGGGGCTGGCCGCCAGAATGGGGCGTGGGGACCGACATATGGAATATGGACATGGCATCGCCTCGTTTCAGTGAAGCATCCAAGATAACCCCATCCGACGAGCGGGCCGTGCCAGCCAATGCCGCGATCTCGCCGGCAACCGCGCGACCGCGAGAGGCCGTGGGCAGCACAAAGACCCGGAACGGACATCAATCACATGGGAACACGGGACTGCTATGAACTGGGCAAGCGCCTGAAGATAGCTGTGCGCAAGCAATAGCAACGCACAACGGAAAAAGCCCTAGAACATTTCTGTTCTAGGGCTTACCGTTTGGTGCGGCTGGCAGGAATCGAACCCACGACCCCTTGGTTCGTAGTTTTGCAGTCGCGCTTAAGTAGTTGATTTTAAAAGCACATGAGCCGTCCGCTTCCAACGTCTCATGCTCTGTCGTGTACAGAAACTCAGATGTCAGTCCCCCAAAAATCCCCCAACTACCCCCCGGTCTTGGGCGCTAGAGCGCCCAAAGTTCCAGGCTGAGAAGTGCTCCCGCCCGCTCCGCCTCCGGCTGAAGACGAAGATGCCTGCGCCCCCCCAGAGCTCAAGGGGCCTTGTTGAGCTAAAGCGTGCATATTATTCAGGCTATTACCAGCAAGGTTTCCCATTCCCGCAAGGCTTCCTGGCGTGTAAACGAGACCCTTCAGCCCGTCAATACTGCGCTGAAATTCCTGCTCTTGCTGCGTCCATTTTTTTTCGTCACTCATCTATTTACCTCCAACACTGAAAATTCAGCGACTACTTAGATTTAGGGTTAGCCAGCGAACCCAGCGTACCAGGCTGCGCTTTCATCGTCTGAGTATCTGTTTGCCTCAAGGGGGAAGATGCCGGTTGAGCCATTTTATGGAGGCCATCGACACTGTCATAAATCTTTACACGACCCAAGTTATGCAATCCATTCGCACTGTGACGAGCTCGCGCCACCTCAATCAAATGTTCAGTTCTGTTCTTTTCAGTCATGAAAGCCTCAATCCAACTTATATCCAGAGATAAAAGACCACAAACCTACCGCCGTTAGAAGGACTGACGCACAGCCAAACGACCAAATGGCGGCCCCATCGCACCTCTTTAGCCAAGTGCCGTCCGGATTGGTTTTTAAAATTGTGGCTTCAATATATTTCTTATTGAGCTGAAATGCGAGCAGTGAACAAGTGATCGTGACTAAAAACATAAGAACACTTGCTACGTAAAGAAACAGCAGCAGATCTGATCCCTCTGCTGGCTTTGCTGCAGTAAACGAAAACACGATAGCTCCACTAGCGAGAGTTAGCAGACTCTTGTCCAACTCCATCGCTGACATTGCCCATGTGTTGACTGCCGCTCCGTAGAACGCGACGTCCTTCGCGTCAATGAGGTTGTCAGCCCGTCGCGCCGCATCTACAAGCTTTTGCTCTTTGCGTACCTTCGCAGCTTGCCTACGCTGTCGTCGAGCAGCGCTGGCAGTTTCCACATTGCGATCGTCCGTGGTAGCCATGGTGCCTTTGTACTCCTGTGGTCAAACCGTAACAAGATGGTAGCTCCGTCATCCGCAACTATATACTGTACGAATGAACAGTGATTTTAAGTTATCTGCGCCTGCCCACGGATGTGACACCATCTATCTTCCCCTGGCAGACGCAAGCGTGCGGGCTGGGTTTCCCTCGCCAGCAGCAGACTTCGGCGAATCGCGCATCGACTTGGTCGCCGAACTCATCAGGCATCCGCAGGCCACCTACCTGCTACGCGTGCGCGGCCTGTCCATGGTGGAGGCCGGCATCGATGACAACGACATCGTTGTGGTTGACCGTGCCCTGAAGCCCGCAACCGGAAACATCGTTGTGGCCGTGGTGGATGGCGATTTCACGGTCAAGTACCTGCAGCTGCGCGCCGGCCGGGTCAAGCTCAAAGCGGCCAATCCCACATTTCCCGACATCACGTTCAAGGACGGCCAGACCGTCGAGGTGTGGGGCGTGGTCACCAGCTGCATCAAGCAGTTCATCCGCTAGGGGCACGCATCAGTGCAGACCTATGTACGCCCTGGTCGATGGCAACAATTTCTACGTTTCGTGTGAACGGGTGTTCCGGCCGAGCCTGATCGGCCGGCCGGTGGTGGTGCTGAGCAACAACGACGGGTGCGCGATCGCGCGAAGCAATGAGGCCAAGGCGCTGGGCATCGCAATGGGCGCGCCGTGGTTCCAGATCCGCCACTTCGAGGAGACCGCGGGCCTGGTGGCGCTGTCGGCCAACTTCGTGCTGTACGGCGACATGAGCGACCGGATGATGAGCCTGGCGGCCGGCCTCGGCCCCACGCAGGAGATTTACAGCATCGACGAGTCGTTCGTGGGCCTGCACGGCGTGCGGGGCGATCTGGTGCAGCGCAGCCGTGCCGTGCGGGCGCGCATCCTGCAGTGGACAGGCATCCCCTGCGGCATCGGCATCGGCACCACCAAGACCCTGGCCAAGCTCGCCAACCACATCGCCAAGACGGCCGAGCGCAAGCCCGGCAGCTACCCGGCCGAGCTGGCCCAGGTGTGCAACCTCGCCGCCCTGCCCGCGCGTGCACTGGAGGAGGTGCTGCGCGGCACCCCCGTCACCGACGTGTGGGGCGTGGGCCGGCGCATCGGCGCGCAGCTGATCGAGGCAGGCGTGCTCAATGTGCTCGATCTCACGCAGTTGGACCCTGCCCTGGTGCGGCGCCGGTGGAACGTCGTGCTGGAGCGCACCGTGCGCGAGCTGCAGGGCATGCCTTGCGTGCAGCTGGAGGATGTGCCGCCACCGAAGAAACAGATCGCCTGCACTCGGTCGTTCGGACGGCCGGTAACCGACCTGGCGCCACTACTGGAAGCGGTGAGCGAATTCGCCAGCCGGGCCGGCGAGAAGCTGCGCGAACAGGGAAGCTTGGCGGCCCAGCTGCTGGTGTTCGCGCACACGTCGCCGCATCGTGAGGGACCTCGATTTTCCCGCTCGGTGGTGATGCCGCTGCGCCGGCCCACGGCCGATACCGGCCTGCTGGTGGGCGCGGCGGTCGCCGGCATCCGGCAGATCTACGAGCCCGGCTATCAGCTCATCAAGGCGGGCGTGATGCTGCTGGACCTGCAGCCCGGCACCACGCACCAGGGCGAATTGGAACTGGAGGTCGAGGGTGGCCGCGACAAGTCACGCCTCATGACTGCGCTGGACACGATCAATGCTCGATACGGCAAGGGTACGCTACATGTGGGCGCTACAGGCATCGAGGGACCGACGCGGGAATGGGGCATGCGGCAGGAACGCCGCACGCCCCGATACACCACCCGCCTCGACGAACTGGCCCTGGTGAGGGCGTAGTTCCGGCTGTCGGCTCAGCGGCCGGCACCGCCCACCACTCATAGCAATTGAGACTCGGAAAAGGCCGTATGCCGGCCTCTGTCGCTCAGACCATGATCCTCCCTGCAGCAGTTCGCTGCGCCACAGGAGTAAAAAGATGCGTGAGATGTACGAGTACGAGTTTGACAAAAAAACCGCAATCAAGCGCGGCGAAGAACTTTACCCTGGCGGGTTCGTCTTGGAAGAAGACCGGGCGAAGCCTTTCCCGCATGCATGCCAGATGGGGTCAGAGAACTTCGCCCAAGCCGCGACGCGGTGGCGCATCGTCCCCAAGAAGGGGGAGCATCCGGACGAGCAGGAGCGGTGAAAGCAGCGCGGGCGGCTTGCCCGCGCTGCTCGACCCTTAATACGGCCGCTGTTGACCCGGCAGGTTGATGACGAGGTCCGGCAGGCTCACCCTGCCGGAGGCGATGGCTTGAAGCTCCTCTGGGCCAAACACCTCAAGCAGCTTGGCGGCACGCCGGTCCAGCTCGTTCTGTGCCAGGCGAGTCCAGTCCGGGTAGGTTTCGATCAACTCTTTGCCGGCGGGGTTGTTGCGAACGAAGCCCGAGAGATAGTCCGTGATGTTTTCTGCTGTGCTGCTCATGTTGCGCTCCTGATGGTTGACTGAAATTTCGATGCGGCCTGAGGTGCGGCCCAGCGGCAGGGGCCGTTGCCGGCGCTGGCCTCTTGGTCCCAGCGGGCCAAGATTTGCTGATCGGTCCAGCCCTTGGCGGCAAGGTACGCGTGGTCGTTCGCGTCGTATTGGGGGTGGGTTTGAATTGCGTTCGGCATGGCTTCATTGACGCTCTGGTGGGCCATATCTCCAAGCGGCTCGGGAGTGCCCGACGGCGCCGTCGGACACTCCCGCGGCTTGACTCAGGCGGTCAGAAGAGGCCTGCGGGCTCGGCCTCGCGGTCCCAGCTATAGATCACCAGCTCGTTCCGCTCCACGCCCTTGCCGCCGCCGGCCACTTGGTACGTGATGGGCACCACATCCATCTGCAGCCCAGCGAAGCACGTGCGGACGTCCGGATGGTCGTTGATGCTCAGGATCGCCCTGCCCTTGAGCTGCCGCATGGTGGCAGCCATGGCCTCGTACTGCGGCCACTCGAATGGGACGCCGTAGCCCTCGGTTTGCCAGTAAGGCGGGTCCAAGTAAAAGAGCGTGTGCGGCCGGTCGTATCGCCGCATGCACTCCTGCCAGTCCAGCCGCTCGATGTAGGCGCTGGTGAGGCGCAGATGCGCAGCGCTGAGGTCTTCCTCCAGCCGCAGCAGGTTGACCGTGGGCGCAGCCACGGTGGTGGCCGTGCCCCACGTCTGGCCCTGCACTCGGCCGCCGAAGGCCTGGTGCTGGAGGTAATAAAAGCGAGCAGCCCGCTGGATGTCGGTGAGCGTTTCCGGCGGGGTGGACTGCACCCACTTGAAAACCTCCCGGCTGCTGAGCGCCCATTTGAATTGCCGCACGAACTCTTCGAGGTGCCGCTGCACGACCCGATACAGGTTGACGAGTTCGCCGTTGACGTCGTTGATGACTTCGACCTCTGCGGGCGGGCGCATGAAGTAGAGCGCGGCGCCGCCGGCAAAGACCTCGACGTAACAGGTGTGCGGAGGGAAGCGCGGGATGATGATGTCCGCGAGGCGGCGCTTGCCGCCGATCCACGGGATGATGGGGTTTGCCATAGTGGGCTCCAGGGGTTGATACACTGCCCCCGCCTGTACAGGTGGGCGGGGCCTTGGCTGGGCTCACAGGCTCGTTCTGTGGGTCTGGCGGTCGCCCGGGTGCTGCAACACCCTGACGGTCGCTCCGTTCTTTTTTTCCAACTCCATGCGCCGGGCGGCGCACGAAGCTCAGTCGATGCGCGGTGGCGGTTCGCTGTCGTTCCTCGGGGGCACTTCGCGCTCCGCTCGCTCATGGATCTCCTGCAGCCGCAACCGATGGTCGCGGCGCATGCGCTCCTCCAGCTGCCTGGCACGGCGTTGGCCGCCGGCACGCTGGGGTTGCGATGGCTGGGTGAGTCGATCAGGGTGCATCGCGACCCTCGATCGGTTTGCGGCAGTTGTCGAGGGCTGCGCGCAGCTGGCCTTCGTAGCCCTCGCGCCGCTCGATCTCGGCTTGCGCTGCCTGGGTGAATGCATCCACCGAGGCGCCGACCTGCAGCGCTTCGGTGGGCATGCTGGGCCGCTCGGGCGCCGGCTCTTTGCACTCGACCGGGATGGGCACCTTGACCTGCTGCACCTCGACGCGGGGGACGGGTGCAGCACAGCCGGCCAGCGCCAAGGCGGCCAGACAGATGAAGGAGCGGATCATGGTTGCGCCCTCCCCTTCAGCCAGACGTCGACACGCGCCTGGGCACTCGCGCAGGCATCGCCGGGCACCGCTGGCGGCGCTGCCAGGATCTGGTCCGCCCGCCGGGCGTAGCCTGCAGCGCGCGTGGCGGCCTCGCGGCGGGCAGCAGACGCCTCCAGCAGCCGCTTGTCAGCCAGATCGCTGAGCCGACCGACCTCCGTGCTGCAGGCCTGGGCCGCGCCGCGCACGCCGGCCAGCTCCTGCGACTTGGCCGATGCATCCGCCCGCGCAGCAATGGCGTCGTCGCGCTCGCCCAGGTAGCCCCAGGCCAGCAGCGCGTTTGCCATGGCGCTGGCCAGCAGCAGCGCTTGCAACGTGCTCACGACCAGCCCTCCCGGCGCACCTTGATGCGCTCCCACACGATGTAGCTGCAGAGCGCCACGATCACCAGCAGCACGATGGGCAGCAGCCAATCGCCCAGGCTGTCGGCGCTGCTCTTGATGTCGCTGAGAGTGCGCGCCGTCTCGGCGATCGTCGCCACCGCAGCAGTACCGCCGGCCGCGACGCTGGCGCGGTTGATGGTGCTCGCCGTCAGCGGTCGCTCGGCATCCACCGCCTGCGGCATGAGGGCCTGGACATCGTCCATGGCCGCTGCCGGGCTTGCGGCTGCGCCGGACGGCGCGGGGGCCGGCGTGAGGTACAGCTGCGACTCGGCCAGTCGGCGTGCCTCCAGGCCCGGCGACACTTCGCCGCCGGCCTTGTTCCACAGCCGGAAGGCCCGGGCCGCAGCGGCGGTGTCACCGCGGTTGTGGGCCTTGAGCACCGACGACTGCCGAAAGCCGTCCTTGGCGCCTTTCGGCTTGCTGCTGCCCGACCAGCCCAGGCCGATGTTGTAGGCCAGCACGACCATGGCCGCCAGCTGGTTCTCGGTGGGCGGCACCGTGCAGGCCGCGCGCACGGCGGTGGTGATCTTCTCCAGCTCGGCCGCCAGGCGCGCTTCGGCCTCCTGCAGCGTCATGCGGTCGCCTTCGCGCACGCCTTCGGTGAAGCCCCAGCCAATGGTCCAGGGCGCACCGCTCAGGCCGCTGACCGATGCCGGGATGGCGAAGGGCGCGGCCAGGTACTTGCGCCACAGTCCGGCGCCGCGCAGCGCCTTGCCGAGCGGCGAATACGGGTCCGGGTACGCGTGGCCGACGAAGGCCTCGCGGTCGTGCAGCAGCTTGATGCCTGCGGGGTTGATCGGGTAGGTCTGCATGGTCATGGGCTCCGTTCAAGGGACGAAAAAAAGCCCGCCGGGGTGACCACGGCGGGCGGGAAGAAACGGGGACGACGGTGGGTTCTACGGAGAGGGGGCGGCAGCGGGTGCCGTAGCGACTTGAGCCAGCTGTTGCAGCTGATCCAGCTGTTGCTCCACCTTTTCCAAGGCGGCGCGCAAGCCTGCGTTTTCGTCAAGCACAGAGGTCAGGCGCGCCTGCAGCTTGTCGGCCGACTCCGCCGCCGCAGCGGCTCGCTGCAGGGCGTCGGTGATCTGGCTTTGCTGGGATGCAACTTGCTCGCGCAAGCGCGTGTTGTCGCCGAGCGCTGCCGTCAGATCTGCGCCCAGCACCAGCGAGAGTGCTTCCCCCTCCACTGCAACCGGCGGATTGGTGGCTGCGCTGATCACGGCGCTATCGCGTAGCACCTCGCTGATGGTCACATGGTGGGCACCTATGCTTCCGTCGTCGTTGTGCCGGATCAGGGTTTCATAAGGGCGATTGCGTTCTGTGAGAGCCATGGCAGTGGTCTTTCTTCGAAGTCAAGAAACGGTGGTGTTGGTGTTGGCGATCTGCCAGGCGCTGCCGTTGCTGCGGCAGAGCTTCGGGCCGCCGGCGGCGTCCGTCACGGTGATGTAGTAGCCGCTGTAGGCTGATGCGCTTGGAAGAGTGGACAGCGTGTATTGGCCGAACCGCACGGCACCAGCAAACTGTGCCGCACCATTAAGACCAAAAACAATGCTGGGGCCGGTTCGGGCGTCCACTGCATTACCAAAGCCGATCTGCCCCCCACCCAGGATGATCATGGCATCGGTGTTGCCGCCCCCCCCGCTGAACATTGAAATTCTCGACGTAATCCCCGGCAGTGTCCCGAGGAAACCGTCGAAGATTTGCGACCCCGGCTCTCCGGTCTCAAAACTAAACAGCGCTTGCTTTCCAGCCGCTGCAGAACGTGCAAATGACACGGCTGCGCCATTGCCTGCATCTTTAGTCACGCGGAACTGCACTGCAGCC
Organism: Paracidovorax sp.; assembly: GCF_057642795.1. Classification (NCBI taxonomy): domain Bacteria; kingdom Pseudomonadati; phylum Pseudomonadota; class Betaproteobacteria; order Burkholderiales; family Comamonadaceae; genus Paracidovorax; species Paracidovorax sp. Next base: position 128,780 of record NZ_JBXYZY010000037.1, read on the forward strand.
GCAGTCCCAGTGGTGCGCGAACTCTGGACGACAAAGTCATCAGTGAATATTTTTGCTCCCGCAATCGTTTGATTGCCGCTCGTCTTCACTGCATTTGCCAGCGCTGCCGCAGTTGCGGCGTTGATGGGCCATGATGCCGCCCAAGCCCGGAAGTTCGCCGCTGTGATCTTTCGCATCTGCAAGTCGTTCGCAGAGTCTCCGATTGACAGCACATCCGCATCGACCAGCACCGCCTTCTCGCCTACATTCGTCGCACTGCCGAACTGCACCCCCGTGTAGGTCCAGGAAGATGCTCCCCGCACCCAGAGCCTGTTGTTCGCCTCGACGTAGTACTCCCCCACCACGCCGGCCGCATCGCTGGGGGGGCCATCCCCAAAGGACCACTTCGTAGATAGCGCGCGCAAGACTTCGAGGGTGACCACGTCCTGCGGCTGACCGACGACGCCGAGGTTCTTCATGCGACCACCGCGACCCGATATTGGCCCGTCGTCGGCGCTACAGCGAACGTCAGCTGCACCGTGGCGTCGCTGTTTGCCACCCAGTCACACAGCACGCCGGCATTGGTGGCCGTCTCGCGCACGCTCAACTGCACGTCACGGGTGCCCAGGTTGTGCGCCACGGTGATGGTGGTGGCCGTGCCGTCCCCGATGGTGGCTGCTGCTTTGCGCGCGACTATGCCGGTATCGATTGCCACAACCGCGCCGTTGATCGTGATGCCAGCGCCTGCCGTGTAGCTCTTGCCGCCACCGAACTGGCCCCAGGCCAGCGCCGTGGTGCCGATGGTGATGGGGGCATCGGTGGTCATCTGCCACTGCTGGTTGCCCAGCGTCGCGCCCTCGGAAACGAAGACTGCCGCGCCCAGCACCTCGGCCGCGGCATCGAAGTCGGCCGTTCGACTCCAGGCGCCCGACCCGGCGCGGTAGATACCGTTGTCGGCAGCCGTGGACTGGTCTTTCACCAGTACACGATCGCCCGCGGCCAGGGCCACGCCGTCGATGGTCTGAAGGCCTGACAGCGTGATGTTGGCCGTGGTCGCCGCCCGCACCGGGTCTTTCCACTTCAGGCCCTGCACGGCAGCGTCGAGCTGGGCCTTGGTGACGGCATCCTGCGGGTTCTGCGCGTCGGCGAGGTTGATGATGCGGTTGCCGTTGGCGTCGAGGTTGTTGGTGATCTTCATGGTTGTGGGCTCCTAGGGGTCGGTCAGTTGCAGATCGCACGGCCGGCGAGCGGCACGCTGTGGGTGATGCGGGCGGTGGTGAGGTCGAGGTGCCGGACGTCCGGGCAGATCTCCGCGCCCAGGTGGTCCAGCACGGTGATGGCGGGGTAGCGGCCCAGGTTGTGAGCGACCGTCCAGACGGACGCGGCGCTGTCTTGCACGTGCGTGTAGCGGCTGCCGGCGCCCTCGCCTGCCGGGCCGGCGGGCCCTTGCTCCGCTGTCTCGATGACCAGCAGATCGGCCACCTCTTCGCGCAAGGCCTGGACGGGCTCCAGCACGTAGAGGTCGGCGCCGGCCTCGTCGCCGCAGTCCTGCAGCCAGTCGGGCGCCGTCATGGCAGCACCTGCACGATGCCGGCATCGACGGACAGATCGCCCTGCAGCACGCGACGGTTGATGCCGTCGGCACCGCGCACGACAAGCCCGAACACGGCCTTGCTCCAGCTGATGGCTGCGGCGTCCGCAGGGCTCACCGCGATGTCGATAGCCCCCGGCACCGCGCCCAGCGTGAGGCCGTTGCCCACGGTCAGCCGCAGGAAGAGCGTGCCGCCCGGCGCGCTGCGGATCTCCATGACCGCGTCGCTGCCGGTCAAGTCGGTCGGCACGAAGGCTGAGCGGGGCACCGGCAGGCCGGTCTCGGAGTGGACGATCGCGCCGTTGCGCAACTCGACGGGGCATGCGTAGGAGCCCAGGCGCAGGCGCTTGCGCATGCCCTCCGGCTTGGCGATGACCCAACTGGCCCCGCCGCCGATCATGATGGTTTGCTGCATGTTTTCTCTCTTGCAAATGACCGCGCCCGCCGGGCTGTGAGGCCGTGGCGGGCGCGGAAGGTGGAGGGTGGAAAGCTAGATCTCGATGCGCGTGACGGGCAGTTGCGGCGCGGTGCCGGTGATGGCTCCACCCTGCACGAATACGCTCTGGCCGGCGGCGATCTGCAGCGGGTTGCGCACACTCACAACGCCCGTGCCGGTGAGCTGCACGCGGGCCACAGCACTGTTGACCGACTGCACTACGCCGGTCTGCACCGGCGCCTCGGGCTGCAAGTCGAGCAGGCGCTTGTAGAGGTTGCTCGACGCGCTCCCTGCGCCCAGGCCCTTGGGCGCGGACGATGTGCGCTCCACGGCCAGTTGCTGGCGCACGGTGGGCATGTCGGCCGTGATGGTGATGCCGCGCACCAGGCCGCGCCAAGTCTCTGCCGGCTCCTGCACCTCGATCAGATAGCCGGGGAGGATGAGGCCAGGATTCGTGCCGCCGGTCAGCAGCGGCAGCGTGATGGGGTGCCGGTGCGTGATGGCGGCAGCGGCGATCACCGCGCTGCCGCGCTGGCGCGCCGCATCGACGTGCGTCACCAGCGCGTCGGTCACCTGGGGCGCCAGCACCTCGCCGGCCGTGCCGGCACGCACCACGTGGCCCAGCACCCCGGCGCCGGTTTCGCCGGAGATGTACACCGCGTCGTAGCGCGCGGCGCCCAGCGCTTGGAGCGTGTCTGCGGTGATGATCTGGCCCGGCATGCGCACCGTGGGTACCGCAGCAGCCCATTCCCACGGCATGACGGGATAGCGCGGCGCGATCTGCAACTGGGCTTCGGTGCGGTGGCTGCGCACCACGCCGCCTGCGGCTTCCGCGATGCGCTGCACCACGGACAGCGGTGAGCCCTGGTGGCTCCATGCGCCGGCAGGCACCAGCCAGTCCTGCATGGCCCAATCGAGCGACACGCCAGTCATGTCCAGCGCCTGCAGCGCGAGCTGGTGCGCGGTCATGTCGCCACTGTTGCTCCACACCGATGCCGGCATATGCGGAGCGCCCAGCAGAGAGGTGACGCTGGCGCCGCGCACCTGCACGCCGTGGTCGCCGAACTTGCGCGAGCGCTCCGGCGGATCGATGGCGAAGACCCAGGCGATGCCATTGACTGTGACCTGCACACGCGCAGGGAGACCTGCCGCAGGCGCCAGCTGATCGACAAGATGCACCGGGCCACGTGCGGACATCGACCAGCCGAAGCCGTCCTCGTCTGCAGTGATCGAGATGCCCTGCAGTTGCACGCGCTCCAGGCTCGGCAGGAGCACAGCATCGATGGTGTTGACGGACATGTAGACCCTTAGAAGAGGGATGACGAACTGCGGCTGCGGCCCGGGGCCGATATGTCGCTCGCAGACGAAGACCAAGCCCACCGGAGATTCCCCACTGCCAGCGAGCAGATCGAACAGCAGACGCACAGGCAACACGGGCACGTAACACGGGTCTGGCCGAGACGGCTCGACCTGCCCAGCCGCCATACCGGGCGGCGGCTTTCGGCCCTGCTCGAATGCCAGTTGCCAGTGCCTGCCCAGCAGATAACCGCGCCCGAAGCCGGAGCCTTGGAGCAGAGCCATCTGGCCCGCGCGCTCGAAGCGCTGGAGCACCTGGGCACGCATGCGGCCGGCCTGCTGGAAAGGCTGCAGGGCGCCCATGCGCAGCCTGGCAGCCTGCTCGAAGGCACCGTGCGCTGCCGCGCGCAGCTGCTCGGCCTGCTGCATGCGCTGCGATGCGGGCAAGCATGCAAGGCGGCGGGCCTGCTCGTCAGCAATGCGGGCAAGCCGGGCCCAACGCGCCGACTGCTGCCAGCGACCCTGAAGCGGGGCCTGCACGGCTTGTGCAGCCTGCGCAAGTACTGCCACGGCCGCATTCGCGCGGGCGGCCTGCTGCCAGCCCTGCAGCCCGCCGCCGAAGGCCTTTCTGCCCTGCTGCCACTTGCTGGCGACATCTCCCGCAACGGGGCGGTCCACGTTGATCCGATAGGCTGCATCGACACGCCCGCGCAGGCCTGTGATGAGCCCTGTGGCCGTGATGCGCGAGACGACGCGCAATGGCACGACGCCTCGCAGGCCGGTGATACGCCCCGTGCCCGCCAGTTGCACCGGAGGGCGGGTCGCGCCATCGCTGTCGTCGCCAAAGACAAGCCCCACCGGGCTGGCGGAGGGGGCCGCAGGCCGGCCGAAGCGCAGGTTCGTTGCGCCGTCGTCATTTGCCACACGCCATGCCCTCACGACAAGCTGGTGCCGCCGAGCACGACCAGGCCCCCGGCGTACAGAAGCGGCGATGTTTCGCCTGCAGGCGTCTGGCCGCCGGTGACGCGCCAGCATCCGTCGTGTGCCGTGTCAGTCACGTCGCCGCGTGCCAGCACGGCGCCGGCCGCGCTCACCCAGTCGCCCCAGCGCGGTAAGCCCTGCGACATGACCATGGAGCCGGCCTCATCCGCCGGGTGCATGACCAACACGCCATCAACGATGGAGGCGCAGGGCTTGGCGAGCACGATCTCCGCCTGCGGCACATCGGCATGCGAATCGGTGATCGCGCTTGGCCGCTCAGTCCGGTAGATACGGATGCGCGAGTTGCCCGAGCCGGAGTCGGCTGCAACGATGGTGGCCTGCAGTTGGGCCAGCGCAAGGGCCGCGCCGATCTCCCACACGCTGCTCACGTTGACGCCTCGTAGGAGTAGGTGGAAGGCATACGCAGCCTCAAATCACGGGTTGGGAAGGCGCGCGGTCGACGTCGCCACGCGCTGTGATCTCGAAAACGAAGTCAGTGCCCACGGCCTCGCTCGGCTGCGTGGTGCGAATCGCGGCGAACGGGTAGTAAGTGCCGACGGTGGGCAGGAAGAGCACGTTGCCTGGCGCCCAGCCAGCACCCCAGCCCAGCGGATCGAGGCGGAAGAAGGGAACGCCGGATACTGGATTGATCGGGGCAATCACCGAATCTCGGCTGAAGGTGCCCAGGTTGCCCACATGCTCGCCGATCACCTCCACGTTGGTGCCGCCGGACAGCACCCGCAGCGCGAAGCGCTCCGTCATCGCGCCGGCGTTGGTGACGATGACCGGGTAGGCGCCGTCGTTGTAGGTGGCCGATGCCGGGTTGCCGACTGTCGTATCGGCCCAGGTGATGCCGTCCCAGCTCTGCTGGTCGAACACGGGCAGCGCACGCGCACGCAGGTTGCCGGCCATGATCGCGGCCGACACGATGGAGCCCGCCGGGAAGACGTGCGACAGCTGTTTGGTCAGGCGCAGCGCGCCGTTGATCTGTACATCAGCCAGGCGCGCCATCTCTTCGATGCGGTGCTTGATCACCACCGGCTGCACCCAGCCCGTGACGTCGGTGATGGCCACGGTCCCGGCATCGAGGTTGACGGAGTAGCCCGAGCGGATGAGCTTGCCGTCAGCGCCCACCAGATACACCCGCGACAGGCGCGTGCGCGCACAGTCGATCGTCATGCCGGCGCTGTAGGTCGCGGCGGCGATGCGGCCCGTGTAGCTGATCACCACGTAGCTGCCCACGCGGAAAATGGGCACACGGCCATCGGGCGGCAGACGCACGGGATCAAGGCCCAGGATGTCGGCATCGAGGGGCAGGTACGCGTAGGAGACGCTGTTGTAGCGCAGCGTGGTGGGGTCCACCGGCCAGGGACGCCAGATCTTGCCGGACTGCACGGCCCCGACATCGGCGGCGCTATACCACCACTCTGCCTTCTGAGAATCTGTGAGCGTGGCGGCATCGATGAAGTCACCGAACTGCAACTCGCCCACGCCAGATTCGAAGTCCATCCGGCCCAGCATGTGGGTGCCCGCGAAGCTGCCGTCGAGGTTGGTTGTGGCGGTCAGCGCATTGCCAGACACATCGGTCAACGTCAGCACCAATCCCCCGGGCTTGAGCGGAGCGCTTTGCGTACGGAAGAAGATCGATGCGGTGGTCCAGGGAGCACGACGCGTCCACAGGCTCTGCAGAGACACCGAGCCGGGATTGAGACCGACGATCCAGTCGGTCATATTGACGCGCCCTGCTGCGTAGTCGATGGTGCCGCTTGCTTGCCCTGCAACGCTGTCCGTGCGGCCTCGATAGATCACACCCTCGAAGTCGTCGTAGGTCTGCCCCATCCAGACGAAACGCACACTGCCGGGCACGATGGAGTCCACAGTGAGGGGGCAAATGTCGATACTGACCGCCCCGCCGGCGAAAGACTCGGTCGCGGCGGTGGAGGCCAGCGGCGCGACCTTGTAGCGCACGATCACGTTGCCGGCCACCTGCTCGCCGACAGTGGTCGTGCCGTACTCACCGCCCTTCGATGACGCGCTCGACGACTCCGACGAACCCCCTCCGTACTGATCATCCGACGAAATGGACTTCTGGAAGGACTTCGCGTCTTCATGATCGGACTTGTAAGACTCTGTTGTCTTGGTCTGATCGACCAGCTTGAGCGTGATCGTCTTGGAGCTGTACAGCACCGCGCCCAGGTCCAGCGCAAAGCCTCCAGAGCCATCATCCGACGCTCGATGCGAGACGATGACTCGCCGCGAATTGCTGCTGTCACGCTGCACCTGCCGGGTCAACGTGGCCGACGTGCCTTCCTTCCTCGTGCGCCATCCGTGGTAACCGAATCCGTCGCTCCAGCCGACCCAGTAGCGCTTGCTCTCGTCGTTGGTCACGGCGGACAACGTCGTCAGGCTCCCGCCGCCGGTCTGCGTGACCTCCTGCGAGGTAGTCCACGAGACCTCGATCGAGCCTGCCACTGGCTGGCTTTGCAGCACCAGCGTGGCGCTGCCCGTGGCGTCAACGCCGGGAGAGGAAAAGAGCTGCTCGACCTGCGCGCCGAACGAATACTCGACCTGCCACTCGCCCCCGGCGTCGATCATGTAGGGCGTGCTGAGCAGGAGGCTGCTGCTGGGGTAGTCGATGGTGCCAGTGGCCTCGCCGGAGAATCGGCCCGCCCCGTCGTCTGTCACAGCGCGCAAGATGCCGCCCGAGGCCCAACGCACCGTCACCGTTGTCGGCGTGGCGCCCGGGTTCGCAAGCCTCAGCGCTGTCAGCGGTGCATTGATCGACGCGCCTTGCGTGGCACGATTGGTGAACGCCACACGCTCGGCCCACTGGATCACGATGCTGCTGGCATCGTCGGGCAGGGCCTGCAGCGTCATGTCCATGCTGCCGGTCGTGTAGATCACGCGGCCCGAGCCCGCCCCGGTGAGCAAGCCCTCGCCGTCATCAGCCAGCGTGTACCAGTTGCCCAACGCGCGGTAGCTGACGATGACGGTGCCCGGTTCCGGCAGCGGCTTGAGCAGCGCCACGAAGCTGAACCCCCGGTTGCTCTGGCCGATCTTGATGCGCCGCGTGTGTGCCGCAACAGGCACCTCCACGCGACGGGGCGCCGTCGCCAGCACGACGGTGCGCTCCGCCGCGGGCCGCTGGTCGAGGGCCGTGGTCTCCGTCCGGCTGCTCGGCACGAGCTGCGTATAGATGCTGGCGACGCGCAGTGTGCTGTCGCCCAGAGCGACGGCCGATGCAACGGGCGACGCGCCGTAATACGTTGCGGCGTCCGCGACCGTCGTGTCGCGGATGATGGTCTTGCCTGCGGCTGTCGAGTAGTCGCGCGAGGGCGGGCTTCCCGGGAACTCGTAGCGCAGCGCATCGGACAGATCGACTTTCGTGACGGCCCCTTGGAAGTCCACGAACTGTCCGTTCAGCGAGTAGGTGAACGTGCGTTGCTCTGTTTCAGTACGGGTGACGCGCACATACTGGATGCGCTCGGTCGAAGTGCCCTGCTGATACGCCAGCACCAAGGTGCGGCCGATGTCCGGCGCCGGCGTGCCAGGCCGGTGCAGGATCTGGATCGAGCGCATGCCGATCACGTGGTCTTCCAGCAGCACCCCGGACCACGTGGTGCCCTGGATCAGGTAGTTGGCGATCGACTGCGCAATGGCGCTGCGACGGGCGAAGAGCCCGCACTTCGCAAGCGTGACAGCCACGTTCGGATCGCTCGGCGGTTGCGAGAGGATGATGCTCGAGCCCATGAGCGGGTCGGTCGTGGCTGTCATCACCGCCGCGTGCAACTGCCGGATGCTGACGTTGCCGCCGGCACGGTCGGCCTCGGTGATGTCGGCAAAAACTGCATTGCTGGTGCCGTAGGGCACCTCGGTGCCCGTGGGGCCGCCGCCGCCTTCCGGCACATCGTCCATCACGCGGCTGGTGAGCAGCTTGATGTCGCCTTCTTGGATGGTCATGGGGTTTCGCTCGCTTCCAAAAATCGCAGCGTGAGGCTGCAGTAGTAGTCGGTGTCCAGCGGGTCTGCATAGTCGATGACCGCGCTCATGGCCAGCGCGCGGCCCTCTTCCGCGTCGCCATGGTCGAACACCACGGTGAAGGCCTGGCCGCGCACATCGAGCGCCAGGCGCAGGCCGGGGATGGAGGCCCAGGACCGCAGAGTGCGCAGCGCTGCGCGGCTGATCCATGCGCTGTCGCCATCGCCCTGGAGCGTGATGGGCCGGCCGCCGTTACGAGCCATGGCGTCGATGATCAACGTGCCGAAGATGCCGCGTTCGGTCTTCTGGGCCACAGGCGACCATGTCAGCTCATCGGTCCAGATGAGGTCTTGCGGCAGGGCCAGCGGGGTGCTGCCGTTGGTGAGGGTGATGGACATGGACTTCAGGCTCCTGCCAGGCGCTTTTGGTCTTCGAGGTAGGTCACGACAGCCCGGGCAAGCGCCTCGATGTTGGCTTGGCCTGTTCCGGTCGTGGGGACGCTGTAGACGGTCGGGCTGGAGCCGATGTAGACGTTGACGATGCGATCGACACGCGAACCCGCGTTCCCGCCATCGCTGGTGCCGGAGCCATCGAGGGACGGCTTGGGCAACGGCTGCGGAGTGGCCGGCGCGGTGGGGCGCTTGTCCTTGTTGCGCTCGTAGTCGAGCATTGCGGCGGCATCGGATTTGCCGGCGCCCAGGCGGTAGTACTCCGACATCTTGCCCAGCGCCTCGGCCAGGGTGGAGTACTTGCCGCCCCACTGGATCTGCGCGGCGCTGGCGGTGTTGGACACCGAGCCGTCGGGCTGGACGAACTGCTGCGAGAGGCGCTGAGCCAGCATCTCATCGAGCCCTGACTGCTTGAGGTACTCGATGATGGTGGACTGGGTCCACGCGAACTGCGTGGCACTGGCCGGCTTGTTCGTGATGCTGCTGGCCGAGACATCGGCCGAGCGCTGCGCAGCCGCTGCGGCCAGGATCTGACCCTGCGCGGCCAGAGCCTTCGCGCCCGCATCGGAATACGCAGCGCCCAGATCGCGCACCGCAGCGGCACCGGCAGCCGCCGCCCCCACGACGCCACGCATGGAGCCTGCAGACTTGTCCAGGGAGCTGGACAGAACCAGCGAGGACTTTCCGGCCTCATCGGTCACGACACGGTAGCCGCGCACTGCTGCCTCTGCCTGGACCCACGATGGGGCGATGCCCTTGTTCGCCGAGATGGCTGCCTCCGCGGTCTTCACGAAGGCCTCGCGCAGTTCGCGTGTGCTTGCAACGCCGGAGTCGCGGACTGCGTCGTAAGCCTCTTTCGCGTCGGCCGCGGTCTGCTTGAGCGTGGCGTCGGTCGTGAGCCCCAGCGCCGTCATGCCTTCGCGTAGCGAGTTGATGCCCGGCTTCGCCTTCTCCAGCGCGTCGCTCAACGCCAGGGCCTTCTCGCGAGCCTGATCGAGCAGGCCATCAGCCACCTTGTCGCCCAGCGTGTTGCGCAGTTGCTCGACACGCGCCCGCACATCGTCCACGGCCTTCTGGCTGTCCGCGGTGTTGAGCGCCTTCACGAAACTGGCCTCCAACACGCGACCCGCATCCACGCCCTGCGCCTTGAGCTTGTCGAGGCCGCCGATCACGATCTCCAGATCGTTGATGGCGCTGCGCGAGGCCTCGCCGATCCGACCCTGCAGCACGGTGAAGTCCAAGCCAGTTCGATCGACCGCCTCACGCAGCAGCACGTTCATCGTTTGCGCCACACGCTCAGCCTCGCGGTTCGCGGCGCTCAGCGCCCCCTCAAGCCGCAGTCGCAGGCCCCGCACCACCTCTTCGGAGGCACCCTGCTGGACAGCATCATTCAGTTGCTTCTGCAGCTTGGCGGCCTCGGCCGCCGCCGAGCCGAAGGCAACGCGGGCCATGGCCTCGAACCGTGCCAAGTCCTGGCCATCGAGGGCCTTCGCCCACGCGGCCTGAAACTCAGTCGCGGTGATCTTGCCGTCTGCTCGCAGCTTGTCCAGCGCAGCCGACATCGTGCGGATGCCGGCGGAGTTCGACACGTCGAAGTCCTTGCCGATCTTGCCGATGGCGTCCGCCGTCGACTCGCCGGCCTTGGTCAGCTTGTCGAATTCGGCGATCAGTCCCGTGGCCTGCTTGGTCAGGTCGAAGCTGCGGTTGCGCGCCTCTTCGTACATCGCAGACTGCCGCCGAAGCGTTTCGGCCTGGATCTTGCCAGCCTCATCGAGTGCGCGCAGTTTGCGCTCGGCCTCTTCCATCCGCTGACCCCAGCCCAGCATCTTGGCCGTCTGCTCACCCAGCGATCGCGTGAGGCCCAGGATCTCGGGCGTGAGCGCAGCGACCGCGATACCCCAGGGTCCGAAAAGGGCCGACACTCCGCGCCAGACGATGCCGGCGCGAGCCGCCCCCGCCGCGCCTTCGGCCAGGGCGGCGGTGTTGCGCTGCACTGCCGTCGTGGCGACGTCCTGCGCGGCGCCAGCCGCCCGCGTGAACGCACCGAGTTCGCTCCATGCCTTCGCGTTGTCAGCCCGGGCCGCGGTGTTGGCCCGGGTCGCCGCCGTGCTGGCAGCCTGCGCGGCGACGCCTTCGGCCTGCGCCGCAGCGCTGGCACGCTGCGCAGCCACGTTGGCAACAGTGGCGGTGGTGTTCGCCTCCAGCGCGGCGGTAGCCGCCGTGGTGGTGGTCACCCAGCGGGCGAAGTCGGCCACCAGCCCGGCGATCTTGATCGCCGCCCAGGCCTTCCCAGCGGCGGTGAGGGTGTTGACCAGCAGGTCGATGTTGCTGGCCAGGGCGTTGATCACCTTGGCCGCGTTGGCGCTGCTGATGAGGCCGTTGTCGGCCGCGCCGACGTACAGGGTCCACTGCGTGGAAAGGTTCTGCAGGGCACGGCCCACGGTGGGCGGCAGCTTGCTGAATTCGCCCGCGATCACATCCGCCTGGCCCTCCAGGCTCTTCATGACCGTCTCGGAGGTGAGTGCGCCCTGCTCGGCCAGCTTGCGCAGCTCGCCCGTCGTCACGCCCAGGCCCTGCGCCAGTGCTTGCGCCAGGCGGGGAGCCTGCTCCATCACTGAGTTGAACTCCTCGCCGCGCAGCACGCCGGACTGCAGGCCCTGGATGAGCTGCGTGATGGCGGCCTTGGCGCCTTCGGCCGACCCACCGGAGAGCTGGATGGACTGGTTGATGGTCTCTGTGAGTCGCAGCGCCCGCTGCTGGGCAAGCGTGGCGGCCATGCCGCCCTCTTCGGCCGCTTTGGCGAGGCGCGTGAAGAGGGTGCCGGTCTCATCGAGCGCGCTGTTGGTGCGCAGCGCGATCTGCTGCACGCCGACGAACGACTGCTGGAACTGTGGGCCCTGCCCCGTGGTCAGCTTGATGCGCGCCTCGAGGTTGCGGAACTCGTCTGCGGTGGCCGCCACGTCCTTCGCGAGCCCGCCGAAATACCCGCCGCCGACCGCGATGCTGGCGATGCTCTGGATGCGCTGCAGCTGGGTACTGATGGAGGTCATGCCCTCGCGCAGCGTGCGCTGGTTCTGTGCCTGCACCTGGGTGGATTGGGACGATGCCGCAGCCGCTGCCTGATACGCCGGAGCGAGCGTGGCAACCTCCGCGCGGACCTGGGCGACGGCGGCCTGCAGGTTGCGCTCTTGCTGCGCCAGGTTGGTGGTGGACACGCCCACCGACTGCAGCGATTCGCGGGCGCTGGAGAGCGCGGTGTTCTTGCTGCGTAGCTCGCCGGACAGGCGCTGCGCGCTGCCGATGGCGAGGTCGTATTCCTTGCGCAGCGCGGCCTCGGCGTTCTGGGCCTGGCCTGCGGCCTGGGCAGCGGTGCGCTGGGCCTGCTGCTGGGCCTTGACCTCCTCGGTCGCGGCCTTGATGGAGTCCTTCAGTCCGGCGACCGTGGCGCGGTACTCGTCGCTGCGGCGGGCCGTACCCGTGGTCTCTTCGCGCACCGCGGCCAGAGCCGCCCGCTTGCGCTGCAGGGCGGCCTGCGCATCAGCCACAGCGGCCGACGTGGTGCGCTCTGCGGCTGTGAGCGTCTGCGTCTTGACGGCTGCGTCCTGCACTTCGTTGCCGAGGCGGTCCACCACGCCGGTGGCTTGCTCGAGCTGCGTGGACAGGCCCTGCGTCTCGCGCTTGAGATCGCCGAAAGCGCTCAGCGCCCTCTGCTTGGCATTGAGCGCTTCCAGGGCCTGGGCCGCGTCCTGCGCGCTCTGCTTCAGGTCGCCTTCGAGCACGTCGCTGACGTCGTTGAGCGCCTTTGCGAGCTGCTCGGCATCGGCATCGCCCTTGACTGCGGCCTCGATGTCGTATTTGATCTTCGGTGCAGTCATCTGGAGGATCAAGCGATGAAAGGGTTGTTGTGGTGCATTGGCCTGGTGGGCACGGGCATTCCGCTGGCCCTGCTGGGCCTGCTGGTGGATTCACAGCGCCTCATGGCGCTGGGCGCCGGTGCCATCGCCACCGTGGTGGTGGGGTGGCCCGTGCTGGTGCTGATGGGCGCGGTGCAGACGTCCGCACCGCGCCGTTGAGGCGCTCGCAGCGGCAGCGCGTCAGGCGACGGCCGCGCCGGGCAGGCGGACTTCATACGGCTCGGTCTTCCCGACCGGCGTCACCAGCTTGCCGCTGAGCGTGATGCCCGAAAAGTCGGAGCCCAGGAAGTCGAAGCCGTTGTTGGAGCCGAGCGCGCACTCCCACACGTCCACTTCCATCGGGGAACCATCGACCATGTTGCGGCCGTCGAAGCGCGCCTGGCAGCGCACCTGGGTGACCCGGCCGCCCAGCACCTTCTTGCCGTCCACGGCACCGTAGCTGCCGGTGAGCTTGAGCACGTCGTTCTTTGCCGGTACACCCGCCGCGGCCGACTTGAAGCGCACTTCGCCGCGCAGCCAGTTGACTTCGTAGTGCGTGCCGAGGGCATAGGTCGTGGTGCCGGCCGCGTTCTTGAGGCTGAAGCCCTGGTCGCTGATGTTGCGCTTGCCCAGAGGCAGCCACTGATCGAGCGCCGACACGGTGAAATCGGCGTTGGCGAAGGCGCCCGAGGCCTGCTGGAGCGCCGCCACCATACCCTGGAACTGCATGGCCAGCGCCTCCACCGTGGCCGCCGCCAGTTCGATGGTGATCTCGGTCGGCTTGGGCAGCACAACCGAGGCGCGGGCCTGGCCGTAGTCGAGGTGGGAGCGCGATTCGCTAACCTTTTCTTCGAAGTTGGGCTTGATCTCGAACTTGTCGGCGTCGAGCGGGTCGCCGAAGCCGTTGTAGGCCTGCTTGGTCGGGTCCCACAGGTTGAGGGAGACGAGGCCAGCGGCCAGGACTGCACGTGCGGTCATGATGGTTTCCTTCTCTGCAAAGCAAAAGGCCCGCACGCGGCGGGCCTGGGTGAAACGAAAGATCGACTTCGGAGGTCAGTCCGGGTCGCGGTAGTCGAACGTGAACATGCCGAGCACCAGCCCGCCGCCCACGTCGATGTTTTCCAGGCGGAAGCGCACCTCGCCCTCGACCAGGCCGGAGCCTTCCGCGCGCACCAGCTGGTTGATGGCGGCCAGGCTGTCGCGCACGGCCAGCTTGGCGGCCCGGTAGTCGGCATGCGCGCCAGCGCGTGCCCGTTCGGTGCGATTGATGACGCCGAGCGAAAAGGCGTAGGTGCGCTTCTGGCGCTGGCCGGGCTGATCGCCGCGAGGCTTGTCGTGCTGATCTTCGAAGAAGACGATGCGCGGACCTACGGTCAGATCGCTGGCGCGAACGGGGTTGTCCAGCACCTCGGCGCCTTGCAGCGCTTCGGCGTTGCGCAGCGCATAGACGATGGCCGTGCCGATGGCGAAGGGCGCACCCTGGGGCAGCGTGTGGGCACGATCGCTCATGCCGGCACGCTGCCGAGCAGCGCCTCCATCTCCGCGCCGTCGTTGACACGGCGCGGTGCCTCCAGCACACGGAAGCGCGTGCCCACCTTGATGCCCTGCGAAGCGGCTTCGTCCAGGCATTCCAGCACGTCGTCAGCCCGCAGATCGCAATCTGCGGGGTAGCGCAGCGTGCGGGATGCGGCGAACACCCGGCCTTCGAGGGCTTCGTCATCCACGGTGCCAACGATGCCAACGACTTCGCGCGCCAGTTCCCCGGCCCGGTGCCGGCGGAAGCGGGCGGCGAAGTCGCTGCCGAAGAACACGGTACGCATGTCTTCTTCGAGATGGAGCATGGCGTCAGGCCTTCTTGGCTGCTGCCTGCTCGGCTGCTGCTTGCTCGGCTGCTGCCCGCTCGGCTGCTGCCCGCTCGGCTGCTGCCCGCTCGGCTGCTGCCTGCTCGGCTGCTGCCTGCTCGGCTGCTGCTTGCTCGGCTGCTGCCCGCTCGGCTGCTGCCTGCTCGGCTGTTGCTTGCTCGGCTGCTGCCCGCTCGGCTGCTGCCTGCTCGGCTGCTGCTTGCTCGGCTGCTGCCCGCTCGGCTGCTGCCTGCTCGGCTGCTGCCTTCTTGGCCGCTGCCTGCTCTTCGGCCGAGTCATCCACAGCCGAGATAGCACCCAGATCCTGCAGCCGCATCAGCTCTTCGGCAGGCAGGCGAGGAACAGGATCGCCCTCTACCAGATCCTTCGTCTTCGGCGCCCGGCCGATAACAATCGTGTGGTTGGCTACGAACTTCATGGCAGACCTTCAGCGCACGGACGCGCGGAACGTGCTGTTGGGCCGATACGGCACGAGCAGCGGGGCGCTCTGCAGCATCAGGTAGCGCACGCTGGGGTCTGGATTCACCCAGCTCTTCACGAAGTAAGCGCCGGCCACCAGGTTGTCTACGTCCTGGATGGAACCGAAGTGACGCACGCCCTCGAAGTACGCGTCAGCAATGCCCATCACGGTGCCGTCCGGCACCAGACGCACCGTGGAGCCGTCTTCGTTGGTGACGTTGATCTTGGGAATCACCCAGATGCGGAAGCCGTCGATCATGCCCATCAGCACCAGATCGCGGCTGGTCACCGCGTCGGGCTGCAGGGTGCTGGTGCCGCGCACCAGTTCCAGCCGCTTCCACGTGTCGGGGTGCTGGCGGAAGATGGTGTAGGCATCCGAGGTCATGTACCAGTCGCTGATGGGCGTTTCTGCAGCATCGGACCACTGGTGCAACTGCTCGATCGGGCTCACGCCGGAATCGCCCCACTTGTTGCCAGAGGTCAGCACCACGGTGTTGCCCGGATCTCGGCCGAAGTCCACAGTCGTAGTCGGATACTGATCGCCCTTCACGATGACCGCGCCGAAGTAGAGCGCCTGCACGGCCATCCACTCCAGCCGCCGTTCGAGTCGCAGCAGCTTGCTCGACAGTTCCGTAGCGACATCGAGCGCCAAGCGCTCTTCCGGCGTGAATTCGCCGCCGATCTTCTCGCCGAGACGACGGGTCAACGCCCGGGATGCGGTGAACGGGGTCTTGTCCTTGATGTAGGCCGGCCTGAAATTCTTCGTCGTGAAGCCCGTGCCCTCGACGATCTTGCCGGGTACGAGCGGCGAAACGAAGGGTGCCATGCGCAGGTCCGTGCCCTCGACGTCGAAGTGGATCTCGGCGTCGGTGGATTCCACCACCCGGGTGAAGTACTTAGCGGCGAAGCCCAGCTTGGGCTGGGGCAACGCACGCACCACGCCCTGCAGCGTGGCGATGTCGAACATGATGTCGGTTGCGGTCATGATCAGGCGGCTCCGTAAGGCTTGATGAGGGTGATACCCAGCGTGCGCAGGCCGGCGCGAACGCTGTCGGGGGTGTGGCCGGCGCCGAAGGTCATGGCGGCCTGGTTGAAGTCGCCACGCTCGTAGAAGAGCGTCTCGACGTCGCCGGTGCTTGCGTCGGTGTCGTGCGTGAGCACAGCCACAGGGGTCTGCGAGCCATCGGTGGCGGCTGCAGTCGACAGCACCAGCTTGCCGCTGGTGGTGATGCGGCCGAGGAGCGCGCCGCGGGCCAGCACTTGGCCGGAGAGCAGCACACCCTTGCGGGAAGTCAGCAGGCTGGAGTTGTCGGCGATCAGCTCCCGATAGACGGGCGAGGTGGCGGTGTTGACGCCGCCGGCGATGAAACGGTCGGTGATGGGCATGATTACTTGATCCCGTTGGCCTTGTTGAAGAGCGCCACAGCGGCTTCAGCTGCGGCGTTGGGGGTAGGCTTGTCGGCGCCGTCCTGCGGTGCAGCGCTGCCGTTGGCGGCCGGGGGTGCGTCAGCGCGGTGGGCGTCGATGGCTGCCTTACGCTGGCTCTTTTCGGCCGCCAGCACGGCGAGGCCGGCCTCGGCCGCAGACGTCTTGCCGTCGAAGGCCAGGCCCGCCAGCAGCTTTTCGTGGCCGGGCAGGCCTTCGCCCACAGCCAGCACGGCCTGGATACGGGTGCGCTCGCCAGCGGCGCCGGCAGCGGTGAATTCTTCGCGCAGTTGCGCGAAGAGCGGCGCGTGCTCTTGCTCGAAAGACGCACGCGTGATGAGCGACGTGGATGTCGCGTTGGGGTCAGCCATGGTTGGCTCCTTTTCTTCACGGGTTGAGGGCTTGTCGTCTTGGGGCGCAGCACCGGCGCTTGGGGACGGGAGGGCCGCCACGGCGAACACGGCCTTGCGGCGCGTGCTGTACCTGGCGGGGTCGGTGGCCATGCTTTCCACGAGTGCGTCGAGCGTGGAGACACCGTCCACGAGCCCTGCATCGATGGCCTGCTGGCCGCGGAACACACGGCCATCGGCCATGTGTTCCAGAACTTGTTCGGAAGTGACGCCACGGTTCGCCGCTACGGCGTCAACGAAGAGCGTGTAGACGTAGTCCACGTCGGCCTGCACGATGGCGCGGGCCTCTTCGCTGAGCGGTTCGTTGGCCTTTGAGATGCGCTTGTAGCGGCCGGCCGTGATGTGCTCTTGCTGCGTCGAGGAGTTGGGGTTGTAGGAGCGGTCCACCACCACGCCGATGCTGCCGGCCGTGACCACCGGACCGCTGATGTAGATGGCGTTGGCGGCGCTGCCGGCCCAGTAGCCGGCGCTTGCCAGCTGCTCGGACGAATGCACCACCAGCGGCTTCTCGGCGGCAAGTTCCGCGATGGCCTGGGCGAACTCCGGCACGCCGATGACGTTGCCGCCGGGCGTGTCCATCGCCAGCACGATGGAACGTACGCGGGGGTCGGCCGCAGCGCTTTCGAGTTGCTGTGTGGCGAGCTGGGTGCTGATGCCGCCCGAGACGCGCATGAAGAGATTCGCTTTTGGGGCCATCACGCCCGAGAGCTGCAGCACGGCCACGCCGCCGGGGTTTAGCGAGTACTCCTGCTGGTCGCTCGCCAGGGGGCGGTTGAGGCGGGCCTCAATGGCGGCGATGTCGATCTTCTCGCCGCGCATATGCGTGGCGTAGATGGCCTGGATCTCGCGCAGCTTGTCGGGCTCGATGGCCCACGGGCTCATGATGAGGTCGAGCAGGGTCATGGCTTGGCCACCTCTTGCGGCTTGGACTGCCGGCCGCCCACGATGAACTCGAGCAGCGTGAGCCGGTTGTCGTGCCGGTTGTCGCTGGACTGCAGTGCGCGCAGTTCGCCGAACGCCCAGCCCACCATGCCCAGCGATGACATGGCGACGATGCCGACCAGCTTCCACGTCCAGCTATGCACCTTGACGTCGGTGGTGAGGCGGTCGATAGCAGCACCGTGCTCATCTGCGAGCTGGAACAGACGCTTCTGCCCGGTATCGAGTTGCGATAGCTTCTCGCCGAGAACACCCAACGCGGTACTGAGTTGTCCCTGCTGGGTGCCGATGCCCAGGATGATTCCCTCCAGGCGCGCATAGCTGTTAAGTAGCGAATCCACGCGCTCAGCCAGCACTGCGACTTGCTCGGCGGATATGGTCTTGTCGGTCATGGTTATGAGCCTGTGTTGTCGGGTGCCGCAGGGGCAGGTGCCGGCGCGGGTGCCGCGGCGCCGGGCTTGGGCGCGGGCAGCATGCCGTCGGCGTCCAGGCGCTGGTGCTCAGCCAGCTTCTGCCCATAGGTGTCGTTCCAGTCGCTGCCCCACAGCTCCCACTCGGCGCGCTCGCGGGTCATGAGGCCCGCGTCGATGGCGCTGGTGTAGGCCGCCACTTCGTCTTTCGGGTTGATGGAGCCCATGCTGTCGCCGTGCCAGCCAGCGCGCGTGTATGCCCAGCGCAGCAGCGGGTCTGCGAAGAAGCCAGGCGCCGGCACCCGGCCCAGCGCCACGGCCTCGACCATCCACGTTTCGTACACGGGCTGGCAGAAGCTGAGCGCGAGCCAGTTGCGCACGCTGCGGAAGTAGACCCACGCATCCAGTAGCGCGGCCTTGCTGGCGCTGTAGCTGGCGTTGAACTGTTTGATGAGCAGTTCGTAGGGAATGCCCAGCGCCATGCCGATCTGCTTGACCACGGCGAGCACAAAGGGCTCGAAGTTCGGGCTGGGGCGGCCAGGTGTCGGAAATTCCACCTGCTCGCCGGGCCGCAGAGTGATCGCCGCACCGTGACTCAACAGGCTTTCGTAGCGGGATTCCTGGCTCGTGTCTGCTGTCGGCCGGGTTAGCGGATTGGTGCCACCAGCAGGCACCGTCACGAAGGCCGTTACGCAGGCCGAGATCACCGCTGCCATGATCTCGGACTCGGTGTAGCGTGCGAGCTGCTTGAGGCAGTCCACGATGGGCGCCAGGTAAGGGATGCCACGCGGCAGGCCCGGGCGCAGCTTGCTGAAGTGGTGCAGCATGCGGCGGCGCCCGCTGGGGCCGACGCGGTCGATCCACTGACCCTTGCCCAGCCCGGAAGTGGCGCCCCACCACACGCCGGAGCCGGGGTGCTGGTCGTAGAGGAAGTAAGCGGCCGGCGCGCCCTTTTCGTTGAAGCGCACACCCGCCGCCATCTGGGCTGTGTCCGAAATGCCGTTGGGGTTGCCCACCCGATCTGCTTCGATGACCTGGGTGCGCAGGCGGTACGGCATGTCGGGCGTGGCCTCGTCGGCATCGGGCAGCAGGGTGAAGCAATCGCCGCTCTCCAGCTTGGAGCGCAGCACCAGGGCCTGCTGCTGGTAGAAGGTGTGCGTCTCTTCCACGTCGCTGCGCGGGCTGTCGGCCCACAGGCTGAACTCAGGCTGCACGTGAGCGGCCTTCCATTCGGCGGCCTGCTCGGGCGTCCAGCCCAGCACCTTGAGGTGCGGTTGCGCGCTCAGCGCCAGGCCGGTGCCGACCACGCGATCCACGTTCGTGTTGATAGCCCCGCCGCCAATGGGCGAGGTGCGCGCCAGGTCGCGGCTCTGGCCGCGCTGCAGGGGCAAGCGGATGAGCGTGTCGCTGCGCGCGTCGCGCGGCGCGGGGCGCCAAGCGGGGTCTTTCTGCGGCGGCGCTTCCGCACCGAAGCTGCCGCCGCCCAGACTGCCGCTACCGCCGAAAGCCATCATGCCGCCCAACTGCGGCATCAGCTGGGCCATGAACTGGGCGCGGGCAGCGTCGATCGTCCGGGCTTCGATGCGGTTCTGCTGCCGCTGTGCCCGGGATATGCGTTTGCTCATGATGCGCCGATCAGTAGGGGCGGAGGTATGTGACGCGGGGCTCGGCTAGCGATTCCAGTCGCTGGATCTCGGCGCGCACTTCCTTGATGCCGGCCTGGACCGTTTCGAGGTCCGCACGCCGGTTGCGGCGGGCGGTGCCGCCGTTGCCGATCACGTACTCTTGTGACTCGAGGATGCGGACCTCGGCCGCCAGATAGGCCTGCAGCCGGGCCCGGGCCTGCTGCAGTTGATTGGCGGTGCATGCGGCGCTCATTGCCAGTTCCCCCGACCTGCCAGGCTTGCCACGGCCTTCTCGAATTCAGGGCGGAAGCGATCCAGCGCCACGCGCTGGACCACGCCGTCGAAGTCCAGGCGGCGGCTGTAGTCCGGTGCGCTCGACGTGAAGACGAACAGCGCGCGCAGGCGCTTGCCTTCTCGCCGCCAGATGCCTTCGGGGCGGTCGCCGCCAATGGGCTTGCCCACGAAGAGGTCGTTGGCGAGCTTGCGGCCACGGCCGGCGCGCTGGCCCTTGGCGCCCACACCGCCGCGGATGCCCTTGAGCGCGGCGAGGATGGTCTGCACCTCGGCCCCCTTCACGTTGCCCGCCGCATCCAGCGAGAGCGCCGGTCCTGGCATGGCGTACTGACCAGCGCTCAGAACGCCGGCATAGCGCATGGCGTTTTCGGCGCGCTTGTGCTTGCGGATGCCGCCTTCGACTTCGGGCTGCAGGTAGTTCTCAGGGGCCACGCCGCCCGCCTGGTTCTTCACCATGACGCGGGCTCGCAATGAGTCCTTCGTCGCCGGCTCAATGCGCAGCGCGTTCAGGGTGTAGGAGGTCGGGCTGACGAACACCTTGCGCATCTCTGCCGGCAACTCGATCTGCGCCGCGTATCGGGCCACGCGTGTGAGTGCCGTGGACGCGGCATAGGGCAGCATGCGTGCGGGCACGTCGCGAATCTCGGCGATCACCTGCGCGATCGTCGGTCCGCTGCGGCTCATGGTCAGCATGGGTTTCTGGCGCTCCAAAACAAAGCCCCCGGGGCCTTTCGGCCGCCGGGGGCGGTGGTCACAACAAGGGTTGCGAGGTATGTTTTTTCAGCTAGGCGGAATTTCTAGACCTAGCTGAATTGGGGCCAATTTTGGGGGAAAGTGTCTCATGCTGGCGAGCACTATTTTGTCTCATTGGATGAGACAATTTTCTGTTTGACGGATGCCGCAAGAGCCGCTAAAGCGATTAGCTATGGGTGGTGAAATTCAGTGTTCCAAGGTTGGGATCTGCATGAAATCCCACCTGCTTGCCCGCTATCTGCACCACCTCGCCCAAAGTCCGCGCCTGCGTAGGTCGCCCGTCGATCTGCACGCTCCAGAAGTTGGGGTCGAAGAAAACGAGACCTGATGGGTCACCACTGATGGGCCTGATATGTACAGTGAGCACTTCCGCTTGGGTGCCGACCTCCAGATAGCGAATCTCCCCCAGATCGAATTCCTTGCGATGCAACTCCGCGATGGCCTTCTTCCCGGCAATCATCACGGTGTGCCCACCAATCGGCAGGCTGCTGAAGTTGGTACTCATGGTGCTCCTATGGATGGTTGGTGCTGCGGTGCGGCAGTGCATTGCCCGCGGCGATATTCTCGGCTTCCACGATTTTCGCAGCTTGTGCGACGTGCTGGCGGAAGACAGAGAGCATCCGGTAGAACGTGGGGCGCGAGATGCCCAAGGCGTCCGCAGCGAGCTTGATGGGCCGCACGCGGAGGATGTAGTACGCGTCGAATGTACCCCGGGCCGTATCCTGCGGCTGGCTGCAGTAGGCAAGGTGGAACGCGGCCAGTTCGGTGCTGTTGAGCGCGTCCGGGCCGCCTGGCGTGCTGGGGCGTGAGCCACCGCTGCTGCCCGCGAGTTTACCCAGCACCGAGCCGGACGAAGGTGGCGGGCCGAACAGGCGCCGCGAGTTGCGCCAAGCGACGTAGCGCTCGCAGAGGTCATCAAGATCGCGCTGCGCATCGTCCAGCGCGGGCGCGATTTCCTCTTCTGCAGGGCTCACGGGCGCTGGCGCGGCGAGCCGGATGGCTGCGGGCGGGTGTGCGTTGTGGGCGGTCATGGTGGTCCTTCGGTGATGGCTTGTTTACAGGATGCGGCGGCCAAGGGGTAAGGGCCGACCGAGTGCGTTGTTGCCGGCGCCAACGGGCCCCACGGTGACGGATACCGAAGGGCGTACAGCCGGAGCTGGGGGCGGGGCAGAGATGGGTGCTGGTGCTGCTGCCGGCTCTTGCACGGCTGCGGCAGGGGGTGCGGACGTCCGCACCTCGACATCCACCGGAATCGCTGCAGGCGCGCTGGGCGCGGCTGGTGCCGGTGGTGGCTCCGGTGTTGCGGCTGGCTCATCGGACGGCGGCACCTGGGCCAGGGCCTGGACCGCAGCGTCTGCCGCGAAGAGATCGCCGTTGCGCTGCATCTTCTCGCGGTACATCTGCCAGTCCAGGGAAGTCCAGTTGTGCAGGCCGAGCTTGTGGGCCAGTGCCAGGTTGTAGACACTGACGTCCCAGGCCTCGTTCCGTGCACCGTTGGGCTTGCGCCATTCGCGGATGGGCCGGCCCTTGTGCCAGCGGGTGAAGGGCCGCTCCACCACCATCTGCTCGAACCAGTCGGTGTGCAGGCGGTCGTGGAAGTGCATCGCGCCCGGCCCTTCGGTGAGATGCATGCGGTTGCTCAGCCAGTCCTTCGCCACGTCGGTACCGACGGCCCAGAGTTCGGCACCGCCTGGCGTCTTCTGGCCGCCCCAGTCGATGTCCACCTTGTTCGGCGAGCTGCTGATGATGGGCTTGTTGGGGCGCGAATGGCCGTGCAGGACCACGCAGTCGAGGTGTCTGCGCTGGGAGCCGTAGTTGTACACGTCCTGCGTGTTGGCGCCGCCCGCGTCGATGGCGTAGGCGGTCATGTAGATCGGCACGCCAGAGGCATGCAGCAGCGGTGTGCGCCGGATCTCGTCCAGACGCTGCCAGACGCTGCCTGGCTCATCGGGTGGCAGGGATGGGTCGCCGCGCAGGATGATGTAGTCGAGCACCCAGTGCTGCAGGCCAGGGCCGAAGGCTTCGATCTGGACCTCCAAGCGATCAGGCTGGGTATCGGTTGACGCGAGGACGATCAACGCGGGATCGGGAACGATACGGGGGGTGTACTTCTCAGCGCGGTCGCGCAGTTCCTGCGCCGTGGTCACCTTGTCGCTGTTCTCGTAGCTGAGCGCCAGACGCGTGTTGTAGAACACCTGCATGGCGCCGTGGTCGCCGCGCTTGAGGCATTCCTTGGCATGGGCCAGTTGCCGTGCCAGGGCCAGCCAGGTGATGGCGCCGATGGGCATGTAGAACGCTGACAGCGTGAAGCTGATCGTTTCGCCATCGCCCTGCGAGGAGGCCACCCAGCGTGCCTGCCCACCGGCGGCCTCGTCGCGCAGCATGGCTGGCTTGTGGCGCTCCTCGATGTCTCCGCCGCAGTCCGGGCACGTGAACCACGCGCGATCCATGAAGCCCGTGACTTCGTCCCGGCGGTAGTGGAAGTTCTGCAGCACCAGTTCGTGCAGATGCCCGCAGTGCGGGCAAGGGACGTGGTAGCTTTCTTGCGTGCCCTTGTCGAAGAGGGTGTCGATCTTCGAGTAGCCCTTCACCGCCGGGCTGCTGGTGTAGAAGAACTTCGCGTCGTTGGCGTACTGCGTGGCTCGGGCCTCGGCCAGTTCGATAGGGTCACCCTCCCCGTCCACGTCGAGCACCAGCCGGTCGATCTCGTCCACGTAGATGTACGGCGCAGAGACCTCGGCCAGGTTGGCGGCCGAGCCGGCGGTGTTCATGTAGAGCGTGGCGTCGCCCAGAAAGTCCTTCGCCTGGACGGTGTTCCGCGAGTCCCGGCTCTTGGCCGCTGCCACGCGCTCTTTCAGCACGGGCGTGTTGCGGATCATGGTGGACACGCGGGCGGAGAACCGCTTGACCAGCGTGTCGGTGGGCTCCAGCGCCAGGATGTTGCGCGGCCGTCGGTGGACGAGCGAGCCGATCCAGTTCAGGGCCGTCTGCGTCTTGAACATCTGGGACGCAACGCGCGCTACGACGCGCTTGCACGGGTGGCCGGGCGACAGCACCTGATGCACGCGCCGCGCCGGGTAGCTGTGGTCGAAGCTGAATTTCCCGGGCTTGGCGTTGCTCTTGGGCAGCACCACGTACTCTTCCGCCCACTCGTCGCAGCGGAGTTCAGGGTCGGGGCGCAGCGCCTCGATGGCGGTGCGCACGACGAGGTCGTAGCCGTCGGCGAGGTTCATGGGCACCCCGCCTCAAGCAGTTGCTGGCGGTCTACTTCGACATCTTGCCGGTCTGCCCAGGCTTGCGCCCATACCGAGCGAGCAGTTCGGAATGCGCCTTCGCTGAGTCCCACTCCGCAGGGACGGCGATCCACAAATCGCTGCCACCCCAAGGCATAGGCGCGGTCACCAAGTGAACGCGGTAGCGCAGCACACGAAAGTGCCCTGCAGAACCGTCCTGGTCTGACACTTCGAACTCGTCCACGCCTTCCGCGACATGCTGGCTCTGGCCGTCCAGCGGACCACCGAGAAACTTGACTTCCCTCATTTCCACCTCCTGAAAGTGCTTCGATTCTGGCCGAAGCATGACGTCGCGTCAGCATGCGCCCCCCTCGGCGAACAAGCCGCCCATACCTACATGGAGCGCACGCACGCAAGCGGGATTGAGCCAGACCACCTCGGTGCGTGTCGTCGTTCCGCGACCACCGGATGCTCTCGCTTCCGTTGAGTGCATCTGCCACGTACTGAGCAGATCGGCATACAACTCGGACTGGTAGCCTGAAAGCACCACCATGCCCTGCAGCCCGGTGAGCACCTCGATCAGCTCTGCATGATCGTCGTCGCTCATCTCGTACCGATACCCGCTCTGCGAGCGGAGTTCTCGCGTGGAATGCACATAGGGCGGGTCCACAAAGTGGAGTGTTTCCGAGCTGTCATGCTGCTGCAGCACGTCGATGGCAGCGCGGTTGTCGATCAGCACCTGCTGGAAACGTTCAGCCACGTCGAGCAGGCCTGCGGGATACGAGGCCCAGTCCATCTGCGCGGTGCTGTAACGGCGCATCGTGTCGGTGCGCAGACCAGTGCTGCCCTTGACCGCCCCGGCCGAGCCGAAACCCATCTGCGCTCGGATGGCTACGCGACGGGCAATCTCCACGATGTCATCGGTGGGTTCCCATGCCAAGTCGAACTCAGCCCGCGCGTAGGGCGTCAGCGTGATGGCCTGCACAAGCCTGTCGCGCAGCTCGGGCGACTGCAGGACGCGGAAGAACGACACGATGTGACCGTCGAGATCGTTGTAGACCTCGCCGTGGCATCGAGGCTTCTGCAGGAGCACCCCCGCGGCGCCGCCGAAGACTTCGGTGTAGATCCGGTGCGCGGGGAAGAACCGCATGATCCAAGAGGCGAGGCGAAACTTGCCGCCGTGGTAGCGCAGAGCTGGGCGAGTCACTTCGGTCATGCAGCCCTCCGCATCGGAACGCGGCTGTCCCAGTTGGCCTTGATGACTGCCTTACCCAGCGGCGGCGGCACTGCGTTGCCGCACATGCGGACTTGGGTTGACTTGCTGAAGATGCGGCCATCGTGGCCCCGGTCGATGATGTAGGTGTTCGGGAAGCCGTTGGCGTTGTACAGCTCGCGCGGGGTGAGCATGCGCAGCTGGATGTCCACGATCACGTAGGGCGTACCGCGCAGCCAGACAGTCACCAGGGCGAGCCTGTCCTTGGTGGTACTGGTGGCCATCGGCTCGCGCAGGTCGCCCAGTTGCCCGCCTTGGCCGTAATACCGGATGAGGAAGGCGGCCACGCGCAGCGCACCTTCCTCGGCCTCGGGCGACAGCGTGTATTCGACCAGGGCGTGGTGTTCGCCGCCGGCCGTCATCGTCGGTACAGGCTCGCGCACGTCCTGCCCTGTACTGTGCTGGCGCAGCGTGGCAAGGTGAGCAGTGACCAGACGCTGCTGCGAGCCGCTGGCGGTGCTGGTGGACATGGGCGCTCGGGCATCGCGGCCCGGGATTTCGTTGAAGCCGCCGTTGGCCTGTTCTACGAAGGCCGTCACCGCAGCGAATTTCCCGGCACCGACTACCGTGCCCAATGGCTGCTGGGCGTCGAGTGCGCGGGGTGCCTGGCCGTCGCGCTCGCCGTAGCCCATCTGCACCAGCGAGCCTACCGCCACGGC
Source organism: Paracidovorax sp. (assembly GCF_057642795.1). Taxonomy (NCBI): domain Bacteria; kingdom Pseudomonadati; phylum Pseudomonadota; class Betaproteobacteria; order Burkholderiales; family Comamonadaceae; genus Paracidovorax; species Paracidovorax sp. The sequence continues at coordinate 154,725 of NZ_JBXYZY010000037.1, forward strand.
CTGGCCGCCTCCGGAGGCGGTGACGGTGCCGACCGGATCACGCACCGAGGTATTCCCATGGCTCCAGCGCGGTGCCGCTGCGGTGCCCTGGCCGTGGCCGGCCTGGATCATGACGGGGGCCGCAAGCATCAGTTCCCCACGGTTCGCGGCAGTGATCGTGCGCGCTGGATCACGCATGTCATGCACACGCACGCTACCCTGGTGCGTCACGGGCACGATGAAGGGGTCGGCGCTGTCCAGCACGTACCGCTTCATGCCGTGCGCCACGCGGCGAAGGGTGGCGTCGGCCAGCGGCTTCTCGCGCTCGAAGATGCTGCGGCCCTGGATGCTCCAGTCGATGCATTCGGCCGCGCTGCGCCAGCGTTGCTGACCCTTCTTCGGGTGCTTGAAGTGGGTGGGCTCGGGCCAGACGATGGGAGCGCCATCACAGCGGGCCACCATGAACAAGCGGCTGCGAGTGGTCGGGGCGCCGTAGTCGGCTGCGCAGAGGATGCGGTGCTCGACCTCGTAGCCCTGGCGCTCCAGCGAGCGGACGAAGGCGCGCCAGGTCTGGCCGGCGCGCTTCGGGTCCGGCACCAGGTGCTGCTGATCGACCGGAACGCGCTCGCCGGGCTGGGCCACCGTGCCGTCCAGCTTGACCACGCGCTTCGTCTTCGGGCACCGCTTGGCGATCAGCGGCCCCCAGAGCAGGATCTGCTTGACGTTCTCGAGCGTGATGATGCGCGGGCGCTTGGTGCCGCCCCATCGCACCGCCCGCCATGCCAGCGCACGCAGGACGCGGGAGCGCGGCTGGCCGCCGCGCGCCTGGCTGTGGTGCGTGCAGTCGGGCGACAGGTGCAGCAGGCCGACGGCGCGGTCGCCGGTCACTACGCGGGGGCAGACCTCCTTCACATCCTTGCAGTAGTGGACCGTCTGCGGGTGGTTGGCCTCATGCATGCTGCAGGCGTCCGCATCGTGGTTGACGGCGATGTCCACGTGCCGGCCGATGGCCTGTTCGATGCCTTCGGACATGCCGCCGCCGCAGGCGAATTCGTCGGCGATGAGTTCGTCGGCCAGGCCGAGGAGGAATTGCGGGGATTGCATCAGGTGCTCCGTTTCGGTTGGGTGAGTTCGGTAAGCCGGATCTCGGCTGCGGCGAAGGCGGCGCGCAGCTCGTCGCTGATGACGCGCTCGATGTCGCGGGCCTCGGCCATGCCGATGACCTTCGCGGCGGCGCGCGGTGGGGTGCTCATGAGGGCGTCGCGCAGGGCGCGGAGAACGTCGAAGGTCGCGCGCTCGACGGCGTCGCGCTCCACCAGCCGCTGGGCTTCCTTGGCGTTCTCGCGCTCGGCGGCTTCGACCGCGGCGCGCTCGCGGCGGGTGCGCAGGCTTTGGTAGTCGTCGCCAGCTGCTGGAGCGTGGGCCGCAGGCCCGGCAGCGGGCAAATCCGGGCCGTTGGCCGCGGCTTCGATGGGGAGGGCAGGCGTGCCCCCAACCTGCGCAGAGGGCGCGGCTGCGCGCCCGCTGTCGCCCCGCGCGCGGGTGTTCCGCGCCCACTGGATATCCGCAACCTCGGGGTCGATCATTTCGCGCCCACCTGGCTGCGGTATCGCGGTGATTCGGCCTTCCTTGATCGCCTTGCGCACGGCCTTTTCGTCGCAGCCGCGGTGCCGGGCGTATTCGGACTTCGTCAAAAGTCGGACTGCCATCGGACTAGCCCCCGGCCTTCGGACTGTTTGCCGGACTTTTGTCCGCACCAGCCACTAACGTCCGCACGGGGGTCGAATTACCCTCTCGGCAGATCGTCGCGGGAGTACCTACAGGGGTGGGGGCTATCGAGCAACACGCGCACACAATGGCCGCGGCTGTCATGGCCGTCGTCGCCGCCGTGCTGAGTCGATCCATTTGCTTTTCCTTTTTCAAAAGAGTGAAGTGCAGTTACGCGGTTATGGGCGCGCGTAACCACGCAACCCGCGCCGCGCCTAGCGAGTTACACGGTTATGCGGTTACGCACCTCACGCACACACATACATGCACACACGCACACGCCCGCCTGCATGCCTGCACGCACACACAGGTGCGTGAGGCGCGTAACGGCATAACCGCGTAACAGGCCGCGCCGGCATTGGGTTTGGCGGTTATGCGTGCGCGTAACGGTGTAACGACTGGGGTTCAATTCGCACCTCCATCGCCATCGGGCGTATCGCCATCGTGGGAGGGGGAGCCCGAGCCATAGCCCAGGTACTTGCGCAGGGCCTCGCCGAAGTCCTTCACCGCGCCCGATGCCCACTCGGATTCCGTCAGCGCGGGGTCATCGTCCTTGGCATCGGGTGCGCGCAGCACAGGCTCTGCCACCAGCAGCACCCGCTCTGTCTTCTTCGCCGCGCCGGGCCGCGTCACGTTCATCGCCTTCACCCTGGCCGGCTTCCCCTGCCCCTCCGCAAAACGCAAGAGGGTCGGGGTGAACTGGCCCTGCTTGAACGGGTAGCGATCACCCGTTCGCTGGCACCACTTCAGGTACGCTGAATAGGCCTGCCCCACCGCGCAGGCCATGTAGGGCAGATCGAGTTCGCCGCCTGACCACTCTTCCCAGAAAAGCTCCGGCGACTTGCGGTTGATCGCAATCAGCGCCGACTTCGCTTCCGTCATGGGGGCCGGGGCGTAGGGGTGGAAGTCCTTGAGCGGATACTTGAGCAGGTAGTCGTAGAACGCCTCGGCGCCGCCGCTGTCCCGCCACTCGCCGAGCTTGCGGTAGTACTCGGGATCTTTCGCCCGGGGCGTGTACACCACCAGATAGCGCCGATCCGAGTTGTCCAGCGCCAGCGGCTGCAGCTCGTTCGAGAGGAACACGATGTTCATCTGGTTCTTCTCTTCACGCCGGCTCAGATTCTTCGGGTTGATCTGCACCGTGGGCGACGTGATGAGCGCCTTGAGCCGGTTCTTGTTGTGGACGAGTTCCGCCCTGCTGGACACCTCATCGCCCACGACGAACAGCTTGCAGCTGCGCCAGTCGTTGAACTTGTCCTCCAGCTCATCCTGGCCGACCAGGGCGCCATACTTGCCGTAGATCGCCACCATGATGTCGAAGAGGAAGTTCTTGCCCGCGCCCTCGTCGCCGTGCATCACGACCGCCGTGCGCAGCTTGGCGCCCGGGTGCTGCAGCGGGTATGCCAGCCAGCACAGCAGCCAGTGCATCACGTCGCCCGTGTCGGCTTCGTCGGCCGTGGCCCGGCTGGTCAGATAGCCGATCAGATCGAGGATGGGATCGACGTCGCCCGGCTTCGGCACCATGGCCATGCCGTCGTAGAGGTTCACGGTCGTTTCGGGGTCCGCCTTCATGGTCGGGTCGAAGACCACGTCATCCAGCCGCACGGTGCGGCGTCGTTCGCTCGCTTTCCACAGCCGCACCATGTCCGCCCCGTGGGCGTGGCCCATGTTGGCGATCTTCATGATCAGCCGCTCCGAGCCGTCCCAGACCGTGTCCGTGCCGTAGATCAGCACGAAGTGCTCGATGAGGTGATTGACCTTGCCCCAGTCGATCGTTTTCTCTTTCTTGCGGCCCTGCACCGGCTTTTCCGGCTTCTCGGCCGCATCGCCAGAATCGACCCCGGCGTCACCACCCCCATCCCCCGACTTGCGCGCAGCTGCGCTTACTTGGGGGGGCGGGGGGCCGGGCGGAATAGAGCCCGAGCCAGACGAAGATGCACTCGCGCCCTGCCCCGCGGCAGCGCCGAACGCGACGTGAACGACAGTGCTATCCAGCGGCGCTTGCGCGCCGATGGCAGGAATGGCACGCGCCTCTTCGGGCGCGTGCGGTGGGGGCGTTGGCGCCGCGCCCAATGGCCCGCTGTCCGGCGCGTCAGCCATAGTGCCTCGCCATCGCCGCGACCACGCCGTCCAGCTGCTTGCGGACTACGTCCAGCCCTTCACGGGCCTGGAGGTCGTTGAAGTCCGTGTCCTTCTCGGCCCGGGTCGCTGGCGCGAAAATGGGCCAGAGGATGTCGCATCCCTCCACCTGGCGCGCGACGGCCTTGGCCGCCTTGCGGCCCGGGTTGCTCGGCGCGCCGGACGCACGGTTCACCGTCATCCAGTCGTCGTCGGCCAGGATGAGGATGCGCGTGCGCGGGTAGAGCCGTCGCAGCAACGGCACCACGTGGGCCAGGTTGCCGGCGTCGAGGGCCACGAACACCGGCCAGCGCCGGTCGCACGCCATGCGGGCCGTCAGGCCCGTGGCAAAACCCTCCACCACCAGCAGGAGCGCCGTGGTCTCGCCATCGATGTCGCCCAGGCGCACGCTGCAACCCGGCTTGTCCATGCCTCGCTGGTAGACCTTGCCGCCATCGGGCTTGATGAACTGCAGGGCGCGCAGCGCCTGGTCGCGTGGCAGATCGAAGCGCAGCAGCGGCACCACCACCGTGCCGGCGGGCAGGCGAATGACCGTGTCCTCTTCGCCCATCTCGCCGGGCCAGCGCAGCACCATCGGCTGTAGCAGGTAGCGGCAGGTTTCGCCCTGGACACCCTTGCGATCGAGGTACGGCGACGCCCCCTCGCGCGAGGCCCTGCGCCACACGTAGATCGCCTCGGCTGCGGCGTTGGCGATCTCCACCCTCCGCTGCTCGGCCGCGGCCTCGCGCTGCTGGCGCAACTCTCGAGTCCTACGCTCGCGCTCTTCGGGGGACAGGGGCGCCCACTCGACGTCCACCTTCTGCGATGCGCCGCCACTGCGGTACGTGCCGAACGTGCCGACGATGTAGTCGCCGCCGCCCTTGTCCCGATCACGGCGGAACAGGTAGAACTTGTACCAGTCCTTCCCGCCCTTGCCGCAGGTCACGCTCTTGCGCGTGTCCAGCTTGAGAGGCAAGTCCTTCTCGCGCAGCTCGATGCCGAACTGCTGCATCTGCAGCAGCACCTGTTGGAGGTTATCCATCAGCCGCCCGCCCCGCTCACGCGGGCCAGCCGCTCCACCAGCCGCGATGCCTCGCCCATGATCGACTCCATGCGCCGCGTCAGCAGTTCCGCCTCGGTCTGCGGCTGAACCGGCACCGGGGGCGCATAGCCGGCCTCGCGCATGAAGTAGGCGGCCAGGCCGTGGAAACCATCCTCACGCGCCAGACGCATCAGCAGCAGCAGCTGCGAAGGGCTCAAGCGCTCGGCCCGATGGGGGTTCAGACAGTCGTGCAGGTAGCGCGCCGCCGTCTCGGGCGCCTTGTCGGGCCAGATCTGCGGCCCGACTTTCTTGGCGCCGCCCAGGTGCTGCACAGCAGCGCGAGCGGCGTCGAGTTCATCTTCATAGAGCAGGGTGTCAGTCAATTCATGGCTCCCAGGTCATGCTGCGCGCCGGGCCGTTCCGACAGGCTCCGACACTGTCGGAACCCGTCGGAAAGACGCGTACAGGCAAAAAAAAGAGACTCCAGGCCATGCACCACCGCAAGCCCGGAATCACTACAGAAGAAAAAGCCGCCGGCCGCCCCCGCCAAGGGAGGGAGAGGGAGGAAGGAACGCGAAGGCGAGCCACCGCTGCAAGCGGCCACGTGGCGGAAAATGCGCCCGGGGCCGCAAGAGCCCCAGGAACGAAAACGAAAGAGGAAGGAACAGCGAATGAGCCAGGAACCGCGCCATGCCACGCAGATCCCGCTGAATGCGGACACCGTGAATGCCATCGTCAACGCCCTCGGCGCGGTGGTGTTCGCCACCGTGCGACAACTGCCACCAGAGCGGCAAGCAGCGCTCGCCAACGACCTGGCGCGGTTGGCGAAGAACGAGGAGCTGCAGGGAGACGCGACCACCGAAACCATCCTGCTCGACCTGCACCGCGCAGCCGTGGCTGCGGCCAGCTGATCGCTGGGCCGAACACGACAAAGCGCTTCGACGCCTTCCATGCAACGAACGCATGTTCAAGCGAGGCTGACTCTCCCGTGCTATGCATGCATGGGCTCCCGCTGCTCGCTCGCGGCTTCGGCATCGACTGCGCTCTTCAACTCGGGCCAGATCACGTGCCAGTCTTCAGGACGCAAGTCCTGGCGCCTCACTGCGCGATGCGAGTGGAGTTCCAGCAGCGCGCACAGCTTCTCGCGCAGCGGCTGCTTCACAGAGCAGGCTTTGCGCAGGTAGCCGACCGTAGTGCCGCACTGCTTGGCATAGACCGCCTGCTCGGCGCGGTCCAGGCCGTTGAGATATGAGCGGAGCGTTTTCATACCCGCGAATATACCCGCAGGTAAACAACACCAGCAATACCCGCAGCACATTTACCAACGGGTATATCGACGCCTACAGTACTGCCATGGATTACAAGGAACACTGGCGACAGCGTCTGGCGGAGCTGCTGAAGCACACCGGCATGTCGCAGGCCGAGTTCGCAAACACGATCGACGTCCAGGCCGACTACATCTCGCGCCTGCTGTATGAGCCGGGTAAAAAGGGCAGGAAGAATCTCGGGCCGGCGACTGTCCAGAAGATCACCGCCGCATTCGGGCTGCCTCCCGGCTGGTTCGATCTCGCCCTGGGCTCAGCACTGCCCGAAGTCAAGCCGATCACCTACGCGAGCGAAAGCCTGCCCAACGAGACCCGAGGCGGCACATCGACCAAAATTGTCTGGCCCTTCAAGATCGTCACCTACTCACGCATAGAGCGGGTGCGCGAGCATTTCGCCCAGCCCGGCATGCCCTCTGCCATTGCCGAGATCGACCGGCACCTCGACATCCTCGTGAGTCGTTGGGAAGCCGAAATGACAGCAGTCAAAAGATCCGCGGCTTGAAGCCGCTGGCGCCAGGATCTACTACTTCCCAGAGCGAGCAGGCCACAGGAACTGATCTACCGATCAGCTTTCCACAGGGCACACCGCCGGCCACTGCTGAAACTCCGTCAGAGCCGAGTCCATCATCTCTACGCGCTGACCAATGAACGTGTCCAGCTCGGACGTGGACATGTCATTGCGCATGAACGCCATGATCCCCTCCAGGCCAAGATCCATCCCGCGCAGCAAGGCCTGCTGGTTGGATTTGAGGCACTTCGGCACCTCCATGACCTCCACGCCCTGCTTGATGCTCTGAAGCGTGCCCACGGGCCCGGCCAACGCAATACGTGAAGTACTTGTAGCCAAGCGCATTCCATCCATCCAGCGATCTTTCGCGACCATCAGGCTCTTGGTGGCCTGTGCCACAGCAGCTTCATGCACTGCCTTGGCCTGGCGCTTCTGGTATGCCGCCCAGCCGGCATAGCCACCCAGTGCTACCAGTAACACAAGAATCACACTCAGAACCGACACCCCACGAATACGACGCGCCTTCATCTCACTCCCCCTTCAAAGATGGGCCCATTGTTGCGGAAACGCGGGCGTTTTGATCACAGCGCCCGGCGCTGTGCTCTGGTACGTCGCCACCATTTACCCGCAGGTATTGACCTTAAGCATACCTACAGGTAAATTACCTCCACGCCCATCCCGGGCGATGGAGGCCCAATGTCCACACCCACCCTCGTAGCCCTGCGGCAGGCGCTACAAAAAGCCGAGCAGTTCATTGCCGGCTTCGAAGACGACGCGACCCGGCAATCCGCCGTCGCCCCCTTGCTCTCCGAGCTTCGCGCCCAGATTGGCCTGACGGCTCCGCTGCCCGAGGCAGCCCCGCCCGCCAAGCCCGGCCCGCAGTTGTCGGCCACCGGCCAGTTCCTGCGGGATCACTTCGCCCAGGTCAAGCTCCAGCGCCTGCTGCGGACGCTGAGCCACCTCAACGCAGGCGCCAACACCATCGGCGCCGGCATGCTGGCAACGATCAAGGCCGATGCGGAATACCTGCTGGAGCACGCCTCCGGCACGCGCCAAGCCGAAGCCGCCCAGCTGGACGCCACCAACGCGGCCAAGACCGCCATCCATCATCTGCTGCAGCGCATCCAGCGCGATCCCGCGATCGCATGGCACTTCGACCCGATCACGCGGAGCATGGAAGAACTGACCCGTGCGCACGCGCAGTTGCATGGGCTCGATGTCGAAGAGTTCCGGAAAGACTATTTCGCCACCCTCGACTTCCAGGAACCCCGCTGCGCGGGCTGCAGGAGCGCCGCATGACCGCCGCGGCCACGCTCACAAAGCCGGCGCCGCCGAAGTCGCGGCGCCCCACGCCGGCCCACTACCTTGCCAACGGCCGGCTGTACCGCGCCATCGTCAGCCTGCCCCAGCACATGTGCGACCGCGCCCGGCCGCTGCAGGAACGCTGGGTGTTCTTCGACTGCTGCAACAGCCGCCCGGCCGAGAAGCTGGAAATCTTGCTCGCCACTGTCTGGGGCACCGACACGCATGGCTGGGCCGATGCCGGCTTCATCTACAACGTGTTCGAGGCCAGCGAACTGATCGCCCAGAACGACGCCGACGACGACACCGCCCTCTTCGAGTGCGGTTGGGGCGGCGAGGGCACGCAGTACGTCTCTCCCGGCGACGTGGACTTCTTCGTCACGCCGACGGTGCGTGAGCTGCTGGAGGCTGCGCTGGCACGGGTCACGCCTGCCAAGCCGGTGGAAGGCGGTGCCGTATGAGCAACCGCCCGAACAACTACGCCCTCAGCGTGGAACTGGCTCGCTTTGCTGTCGAGCGCTTCGGCATATCTTCGCCGCAAGACATCGAAGTCCACCAGTTCGATGTACGCGACGTCACCCACACGGACCCGGCTTACACCACCGGCCCGATGGTCTGGCTCGGGTGCAGGGGCGAAGGTCGCTGGCTCTCCAACGAAGAAGCCCAGGAGGTGGGACGCGCCCTCCTGTTGGTCGCCGAGGCCCAGCTCAAGCGACTTGCGCAAGAAGGCGGTGCCGCATGACAGCCCGCAGCCTCTCCCCCGCCCAGGCCAATGTGCTGCGCGCAATCTGCCGCGGCTACTTCAACGGCGGCCGGCAGGTCTTGCGCAAGCACATCCAGACCCTGGAAGCACTCCGCAGCCGAGGGTTGATCGACGTGCACAACCAGCCGACCGACGCCGGCCGGCAGGTCTTTGCACCAACTCAGAACACAGAGGTGCGCCGCCCGGAAGTACCCCGCCTCGCCGCGCAGATCCAGGCCGCAAACCCACGGATGGGCGCGCTTGAGGCAGCAGTGCAAGCAAAGCACCTATACACAGCAAAAGCAAGGGGCACGCCATGCTGACATTCCTGATCAAGCCCCCCGGCCGCAAGCCCTACACCAAGTGCCTGCCCAGCAACGCGGCGGCCATGCAGGACGCGCAGCAGCGCTTCCCCGGCTCCGCGCCGGCGTCCGTCGTCAACCTGCGCATGACCAGCGGCCATATGGATTTCATCCCCAGCCGCACCACCGCCCGCCGCCTCGCCATCGCGGCGACGTTGACTCCCTGAACCACATAGGAATACTGAGATGACAGACCTCACCGTCAAATACTTCAGCAGCGGCATGGCCGATGCGCCCCAGATCACCAACAACTGGGGCGATCTGGTGGCGATGCTCGACGCCTGCCTCATCAACGGCTTCGGGCTCAAGGCCATCAACACGTTGACCAGGGTCGACGGCATCGCCACCGCCTCTATCGACGCTGGTCACACGTACCAGCCGAACCAGATCGTGCTGATCGCGGGTGCCGAGCAGTCGGAGTACAACGGGTCGTTCCGCATACTGGCGACGACTACCAGCACGTTCACCTTTGCGGTGACGGGAACTCCGGCGTCGCCTGCGACCACCAAGACCAACCTCACCGTGAAGGTTGCGCCGCTCGGTTGGGAAAAGCCGTTCAGCGGCACCAACAAAGGCGCATACCGCAGCAAGAACCCACAGTCGCCGCAGAACATCTTGCTTGTCGACAACGGGCTCAAGACGCCGGACTATGACACCGGCTGGGCAAAGTGGGCAAACGTCGGCATCGTGGAGGATCTCACCAGCATCGACAACATCGTCGGTGCGCAGGCCCCTTATGACCCGAACAACCCAAGGCGCAACTGGAAGCAAGTCCAGGCAAGCCAGTGGGGCTGGTACAAGTGGACCTACGCTCGCACCTCCGGCTACGAGAGCTACGGAGACAACGGCGGAGGCAACCGGAACTGGGTGCTTGTGGGAGACGACAGGCTCTTCTACCTGTTCATCACGAACGCAGCCGGTTTCAACTGGTACGGGCGTAACTGCTATTGCTTTGGCGACATCACCAGCTTCAAGCCGGGTGATGCCTATGCAACCGTGTTGTGCGCTGACGACCGCTACTTGGGCAACAGCGAATTCACAAGCTACCCGGGCCAGAACAATGGCTACGGCCTAGTGTCTTCGCTCGACTTCGCTGGCAAGCTACTGCTGCGCAATCACACCCAGTTGGGCAACCCGGTGCGCTTCGGGGTGACTTCCCTGAACACCAACAACAGCCAGCAGATCTGCGGCCGAGGCCCGATGCCGTTCCCTAACGGCCCGGACTACAGCCTATGGCTGCTGCCCACCTACGTCCGGCAAGAGGACGGCCACATGCGAGGGATGCTGCCCGGGATGCTGTGGATGCCGCAGGACCGGCCCTATCCCGATCAGACCATCATCGACAACGTCGTCGGTCAGGCGGGCAAGCGCTTCCTGCTGGTCACCACACAGTTCACCTCCGAGTTCGACGGCGCAAGGATCGCCTTCGACCTCACTGGCCCGTGGAGGTGACGATGAGCTACCCACTGTCCGAATCGTTCGCATCAGCTCCCGCACCCAGCTACACCACCGCTTTCGGCGGCATGAGCGCGACGCACAACAGCACGCAGCAATCCCTCGACATCTCGGCATCCGCCAGCCAGTCCATCCTCCGCTTCAACGAGCCTGCCCATGGCGATTTCTGGTTCGAAGCGGACCTTGAACTGCTGACAGATCCGAACGCCCGCAAACACATTGGCCTGTGGATGACCACCGGCAACGGCGCCGAGGGCTATCGATTCGCCCACCAAGACGGAGCATGGACCGTGTCGCGCTGGTTCTGGAACGGCAGCTTTGGTGACGGCGCCGCGATCTCGGCGAGCATCAACGACGGCAGCAAGCCCGTCGCAGGATCTGACGACGAGGCCCCGACCTTCAACGCTGGACAACGGATGGTTCTGCGCTGCGAAGTGATCGTCGGCGCGCTGGACGCCAACGGTGTGCCGTGGGCTCGGCTGATCCAGTTCAAGGCCGGCGGCGTAACGATTTTCCAGATCACCGATGCGACCTACCGAGGCAAGCTGATCCCCGGCGTGTTTCTCTACGACGGCACGGCGCGGGTGCATTCCATTGCCGGTGACACACCGTCCGGCCTACCGGCCTTCCCGGCAGCCATCAGCGTGACTGCCGCTGGAGACTTGAAGCGTCTCAACAGTCCCAACTCGGACTTGTGGGACAGGGCCGGCGGCTATGACTCGCACTTCCGGCCGATCCCAAACGCCCGCAGGAACATCCATTTCGGCGGCAACGGAACCATCTACGGAAGCGTCAAAGAGAAGGGGTCGCCAGACCAACCGCTCATCAGGCCTGTGCAGCTGATCAGCGAGAACACCCGCGTCCTCGTAGGAGAAACGTGGAGCGACGCCGCTGGCGCGTATCGCTTCGAGCTGCTCGACCCCGCCCAGAGCTACACCGTGATCACCTACGACTACATGAAGATGTACCGGGCCGTGATCGCGGACAACATCCGTCCGGAGATGACGCCATGAGAGCCCCGCCCATCTCCATCGATGGCCCCTACCGCAGCCGCCGTCGGCTACTGCGCGCACGCATCGCCCTGACGCTGGCCGCAGCCCTGCTGCTGGCACTTCCGTTCGCCGCCGCAGCGTTGGCGGCCTGGGCGCGAGGCTAGCCATGACCACCGCGCTGCAGCTGCGCATCCGCGGCACGGTCACCCAGGCCGTGTGCCGCACCACCACGGCCGGCCTGCCGCTGGTCGAGGTCCACCTGACCGACCCCAGCGGCCAGGAAGTGCGCGCGCGGCACACCTACCCCAGCGCCACGCCTGCCAGCCACTACGCCGCCAACGCCTTCGCACGGCGCCTGCGCGGCCAGGTGGCCGAGTTGGACGCCACAGACCCCAAGTTCCGCGCTCGCCGCATCGACTGCGAAGCCACCCACATCCGCCTGCCCTACGAGCCGGCCCCCACCCGCAAGGATCTCGAATGACCGCCCACCACCACCGCCCTTCCACGGTGACGATCACGCTCTGCGGCGATGCCCGCGGCAACGTCAGCGTACGCACCGATCTCGCCGCACCCGTCGCCGTCGGCCAGCACTTCTCCCCCGTCCAGTCCGTCGCGCTGGATCTCATCAACCAGTGCGGGCTCCGCGGCTTGCAGATCGTGCGCGGCGCAGAACACGTGCCCGCCCTGTCGTTGGCCCTGGACCTGATCAACCCCGACGTGTACGGCTGGCAGAGCACTGGCGAGATCCACGCTGCGGCCCGCAAGGTCGTGCTGCAGAGCCAGCACGCCACCGAGCCTCACACCCCGGAGTCCTCGCTGTGATCCGCAAGCCCACCCAAGAGCAGACCGATGCGCGACTGCGCCTCGCCACCATGCCGGTACGCAACAGCACCATGCGCGCGCCGTACACCGGCGCCGAGCTGCGCAGCACCAACCACCGTGCCGGCGCGCAAGACGCGGCCCGCCTGCCGAGCCGCACCTTCTACGGCATGCGCACACCAGGGGAGGCCTGACGCCATGGCCACCAAGAAGACCGACCCGCTCATCAAGCGGCACATCCGCATCAACGACGACGCCACCACGCCCAAAGGCCAACCGCTGCCCGAGGCGGGCCAGATGGGCAAGATCCTGGGCCGCACGCCAGGCGGCAAGCAGTACCAGGTTGAAGTCAACGACCGCATCGTCAACCTCACGCTCGATGCATTCACCGTCATACAGCGCGACCCCGACCCGCAGCCTGAAGAGCCCGTACCGAGCTACCCCACGATTGATCTCGATCGCATCGTGCCCAGCCAGAGCAACCGAAAGAACTTCGACGCCGAGGCGCTGCAGCTGCTTGCCGCTGGCATCAAGCTGGTGGGCGTGCTGCAGCCGCTGCTGCTGCGCCGCCTGCCGGCCTCGCGCCTGCAGGAGACCTATGAAGACCCGGCCACGCGCCACGCTACGCACGAGATCATCGCCGGGGAGCGCCGCTGGCGCGCTGCGGGCATGGCTGGACTGCGCGCTGTACCGTACCGCGAGGTCGGCGCAGATGACGCAACGGCGCTGGTCATGCAGATGCAGGAAAACATCCAGCGCGAAACCCTCACGCCGCTGGACGAGGCCCGCGGCATCGAGGAGCTGGTCAACAAGCACGGCTACACCCGCCAGGATGCCGCCGATGCCTTGGGCCTGAGCCGCACCCACGTCTACGAAGCCCAGCGCCTGCTGCAGCTTTGCCCGGAGGCCATCGCAGGCCTGCAAGCCGGCACACTTACCCGCAGCGTGGCCCTGCTGGTGGCCCAGCGCCCCACGCCCGCCCTGCAGACCGAATACACCCGGCGGGTACTCACCACCGGCCCAGATGGTGGACCGCTCAGCTACCGGAGCGCCAAAGACTTGGCCAACCGGCACTACCAGACCGACCTGGCGACCGCACCTTTCAGCCTCGCTGATGCCGAGTTGTCACCCAAGGCCGGCGCATGCCTGCAGTGCCCGCGCCGCACCGGCTTCGAGCCCGAGTTGTTCACCCAAGGCAGTGCGGACGTCTGCACCGACGTCGCTTGCTTCGGCGAGAAGAAAGAGGCCCACTTCGAGCGCCTGGCGGAACAGGCCCGCAAGAAAGGCCGCAAGGTCATCACCGGCCGCGAGGCCCGCGAGATCATGCCGACCGACGCCGGCACGCCCGATGGCTACATCCTCCTCGACAAGCCCCGCAAGGGCGACTCCGCGCCGCTGCGCCAGCTGCTGGGCAGCGACGTGCCCGAAGACAAGGTGGTGCTGATCGAGACGCCCAGCGGCAGCATGGTCGAAGCCATCTCCACACGCGCGGCCGGCGCAGCGCTGGAGAGCAAGGGCAAGGCCCCCGAGCCCGCCACCACACCCAAGGGCAAGACAGCGGCCAAGGCGGCGGAGAAGGGGCCGACGGCCGCCGAGTTGAGCGAGCAGTACCAGCGCCGCTGGCGGCGTGCCGCCATCGACCAGATCATCGAAGGCCTGCGCGTGGCGGCCGAACCTGAGGCGCTCGACGAACTGCCGCGCCAGGTCGCATACCGGGTGATCCTGACCATGGCGAACGAGACGGACGATGAAACCGTGCGCCGCGTGTTCCAGCTGTCGCCCGGCTTTTCGAGCGACACGCTGCAATCCGCCGTGGCATCGGTGGCCGAGCAGTCGCAGCGCATCCAGCACATGGTGCTGATGATGCTGGCCAGCGGCACCGACGACATGCCGCTGTACGAGCGCCCGGCCGATGAAGCCCTGCACATCGATGCCACCGCGCCCATTGCCCAGGTGGACGTCAAAGCCATCCAAGCCCAGGTGCAGTCCGACATGAAAGCGGAGGCGGCCGAGCGCGCCCAGGCCGCACAGCCGCAGGACAAAGCCAAGCCCACGCTCAAGGCGAAGGATGCGGACAAGCCGCCGAAGACGAGCAAGGCAGAGGCGCAGGCCGCCATCGCGCAGGCCATGGCCAGCGCAGAGACGGCCTCGCTGAACTCCTTCGAGCCTGGCCAGAAGGTGCGCATCAAGATCGACTTAAAGGGGCCGGCCAATGACTGGCCGCTACCCAAGCTGCTGCCCACCAAGGGCCGCACAGCCGTCATCCGCTCCAAGACCGGCGACCGCGCCTGGATGCTCGACCTGCCCGTCGATCCGAAAGCCGAGGAGACCGACATGGTGGAGCGCTGGTGCCTCATCGCCGACTACACCGAGTTGGAGGCCCTGTGATGCCCACGGCCCGCCACTCCTGCGCCAGTTGCCAGCACTGGAAACGCGAAGACCAGGCCCCCATGAACGCGCACGGGCTGCACCCGTGCGCGCACGGCCAGCCCTGGACGTACCGACCGCCCCAGCACAGCTGCCGCCAGTGGGCCAAGCGCACCACTGCCACTCAAGCCCCCACCGCATCGGAGACCCAGCCATGACCCACAAGATCTGCAATTACTGCGAAACCGTCCAGCACTGCAGCCAGCACGGCTGCATCCCCTCCGTGCCGGCCGCGACCGGAAAGATGGCCCGCGAGGCGATCGACCGCGCTGCGCATTACGCCATCGATTCCGACCTGCTCGCGCCTGCGGACTGGGAAGCCGCTGGTCTGTACGACTTCGCCCATGCCCTGACGGGCGGCATCAGCGTGGTGGACGATTTGCGCACGCTGGTGACCCGACTCGTCCGCGCGCTTCGCCAGGCCGCCCCGGGCAACGATCTTGCAGACAAGGCCACGGACTACTTGCGACGTCACGGTCTCGCAGGGTCGCCTTTCCGGGGTGACGCATCGCCGGCTCCGACTGGGCACATCACCCAGCCCTACACCGTGAGCGAGATCCAAGAGCGCATAGCAAGCGGCGACTACAACGCCGAGCTGCTTCTGCAGCACGCAATGGTGCATCTTGAGGCAGGAGCGGGCGCCCCCACGGGCGTGCAGTTGTCCTGCTCACGTGCTGGCCGCATCTACGTTGCCGGCCCGATGACCGGGTTTTCGGACTTCAATTTCCCCGTCTTCAATTCGGCTGCCGCAGAACTGCGCGGAAAGGGCCTGCAGGTCGTTAACCCAGCAGAACACGGGATCATCGACGGCGCCGAGTGGGCCGACTATCTCCACTACGATCTGGGCCGACTAGCTACGTGCTCCACGATCCACCTCCTCCCAGGCTGGAGCAAGTCACGGGGCGCGGCGCTGGAGGCCCTGTGCGCATACACGCTGGGCATGCGTTTCGACTACGCCCAAGGCGCCGAGCGTGTGCAGCTGGTGGATGCGCTACATGTCGTCCAGTCGTTGGCCAGCGGCGCACCTACTGGACTTGAGCGGGGCAAGCACGTCCCGACTGCAGCCGTCCGCGACGTGCTCATCGAGCGTCAGCGGCAGATCATCATCGAGGGCTGGACGCCTGACCACGACGACAAGCATGGCGGCGGAGAAATTGCGGCTGCCGCAGGTTGCTACGCCCTCTTCAGCGACACCCATCCCATCGCAGGCCAGTGCCCAGGCGAATGGCCTTGGAATGCCTCGTCGTGGAAGCCCACTCACTACCGCCGCGACCTAGTCAAGGCCGGTGCGCTGATCATCGCCGAGCTGGAGCGGCTCGACAGAGCTTCCGCATGTGACCGTGGTGCCATACCCGCGCGCAACGCCAACCCCGGCCCAACTGCTGGCATGAACATGGGCGAGCGCATTCTCTATGCCGGCGGACGCAACAACGCAGCCGGCAACGTGGAATTCGACGGCATTGAGGCAGTACAAGCACTGGTGGATCAGCTGTTGCGTGATCTACAGGACTGCACCGCAGTCGTGGTTGATCTGCCCTCCTCCGCCGCCCGGGGCCAGAAAGGCGGTGCATGATGGGCCTTCCTCGCTTCCGACCGCCGCCGCCCAGGCAGCACCAAACGCCCGCCATCGATCTGATGCGCAAGGCCCAGCTGCGCCACACGCGCATCACCGAGCACGAGATCCGCGAGACGATGGACTCCGTGCAGATCTGTGCCACACGCCTGCGTGAGGGCGTGGCCACCGAGCTGCAGGTGCAGGTGCTGCGCAGCACGATGGACATCGCGCTGGAGATCGAGAACCAGAAGTTCGTGCGCGGCATGCGCGGCCACTTCGAAGCAGCCATCGTCGCCCTGCTCAGCATCACCACCCGCGCCGAGGCCTCCGGCACTTGGCGACCGACCCCGCTGCACTGGTACGAGATGGACGCCATCACCAGCGCGATCGACCTGCACGACCACCAGCTGCGGCAACTCACCGCCGCCGAACTGCACAAGGCCACGCAGCGTGTCATCGCCCGAACCCAGAGCCAGGGCGGCGGCCATCTGCGCATCGTCACCCCTACCGACCTCACAGCAGGGAGCGCCACATGATCCCAGCCCTCAGCATCCGCCAGCCCTGGGCCTGGCTCATCGTCAACGGCCACAAGGACATCGAGAACCGCGACTGGCCCACGAACTTTCGGGGCCAGCTGCTGGTGCATGCCGGCGTCACGATGTCCCGCCGCTACTACGACAGCACCGTCGGCGAGTTGGAACTCTCGGGCCTTCTGCCCCGCGACATGCCGGCCTATGAAGACCTGCAGCGCGGCGGCTTCGTGGGCTGGACGCGCGTTGTGGACTGCGTGACGTCGCACCCCTCGCCCTGGAAGATGGAGAACCCTTTCGGCGACCCGATCTACGGCTTCGTGCTGCGCGACAGCCGCCCCATGCCCTTCGTGCCATGGAAGGGGCGGCTGGGCTTCTTCAACGTGCCCAAGGAGGCGATCCCATCATGAGCGCGAACAGCAAGATCGAATGGTGCGACCACACCTTCAACCCGTGGATCGGCTGCCAGAAAGTGTCGCCGGCCTGCCTGCGCTGCTACGCGGAGAAAAGCACGCCGGTACGCGTGCTGCGCGCCAAGGGCATGGAGACGTGGGGCGTGCATGCGCCACGCCACCGCACCAGTCCGGCCGCCTGGGGAGCCGTTAAGCGCTGGGACGCAGCGCACGAAGCGTTCTACGCCGAACATGGTCGCCGGCAGCGCGTGTTCTGCGCGTCCCTCGCCGACGTGTTCGACAACGCCGTGCCTGCGCAGTGGCGCCGCGATCTGTTCGACCTGATCCAGGCCACGCCCCACTTGGACTGGCTGCTGCTGACCAAGCGGATCGGGAACGCTCGCAGCATGTACGCGGACGCCTATCTTGATTCCGCTCGCCCCTGGCCGGCGAACGTCTGGATCGGCGCCACTGTCGTGAGCCAAGAGGAGGCCGACCGCGACGTCCCGAAGCTGCTGGCCGTGCCGGCCCGCGTGCGGTTCCTGTCCATGGAACCGCTTCTGGAATCCGTGATCATCTGGCGCTGGGCTGCGCAGCACTGCGAGCGCCATGCCGGGCCGCTGGATGCTGACGGCAAGTGCCCAGTGTGCGAGAGCCGCGGCATCTGGGGAATGCTTGGTGATCCCGGACTGGCCGAGCACGAGAAGGCGCCCATCCGCCGCGGCCTGGATTGGGTGATTGTTGGTGGAGAGAGCGGCCCCGGCGCGCGCCCCATGCATCCGGACTGGGCCCGCAGCCTCCGTGACCAGTGCGCTGCGGCCGGCGTGCCGTTCTTCTTCAAGCAGTGGGGCGAATGGCAGGAACTCGATACAGGCATGCAAACGCCGCTGGTAGCCAAGCATGGCGACGACGAGTTCTACGACGCTGCCATGGAACATGACGGATTTCTCAGCGCGGACGGCCACTTTGTGGATCACGTCGACCTGTTGCACGACGACGTACCGTATCGCGGCCTTGTTCGCAAAGGCAAGAAGGCCGCCGGCCGCGCGCTCGACGGCCGCACACACGACGAGTTCCCGTCATGAAACGCGGCCTCTCGCAGCAGGAAGCCATGGCCTACGTCGGGGTCAAGCGCCGCACGTGGGAGGCCCACTGGGCGCCGCGCCTCACGGGCATGCACCAGGGCGTGAGCCTGATCTACGACCGGCACGACCTCGATCGCCTGTTCGACGAAATGAAGACTGAGGCCGCTGGCCAGCACCTGCCAGCGCCCGCCGCCAACGATGGCCAGGCGCCGCAAGCGCAGAATGCGCCCTGGAACGGACGGCCCAGCAACAAGGAAGGAAGGAACACATGGGCCAAAAATCGACCGGCATCTACGCCGGCAAAAACGGAACCTGGGAAGTCGACAAGTGGTGGAAAGGCACTCGATTTCGCCAGCGCGGTCTCACAAGTTACGAAGAGGCAGAGCGCTGGCTCATCAAGCAGCTTGCGGACAAGCGCGAGGTAGTACTCCACGGGGTGCGCGCCGAGCGGTTGTTCGACGCTGCCGCCGCACACTACCTGATGACGCACCGGGACAAGGCCTCCATCGTCACCGAGGCGTACTTGCTGCAGTCCATCATGCCCTTCATCGGCCACCTCACCTTGCCGCAGATCCACGACGCGAGCCTTGCGCCCTACGTTGCTGCGCGCAAGGGCGAGGGCCGCGCGAACAAGACCATCAACCTCGCGCTCGGCGTGGTGCGCCGGATTCTTAATCTGGCCGCATCAGCCTGGCGCGATGAAGATGGCCGCACGTGGCTGCAGCACCCGCCGAAGATCACCATGCTGCCCCTGGTCGGCCACCAGCGCGAGCCGCGGCCCATCAGCTGGGCCGAGCAGCGCCAGCTGCTGCCGCAGTTGCCCGATCACCTGGCGCGCATGGCCCTGTTCATCTTGAACACGGGCGTGCGCGACGACGTGGTGTGCAGCCTGCTTTGGGATTGGGAGATCCCGGTGCCGGAGCTGGGCGTGTCGGTGTTCGACGTGCCCCGTGCCCACGTGAAAGGTCGGCGCAAGAACCGGCTGATCGTGTGCAACAGCGTGGCTCAATCGGTGATCGAGGCCGCGCGCGGCCAGCACCCCGAGTTCGTCTTCGTGTACCGCCGGGAGCGCGTGACCAAGCTGGATCAGGAGCCGGCCATGGCCTACCGCCCCATCGGCACGATGAACAACACGGGGTGGCAGAACGCGCGCAAGGCGGCGCGCCTGGGCGACCTGCACGTGCACGACCTGCGGCACACGGTGGGCATGCGCCTGCGCGAAGCCGGCGTGGCCGAGGGCACCGTGTCGGATGTGCTGTGGCACTCCACGAAGAACGTAACCCAGCACTACAGCATGGCGCAGATCGTGGAATTGCACGGCGCCCTGGAGAAGATCAAGGCGGACACGGGCGCGTGGAACAAGACGCTCACCACCTTACGCGCGGAGCACCAGGCGCGCCTGGCTGGTGCGACTCCCCCAAAAGTCCCCCAAGGGCTTCTGGAGCGGGTAGCGTGAAAGCGCTCCCCACAACGGAAAAAGCCCTGCAAGATCAAGATCTTGCAGGGCTTACCGTTTGGTGCGGCTGGCAGGAATCGAACCCACGACCCCTTGGTTCGTAGCCAAGTACTCTATCCAGCTGAGCTACAGCCGCTAAGCTTTGAATTATAGCATGAATTTTCTTGCTACTTCAAAAAATCGACTTTTTAACTTTTGCCTTTTAGGCAGCTGCTTTAAAGCCGATGCGTGATTGTAGCGCAACTTTGGGGCCCTCCGAAAAACTTTGCAGCCCCCATGCTTTTTCCCGGCTTGGAGGGATGAGAAGTGCTCGGCACATCGCTGGCTCATGGACCCGGGTACCCGCATCGCCGCGACACAGCGTGCCCAGAGTTCCGGCACCTGTCCGTAGGTTGGTTCCTGCAAGCGCTGCGGCTGCTAGGGGCGAGGATCAAAAAGTGGCGCGCCGACCGGGATCAGATCAGAAATGCGGTGGCCCGCACCCCAACGGATGCCGAAGCCGTCGCCCGAAAACCCCGCTGCCAGAACGCCCCCCCCGATCCCCGGCACGCCATCGGGTGTGCCGTCCCCATCCACGGCCCAGGTGCTGGCGATGCTGGCGTCATGCAAGGGGGGCAGCAGATCCATAGCAGGGCGAAGGGTTTCATTGACTACGGCCGCATCGGGCTTCGGATCGAGCATGCGCACTCGGTCCATGAGCGTCACCTTGTCCCGGCGCCAGCATGCAAGCTTGGGTGCCCGGAGCGCACCCCCTCTAGTCCACCAAGGACCACGTCGTGCCACCGCTGGGCGAACATGGAAATGAACAGGTAAGCGAAGCCCGGCAGTTGCGGCGTCGGACGGCCGCAGGCGCAGCCGACAACACTTCATCAAACGGAGACGAGCCCACCCGTAACATCTAACAGTGCGGCAGATGGGATGCCAGGGGGGACTGAAACCTGCGCTGGACATGGCTCCAGCGCAAACTCGATGGAGACCAAGAAAATGGTAGGGCGTGGCGGACTTGAACCGACGACCAAGGGATTATGAGTCCCCTGCTCTAACCAACTGAGCTAACGCCCCATGCGCCAGCGCCGCAGTCGGCCAGACACGCACGGATTGTATGTGTTTACTCCGCGCTTATTTGCGGTGGCTGAGTGCGTTCGTCACCAGACGCGACGTGATGTCCACGATCTGGATCATCTTGTCGTAGGCCATGCGGGTCGGGCCAATCACGCCCAGCGTGCCGACGATCTGGCCGTCGACCTCGTAGGGAGCGCTGACGACGGACAACTCCTCGAACGGAACGACGTGGCTTTCGCCGCCGATGAAGATGCGCACGCCCTCGGCCTTGCTGGAGATGTCCAGCAGCCGCAGGATCTGCGTCTTCTGCTCGAAAAGATCGAAGGCCCGGCGCAGGTGGCCCATGTCGCTGGAGAAATCGCTCACGGCCAGCAGGTTGCGCTCGCCGGAGAAGACCACCTCGTCCTGCGATTCGGTAAGCGCCTCGGTCCCGGCATTGACCGCCGCCTGCATCAGCTCGGCGATCTCGCCGCGCAGCTGATCGACCTCGGACTTGAGCCTCTCACGCACCTGCTCCATCGTGAGCCCGGTGTAGTGGGCGTTGAGGAAGTTGGCGGCCTCCACCAACTGCGACTGCGAATAGTCGGCGTCGGTGAAGATGACGCGGTTCTGCACGTCGCCGTCGGGCGAGACGATGATGACCAGGAAGCGCCGCTCGGAAAGCCGCAGGAATTCGATGTGCCGGAACACCGACGCCCGCCGGGGCGCCATGACCACGCCGACGAACTGCGACAGGCTGGAGAGCAGGTTGGCGGCGTTGGCGATGACCTTCTGCGGCTGCTCGGGCACCAGCTCGGGGGCCATCAGCTGCCCGCGCTGTACGGTGAGCATGGTGTCCACGAACAGACGGTAGCCCTTGGCGGTGGGAATGCGGCCGGCGGAGGTGTGCGGACTGGCGATCAGCCCCAGCTCTTCCAGATCGGCCATGACGTTGCGGATCGTCGCCGGAGACAGTTCCAGCCCCGAAGCCCGCGACAAGGTCCGCGAGCCCACGGGTTGGCCGTCGGCGATATAGCGCTCCACCAGCGCTTTCAGCAACAACTTGGCACGATCATCGAGCATTGACTCATTTTAATGATGTAATTTCTGCATGAAGTCTTCTTTCCGGCGCGTGGCGCTCATTGGCAAGTACCAGAGCCCCAGTGCAGCGGCGGCCTCCAACGACTCCCTCCAGGTGTTGGAGCGCATCGCCAGGTTCCTGTGGGACCGGGATTGCGAAGTGCTGCTGGAGGCGGAGACCGCCGCGAACACGGGGCTAGAGGGCTATACGGTGCTGGATGTGGATGCGATCGGACGCCAGTGCGACCTGGGCCTGGTGGTGGGCGGCGACGGCACCATGCTGGGCGTGGGCCGTCGGCTGGCGAGCTACGGCACGCCGCTGATCGGTATCAACCAGGGCCGGCTGGGCTTCATCACCGACATTCCGCTCGAGGGCTTCGAGGCGACGCTCACCCCGATGCTGGAGGGTGAGTACGAAGAAGACACGCGCCCGCTGATGCATGCGCGCGTGATGCGCGGCGGCGAATGCGTATTCGAGGCCCTGGCTCTGAACGACGTGGTGGTCAACCGCGGGGCGACATCGGGCATGGTGGAGCTGCGCGTGGAAGTGGACGGGCACTTCGTTGCCAACCAACGCGCGGACGGGCTCATCATCGCCTCGCCCACCGGCTCCACGGCGTATTCGCTGTCGGCTGGCGGGCCGATGCTGCACCCCTCCATTCCGGGCTGGGTGCTGGTCCCCATCGCGCCGCACACGCTGTCGAACCGGCCGATCGTGCTGTCCGACACGACGGAGGTGGCGGTGGAAGTCGTGGGCGGCCGCGACATCAGCGCCAATTTCGACATGCAGTCGCTCGCCTCGCTGCTGCATGGCGACCGCATCCTGGTGCGCAGGTCGCAGCACCGCGTGCGCTTCCTGCACCCCCGCGGATGGAATTACTTTGCGACCCTGCGCAAGAAGCTGCGCTGGAATGAAGGGGGCTCCTGAGCATGGCACTCAAGCGGATCGCGCTGCGCGATTTCGTCATCGTCGAAAGTCTTGAACTGGACCTGCAGACGGGCTTCACCGTACTGACCGGCGAAACCGGCGCCGGCAAATCCATCCTGATCGACGCGCTGCAGCTGCTGCTGGGCGGTCGCGCGGACACCGGCGTGATCCGCGAAGGCGCGGAGCGCACCGATATGGCCGCCGAATTCGATGCCCCGGCCGCGCTAGAGCCATGGCTTGACGAGGCCGGCATTCCGGGGGACGGCAGCAGCCTGCTGCTGCGCCGCACCATCGACCTGCAGGGCCGCAGCCGGGCCTGGATCAATGGGGTGCCGGTCACCGCGACGCAGATGCGGGCCGCGGGCGGGCATCTGCTCGACATCCATGGCCAGCACGCCTGGCAGAGCCTGACGCGGCAAGACGCCGTCCGCGGCCTGCTCGATGCCTATGCGGGCACTCAGCCTGGGCCGCTCTCCGGGCTGTGGACCACCTGGCGCGATGCGCGCAAGGCCCTCACCCAGGCCCGCAGCGCACAAGATACGCTGTTGCAGGAGCGCGAGCGTCTGCAGTGGCAGATCGGCGAAGTAGGCAAGCTGGCCCCGGGCAACGACGAATGGGATGAGCTGAATGCGCAGCACACGCGCCTGTCGAACGCGCAGGCCCTGCTGGACAGCGCACAGGGCGCCCTGTCCGCGCTAGAAGAGGAGGATAGCGGCGCGCTCTCGCGGCTGGCCCAGGCCCAGCATCTGCTGCAGGACTATGAGCAGATGGACGAGGCATTCCGGTCGATGAACGAGGTGCTCACCTCGTGCCTGGCGCAGGCCAGCGACGTGGCGCATTCGCTGCAGAGCTATCTGCGCCATACCGAACTGGACCCCGATCGCCTGCAGGAACTCGATGCGCGCCTGTCGCTATGGATGTCGCTCGCGCGGCGCTACAAGCGCACGCCGGCCGAACTGCCCACCCTGCTGCAGGGCTGGACGGACGATCTGAAGCGGCTCGACGCCGCCGCCGACCTGGCCGCGCTGGAAGCGGCCGAGCAGGCCGCAGCCGGTGCCTATGCCAAGGCGGCCCGCACGCTGTCACAGCGCCGCGCCAAGGCCGCGCCCCAGCTGGCGCAGGCCATCACCCAGGCCATGCAGGGCCTGGGCATGACGGGCGGCCGCTTCGAGGTGGTGGTGGAGCCCGCGCCCGAACCCGGCCCGCACGGCACCGACGCCATCAGCTTCCTGGTCAGCAGCCATCCGGGCATGGCGCCCAAGCCCATCGGCAAGGTGGCCTCGGGCGGCGAGCTTTCGCGCATCTCGCTCGCCATTTCGGTCACCACCAGCGAACTGGGCGAAGCGCCGACGCTGATCTTCGACGAGGTGGATTCCGGCGTGGGCGGCGCCGTGGCGGAGACGGTGGGCCGGCTGATGCAGCAGCTCGGCCGCGACCGGCAGGTGCTGGCCGTGACCCATCTGCCTCAGGTGGCCGCCTGCGCCGATCATCATCTGGTGGTGGCCAAGCACAAGCGCGCCGGCAACACCACCAGCTCCGTGCAGTCCGCAGCCGAAGACGCCCGAGTGAAGGAACTGGCACGCATGCTGGGCGGCGAACGCCTGTCGGCCACCACGCTGGCGCACGCGCGCGAAATGCTGGACGGCGCGCAGCAGCCCTCCGAAGCAAGGCATTGACGGACGCACCATG
Source organism: Paracidovorax sp. (assembly GCF_057642795.1). Taxonomy (NCBI): domain Bacteria; kingdom Pseudomonadati; phylum Pseudomonadota; class Betaproteobacteria; order Burkholderiales; family Comamonadaceae; genus Paracidovorax; species Paracidovorax sp. The sequence continues at coordinate 179,319 of NZ_JBXYZY010000037.1, forward strand.
GCACTCGACATCGTTTTCATCACCGGCATGTCCGGCTCCGGCAAGTCCGTCGCGCTACATGCGCTGGAAGACGCAGGCTACTACTGCGTGGACAACCTCCCCCCCGAACTGCTGGCCGCCTTCGTCGCGCTGGAGCATGCGCACCACGGCCACCGCCTGGCGATCGCCATGGATGTGCGCAGCATGACCGCCCTGCCCCAGGTGCCCCAGCAACTCGAGCGCCTGCGCGCGCAAGGCACGAGGGTGCAAGCGCTGTTCCTCGACTCCACGACCGACACCCTGGTACGGCGCTTCTCCGAAACGCGCCGCCGCCACCCTTTGTCCAAGGACGATCTGCGTGACGGCCAGCGCGGGCTGGTGCAGACCATCGAGCTGGAGCGCGAGCTGCTGGCCGAGCTGCGCGAGCACTCTCATGTCATCGACACCAGTGCGATTCGCGCCTCGCAACTGCAAAGCTACGTCAAGAGCCTGATGAGCACCCCACCGGGCCAGCTGACCCTGGTGTTCCAGTCGTTCGCCTTCAAGCGCGGCGTGCCGGTGGATGCCGACTACGTCTTCGACGTGCGCATGCTGCCCAACCCGCACTACGAACCTCCACTGCGCGATCTGACGGGCAAGGACCAGCCGGTGATCGACTATCTGCTGCAGCAGCCTGCGGTGGACGCGATGCGGGCTCACATCGGCGGCTTCCTGCAGCACTGGCTGCCGGCCCTGGCACAGAACCACCGCAGCTATGTGACGGTGGCAGTCGGCTGCACGGGCGGGCAGCACCGCTCGGTCTATCTGGTGGAGACGCTCGCGCGGCAGTTCAGCCAGGACTGGACGACGCTGCGCCGGCACCGCGAGCTGGATGGGCGCTGAGCGCAAGCCCAGGCACATTCGCTATCAAAAAAATAGCTGGCAGCGCCCAGAGAGCAAGGGCTACAGGCATTTTTCGCCACAAACCGAATGGCGTGTGGCGCAGGCCTGCCACCGCTCTCCAGACCTGACATCCGCCCTGCTCACCGCGCGGCAGCCATCAAGCGGGTGGCAAGGCATCCAGCATCTTGCGGATGGGCGCAGGCAGGCCCAGCGCCTGCCACTGCGCGCGGTCGAACCAGCCGCTGCCCGAGCCTTGGCCCTCGCCCGCCATCCGGCCGCTCACCTCATCCTGGGCCACCAGCACCGGGTGCAGATGCAGGTCACGGTGCGTGAGCACATGCAGCGATGCGGGCATGTCGTGCAAGGCGCCGGCATTGCCTCCACCCGCGCGCACGGCGCCACAGAGCGCCGCGCGATCCTCGAATGCGGGCGGGCAGTAGAGCCCGGCCCAAATACCCGCCTGCGGGCGGCGCTCCAGCCAGACCCGGCCGCCCGCATCGCGCAGCAGCAGCAGCAGCCACCAGGCCTGAGAACTGCGGTTCAGCTTGCGGGTGCGCACCGGGTAATCCTCGGGGTGACCGTCCGCCCGCGCTACGCAAGCCGCATTCAACGGGCAGACGATGCAGGCCGGCTTGCGTGGAGAGCAAATGCTGGCACCCAGGTCCATCAGGCCCTGCGTGTAGCGCGGCATGCTGGTGGGCAGATCCCGCGTGGGCAGCAGCGCCTCGGCCTGCGCCCAGAGCTGGCGCTCGTTCTTCGCCACGGCCAGGTCGGCATCGAAGCCCATCACGCGCGTGAGCACGCGCCGCACGTTGGCATCCAGGATGGGCGCCCGCACGCCGAAGCAGAACGATGCGATCGCCCCCGCCGTGGAGCGGCCGATGCCCGGCAGCGCGGAGAGCTCTTCCACCGTGCGTGGGAAGGCGCCGCCGTGCCGCTCCATCACCTGCTGGGCACAGGCGTGCAGATTGCGTGCCCGGCTGTAGTAGCCCAGGCCCGCCCAGAGCGCGAGCACGTCGTCCTGCGGGGCCTCGGCCAGCGCGCGTACGTCGGGAAAGCGCGCCAGGAAGCGTGCGTAGTAATCGAGCACGGTGGCGACCTGGGTCTGCTGCAGCATCACCTCGGACAGCCAGACGCGGTAGGGATCTCTCGTGTTCTGCCAGGGCAGATGGTTGCGGCCATGGCTGGCCTGCCACCGCACGACCAGGGTGGCGATGTCTTCGTTCTGAACGCTCATGCGGGAAGGGTTTCTTTCGGAGGGGTGCTCTCGCCCGCCTCGGGCCGGGGCAACTCAAGCAGCTGCTGCGTGAGGCTCTGCAGCCGGGCATGCGTCTCCGTGAGCCGCTGTTCGGCCAGCTCGATGTCGGCGATGCGCTCGACCAGCCCGCTGGCGGCGTGGCGGATGCGATCCACCGCCTCGATGCGCCGCGCGAAGCTGCGCTTGCGCTCGCGCAGCTGGGCATCGAGTTGGGCCGTGGCCGACTTGCTCCACAGCTCCAGCTCGTTGGCCGCAGCCTCGAACACGGCCCGCAGCCGCGTGCCCAGCGCCCGCACCAGGCGCTCGGTGAATTCCGGCTGCACCAGCCGCAAGGTGTTGCCGACGCCCAGGTATTGCAGGTGGCGGTCCTCGATCTGCTGCAGCTCCTGCACCAGAGGTGCCAGCGACGGCGGCGCAGGCGCCTGCAGGGAGAAGCCGTACTCGGCATTGAGCTGGCGAAAGGTACCGCTCAGCATCGCATGGATCTCACTGCCGGAGCCCTGGGCGCTGCTCAACAGCTGGCGCAGGCGGCTGAAGGTGTCGATGTAGATCTTGCGTGCGCCCAGCTTGAGGCCGCGCGCCTGCAGAGCCTCTTCCAGCGCGGCCATTTCCGTCTTCAGCGAACGCGCGCCCAGCTGCTGGAAGATCTCGCGCAGCAGGCGCAGATGCACGGCGCGCACGGCCTGAATGCGCGCGGCACTGGCGTCGAATTCGCGCTGCTCCTGCTCGATCCGGCCGCGCATGTTGTCGATCACCTGGGCGTTCTTTCCGCGCAGGCTGCGCAGCTCCAGCATTTGGTCGTCCAGATCGCGCCGGCGGATGTGGATGGTGCGCTCGGCTTCTGCGCGCAGTTGTTCGACGCCGGAAGCCACGGTCGACCGCAGGATGGCCTGGCGACGGCCCATGATGCCCTGGGCCAGCGCGTCTTCGAGCTGCGGCAAGCCGCTCATGGCCAGCAAGCCCTCATCGTGCCGCATCTTGGCCAGCAAGCCCTTCTGCGCCGACACCGGCAGCACCTGCGCGAGGGGCATGCCCAGCATTTCGGCCGCGCTGCGGCACTGGCGGTCCAGCTGCGCATGCACCTGGGCGGGTGTGTTGATCGTGTCCCACAGGGTGTCGATCTTGTTCAGCACCACCAGCCGCGCGTCGGCGGCCTGGCCTGCAGGCGCCAGATGCTCGCGCCAGATGGCAAGGTCGGACTGGGTCACGCCCGTGTCCGCCCCCAGCATGAACAGCACTGCATGGGCCTGTGGAATGAGGTTGATGGTGAGCTCAGGTTCGGCGCCCACGGCATTGAGCCCGGGAGTGTCCAGAATCACCAGCCCCTGCTTGAGCAGCGGATGAGCAATGTTGATGAGCGCATGCCGCCAGCGCGGCACCTCGACCAGGCCATCGGCATCCGGCACGGGGTTGCCGGCGGCAGCGGTGGTCGCATCGACTTGCTGGACCTCATCGCGCCAGAACCCCAGTGCGCGGGCTTCTTCCACCGGAACGCGGCGCACTTCGGAGACTTTCTCGAAGGCTTGGGCCAGCTGCTCGGCGTTGTCCACATCCAGTTCAATCTGCACCCACTGCTCCGCCCGCAGGCGCCAGTCGGCCAGACTCTGAGGCGCCTGGCGGGTTTCGATGGGCAACAGACGCAAGCTGGGCGGAGTGGCCGGGTCGTAGGCCAGTTCGGTCGGGCACATGGTGGTGCGACCCGCGCTGGCCGGCATGATGCGGCGCCCGTAGGATGCGAAGAAAAGGGCGTTGATGAGCTCGGATTTGCCGCGCGAGAACTCCGCAACGAAAGCCACCATGACCTTGTCGCTGCGCACCTGCTCTTCCAGGCGATGCAGTCGCTCCTGCACGGCCGCGTCCATCAGCTCGCAAGATCCCATCCAATCGGCCAGCTGGCGCAACTGCTGCGCGAACGCGCGCCTCCAGGCACCATGCTGGTCGAACTGTTCGTTGAATGAAGGGCCCACGGTGCTCCCAGGATGGCGTGCGTCAACCAGCCCGAGCGGGCCGCAGAGAGTTGAAAATATAGCATCGCGCCACGGCCCACGCTGCCTGCGCGCCGGCGTCAGGCGCGCTGGCAGCGCGGGCAGTAGAAGGTACTGCGCTGGCCCTGTCGCAGCAGCTTGATCGGCGTGCCGCACGCCCGGCAAGGCTGCAGCTCTCGCCCATAGACATTGGCTTCCAGCTGGAAATGGCCGGCATTGCCGTCGGCACTGGAAAAGTCGCGCAAAGTGCTGCCACCCCGCTCCACCGCCCGCGCCAGCACTTGGCGGATCGCCGCATGCAGGCGGCGCGCCCGCAACGGGCCGATGCTGCTGGCCCGCGCCGTGGGACGGATGCCGGCAAGGAACAGCACTTCAGACGCGTAGATGTTGCCCACGCCGACGACGATCTTGCCGCTGAGCAGCAGCAGCTTGATAGGCACACGGCTGGCCTGCAGGCCCGCGTGGAATGCCTCGAACGTGAAACCGTCGTCCAGCGGCTCCGGGCCCAGGTTCTGCAGCAGCTTGCGCGCCACGGGGTCGTCCTCGTGGGCAGCCCAGACCACTGCGCCGAAGCGGCGCGGATCATGCAACCGCAAGGTGCCGCGATCGGTCACCATGTCGAAATGGTCGTGCGCGCCCGCCTCGGGCAGGTCGCCGGCGAAGCGCAGACTGCCCGACATGCCCAGATGCAGCAGCAGCAGGCTACCGTCGTCCAGATCGACCAGCAGGTACTTGCCCCGACGCCGCACCCCCAGCACCTGCCGGCCCGCCAGGCCGGACGGCTCGCGGCCCAGCGGCCAGCGCAGGGGTTTGCCCAACGTCACGGAGCGGATCTGCGCGCCGGCGATGCGGCTTTCGAAGCTGCGCCGGGTGACCTCGACTTCGGGTAACTCAGGCATCCGGGGTCTCGACGAAAAGGAGGAAAGGCATGGATTATTATGAGTCGATGATGCAATCATGTCGCTACAGGGCCATTGCGCTGGCCTGCCTTCTGGCCACAGGTTCCGCGATGGCCGCCACGCAGCAGTCCAAGCCGTCGCAGACCTCGCCCTCGCTGCCCAAGGCGGCTGCAGCGCATGCCGCCCCGTCGTCCGACGACGAAGCCGCGGCTCTCAACGCCGAGCTGTTCTACGAAATCCTGGTCAGCGAGATGACCGCCAGCAGCGGAGACCCCGGCACAGCCTATGCACTCATGCTGGAGGCCGCCCGCCGCAGCCGCGACGGCCAGCTCTATCGCCGGGCCACCGAGATCGCCCTGCAGGCGCGCTCGGGCCAGTCCGCGCTGATCGCGGCCCAGGCCTGGAAAGAGGCGTTGCCGCAGTCCCGGGAAGCCAACCGCTTCCTGCTGCAGATCCTGATCGCCCTCAACCGCATCGACGAGACCACCGACTTGTTGAAGCAGGAACTGGCCGCCTCCGCGCCGCGCACGCGCATCGCCACGATCCAGGCCCTGCCACAACTCTACGGGCGCGGCTCCGACAAGGCGCAGGCGACTGCAGTGGTCGAGAAGGCCCTGGCCAACGAGCTCAACAATCCAGCGGTGGCGCCCAGCGCCTGGATCACCATCGGACGGATGCGGCTGGCCTCTGGCGACAAGGCGGGCGCGCTCGAAGCTGCACGTCGTGCCAGCGAACTGGAGCCCACCAACGACGGCGCGGCGCTCCTGGCGCTGCTGCTCATGGAATCCGGCGTGAAAGATGCCGAAGCCTTGCTCAAGCCCTACTTCGCTGGCACGCCGATTCCCGAGATCCGCATGACCTACTCCCGTGTCCTGCTTGAAGGGCAGCGGTTCGCGGAAGCGCAGGCGCAGCTGGAAGCCGTCACCCGCGAAAGACCCGACATGGCCGAGGCCTGGCTGGTGGATGCCTCCCTGAACCTCCAGGCCAACCGGCTGCCCCAGGCCGAGGCGTCGCTCCAGAAGTTCCTGGCCCTCCTGGAGCCACTGCCGCCCAGCGAGACGCGCGCCAATGCACAGACCCAGGCCTACCTGCTGCTTTCACAGGTAGCTGAAAAACGCGGCGACTTCGCCCAGGCCGACGCGTGGCTGAACCGCATCGACAACCCCGCCGCCCTCATCAGCGCGCAGAGCCGCCGCGCGTCCTTGCTGGCCAAGCAGGGCAAGATCACGCAAGCGCGCGTTGTTCTGCGCGCCCTGCCCGCCAAGACGGCGGACGAGGAAAAGCAGAAGCTACTGGCCGAAGTGCAGCTGCTGCGCGAAGTGCAGGCATACGCCGCCGCCTACGAAGTGCAGAGCCAGGCGGTGGCCCGCTACCCCGACGACGTGGACCTGGCCTACGAACAGGCCATGCTGGCCGAGCGCCTGGGCAAACTCGACGTGATGGAGCGCCAGCTGCGCGCCATCATCGCGCGCCAGCCCGGCTACCAGCATGCCTACAACGCGCTGGGCTATTCCTTCGCCGAACGCGGCGTGAAGCTGCAGGAAGCCCGGGAGCTGATCGCCAAGGCGCTGCAGTTGGCCCCTGGCGACCCATTCATCACCGACAGCCTGGGCTGGGTGGAGTTCAAGCTCGGCCATCGCGAGGAGGCCGCGCGCTTGCTGCAGGAGGCCTTCAGGGCCCAGCCCGATGCCGAGATCGGCGCCCACCTGGGCGAAGTGCTTTGGAGCATGGGCCAGCAGGACCAGGCCAAGGCCGTATGGCGCCAAGGCCAGCAGCTCAACCCCGACAACGGCACGCTCAAGGACACGCTCAAGCGCCTGGGAGTGAGCCTGTGAGCCTGCTCAACCGCCGCCGTGGCCTGCTGGCCTCGCTGGCGCTCTGCGGCCTGCTGGCCGCCTGCGCCCAGCCCCCCGCCCCCGCGCCCGGCCCCGATCCGGCCAACGGCGCCTGGAGCGGCCGCCTGTCGCTGATGGTCGATGACCCCTCCGCCCAATCTTTCAATGCCGGGTTCGAGCTGACGGGCCGACCGGAGCGAGGGCAGCTCACGCTCCTCAACCCACTGGGCAACGTCATGGCGCGCCTCGAGTGGTCCCCCGGGCATGCCGTGCTGATGGACGGGCAGAAGCGGACGGAATCCGGCTCGCTCGAACAACTGGTGCAGACGCTCACCGGTAGCGCGCTGCCCGTGTCGGCCCTCTTCAGCTGGCTGAACGGCGAGGCCGTGCAGACGCCCGGCTGGCAGGTGGATTTGAGCGCGCTGCAGGAGCACGGAAGGCTGGTGGCCCAGCGCTTTTCACCCATGCCGCAGGCCACGCTGCGCGTCATCCTGAGCCGCTGAAGAGCCACGAATGCAATCGCTGTACGACGTGCCGGCTCCGGCCAAGCTCAACCTCTTTCTCCACATCACGGGCCAGCGCCCCGATGGCTATCACCTGCTGCAGTCCGTGTTCATGCTGATCGACTGGTGCGACACGCTGCATTTCGATCTGCGCACCGACGGCCACGTCACCCGCGAAGACCTGTCCATGGCACTGCCACCGGACGACCTCACGCTGCGCGCCGCGAAGGCGCTGCAGTCGGCCACGGGCTGCAGCCTGGGCGCGCACATCGGCGTGCACAAAAGCATTCCCGCTCAGGCCGGCATGGGCGGAGGCTCCTCGGATGCGGCTACCGCCCTGCTTGCGCTCAACCGACTGTGGAAGCTGGACCTGCCGCGCCACCAGCTCGAAGCCATCGGCCTGCGCCTGGGCGCCGACGTTCCGTTTTTTTTACGCGGCAGGAACGCTTGGGTGGAAGGAATTGGTGACATAATTCGGCCTCTCGAATTGATGCACGAATTGCCGCGAAGCTCTTTTGCGGTGGTCAAGCCAGAAGCCGGGTTGGATACGAAATCGATTTTTTCAAGTCCTTTCCTCAAACGCGATTCTGCATGTGCTACAATTCAAGGCTTTGCTGCAGCACACTATCAATTTGGTAGAAACGACTTGCAGCCAGTCGCTCAGGCACTCTGCCCCGAAATCGAAAAAGCCCTTCAGTGGCTGAATTCGAAAGGGTTGCAGGCTAGAATGACGGGCTCTGGAAGTGCAGTGTTTGCGACAATGCAACATGCGATCGATTTGAAGGATGCACCCAGCACCTGGCAAGTCAGAGCATGTGAAAATCTGGCGATCCATCCTCTCGAAGGGTGGGCAGCAGATGAAAGTTTCGGTTGATTGCCCGCGGCAATCGACCTGTGTAGGGGAGTCGCCAAGTTGGTTAAGGCACCGGATTTTGATTCCGGCATGCGAAGGTTCGAATCCTTCTTCCCCTGCCAAATTCTTATCTCACACCGACGTTTTCCTCTAGCCAGCTGGGTCGCTCATGCAAGCCAATCAACCTGATTTCATGGTTTTCACGGGCAACGCCAACCCGGGTATGGCGGCAGAGATTGCCAAGCACCTCGGCACCACGCTGGGCGCTGTCGATGTGGGTCGTTTCTCCGATGGTGAAGTCACCGTCGAGATCAAGCAGAACGTGCGTGCCCGCGACGTGTTCGTCGTGCAGTCCACGTGCGCGCCGACCAACGAAAACCTGATGGAACTGCTGATCATGGTCGATGCGCTCAAGCGCGCTTCGGCCGAACGCATCAGCGCCGTGATCCCCTACTTCGGCTACGCCCGCCAGGACCGTCGCCCGCGCTCCAGCCGCGTGCCGATCTCGGCCAAGGTGGTGGCGAACATGCTGCAAGCCGTGGGCGTGGCCCGCGTGCTGACCATGGACCTGCATGCCGACCAGATCCAGGGTTTCTTCGACATTCCGGTGGACAACATCTACGCCTCGCCCGTCCTGCTGGGTGACCTGCGCCAGAAGCAGTACGAAGACCTGATCGTGGTCTCGCCTGACGTCGGCGGCGTGGTGCGTGCCCGTGCGCTGGCCAAGCAGCTCAATTGCGACCTGGCCATCATCGACAAGCGTCGCCCCAAGGCCAACGTGTCCGAAGTGATGCACGTGATCGGCGAGATCGAAGGCCGCAACTGCGTGATCATGGACGACATGATCGACACCGCCGGCACGCTGGTGAAGGCAGCCGAAGTGCTCAAGGAGCGCGGCGCCAAGAAGGTGTACGCCTACTGCACGCACCCCATTTTCTCCGGTCCCGCCATCGAGCGCATCGCCAAGGGCGGCGCACTCGACGAAGTGGTCGTGACCAACACCATTCCTCTGAGCGACAACGCCAAGGAATGCACCAAGATTCGCCAACTCTCCGTGGCACCGCTGATCGCTGAGACGATCCAGCGTATCGCCAAGGGTGAGTCGGTGATGAGTCTGTTCTCGGACTGAGAAGTCTCCTCTGATGCGCAGCCACCCTGCCGGGGTGGCCAGCAACAAGCCAAGCCTCCTTCGGGAGGCTTGTGCGTTCGGGAACACAGCAGGCTGCGGCACCACGGAGGTGCTGCGGTCTTTTTCAACAGGGCCAGGCTGGTCGCGGCCGGCCCATCAGGAGCTAACTATGAACTTCGTCGCTTTTGAGCGCGCCAAGCAAGGTACGGGTGCGAGCCGCCGTCTGCGCAACACGGGCCGCACGCCCGGTATCGTCTATGGCGGTGCCGCCGAACCCCAACTGATCGAGATCGATCACAACGCCCTGTGGCATGCCCTGAAGAAGGAAGCATTCCACTCCAGCGTGCTGGACATGGAAGTTGCCGGCACCACCAGCAAGGTTCTGCTGCGTGACGTGCAATACCACCCCTACAAGCAGATGATCCTGCACATCGACTTCCAACGCGTCGATGCCAAGACCCGCCTGCACGTGAAGGTGCCCCTGCACTACAGCGGCTCTGAAGAGTCCGACGCCGTGAAGGTGGACAAGTGCCTGGTCAACCCCGTCGTGAACGAACTCGACGTGACCTGCATGCCTTCCGAGTTGCCCGAGTTCATCGCCGTGGACCTGAGCACGCTGAAGAAGGGTGCTTCGCTGCACCTGAAGGACATCAAGCTGCCCCGCGGCCTGCGTCCCGTGATTCGCGGCGGCCAGAACAACCCCGTTCTGGTGTCCGTGACCAACCCCGTGGTGGAAGAAGAAGCGCCGGCAGCCGGTGCAGCCCCCGCTGCCGAAGCCGCCAAGGGCAAGGGCAAGAAGAAGTAATCCATCGCACTCGCGACAAGGCAAGCCTGGGCGGCCCTCTGCCCCGGCTCCTTTGCAGACCGCCTCCGGGCGGGACTGCCCCGAACGGCCCACCTTCGCGTGGGCCGTTTCTTTTGGCGCGCACGGATAATCCCGCAGATCATGATCAAACTGTTTGTCGGCCTGGGCAACCCCGGCCCCGAGTACGAAGCGACCCGCCACAACGCCGGTTTCTGGTGGATCGACGCGCTGGCGCGCGAGTTGAAGGCCACGCTGGTGCCCGATCGCAGCTACTACGGCCTGGTCGCGCGGGTGAACGTGCAGGGCCAGAGCGTGTGGCTGCTGGAGCCACAGACCTTCATGAACGTGTCGGGCAAGTCGGTGGCAGCGCTGGCGCGCTTCTTCAAGATCCAGCCCGAGGAAATCCTGGTCGCGCACGACGAGCTCGACATCGTCCCGGGCCAGGTCAAGCTCAAGCGCGGCGGCAGCCACGCCGGCCACAACGGCCTGCGCGACATCCACGCCCAGCTGGGTTCTGCCGACTACTGGCGCCTGCGCATCGGCGTGGGCCACCCGGGCGTAAAGGCCGAGGTGGTGAACTGGGTGCTCAAGAAGCCCTCGCCCGAGCACCGCAATCTGATCGAGGACAGCATCGCGCACTCGCTCAAGGCCTATCCGGCCATGCTCACGGGCGACATGGAGAAAGCCACGCTACAGGTCCACACCACCAAGCCGCCCCGGCCGAAGCCGCCGCGCCCGGCTGCTGCGGCGACTCCCGCCGCAGACAAGCCAGCGGAAGGTGCAGCGGCCGGACCGGCGGATGCGGCCTGAGACACATCGCGCCCAGGCTTGCTACGTTTTCAATAGCTAAAGGCGATTGATCTACAAGGGCAGAGGCGGAGAAAGCCTCTCAGGCGCTGGCAGCCGCCTGCAGGCGCTCGAACTTCTGCCACAGCGTCTCACGGGTTTCGGTGTGATTCGGATCAACCGGGATGCAGGCCACCGGGCAGATCTGCACGCACTGGGGCTCGTCGAAGTGCCCCACGCACTCGGTGCATTTGGACGGCTCGATCTCGTAGATTTCCTCGCCCATGGAGATGGCGCCGTTCGGGCACTCGGGCTCGCAGACGTCGCAGTTGATGCACTCGGCCGTGATCATCAATGCCATGGCATGCTCCCACAGCGGGGCCGCACAGCGGCAGGATAACGGGGGAATCGGCAGGCGAGAGACATGGGCTGATTATCCGCCCCGGCCGCATGCCCCTGGCCGCAGCACGCCCATGCCCGCACGGCGCCCCCCGCCTGCGAGCGGGCGGTTGGTTTGCCGCTATGCTCCCCCCAACCCTCCGCAAGCCCCACCTGCCCCGTTCATCCCATCCCTTCGCCATCCGCATGGGCCTGTTCGTTCTTCGCCGCCTGCTGACCCTGGCCGCCACGCTGGCCGGCGCGTCCGCCGTCGTGTTCCTGGTGCTGGAGATCCTGCCCGGCAACGCGGCCCAGGTGCTGCTGGGCCCCGATGCGGCGCCCGAGGCGGTGGCGGCCCTCGCGACGCAACTGGGGCTGGACCAGCCCGCGCTGCACCGCTACCTGCACTGGGTGGCCGGCATGCTCACCGGCGACCTGGGCACGAGCTACGCCTACGGCACGCCCGTGGCCGAACTGGTCTGGGAGCGGCTGGCGCTGACCGTGCCGCTGGCCGTGATGGCAATGGCCATCGCCACCGTGCTGGCCATCGCGGCAGGCGTCTATGCCGCGTCGCGCCACAACCGCTGGGGCGACGTGGGCGTCATGGGCCTCGCGCAACTCGGCATCGCCATTCCCAATTTCTGGTTTGCCATCCTGCTGATCCTGCTCTTCTCGGTGAAGCTGCAGTGGTTCTCGGCCGGCGGCTTTCCCGGCTGGACGGAAGACGCGGGCGGCGGTGTGCTGCCAGCGCTGCAGGCGCTGCTGCTGCCCGCCATTGCCCTGGCGGTGGTGCAGGCGGCCATCCTGGCACGCATCACGCGCTCGGCCGTGCTCGACGTGCTGCGCGAGGACTTCGTGCGCACCGCCCGTGCCAAGGGCCTTTCGCGCCGCGCCGCGCTCTGGGGCCACGTGCTGCGCAACGCGATGATTCCGGTTGTCACCGTGATGGGCCTGCAGTTCGCCAACCTGCTGGCCGGCACCATCGTGGTGGAGAACGTGTTCTACCTGCCCGGCCTGGGCCGGCTCATCTTCCAGTCGATCGCCAACCGCGACCTGATCGTGGTGCGCAACTGCGTGATGCTGCTGGCGGCCATGGTGGTGGTGGTCAATGCCGTGGTCGATCTGCTCTATGCGGTGATCGACCCGCGCGTGAAGGCAGGCGCGGCATGAGCGGGCCGCACCAGCGCTGGCGCGTGCTGCGCCACCCCAGCTTCACGCTGGGCGCCGTGCTTACGGCCCTACTGGCCGCGGCCGCCCTGCTGTCGCTCTTCTGGACGCCCGCCTCGCCCTACGCCATGGACCTGGCCGCCAAGCTGCAGCCGCCCAGCGCGCAGCACTGGCTGGGCACCGACGCCTTCGGGCGCGACGTGGCCTCGCTGCTGCTGGTGGGCGCGCGCAGCTCGCTGCTGGTGGGCCTGGTGGCGGTGGGCATCGGCGCGGGCATCGGCGTGGCGCTGGGACTGCTGGCGGCGGCGCGGCGCGGCTGGGTCGAAGAGGTGGTGATGCGGCTGGCGGACTTCACCTTCGCCTTCCCCGCCCTGCTCTCGGCCATCATGCTGGCGGCGGTGTTCGGCGCGGGCATGGTCAACGCCGTCATCGCCATCGGCCTCTTCTACATCCCGACCTTCGCGCGGGTCACGCGGGCCTCGGCCAACGCCGTGTGGTCGCGCGACTTCGTGCTCGCGGCGCGGGCCTGCGGCAAGGGCCGCTGGCGCATCACGCGCGAGCATGTGCTGCCCAACATCCTGCCGGTGCTGATCGTGCAGGCCACCATCCACTTCGCGCTGGCGATCCTGGCCGAAGCGGCGCTCTCGTACCTCGGCCTGGGCACGCAGCCGCCGCAGCCCTCGTGGGGCCGCATGCTCAGCGAGGCGCAGACGCTGATGTTCCAGGCGCCGCTGCTGGCCGTGTGGCCGGGCGCGGCCATCGCCCTGGCGGTGCTGGGCCTCAATCTGCTGGGCGATGGCCTGCGCGATGCGCTGGACCCGCGCCTGGCCCGGCAACGCTGAGCGCCGCTGCTTCACCCCACATGACGACCACGCCACCCGCCACGCCCTCGCCGCTCCTGCAGGTCCAGGACCTGAGCGTGCGCCTGCCCACGTCGCGCGGCATGGCCACGGCCGTGCGGCAGATGGGCTTCACCCTGGCGCGCGGCCAGACGCTGGGCATCGTGGGCGAATCGGGCAGCGGCAAGTCGCTGACGGCGCTGGCGCTGATGGGCCTGCTGCCCGACGGCGCTGAAACATCGGGCAGCCTGCGCTTCGATGGCCAGGAACTGCTCGGCCTGCCCGATGCCACCCTGTGCCGGCTGCGCGGCCACCGCATCGGCATGGTGTTCCAGGAGCCGATGACGGCGCTCAACCCGGTCCACTCCATCGGCCGCCAGGTGGCCGAGCCGCTGCGCCTGCACCTGGGCCTGAGCGCCCGCGCCGCGCGCAGCGAAGCCATCGCCCTCCTGGAGCGCGTGGGCATCACCCAGGCGGTGCAGCGCTTCGATGCCTATCCGCACCAGTTCTCGGGGGGGCAGCGCCAGCGCATCACCATCGCCATGGCGCTGGCCTGCGGGCCCGACCTGCTGATCGCCGACGAGCCCACCACGGCGCTGGACGTGACGCTGCAGCAGCAGATCCTGGACCTCATCGCTGACCTGGTGGACGAGCGCGGCATGGCGCTGATCCTCATCTCGCACGACCTGGGCGTGATCTCGCAGAACGTGGACCGCATGCTGGTGATGTACGGCGGCAGTGTGGTGGAAAGCGGCGACACGGCCGCCGTGTTCGCCCGCCCCGCCCACCCCTACACGCGCGGCCTGCTCGCGGCCCGGCCGCAGTTGCGCCCGCTGGCTGGCCCCCGCGCCCGGCTGGCGACCATTCCCGGCACCGTGCCCGAGCTGGCCGACCTGCCGCCGGGCTGCCCCTTCGCCGGGCGCTGCGCCCTCACCGTGCCGGACTGCGATGCCGGCCTGCCCGCCGCCCAGGCGGTGCCGCCGCACACGAGCCACCGGGCACGCTGCATCCGGCTGGATGCAGTGGATGCGGCCATGCCGCAGGAGGCCGCCGCATGACGTCAATTGCTACCAATTCGATAGCTGATTATCCAGGTGAATCAAACGCTGAAGCCCCATTCGGCACTGAACACGGCGCAAAGGCCCCGCTTCTGCGCGTGACCGACCTGCAGCGCCGCTACACCCTGCCCCGCACCGGCCTCTTCGCCCCCCGGCCGCAGCACACCGCGCTGGCGGGCGTGAGCTTGCAGATCGACGCCGGCCGCAGCCTGGGCGTGGTGGGCGAATCGGGCTCGGGCAAATCCACCCTGGCGCGGCTGGTGATGGCGCTGGACGTGCCCGATGCCGGCCGCGTCGAATGGCAGGGCCGCGACCTGCACCGCCTGCCCGCCGCCGAGCTGCGCGCCGCACGCGCGGGCTTCCAGATGGTGTTTCAGGACCCTTACAGCTCGCTGGACCCGCGCCAGACCGTGGAGCGCATCGTGGCCGAGCCGCTCGACGCCCTGCCGCTGCCCGGCCAGGCGCGCCCCCTTGCCCGCACCGAGCAGCGCGAGCGCGTGCTGCAGGCGCTGGCCGACGTGGGCCTGCGCAGTGCCGACGCAGCCAAGTACCCGCACGAATTCTCAGGCGGCCAGCGCCAGCGCATTGCCATCGCCCGGGCGCTGGTCACGCGGCCGCGCCTGATCGTGGCCGACGAGCCGGTCAGCGCGCTCGACGTGTCAGTACAGGCCCAGGTGCTCAACCTGCTGCAGGACCTGCGCGAGCAGCACGGGGTCGCCTACCTGCTCATCAGCCACGACCTGGCCGTCGTCAACCAGGTCTGCGACGAGGTCGTGGTGCTGCACCAGGGCCGCATCGTGGAGCGCGGCGCCCCCGCGCAGCTCTTCGCCGCACCCCAGCATCCCTACACGCAAGCGCTGGTGGGCGCGGTGCCGCGCATCGCGCCCGGCGCGGCGCGGGCCCGCCGGGCCGGTGCGATGCGCACGCAGCATCGCGTGTAGTACAAACAGTGGTGGCGTTCGCACTGGCGGCCACGCCCCCGCATGCGCCCGCACCCGATCACAGGAGATTTCCCCATGCCCGACCGCCGCTTCGTCCTCGCCACTGGCGCCCTCGCGTCTGCCGCGCTCTGCGCCCCATTCGGCACGGCGCTGGCCCAGGGGCGCAAGGATGCGGTGACGCTGGGCATGACCCTGGAGCCGCCGGGGCTGGACCCGACGGCGGGCGCCGCCTCGGCCATCGGCGAGATCGTGCTCTACAACGTGCTGGAGCCGCTCACCAAGATCAACGCCGACGGCAGCGTCTCGCCGCTGCTCGCCGAAAGCTGGGAGGTCTCGCCCGACCTCAAGACCACCACCTTCCGGCTGCGCCGGGGCGTCAAGTTCCAGAACGGCGAGCCCTTCAACGCAGCGGCGGTCAAGTTCTCCTTCGACCGCGCGGGCAGCGACAAGAGCACCAACAAGGACAAGCGCACCTTCGCCACGCTGAGCACGCAGGTGGTGGACGATCACACGGTGGTCATCCTCAACCAGGACATCGAGCCAGACCTGCTCTTCCTGCTGGGCCAGGCCACGGCGGTCATCGTCGAGCCCAAGAGCGTGGCGACCAATGCCACGCGCCCGGTGGGCACCGGGCCCTATCAACTCGGCAACTGGAGCCGGGGCGCCTCCATCACCCTCACGGCTTGGCCGGGCTACCGTGCAGCGGGTGGCATCAAGATCCGCCGCGCCGTCTTCCGCTTCATTCCGGACGCGGCAGCGCAGGTCGCAGCGCTGCTGGCCGGCGACGTGGACGACTTCCCGCGCATCACGCCGCGCAGCGTGGCGCAGTTCAAGGGCAACCCGCGCTTCCAGGTGGTGGTGAGCGGCTCGCGCGCCAAGACCATCCTGGCCATGAACAATGAACGCAAGCCACTGCAGGACGTGCGCGTGCGCCGCGCCATCGCCGCAGCCATCGACCGCCGCGCCGTCATCGAAGGCGCCGCCGACGGGCTGGGCGTGCCCATCGGCAGCCACTACGTGCCGGGCGCCTTCGGCTACATCGACACCACGGGCGTCAACCCCTACGACCCCGAAAAAGCCCGCAAGCTCCTGGCCGAAGCAGGCGTGAAGACGCCGCTCACCCTCACCATGACGCTGCCGCCCACACCCTACGCCCGCCAGGGCGGCGAGGTCATCGCGGCACAACTGGCCCAGGTGGGCATCACCGCGCGGCTGCAGAACGTGGAATGGGCGCAGTGGCTCAGCGGCACCTACGGCAGCAAGAACTACGACCTGACGCTGATTTCGCACGTCGAGCCCTTCGACCTGGGCAACTTCGCCAAGCCGGACTACTACTGGGGCTACCGCTCGGCCAGGTTCGACGCGCTCTACGAGCGGATCAAGAACGCCTCGCGCCCCGCCGACCGCGCCCGCCTGCTGGGCGATGCGCAACGCCTGCTGGCCGAGGACAGCGTGCACGCCTTCCTCTATCAGCCGCAATGGGTGACCGTGGCGCAGAAAAACCTGCGCGGGCTTTGGAAGGACATGCCGATCTTCGTGAACGACCTGTCGGCACTCTCCTGGGCCTGAGGGCTGGAAAGATCCCGGGGGTATGGACCGCCCCGGGCACAATGCCTGCAGCACCGCCCACCGAACACGAGCGCCCGGGCGCCACGCCCTCTCCTTTTTCCCCTTTTCGCCGCTGCCCGCACCGGCTCCGAACCATGGACCTTCTTCTCCTCGTGCTGCTGCTGTCCGCCGGCGGCTACGTCGTCAACGCCCATCAGCAGCGCAAGCGCATCGCCCTGCTCGGCCACCACCTGGGCCACTACCAGATCGAGAAGCTGATGGAAACGCTCACCCAGGGCTACCTGCGAGCTCTGGGCGAAAGCGATGCGGAGCGGCGCGACCAGATCTGGACGCTGCTGCATATCAGCGAGGTGCAGCTCAGCGACCAGTTCAACCGCTTCGCCGCCGAGTTCGCACGCGTCGATGCGCAGGTCGCCCGCGTCAGCCGCCTGCCGGTGGGGCTGCCGTTCGCGCTGCAGCTCTTTCCGTCGGCCTCGTTCGACATGCGACAGGCGCTCGCCATCCATGCGCAGGGCATAGCCCGGGTGGTAACCAACGAAGCGGAGCGCGCGCCACGCGACAAGGCCTACATGCTGACCGCCGAGCTGTTTCTGATGCAGCACACCTGCCACTGGTTCTGCAAATCGCGAGCCATCGCGTCGGCGCGCATGGTGGCGCGGCACCAGACGCCGCATGCGCAGCTCGTGGCCTCGGTGTCTCCCGAAACGCGTGCGGCATACCAGGCGCTGGTCGGCAGTTGAAGACCTTTGCGCGGTGAGGGCTTGCGCCGCAGGTGCGCAGCCCCGCCCCACATCGCGCAGACTTCGAGATTCGGGCCTGTCCCCGCCTTGAGGGGTGGACGCACTTCCCCGCGTCGCGCCCGGCGTTCACCCGGCCGGTATGGAGCCGCCGGGATGACGTCCGTCAAGCCCCTGACTGCACCGTAGAGTTTTGGCGACAGTTCATCACTCCGACGCAATCAGGATGAACACCTGATTCAAGCCTTGGAACCTCCGCCACTAGAATGCCCAATTGGCTTTCGCTAACAAAATTTACCATTCATTTAACTGGGCTGATTCGTGTCGCCGCGCTCTCTGGAAGCTCTTGAATCCCGCACTTCGACGGGCCGGATAGACCCTCTCACCGCGTTGCGGCTGGCCACACAGGAGCAGCATGCGAGGTTGGATGCCCAGCTGCCCATCGCCCGACCCGACGCCCGCTTGCACGACTACATCTGCCATGCACGGGCGCTGAGCGCCTGGCTCACAGCGCTGGCGCCCGAACTTCAAGCCATCCGGGCCGCCACCCCCCATTTCCGCTTCGACGAACCGGCCCGCCTGGCCGCGCTCCATGCCGACTTGCGGGACGCCGGCGCGATCGACGCGCAGTCCGCCTTTCACCCGGGTGAGGCCACCCAGGCAGCCATCGCACAGGTCCGCCAGGAACACGAAGCGCACCTCATGGCCTGCCGCTGGGGCATGGCCTATGTGGTCGAAGGCTCTCAGCTGGGCGGTCAGGTGCTGTTCCGGCGGCTGGCCGAGGGGCTGGCGCCGCATCCGCTGCGCTACCTGCAAGGCCGCGGCGGCGATGGCACTGCGGCCCGCTGGCGCGCCTTCATCGAAGAGCTGCGGAGCCGGCTGTCCTCGCCCGCCGAGGTGAAGGCCGCCTGCGCAGGCGCCTGCGCAGCATTTGACGGCATGGCGCATGAGTTGCGCGCGGCGGGAGCGCCACTGTGAGCCCGCCCATCGCCACCCGCTACTTCCAGGCGCTCCAGCCTTCGGCCACGCTGGACAACTGCGACCGCGAACCGATCCATATTCCGGGCTCCATCCAGCACCACGGGGCCCTGCTGGCGCTCGATGCGGCCGGGCAGGTGCGCTATGCCAGCGCCAATACCGCAACGCTGCTGGGCCACCAGGTAATGCCAGGCGAGGTGCTGAGCTCCGCCAGCCTGGGCGGCGATGAGCGCCTCTGGGCCGCGATCAGCGAAGGGCTGGCGGCGCTGGACGGCAGCGCCGAGCTGCCGATGCCCATCGAGTGCCAGCTGGCAGGCCATACCTTCGACGTGGTGCTGCACGTCTCTCAGTCGCACCTGGTGATCGAGTTCGAGAACCGCAGGCACACGTCGGACGAGCTCGCCGGCTTTGCCGTGCAGGCCCACCGCGCCATGGAAAAGCTGCGCCGCCCCCACGCCATCAACGATCTGCTGCAGCGGGCCACCGAAGAGCTGCGCGCGCTGACCGGCTTCGACCGCGTGATGGGCTACCGCTTCCGCGAGGACGGCAGCGGGGACGTGGTGGCCGAAAGCTGCGTCGCCACGCTCGACCCTTATCTGGGCCGCCGCTACCCGGCCAGCGACATTCCCGCCCAGGCGCGGCGTCTGTACGTGAGCAACACGCTGCGCATGATCGCTGACGTGGCCTCCGCCCCGGTGCCGCTGCTGCAGCAGACGCCCAGCCAGCCGCCCCTGGATCTGAGCGCCGGCGTGCTGCGCAGCGTCTCTCCCATCCACATCGAATACCTGACCAACATGGGCGTGGGCGCGTCGATGAGCGTGTCCATCGTCATCAACGACCAGCTGTGGGGCCTGATCGCCTGCCACCACATGGCGCAGCGCCAGGTGCCCTACAGCGTGCGCATGGCCTGCGACGTGATCGGCCAGATGCTGGGCGCCAACATCCAGACCGCGCTGGCCCGCGCGCAGACGGACCGCCACCGGGAAGGGGCCGCTCTGCGCATGTCGGTGATGGAGAACGTGCTGCACTCCGACGACGAATTCGCCACCCTCTGCCAATACGCCGCGCCGCTGGCCCGCGCGCTGCGCGCCGATGCCGCGGTGGTGGCCGAAAGCGGCAAGCTGTGCCAGGAGGGCCCGATTTCCACGGAGGCCGCTCGCACGCTGGTGCAGTGGCTGAACGTGACGCAACCGGTGCAGGGCCACGACATCTACCACACGCACGCCCTGCCGCTTGAATCGCCCGCGCTGGCCGCAGCGCTCGCGCCTTGGTGCGGCGTGCTGGGCATGCCGCTCGATCGCGCCAACGGCAGCTGGATGATCTTCCTGCGCAAGGAGCAGATCGAGACCATCAACTGGGGCGGCAAGCCCGACAAGGTGCTGCGCACGGGGCCGCTGGGCCCGCGGCTCACGCCACGCGGCTCGTTCGAGCTGTGGAGGGAAACCGTGCGCTCCACCTCCGAACCCTGGAGCACCGAAGACTTGCAGATCGCCCAGCAGATGCTGGACGAACTGGTGCGCGCGCAAAACGGCCGCTACGCCGAGGTGAACCGCGCGCGCAACCAGCTCATGGCGGTGCTGGGGCACGACCTGCGCGACCCGCTGCATTCGATCAGCATGGCCGCGCGGGTGCTGGAGAAGACCGACGAGCCCGACAGCCGCACCGGCCGCATCGGCCAGCGCATCCAGTCATCCAGCGGCCGCATGCAGCGGCTGGTGAGCCAGGTCCTGGACATGTCCAGGCTGCAGAACCGGCTGGGGCTGGATATGCATCCGCGGCCCATCGATCTGGTGCCTCTGGTGGAAGACCTGCTGGACGAGGCCCGGACCGCGCACCCGCAGATGCGGGTGGAGTGGCAGGCGCCGCCATCACTGCATATCCACGCCGATCCGGACCGCATCGCCCAGGTCATTGCCAATCTGGTCAGCAATGCCCGCCACCATGGTGCGCTGGGCGAGCCGATCCACCTGCAGGTCCTGCGCCAGGACGAACGGGCGCTGCTGCGGGTGCGCAACGTCGCGCCCCGCATCCCTACCGAAGTCGCGGAAACCCTGTTCAAGCCCTTCAAGTCCACCTCGGTGAACAACCCCCGCAACCGCGGCAGCATGGGCCTGGGGCTCTATATCGCCCATCAGATTGTTACGGGGCACGGCGGAGAGCTGAGCTACCACTTCGACGAGCCGCACGTCGTTTTTTCCATGTCCCTGCCGAGCCAGCCCTCCTCGCCTGCAGACTCGGCAAGTTGAGAAGGCAGGGGCCGGCGAAGTCCATCAGCGCGTGACGCCTTCCCCCGCTGTCGGCTCCGTCCTACCCGCTCGGGGCTGCATGGGCCAGCTAATGGCGCCACAATCGGACACGGTTGCCGATAAGGTCTGCCCGCACGCGTTCTCCGCACGCAGGTCCTGCCCAGGGTTGCCGAAACCCCGTCACCGCCCTCGGTTCAGCTTCAACCCGAATGGACACGCGCCGGGTGATCCGCCTTTCCGTTGAACCCGTAACCTGCCAGTCCAACCTGCCCCACCGGCTCATGCAAACCGACATCCTCATCATCGACGACAACCTGGACGCGACCGAACTTCTGCGCGAACTGCTGGAGATGCAGGACTTTTCCGTGCGCACGGCACTCAGCGGCCAGGCCGCGCTGGCAGCCATGCGAGACAAGCCGGCACAACTGCTGCTGGTGGACCAGAACCTGCCGGACATGCAGGGCTCGGTGCTCGCGCCCCAGCTCAAGCAGATCGCTGCAGATGCCGGCAAGCCGTGCATTGCCATCTCGATCACCGGCATGGCCTCCGGCACCAACCCTGCCACGCCCGTCTTCGATCACGTGCTCGGAAAACCGCTCGACTTCGACGCTTTCGACGCCCTGATGGCGCAGTGCGTCGCCCGCTTGCAGTCGCAGGCCGCGCGTTGACGCATCCACACCCGACGCATTCGCTCTCTCGCCTCACGTTCCCCGCCCCATCGATTCGCGCCATGAATTGTTTCGACCAACCCAACGCACGACTCTGGATGGCTGCAGGAGTACAGCACGCGGTCTTGATGCGGGCATTGCCCGCGATGCGCCATGACCTGGCCAGCCCGCTGTCTGTCATGCGCATGGGCATGACAGTGCTCAAGCGCAGACTCGCCCCCGGAAACGACACGCCCGCCGAACAGGCGGTCGAACGCGTCGAGCAACTGGAAAGCCAGCTCACCACGCTGGGCGAGCATGTCCGCCGCCTGCGCAACTGGGACGTCCAGCTGACCGACCGCCAGCCGGTACGTGTCACCCTGCTGGAGGCCATCGAGCTGGCCCGCCCCCTGCTTGCGCTGCGCGGGGTGTTCATCCAGCCGCTGGCCGATGCGCAGCCAGGCGAAAGCGAAGCGCCTGCGGCACCGCACCACACGCTGCTCTACGTCACCCTCGCGGCCATCTACCATCTGGGCGAAGCGGCAGAAGTCCCCCCCGCGGAAGTGCATGTGACGTTCAACGCGCAAGGCATCCGCGTCGCAGCCCATGGAAGCATGTCACCCGATGCGCTGCCGCCCCTGGTGCCGGCGGGAGCGCAGAACACGCTGCCCATCGATGCCGGCGCACTCCAGTGCCTGGCGGACTACCTCCAGCTACAGGTATCGGTCACGCCCGAGTGCGTGGAAATCGGCCTGCCCCAAGGCTGAAGCGCCGCGCGCGCGCAGCGCCCAGCCAGTCCGCGCGGCACGTCATCCCCCCACCGGGCTATCGCATGGGTAGCACGAACACCCGTGGCCGGGGCTGGCAGCCGGGCCCGTCGAAGGGGCCGCCGTCTTGTATCCAGCCGGGGCCCGGCGAGGTCTGCGCACACACCCGCTGCCCGTCGATCTTGCTGCGCCACCAGTGCCAGGGCGCAGGAGCGGCCACAGCACTGGCCGCCCAGAGCCCCACGCACACCACCATCGCCGCGACGGCGCCAGCGCGGTGCGCCGAACGGCGAGCAGCAGACACAGCATGACGGAAAGCGGACATGGGTCGTATGGTGGCGCTGGCATGTGCCGCCGGATCACGCCGACCGTGGAGGCCACGGTGCCGTGACGATCCATCCTTCCAGCGGGTCCAGCCCGGCCGGCAGGCCGTAGAGCGCATCGCCCTCTGCATGGTGCTGGCTGGCCCAGGCGGCCTGGATGAGGCACAGCACGGCATCCAGACTGTCGCCGCTCGCGTCGGCCGCCAGCGCGTCACGCTGCGCGTGGGTGAGCTTGAGCCGCAGCCCCAGCCGCGTGGCGCCGCGCTCCAGCGCCTCCAGCAGATCGCGGCGGGCGATCAGGCGCTCGGGAGTCTGGCGCTGCCGGTCATCGCTCTTGTAGCTGCGGCGTCCGAGGACCTCGCGGGCGAGCAGGCCAGGGTAGGCCTCCAGCGCCACGCGCGCCGCATCGCCCTCATGCAGGCCCGGCAGATGCACGCCGGCATCGAGCAGCAGCGGCAGGCCCGCATGCAGCATGTAGGCCACGGGCGGATTCACCCACTTCATCGACGGGCTGGAACCGGCCGGAATGTCGGTGGCACGGTGGGCGAACTTGCCGCCCACGGGCCGGGCGTTGCAGAAGGCCGCGAAGGCATCGCGGATCTGGGGCCGGGTGAGGCCGCGGTAATGCCGCATGCTGGCCAGCCAGGTCATTGGCCAGCCCAATGATTCGAGCAGCGGGCGCGGCAGGCCAAAGGGCAGATCGAAGCCGCCGACCCAGGCCCGGGGTTCGGCAAGCCAGGCGCCGAAAGCCGCCAGCGTCGGAAAACGCTCCAGCCCCGAGAGCACCACCCGGCTGCCGGCCAGGTAGCCCAGCGCCAGCACGACAGGCTTGGCGCGGCTGGGACTGCTGGAGAAATCGCAGCCCACCAGCAGCGGGGCTGCGCCGGGCTGGGACGGCGTCAAGCGCGGCCGATGATGGAAGCGGTGGCGATCAGCTCTTCGAGCAGGGCGTAGGACACGCGGCCCGACACCGAATACGGGTCGAGTTCAGGCTTCTCGGAGTACTTGAGCACGATCGAGTGGTTGATGCGCGAGAGGTTCACCTGGCCCATGGTCCAGCCGCCGAATCGGCGCTCGTCGATTTCCTCGAAATGCAGGAGTTCGACATCTTTGTGGCGCGGGTCTTTCTGGATGTGCCCGTAAAGGGCGCTCACAGCCGAGCGCCCGCCCTCGATGGCCTGCAGGAACACCCCGCCGCCATAGCAGAGCACGCCGGTGATGCCGCTGAGCGGGTTGTGTTCGCGCGACTGGGTGAGGATGGCTTCGATCGCGGCAGGCGAGGTATCGACCGCGCGGCTGGCATAGAGCAGACGGACCAGCATGGGTTAGCTCCTTCCGGGAATGAGGGAAAGGAATTCGCGGCGCAGCGCCGGATCCTTGAGGAAGACGCCGCGCATGACGGAGTTGAGCATCTTGCTGTCCATCTCGCGCACGCCACGCCAGGACATGCAGAAATGGCTGGCTTCCATCACGATGGCCAGGCCGTCGGGCTGCGTCTTGTCCATGATCAGGTCGGCCAGCTGTACCACGGCCTCTTCCTGGATCTGCGGACGCCCCATCACCCAGTCCACCAGACGGGCGTACTTGGACAGGCCGATCACGTTGGTGTGCTCATTGGGCATCACGCCGATCCAGATCTTGCCGATCACGGGGCAGAGATGGTGGCTGCAGGCGCTGCGCACGGTAATGGGGCCGACGATCATCAGCTCGTTGAGGTGCTCAGCATTCGGGAATTCGGTGATCGCCGGCTGCGGCACGTAACGGCCCCGGAAGACCTCGGTCAGGTACATCTTGGCCACGCGGCGCGCGGTGTTCTGCGTGTTGTGGTCGGTCGCCGTGTCGATGACCATGCTGTCGAGCACGCCCTGCATCTTGACTTCCACTTCGTCAAGCAGCCGTTCGAGCTCCCCCGGCTCGATGAATTCGGAAATGTTGTCGTTGGCGTTGAAGCGCTTGCGGGCCGCCACCAGCCGCTCCCGGATCTTGACGGACACGGGCGTGCCCTCGGCGGACGAAGCGGCGCTGGCCGGGGCATCGGTAGCGATGAGTTCTTTCAGCATGGCGCGGATGGTACCAGCGAAGCCACGGATTCGCTTTACAGAGGTTTTCAGGCTCCAGCGCTCGCGAAATCTGCGCATACAGCTATCAATTAGATAGCGATCAGCGCATACCCATGGCCGTCAGTAGCGGTGGCCGGTCACCCAGAGCGCAGCCCGCATCAGGCCGAAAGCCAGGCGGTCGAGCAGACGCTGGCGCAGCGGGCGGCCCGCATAGCCGGCCGGGTCCAGCGGCTGCCCCGCGTGGGCCATGGCCTGCACGAGCCGGCGACGCAGGTCCTGGGCGAAGGCGGCGTCTTCCACCACCACGTTGGCCTCCCGCGCCAGCAGCATCGAGAGCGGATCGAGATTGGATGAACCCACCGTGGCCCAGGGCCGGCCGCCCTCGGCATCGACCACCGCCACCTTGGCGTGCAGAAAGCTGGGCGCGTACTCGTAGATCTCCACACCCGCCTCCAGCAGCACGCCATAGACGGGGCGGGCGGCGTGGTACTGCATGAAGTACTCGTAGCGCCCCTGCAGCAGCAGCTGCACGCGCACGCCGCGCCGCGCGGCCAGCACCAGCGCGCGGCGCAGCTTGCGGCCGGGCAGGAAGTAGGCATTGGCGATGATGACTTCGTGCCGCGCCGTGCCGATGGCGCGCAGGTAGGCCTGTTCGATGCGGCTGCGGTGGCGCAGGTTGTCGCGCAGCACCAGCATGGCGCGCATGCCCCGGGCGGCTCCTGGCTGCGGCGGATGGCCGGGCGCGAGCCGGGCGGCGCTGGCAGCCCGCAGATCGGCCAGCGCCTGCCCGAGCCGGCGCTCGCGCGCATCGTGCACGGCGCGCATGCGCCACCAGAGCTGCTCCATCGCGTCGCTGGCCTCGTCCACCAGACTGCCGACCACCCGCACCGCGAAGTCGAAGCGTGGCGCCCTCAGCGCTCCATGGTTGGGATCATGGAAGTCATCAAGCACATTGATGCCGCCGCAATACAGCACGCAGCCATCGATCACGCAGAGCTTGCGGTGCAGCCGCCGCCAGCGCGCGGGCCGCAGCAGGCCAAAGCGGCCCGGCGGCGAATAGACCTGCCACTGCACGCCGGCATCGGCCAGCCGCTGGGGCCAGGGCGCAGGCAGGCCACTCATGCAACCCACGCCATCGACGGCAATCTGCACCCGCACGCCGCGCTGCGCGGCGCGGATGAAGGCCTCGGCCACCTGCACCCCGGCACCGGTACAGTCGAAGATGTAAGTCTCGAACTGGATATCCGCCAGCGCCGCATCCATGTCGCGGATCAGCGCGGCAAAGAACTCCTGGGCCCCTTCGAGCAACGTGACGCGGTGATCGTCTGCGCAGACAGGGCGGGCCGCCGCTGCACGCCGGCCCAAGACGCCACGGCGAGGCCGCGCCGCAGCGGTCACAGGCGGAACTCCGCGATCAGCGGCAAGTGGTCGGACATGCGCCACCAGGCTCGCCCACGCGGAACATGCAGCCCGACCGGGGTGAGGCCCCGCGCATAGACATGGTCCAGCTGCGCCAGCGGCAGCCGGGCCGGGTAGGTGGGCACGGCCTTGGCACCTTCGTACTCGTGCAGGCCGAATCCCTCCAGCATGCGCTTGATCTGCAGGCCCCAGTCGTTGAAGTCGCCGGCCACCACCAGCGGCGCACCTGCGGGCACCTCGCGCTCGATGAATTTGTGCAACTGCAACACCTGCCGCAAGCGGCTGCCGGGGACCAGCCCCAGATGCACGACGATGGCATGCAGCCGCAGCCCGTCGATGTCCACCTCGACATGAAGCAGCCCGCGCTGCTCGAAGCGGTGGTCTGAGATGTCCTCATGCTGGTGGCCGATCACCGGCCAGCGCGAGAGCAGCGCATTGCCGTGCTCGCCGTGGCGCGTGACGGCATTGGTTCGATAGACCGCTTCGTAGCCTTCTGGCGCCAGATAGTCGGCCTGGGGCTGCTCCGGCCAGCCCGGAAACTGGTGCGGCCCGCGATGGTGCAGCTTGCGCACCTCCTGAAGGCAGACGATATCGGCATCGAGCTGCTCTACGGCCAGGCCCAGGTTATGGATCTCCAGGCGCCTTGCGGGGCCAATGCCCTGCACGCCCTTGTGGATGTTGTAGGTGGCGATGCGCAGCAGGCTGGATGAGGGCATGCCCGGCATTGTGGCCCAGCCGATGCGCACCGGGGCTGGCAGCTACCAGAGCGAGGCTTCCTTACAGCAGGAGAATGTGTCCAGAAGTTGCGCGATTGCCTACACTTGTCCGCTGGGCAATTTTTTGCATGTTTTCGCACGATTCGTACTGCGGCCCATACCCTCAATCACACGCGTCGCAACGCATCGCAGGCCCATGAGCTCCGTTCCCCCGTCCGCCAATCCGGCCAACACCACGCGCGCGTTGGTGATCGACAGCAATGCCACTTCGCGCAGCATCCTCGTGTCGCAGCTGCGCCAGTATGGCGTGACGCGGGTGATGCAGTGCAGCCGGCCGCAGGACGCACGGGCCCGGCTGGAGCACACGGTCTTCGACTACGTGCTGTGCGAACAGTACTTCAACACCGGCCAGTCAGGTCAGACCCTGCTCGACGACCTGCGGCGCGCGCAACTGCTGCCCTTCTCTACCGTGTTCTTCATGGTGACGGCCGAGGCATCCTATGCCGCCGTGGCCGAAGCCGCCGAGTCCGCCCTCGACGGCTATCTGCTCAAGCCCTTCACGCCCAGCGCCATGTTCGAGCGGCTCACCGCCGCGCGCATGCGCAAGACCCACCTCCAGTCGATCTTCAGCGCCATCGAGCGCGAAGACTTCGAAGGCGCGGCGGCGCTATGCCTGGAACAGTTCAAGCAGCGCAAGGCCTACTGGCTCTATGCCGCGCGCATCGGCTCCGAACTGCTGCTGCGCCTGGGCCGCCACGAACAGGCACGCACGCTGTTCGAAGCCGTGATCGAAGCCCGCGCCCTGCCATGGGCCCGCCTGGGCATCGCCCGGGCGCAAATGGAATCGGGGCAGGTGCCGCGCGCCATCAACACGCTGCAGGGGCTGCTGGGCGAGGACTCGAGCTTCGTCGACGCCTATGACGTACTGGGACGCGCGCAGGTAGAGACCGGTCATTTCACCGATGCCCTCAGCACCTACCGCCTGGCCAGCAGCCTGACACCAGACTCCGTCGCCCGCCTGCAGAAGCTGGGCATGATGGCCCACTACATGGGTGACAACGAAACCGCCTCCAAGGCGCTGTCGCGCGCGGCCATCCTGGGCATCGACTCGAAACTGTTCGACCACCAATCGCTGGTGCTGCTGGCCTTCCAGTATTTCGGAGACAACGACCGCAAGGGGCTGGAGCGGTGCATGGCCGACTTCGCCCGCCTGTTGGAGCGCCAGCCCGAAAGCAGGCGCTATCGGCGCTTCGAAGCCGTGGTGCGCTCGCTGCAGCTGATCCTCCAGCGGCAGGTGGTGCAGGCCGTGGCCAGCGTGCGCCTGCTGGGCCAGGACATCCCCGACAGCCAGTTCGACTTCGAGGCCGCCTGCAACATGGTGGGCCTGCTGTCCGTGCTGGGAGAGACATCCATCGAGCTGCCCGAAGGCCCTGAATGGGTGCTCGCCATCGGTCTGCGCTACACCAACACCAAGGCGTTGACCGAACTGCTGGCGAGCGCTGCCCACCGCTACCCCCTCAATGCCCAGGCCCTGCGCGACTGCCTCGGCCAGGTCAACAAGTCGGCCGAGGCCGCCGTGGCGCAGAGCCTGGGCGGCGACCCGCAAGGCGCCGTGGCGCAGCTGCTGACACGGGTGGACGCGACGCTCAACACCAAACTGCTGGACCTGGCCCAGCAGCTGCTCACCCGCCACGCAGCCCGCATCGGTGACGTGACCGAGACCCAGGCGGCCATCGATGCCCTGCGCGAGCGCTGCGGTCCGGCCACGGCGCGGGCCGCGATGGGCCACGAGGGCGAGCGCAAGCCCGGCGAACTGGTGCTGCGCACGCAGTCGGCCGAGGCCGCCGCGCAGCGCAAGGCCGCGATGGCGGCCCCGGCGCTCCCCGCCGAGCCCGTGCCCGACCTGGAACCGGTCGACCGCACGGACGCCTTCCGCCTGCGCCCCCTGGGCTGACTGCGCCGGTGCAGCCGGGCCGCTATGCCGCCGGACCGTGCCCGGAACGCGGTGGTACGAACCGCGGCAGCATCAGGCAGGCCTCCGCATTGGAGGGCGAGAAGCAAGCCAGCGCCGCCTGGCGCCAGGGGAGCCAGCGCCACTGCACGTGCTCGCGCGGATTGAGCTCGATGGGGTGGCCCGCTGGCACCTGCAGGCTGAAGAGACGCTCGCGGTTGCGCATCACGCCGGGCGCATAGCGGTACAGCCATTCAGGCCAGATGTCATAGACGTTCTCCAGCGCCCAGTCGACCAGCACGCAACCGGGTGCCCTGGCATCAATGCCCGTTTCCTCGCGTACCTCGCGCACGGCCGTGTCCTCGAAGGGCTCATCCAGCCCGTCCTTGCTGCCGGTCACCGACTGCCAGTGGTCCGCATCGCCCGTGCGGCGGATGAGCAGCACCTCCAGCGCGGGCGTGTGGATCACGACCAGCACGGATTCAGGGATCTTGAAGGGCTTCGCGCTCACGCAGAGGCCATCAGCAAGGCGTCCATATCCACCGGAGACATCTCAGCCGGCATGCCGCGGGCACACTGCTGCAGCCATTGCGCAGAGATGCGGCACAGCAGGGGCCGCGTGGCCCCTTCGCCAGCGCCCGGCACGGACACCACCGCGTCAATGAACGGCGTCTCCTGCGCCCCCTGTCCGATCGGATGCAGGGTCCGGCGGTCCAGCTCCAGGATCGGGCCCAGCGCATCGATGCGCAGCACGAAGTCCCGCGAGACCCCGTCGGCCTGAACGACACGCACCACCACCATCTGCCGGTGCGGGTCGGCCTTGCGCACGACGGGCTCGGAGCCCCCCGATACCACGCTGCGCAGATCCATCACGGGATAGACGGCAGCGCCTATGCGCGCCAGGCCCAGGAATGGCGCGCGGGCGCCGCCGGCATGCAGCACATCCGTATCAGGTGCGGCGGCCAGCACCTGCTCGGCCTCCAGCGCCAGCCAGTGGCGGCCCACCAGCAGGCTGGCCAGCTGCTGGCGGTGCTCCACCTCCACGCGCCCGCTCCGAACGCCCCCGGCAAAAATCGGCGCGACAGGCTCCGCAACCCGGTTTTCGCACAGCTGGCGCAGCGCCAGGCAGCTCATGCCATGGTCGTAGCCATCCACATTGCGGAACTCGCGGTAGCCGTCACCCCGATGCAATCCCAGGCCATAAAGGTAGCGGCCGGCAGGCACCACCCTGTTGCCGGCGCACTGGCAAGCCGACACGACATCGGCCGTCACCTCCGAGGCTCCACCGCCGCCCGCGCGCACCACGCTGCCGCGGGTGTCAATGAACGCCAGCGCATCGCCCGCACCCGCACCCTCAGAACAATCGTCCAGGATGGATTTCATCTGGCCGGCGGCATCCCACACGACGGCGATGCCGCCCAGCACCGGGGAGCCACTACCCTCGCCGCCCCGCACCGCAGCGGCGTAGACGAAGGTCGGCCCCGCCTCGTAGAAGCGGCTCGTCGTGTAGTCGCTCACCACGTAACCCTGGCTGTCCGTCAGGCGCTGGCAGCGCGCAACCCACTCCTCCTCATCCAGCTTCTGTCCCACGTGATGCGCCTGCCCAGGCTGCGAAACAGCCATGATCCGGCCTTCGCGGTCGAAAAGCACCAGGCAGGCATAGACGGTGTAGAGCGCATTGATGCCTTCCAACACCGCACGGGCCTGCTCACAGCCCGGCATACCTGCCGCGAGCGTGCGGGCGAACTGCGGCGTGAGGGCCCACCAACGGCAGTCGTTGGATCGCTCGTAGAGATTGCGGTCCAGGATCTGCATGGCCAGCGCAGCGCGCGAATGGGCGTCGCGCAGCAGAGAGCGCACGATGACGCCATACAGATCCTGCAGCGCGCTGGAGAACGTCTGCGCGGTCTTGTGTGCCAGGGCGCCGATCTCCGACAGCAGCGTCTTGGCGAAAAGCAGGTCGCGCGGAGACGCTTCATCCGGGCTTTCACCGCCGCCCAGTTGGTTGAGTTCGAGCAAGCCGTTCCAGATGGAGCGGTCCAGCGCTGCCTGCACCGCGGCAGAGCGCGCCGGTATCTCGCGCAGTTCGCGCGACAGCAGATCCGCCTGGCCGCCCAGCAGGGCGGGCAAGCCGCCCGCGTCTTCGGTCATGACATCCTCGAAAGCCAGGTCCAGAGGCAGCAGCACAAGCCCCCGCCAGCCCGGCCCGCGGTAGCCCTGGAAGCCCTGCGTATCGCGCACCGACATCAGATAGCGCCGACTGGCGTGCCGCACCAAATGGGTGCCGGCCGCTCCCGCCTCGGGCAGTCTCCAGCCGTCCGGCAATTGCAGGGAATCGCTGGAAGCCAGCACCCGCCCCATGGCATCCACGAGGGCGATCACCACATCGGATGATTGCCCATTCGCGCCGCCTGACTGCACCGACTGGAAGATGGCCAGCATTTCGTCCGACAGATTGAACTCCAGCGCCACCATGCCCAGCACCCGCCCTCCCTCAGACTCGACGCGGCAGGCATAGACCAGCGTCTGCCGGTCGGAGCCGGTGAAGCCATGCACCGCGTAGTGCTCCACATAGGGCGCGCGGCTTTGCAGCACACCCTCCACGAAGGCATCGTCGCACGTGCGCTGTGCCCCAGCGGCCACCGCCTCGACAGGCCGCAGGGCCGCGCAGAGCCCGCCCTGGGCGTCGAAGAGGAAGATGTTGGAATAGACCGTGTACTTCTTCGCATACTCGCGCAGGCGGGATTCGACGATCGGCCTCCCCCGGGGCTCAACATCCTCGAGATAGTTCGCCACGCCGACGTCGGTGGCCAAGAAGCCGATGTCGGCCGTCCGCTCGAACAGGTTGCGCACCAGCACATCGATACACACCTGGGCACGCGACTCCAGGTCTTCCGTTCGATTCTTGAGCGCTTCTTGCGCCAGCCCGCGCATCAGGTCGGCGGAGAGCGCGGAAAAGTTGTTACGGGCCTGCGCCAGATCGCTGCCCGCGGACGCCTTGGACGACAACAGCGACAGAGAGGACAACAGCGAGAGGTGGTCCCAGGCGTTCTCCACGAGGCGCAACTCCTGGCGCTGATGCAAAGCCGCAGGCATGTAGCGCAGCCACTGCTCGGAGGAGTTGACGAGGTTCTTCACGGGAGGCGTCCTTATGTGGTTGGCGCTTGTGAACTCTCACCCAGGACTTTCATTCGCGCACATTCTGCCTATCAAAAAGCGTACCCACGAGTCCAGACTCAATCAAGGCGCCGTCGGCCGCTCCCTGGCCGCATAGCCATCGCCCCGCACGCCCACCCAGCGAAAGGGCAAAAAAAACGGCGGGAGCCTCGATGCTCCCGCCGCTGTTCCCGAGCACCGCTCAAGGCGGCGCAGTATCAGGAGGCCTTCACCGCATCCGGGTTGCGCAGGCGGATGTGCAGCTCGCGCAGTTGCTTCTCGTCCACCGGGCCGGGGGCCTGGGTCAGCAGGTCCTGGGCGCGCTGGGTCTTGGGGAAGGCGATCACGTCGCGGATCGACTCGGCGCCGGTCATCAGCGTCACGATGCGATCCAGGCCGAAGGCCAGGCCGCCGTGCGGGGGCGCGCCGTATTGCAGCGCATCCAGCAGGTAGCCGAACTTGTTGCGGGCCTCTTCGGGCGTGATCTTCAGGGCGTCAAAGACCTTCTGCTGGACGTCGGCGCGGTGGATACGGACGGAGCCGCCCCCCATTTCCCATCCATTGAGCACCATGTCGTAGCCCTTGGAGATGCACTTCTCGGGCGCGGTCACCATCCAGTCTTCATGGCCGTCCTTGGGCGCCGTGAAGGGGTGGTGCACGGCCGTGTAGCGCTGGGCTTCGTCGTCGAACTCGAACATCGGGAAATCGACCACCCAGAGCGGTGCCCAGCGGTCTTCGAAGAGGCCGTTCTTCTTGCCGAATTCGCTGTGGCCGATCTTGATGCGCAGCGCGCCGATGGCGTCGTTGACGATCTTTTCCTTGTCGGCGCCGAAGAACAGCAGGTCGCCGTCCTGCGCGCCGGTGCGCTTCATGATCTCGGCGATGGCCGAATCATGGATGTTCTTGACGATGGGCGACTGCAGGCCGTCACGGCCCTTGGCCAGCTCGTTGACCTTGATGTAGGCCAGGCCCTTGGCGCCGTAGATCTTGACGAACTCGGTGTAGGCATCGATCTCGCCGCGCGAGAGACCGCCGGACTCGCGAGCGCCACCGGGCACGCGCAGGGCCACCACGCGGCCGCCCTTCATGTTGGCGGCGCCCGAGAACACCTTGAAGTCCACGTCCTTCATCACTTCGGTCAGCTCGGTGAATTCGAGCTTGACCCGCAGGTCGGGCTTGTCGGAGCCGTAGCGGTGGGCGGCCTCCTGGTACGTCATGACAGGGAACTCGCCCAGGTCCACGCCGATGGTGTTCTGGAACACCGTCTTGATCATGCCCTGGAAGATGTCGCGGATCTCTTCTTCCGTCAGGAACGAGGTTTCGATATCGATCTGCGTGAATTCAGGCTGGCGGTCGGCGCGCAGGTCTTCGTCGCGGAAGCACTTGGTGATCTGGTAGTAGCGATCGAAGCCCGAGACCATCAGCATCTGCTTGTAGAGCTGGGGCGACTGCGGCAAAGCGAAGAACTGGCCGTCGTGCACGCGGCTGGGCACCAGGTAGTCGCGCGCGCCTTCGGGCGTGGACTTGCCCAGCATGGGCGTTTCGATGTCGATGAAGCCGTTGGCGTCGAGGAACTTGCGCACCTCCATGGACACGCGGTAGCGCAGCATCAGGTTGCGCTGCATGTAGGGGCGGCGCAGGTCCAGCACGCGGTGCGTGAGGCGGGTCGTTTCCGACAGGTTCTCCTCGTCGATCTGGAAGGGAGGCGTGACCGACGGGTTGAGCACTTCCAGCTCGTGACAAAGCACCTCGATCTTGCCGCTCTTCAGAGTGTCGTTGGCCGTGCCTTCGGGGCGCTCGCGCACGAGGCCCTTGACCTGCACGCAGAACTCGTTGCGCACGCCTTCAGCCGTCTTGAACATGTCGGCGCGGTCGGGATCGCACACCACCTGCACGTAGCCTTCGCGATCGCGCAGGTCGATGAAGATCACGCCGCCATGGTCGCGGCGGCGGTTGACCCAGCCGGCCAGAGTGACGGTTTGCCCCAGAAGGGCTTCGGTGACGAGACCGCAGTAATGTGAACGCATGGCCATGGATGTCTTTCCAGTGCGCCCGCAAGGAGCGCCATTAGTTGCTTGACTGACTCGCGCCCACGAAGGGCGCGGCGGATGTGATGCCGGTGTTCGGCGGACTGCCGGCTAGTGCTGGGAATCGAGCTGCACGGGGTCGGGCGGCACCACCACCCCCATGGAGACGATGTACTTCAGCGCCGTGTCCACGCTCATGTCCAGCTCAACGCAATCGCTCTTGCGCATGATCACGAAGTAGCCGCCGGTCGGGTTGGGGGTGGTGGGCACGTAGACGCTCACGAACTCGTCGCGCAGGTAGGCCGCGACTTCACCGCTGGGCGCGCCGGTCACGAAGGCCACCGTCCATACGCCCTCGCGAGGCCACTGCACCAGCACGGCGGTGCGGAAGGCATTGCCGCTCTCGGAAAACAGTGTGTCCGACACCTGCTTGACGCTGGAATAGATCGAACGCACCACCGGGATGCGGCTGACCAGCGCATCGCCCCACTGCACCAGCTTGCGGCCTGCGAAGTTGCTCGCGAGCGCGCCCACGGCCAGCAGGATGCCCAGGGTCAGCAAGACCCCGAAGCCGGGGATGTGAAAGCCCAGCAGCCGGTCGGGCTGCCAGGACAGCGGCAGGATCTGCAGGGTCTGGTCGAGCGTGCTGACGATCCAGTGCAGCACCCAGGCCGTGATGACACCGGGCACGATGACCAGGAGGCCGGTGAGCAGCCATTTGCGCAAAGCGGACATTCGGGGCGGACGCAGTTGGTAAGACGAGGAAGGATAGGGAAGTCAGGCCGCAGCAGCGCCGGAAGGAGCGCTCGCTGGCACTGGCGCTGCCGCTGGTGCAGCAGCGGCCGGGGCTGCCGCCGCGCCGTCGGTGGGCGCCGGCTTGGCAGGGGCACTGCCGCTGTTCTTGAAGTCGGTGGCGTACCAGCCGGAGCCCTTGAGCTGGAAACCGGCCGCCGTCAGCTGTTTGGAAAACGCCTCCGCACCGCAGGCCGGGCAGACCGTGAGCGGCGCATCGGAGATCTTTTGCAGCACATCCTTGGCGTGGCCGCAGGAGCCGCATTTGTAGGCGTAAATAGGCATCGGAGGCTAAGGCGTAAGGGATGGGACAAAGCCGGCGATTATAGGTCGCCGGGCCGTAGAGCCCTTCGCGCCAGGCCTGCGGCCTGGCACACCGCTCAGGCAGGCCCCACCGTCAGCATGCGGTGCGGCGTGCGGGTGTCTGACACCCACTGCGGCAGCAGCGAGCCGGCCACCATGCCAAAGGCTGCAGCCAGCACACCAGCCAGCTGCGCGGGGAAGACCTCGCCCCAGGCCATGGACAGGCCCGCGATCCAGACGCCGATGCCCAGCACCACGGCGCACACGGCCCCCTGCGTGCTGGCCCGGCGCCAGTAGAGGCCCGCCACCAGTGGAACGAACGCTCCGACCAGCGGCACCTGGTAGGCGCCCGACACCAGTTCATAGATGGGCGTACCCTGCATGCGAATCGAATAGAGCAGCACAGCCAGGCTGAATACCAGCACGCTCACGCGCATGGTCAGCAGGTTCTCTCGGTCGCTGCTGCCCTTGCGGAACTGGCGCCAGATGTTCTCGGTGAAAGTGACGCTGGGCGCCAGCAGCGTGGCCGACGCGCAGGACTTGATCGCCGACAGCAAGGCGCCGAAGAACAGCACCTGCATGACGAAGGGCATCTTCTCCATCACCAGGGTGGGCAGCACCTTTTGCGGATCTTCGGCCAGCAACTGCTGGGCCCGCTCCGGCATGATGATCAGCGCGCTCACCACGAGGAACATGGGCACGAAGGCAAACAGAATGTAGGCCGTGCCGCCGATGACGGTACCGCGCGTGGCGGCCTTCATGGAGTTGGCCGACATCACGCGCTGGAACACGTCCTGCTGCGGGATGGAGCCCAGCATCATGGTGATGGCCGCGGCGAAGAAAAAGATCGTGTCGCGCAGCGTGGGCTCGGGCAGGAACTTGAAGAGGTCGCGACTGGATGCCAGTTCGATGACCTTGGCGGGTCCGCCGGCCATGTCGCCAGCGAAGAAGGCCAGCACCAGCAGGCCCACCACGAGGATGATCATCTGCAGGAAGTCCGTGACTGCCACCGACCACATGCCGCCGAAGAGCGTATAGGCCAGGATGGACACCACGCCGATCACCATGCCCATGGGAATGCTCACCGTCCCGCCGGACAGCAGGTTGAACACCAGCCCCAGCGCCGTCACCTGCGCCGAGACCCAGCCCAGGTAGCTCAGCATGATGATGAGCGAACAGGCCGTCTCGATCACGCGGCCGTAGCGCTCGCGGTAGTAGTCGCTGATGGTCAGCAGACTCATGCGGTACAGCTTGCCGGCGAAGAAGAGCCCCACCAGCACCAGGCACATCCCTGCGCCGAACGGATCCTCGATCACGTTGTGCAGGCCGCCCTCGATGAACTTGGCCGGCACGCCCAGCACGATCTCGGAGCCGAACCAGGTGGCGAATGTGGTCGTGATGATCATGAACATCGGCAGGTGTCGCCCGGCGATGGCGTAGTCCGTGGTGTTCCTGACCCGCCGTGCGGCCACGAGTCCGATGGCGATGGTGATCAACAGGTAGGCAATGACCAGGGTCAACAGCACGGCATGCTCCTCGATGTCGCGAAGTGGTGGGGAGAAGAAAAAGACAACAGGCGGAAAGGGGCGAGCGCAACGGGAACCGCGCCGGCCCCATCAGAAGATGCGCACACGCACCAGCAGCTGCATGGCCAAGAGACCCAATGCAAAACCCAGGCCACCATAGACCAGCCCCTGCAACAAGCGATTGGTCTGTTTCTGGGCCGCGATCAACTCCAGCAGTTCGCGCCGACTCTCGTTCGGGCGCTGCTGGAGGTAGCCGTGCAGCAGACGCGGCAGCTCGGGCAGCATCTTGGCGAAATGCGGTGCTTCGGCGCGCAGCTCGCGCAGCAGACGCTGGGGCCCCATCTGGTCGAGCATCCACTTTTCCAGGAAGGGCTTGGCGGTGCTCCAGAGGTCCAGCTCGGGGTCGAGCTGACGGCCCAGCCCCTCGATGTTGAGCAGGGTCTTTTGCAGCAGCACCAGCTGGGGCTGGATCTCGACCTGGAAGCGCCGCGAGGTCTGGAACAGGCGCATCAGCACCATGCCGAGCGAGATCTCCTTGAGCGGCCGGTCGAAGTACGGCTCGCACACTGCGCGGATGGCGCTTTCCAGCTCGTTGACGCGGGTGGTCGGGGGCACCCAACCGCTTTCGATGTGCAGCTCGGCCACGCGCTTGTAGTCGCGACGGAAGAAGGCCGTGAAGTTCTGAGCCAGATATTCCTTGTCGAACTCGGTCAGCGAGCCGACGATACCGAAGTCGAGCGAAATGTAGCGGCCGAAAGTTTCCGGCTCCAGGCTCACCTGGATGTTGCCGGGATGCATGTCGGCATGGAAGAAACCGTCGCGGAAGACCTGGGTGAAGAAGATCGTCACGCCGTCGCGGGCCAGCTGGGGAATGTCCACGCCAGCGGCACGTAGCCGCTCGATCTGGTTGATCGGCACGCCCTTCATGCGCTGCATCACCAGCACTTCGGAGTGGCAGTAGTCCCAAAAGATCTCGGGAATCTCGACCAGTTCCAGGCCTTGCATGTTGCGGCGCAGTTGGGCGGCATTGGCCGCCTCGCGCACCAGGTCCAGCTCGTCGTGCAGGTAGTTGTCAAACTCGGCCACCACCTGACGGGGCTTCAGGCGCTTGCCATCGGCCGACAGGCCCTCGACCCAGCCAGCCATCATGCGCATCAGCGCCAGATCGTTCTCGATCACCGGCAGCATGCCCGGGCGCAGCACCTTCACGGCCACTTCGCGCTCGCGGCCCTGGCGGTCCCGAATGACGGCGAAATGCACCTGAGCGATGGACGCGCTGGCGATGGGCTCGCGGTCGAACGACACGAAGACCTCGTCGACCGGGCGGCGGAAGGCGCGCTCGATGGTGGCGATGGCGATCTTGGGGTCGAACGGCGGCACGCGGTCCTGCAGCAGGGCCAGTTCGTCGGCGATGTCGGGCGGCATCAGGTCGCGGCGGGTGGAGAGCACCTGCCCGAACTTGACGAAGATGGGGCCCAGGCGCTCCAGCGCCTCGCGCAGGCGCTGGCCGCGCGGCGCGTCGAGGTCACGGCCCACCGAGATGATGCGCGCCAGCAGGCGCAGCCAGGGTTTCTGGAAGCTGGTGAGCACCAGCCCGTCCAGGCCGTAGCGCAACGCCACCCAGACGATGGTGCACCCGCGTAAAAAGCGGCTCATGGCGCCGTGGTGTCGCTGCTGGCAGCCATGGAGCCAGGTGCCGGCGCCGCACCCGCTGCGCCCATGCGGGAACCCACGAAGCTGCGCAGCGCCTGGGCCGCCTTGCGGGCCACGGAGCCGACGGCGTGCGCGGGCGCATCACCGATCACGCGGGCGAGGTCTTCCTCGACGTCCCAGCGGACGTGATCGACCAGCCAGTTGATTTCGGCGGCGAGCTGCACATCGCCCTCGATGCGGATGGAAGGCTTGTCGCCCCGCAGTGCCGCCTGGGCCAGGGCGAGCGGGGACGTGTCGGTGACTTCGAGGCGCAGATCGGGCTTCGCGTCAGCCTGGGCCAGGTCGAGCAGCCCGGCAGGGGTGATCTGCAGCGCGACCGAATACGCGCGCCACTGCACCTGCGCCACGCGTCCGCGCTGGCGGGCGAGACGTTCCGTGGCCTGGGGCTCCTGCATGAGCACGTGGTTCAGGAACAGGACCGCGCGATGCTGCACCTCATGGATGAGCCACTGCGGCGGCTGCGGACCACTGGCCAGGCGCTCGAAGAGACCGTCCAGGAACGAAAAAGGGGACTGTGTTGCCATAGTCCCCGATTATTCCCTGAACTGGGAGCGGCGCGCAGCGCCTTGCCCCTATACGCCGCCGGCCCGGATGCGCTGCACCGGACCGGGAGGGCGTGGGCAGATCACTGCAGCGCCTGCACCCCGGCCACGAGCCAGCCGGTGGAGCCGCTCTTGGGCTTGGTCATGTTCCACACTTCGCGGAACGGGCTGGGTCCGGCGGATGCCTCTTCGCGGATCATGCCGGAGAACTCGACGCTGGCCATGTAGCCGTCGCCCAGGTCTTCGATGCCGAGCAGCTGCGCTTCCAGCATCACCACTTCGGTGTGGTTGGGCTGGCTGGCGTCGCGGTGCAGTTCGCGTTCGTGCAGCTGGGCCCGGATCTCTTCCAGCATGCCGTCGGTCATCATCGAGCGCAGCACGTTGATGTTCGATGCATCCCAGGCGGCCTGCAGCGTGGTGAAGTTGCGCTTGGCGGCGCTCAGGAAGCCTTCGGCGTCGAAGCCCTCGGGCACGCCCCAATTCTGCGAGCCGGCCAAAGCGGAGCCGATGACCACGCCACCGGCCGTCGCGGCGCCGGCAGCCGGGCGGGCCGCTTCGAACGCAGTGGCACTGCGCTCCCAGGGGCGAGCCGAGGCGTCGTTGCCGACGTTGGCCGGGCTGTACTGGCGCGGGACCTGGGCTTCTGCGGGCGTCGCGGCGCCCTCGCCTGCTCCTGCGCCCTGGAATGCGAAGGGCGAGCGGGCCGGCGCGGCGGGCTTGCTGCGGGCCCGCATGATCATGCCGATCACCACGAAAGCCACCAGCACCAGCAGCGCGATCATCAGGAACTGGCCGAACTCGGCGCCCAGGCCCAGAGAGTGGGCCAGCCAGGCCAGGCCCAGGCCGGCGGCCAGGCCACCCAGCATGGCGCCCCAGGGCTTCTTGGGCGCGGCAGCAGCAGGGGCAGCGCCGGGTGTAGCCGGCTTGGCGGCGGCAGCGTTGCTGGGGGCCGCGTTCTGCACCGGCGCGCCAGGGGTTGCGGGCGGCGTGGCTGCGGATTCGCGTTGCGTCACCTGGCTGGACTGCTTGCCCACCGAACGGCCTCCGCCCAAGCGCTTGGCATCGGCGTCCACATGCGCCACCACCAACATCGCGGCCAGGACCACGGACCAGAATTTCATCATCGCTCTCTCCTACTTGTGCGTGTCTCTAATTTGGATCAGCACTTGATTCCAACATGCAGGGCCACGACACCGCCAGTCATATTGTGATAGTCCACATGTCCAAAGCCATTTTGCTGCATGAGGGATTTGAGTGACTCCTGGTCCGGATGCATGCGGATCGATTCGGCCAGATAGCGGTAGCTGGCGTCGTCGCCCGCCACCAGCTTGCCCAGGCGCGGCAGCACCGAGAACGAATACCAGTCGTAAACCTTCTCGAGCGGCTTGGCGACCTTGGAGAACTCCAGCACCAGCAGCTTGCCCCCCGGCTTGAGCACGCGGCACATCTCGGCGATGGCCACGTCCTTGTGGGTCATATTGCGCAGGCCGAAAGCGACGCTCACCACATCGAAATGGGCATCGGGAAAAGGCAGCGCCTCGGCGTCGCAGACCACGGTCGGCAGCACGATGCCCTCGTCGATCAAGCGGTCGCGGCCCACGCGCAGCATGGCCTCATTGATGTCGGTATGCACCACGCGGCCGGAGGCGCCCACCTTCTTGGAAAAGGCGCGGGCCAAGTCGCCCGTGCCGCCGGCGATGTCCAGCACCTGACTGCCTTCGCGCAGGTTGGCGACCATGACGGTGTAGGCCTTCCAGGCGCGGTGCAGCCCGCCGGACATCAGATCGTTCATCACGTCGTACTTGGAAGCGACGGAATCGAAGACGCCGCGCACATGGCGGGCCTTTTCCTGTTCGTCCACCGACTGGAATCCGAAATGCGTGGTGCTCATATCTTTGATGCTCAAGGTTGAACGGGGGTTTGTGTGGTGTGCTGGCGCGACGACGGCTTCAGTGCCCGCCGCACCCGTGGCCATGCCCGTGACCGCCGCCGGCAGCCTTGGCGGCCATGGGCGCGTCGCGATCCACGCCGGCCGCCTGCAGGCGGGCTTCGTAGTCGGCCCAGAGGGCCGCCTCTTCGCGGCCCAGCTGGTAAAGATAGTCCCACGAGAAGATGCCGCTGTCGTGCCCGTCGGAGAAGGTCGGCTTGACCGCGTAGTTGCCCACGGGTTCCAGCGACGCGAGCGTCACGGCGCGCTTGCCTGTCTGCAGCACTTCCTGGCCCGGGCCGTGGCCCTGCACTTCGGCCGAAGGCGAATAGACGCGCATCAGCTCGAACGGGATGCGGAACACCGCACCGTCGGAGAACGCCACTTCCAGCACGCGCGATGCGCCATGCACCGTGATGGATTGCGGAGTGGGCGCGCCTGCGGTCAAACCTGCCATGGGATGTTCACCTGTACTGTTGTCTGAGTGACGGGAAAAAGAAGCGGCCCGCATTGTCCCACTGCTGCGCGCCTGCCCGGCGCTCGACGATCGAGCCCCCCTCCGAGAGCGCGGCGATTGACCCCCTGCGCAGGGCCGGTTACCGTTGGATGCAAACATCGCATCACCTTTTTCATGACTGCAAACTCGGCTATCCCGGCGCAAAGCAAGCTCGCGCACAAGGCGTTCTGGATCATGTCACGACGCGTTACCGTGATGGCTGCCGGGGTCGATCTGGCCTTCCTGATCCTTTTCACGGTGCTGGGCTCACCCGTTCTGGCCTGGCTGAACCTGCTCAGTATCGCGCTCTACGCCGCGGCCTACGGGCTTTTGATCCGCCGCGCCAACGTGGCCGCGCTGCTGCTGATCTGGCTGGAGGTAACAGGCCACGCCGCGCTGGGCACGTGGCTCATCGGCTGGGACAGCGGCTTCCATTACTACCTGCTGATGTTCATTCCGGCCATCATCGTCAGCACCAGGCGACAGTTGCGCACCACCGTGCTGCTGCTGATGCTGTTCGTGTTCTACATGGGGCTGCACACGGTGTCGCGGCATGTCGGCCCCCTGACCCCGCTGAGCGCGCACGGACTGGCAGTGGTCCACGGCTTCAATGTAGCCGTGGTGTTCTGCATGGCGGCGTACACCGCCCGCTTCTATTACGACACGGTGCGCCGCGCCGAAGAGCAGCTGCAGGCGCAGGCCGCGACCGATCCGCTGACCGGCTTGTCCAACCGCCGCAACCTGATCGCGCGCGCGGAACGCACGCTGCCCGAAGCGCGCCTGGCAGGCCGCCCGACGGCTCTGGTGATCGCGGACATCGACCATTTCAAGCACATCAACGACCGCTACGGCCACGATGTGGGCGATCAGGTACTCGTCTCCATCGGCGCCCTGCTGCTGCGGGCCAGCCGTGCGCACGACGTGGTGGCGCGCTGGGGCGGAGAGGAGTTCCTGATCCTGCTGCCGGACACCTCCGCGGAAGCCGCACGGATCCTGGCGGAACGGGTGCGCAGCGCGGTGGCAGAAGCGCCGATGCACCACGCGAGCGGGCGCATCGGCGCCACCCTCTCCCTGGGCGTGTGCGAGGTGGGAGCGGACGAACCGCTCTCCAGTGCCATTGCCCGCGCCGACCGCGCGCTCTACCGCAGCAAGGATGCGGGACGCGACCGCGTAACCACCGCCTGCGGCGCGTTGTGAGCCGCCTTCAGCGGCTGCTGCCCAGACTGTCCAGCTCGCGACACATGGCCTGCTCGGCCGCCGGCAGCAGCGCTGCGACGCGCGCCTCCTCCCCTGGCACCCGTTCACGCAGCGCCGCAGCCCATACCGGCGCGGGGAAGTGGCTATCCCAGCCGAATCGGGCGATCACGTGCCAATGCAGGTGCGGCACCATGTTGCCCAGCGCCGCCAGGTTGATCTTGGCGGGCCGCAGGTCGGCGCGCAGCGCCCGCTCCACGGCACAGACGGCAGCCATGCAGTGCGCTCGGTCCTCCACAGACAGATCGGAGAACTCGGCCGCATGCGCGTGCCACACGACGCGATAGAAGGCGGGAAAGCCGGCCTCGTCGGCGCGGATCACGCGCAGCCGTTCGCCACGCCAGACCAGCGTGCCGCCATCGGCCTCGCAAAGCGGGCAGCCGGCGACAGCCAGCGGAGCGGTGGCGACAACAGCCGGGACAGCCATCAGACCAGGACCCGCTCGATGCCGCCCGCATTGGCGCGCTGCACGTATTCGGGCATCCAGTTCTCGCCCAGGATCTCGCGCGCCATCTCGACGACGATGTAGTCGGCTTCGAGCAGGCCGTTGTTCAGGTCGTCCTGGTAGCGGTTCAGGCCCTGCAGGCAGCTGGGGCAGCTGGTGAGGATCTTCACGTTCTCCTGCGGAGCGACAGCGCCGCTGGCGCGGAGCGCGGCCTCGCCCTTCTTGATCTCCTGCTCCTTGCGGAAGCGCACCTGGGTGGAGATGTCGGGCCGGGTCACGCCGAGGGTGCCGGATTCGCCGCAGCAGCGCTCGCTCTTGAGCACCTGATCGCCCACCAGCGCCTTGACGGTCTTCATCGAGTCCTGCTGCTTCATGGGGCTGTGGCAGGGCTCGTGGTACAGGTACGCGCCCTTGCCCTGCAGCTGGATACCCTTTTCGAGCAGGTATTCGTGGATGTCGATGATGCGGCAGCCCGGGAAGATCTTGTCGAACTGGTAGCCCTGCAGCTGGTCGTAGCAGGTGCCGCAGCTCACCACCACGGTCTTGATGTCCAGGTAGTTGAGCGTGTTGGCGACGCGGTGGAAGAGCACCCGGTTGTCGGTGATCATCTTCTCGGCCTTGTCGAACTGGCCGCTGCCGCGCTGCGGATAGCCGCAGCACAGGTACCCCGGCGGCAGCACGGTCTGAACGCCCGCATGCCAGAGCATGGCCTGGGTTGCCAGGCCGACTTGCGAGAACAGGCGCTCGGAACCGCAGCCGGGGAAGTAGAACACCGCCTCCGTCTCGGCCGTGGTGGCAGCCGGATTGCGGATGATGGGCACGTAGTCCTTGTCTTCGATGTCCAACAGCGCGCGCGCCGTCTTCTTGGGCAGGCCTCCGGGCAGCTTCTTGTTGATGAAGTGGATGACCTGTTCCTTCACCGGCGCCGAGCCCACCGTGGCGGGCGGGTGCGCGGTCTGCTTGCGGCCGAAGCTGCGCAGCAGATCGACGGCGATGCGCTGGGCCTTGAATCCCACGTCCACCATGGCCGTGCGCATCAGCTTGATGGTGTCGGGGTTGGTGGCATTGAGCATGCCCATGGCCAGCGCGTTCCCCGGACGGAAGGTCTTCTTGCCCATCTTGCGCAGCAGGTTGCGCATGTTCATGGTCACGTCGCCGAAGTCAATCTTGACCGGGCACGGCGTGTAGCACTTGTGGCAGACCGTGCAGTGGTCGGCCACGTCCTCGAACTCCTGCCAGTGCTTGATCGAGACGCCGCGGCGCGTCTGCTCTTCGTAGAGGAACGCCTCGACCAGCAGCGAGGTCGCCAGGATCTTGTTGCGCGGGCTGTAGAGCAGGCTGGCGCGCGGCACGTGGGTGGCGCACACCGGCTTGCACTTGCCGCAGCGCAGGCAATCCTTGACCGAATCCGCGATGGCGCCGATGTCGCTCTGCTGCATGATCAGCGACTCGTGCCCCATCAGGCCGAAGCTGGGCGTGTAGGCGTTGGT
Source organism: Paracidovorax sp. (assembly GCF_057642795.1). Taxonomy (NCBI): domain Bacteria; kingdom Pseudomonadati; phylum Pseudomonadota; class Betaproteobacteria; order Burkholderiales; family Comamonadaceae; genus Paracidovorax; species Paracidovorax sp. The sequence goes on from NZ_JBXYZY010000037.1 coordinate 223,700, forward strand.
CAGGTCCGAGAACATCAGCGATTCGCGGGCCGAAACGGCCCCTGGCGCTTGCGCTGCCTGGGCAGAATGCTCCTGATTTCGCAGCAACTTACCCTTGTTGAAGCGGCCCTGCGGGTCCACGCGGCGCTTGTAGTCGGCGAAGGGGCGCAGTTCGTCGTCGGTCAGGAATTCGAGCTTGGTGATCCCGATGCCATGCTCGCCCGAGATCACCCCGTCCAGGCTGCGCGCCAGCACCATGATGCGCGCCACGGCCTCGTGGGCCGTCTGCAGCATCTGGTAGTCGTCGCTGTTGACGGGGATGTTGGTGTGGACGTTGCCGTCGCCCGCATGCATGTGCAGCGCGACCCACACACGCCCCTTGAGCACGCGCTGGTGGATGGCCTGCGCCTCGTCCATGATGGGCTTGAAGGCCGCACCGGGGAAGATCTTGGCGAGCGGCTCTCGGATCTGCGTCTTCCAGCTGGCGCGCAGGGTGTGGTCCTGCAGCTGGGGAAAGAGCGTCTCCACGTCCTGCAGCCAGCCGGACCAGAGGGCGCGCACCTCGCCCAGCAGCGCCACGGCCTGGGCCACGCGGTCTTCCAGCAGTTCGGCCGAGGGGATCTCGTGCGCGTCGTCCTGGCGGCCCAGCGGCAGGTTGCCGCGCAGGAAGAAATCCTGCAGCGCGTCGCACAGCTGCAGCTTGTTGCGCAGCGACAGTTCGATGTTGATGCGCTCGATGCCGTCGGTGTATTCGGCCATCCGAGGCAGTGGGATCACCACGTCTTCGTTGATCTTGAAGGCGTTGGTGTGCCGGCTGATGGCGGCCGTGCGCTTGCGGTCCAGCCAGAACTTCTTGCGCGCCTCGGGGCTGATGGCGATGAAGCCTTCGCCTGCGCGGGAGTTGGCGATGCGCACGACCTCGCTGGTCACGCGCGCCACGGCGTCGGCGTCATCGCCCGCGATGTCGCCGAACAGCACCATCTTGGGCAGTCCGCCGCCGTGCTTCTTGCTCTTGGTGGCGTAGCCCACGGCCTTGAGATACCGGTCGTCCAGATGCTCCAGGCCGGCCAGCAGCACGCCCGAACGCTTCTGTTCGGCGAACATGAAGTCCTTGATCTCGACGATCGAGGGCACCGCGTCCTTGGCGTTGCCGAAGAATTCGAGGCACACGGTGCGCGTGTGGGCCGGCATGCGGTGCACCACCCAGCGCGCGCTGGTGATCAGGCCGTCGCAGCCTTCCTTCTGGATGCCGGGCAGGCCGGAGAGGAACTTGTCCGTCACGTCCTTGCCCAGGCCTTCCTTGCGGAAGGTGCGGCCGGGGATGGCCAGCCGCTCGGTACGGATCGGCGTCCTACCGTCGGCCTCGAAATACTGCAGCTCGAAGGTGGCCGTCTCCACGTCGTGGATCTTGCCCATGTTGTGATCGAGGCGCGTGACTTCGAGCCACTGCGCCTCGGGCGTCACCATGCGCCAGCTGACCAGGTTGTCCAGCGCCGTGCCCCATAGCACGGCCTTCTTGCCACCCGCGTTCATGGCGATGTTGCCGCCGATGCAGGACGCCTCGGCGCTGGTCGGATCGACCGCGAAGACGAAGCCCGCGCGCTCGGCCGCATCGGCCACGCGCTGGGTGACCACGCCGGCCTCGGTCCAGATGGTGCCCACCTCGCCCTCGATGCCTGGCAGGCGGCGCATCTCCACCTCGGTCATGGCTTCGAGCTTCTCGGTGTTGATGACCGCGCTGCGCCAGGTCAGCGGAATGGCGCCGCCGGTGTAGCCGGTGCCGCCGCCACGCGGGATGATGGTCAGCTCGAGTTCGATGCAGGCCTTGACCAGCGCGGCCATCTCGGCCTCGGAGTCGGGGGTGAGCACCACGAACGGGTATTCGACGCGCCAGTCGGTGGCGTCGGTCACGTGCGAGACGCGCGAGAGGCCGTCGAACTTGATGTTGTCCTTGGCCGTATGACGGCCCAGGCGCTTTTGCACCTGGCGGCGCAGCTGGGCGGCCAGGGCGAAGGTGGCGTCGAACTCGGCGATGGCGCGGCGGGCGGCTTCGACCAGCTGGCCGACCAGGCGGTCGCGCTCCTCGTCTTCGCCCGGGGTGCGGCGCTTGCCGATCTCGGCCAAGCGGTGCTGCAGGGCCTCCACCAGCATCTTGCGGCGGCCCTCGTTATCCAGCAGGTCGTCCTGCAGGTAGGGGTTGCGCTGCACGACCCAGATGTCGCCGAGCACCTCATACAGCATGCGCGCGGAGCGGCCTGTGCGGCGCTCGCGGCGCAGCTGGTCCAGCACATCCCAGGCATCGGAGCCCAGCAGCCGGATGACGATTTCCCGGTCGGAAAACGAGGTGTAGTTGTAGGGAATCTCGCGCAGGCGAGCGGGCTCGGCGACCTGGGCCTGCAGGGTGGCCAGCGCTATCGGAACATTCATGGGGATCAACCTGGGTCGGGCTCGTGGGACGCCCGCTGTGCCTTGGGGGAGGGGACGGGATTTTAAGTCACCCGCCATCCAGGCGCTGCGACGCGGCTCCGTGGGCACCCGCCCGCAGAGCTTGCGGCGCCCCCTGCTCGACCGGATCGACCTGCAGTCCGCCAATAGCGGGCGCTCCGCGCTATTATTTGAATAGCAAAAGGCCCCGCCCCACGTTCAGAAAAGCACCCGGCTGCGCAGGGTGCCGGGCACCTGGGCCAGCTTGTCCAGCGCCAGATCGGACGACTGGGCGTCGATGTCGATCACCACGTAGCCGATCTTCTCGTTGGTCTGCAGGTACTGCGCGGCGATGTTGATGTGGTTGTCGGCGAACACCTGGTTGATGGCCGAGAGCACGCCCGGCACGTTGCGGTGAATGTGCAGGATACGGTGCTTGCCCGGGTGCGCGGGCAGCGCCACCTCGGGAAAGTTCACCGACGTGATCGAGGTGCCGTTGTCGCTGTACTTCACCAGCTTCTCGGCGACCTCCAGCCCGATGTTGGCCTGCGCCTCCATGGTGGAGCCGCCGATGTGCGGCGTGAGGATGACGTTGTCCAGCCCGCGCAGGGGGCTCACGAATTCGTCCTTGTTGGTGCGCGGCTCGACCGGGAAGACGTCGATGGCCGCGCCCAGCAGCTTGCCGGACTTGAGCGCCTCAGCCAGCGGCTCGATCGCCACCACCGTGCCGCGCGAGGCGTTGAGCAGGATGGCGCCGTGCTTCATCGCCGCAATCTCGGCCGCGCCGATCATCCACTGGGTGGAGGGCAGCTCGGGCACGTGCAGGGTCACGATGTCGCTCTGCGCCAGCAGCGCCTGCAGTGAGGGCGCCTGGCGCGCATTGCCCAGCGGCAGCTTGTTGATCACGTCATGGAAGACGACGTGCATGCCCAGCGCCTCGGCCAGCACCGACAGCTGCGTGCCGATGGAGCCGTAGCCCACGATGCCCAGCGTCTTGCCGCGGATCTCGTAGGCGTTCTCGGCGCTCTTGAGCCAGCCGCCGCGGTGCGCCACGGCGCTCTTTTCGGGCACGCCGCGCAGCAGCAGGATGGCTTCGGCCAGCACCAGCTCGGCCACCGAGCGGGTGTTGGAGTACGGCGCATTGAAGACGGCCACGCCGCGCTCGCGGGCCGCATCCAGGTCGATCTGGTTGGTGCCGATGCAGAAGGCCCCCACGGCCACCAGCTTGTGGGCCTGAGCCAAGACCTCGGCCGTCAGCTGCGTGCGCGAGCGGATGCCCAGGAAGTGCACATCGGCGATCTTGCGCTGGAGCTCCTCGTCCGGCAGCGCCCCGGACACCAGCTCAACCTGCGTATAGCCCGCGCCGCGCAGCACCTCTACCGCAGACGGGTGGATGCCTTCGAGCAACAGGAACTTGATCTTGCTTTTGTCCAGAGAGGTTTTGGCCATGGCGATGAGGAAAAAGAAGGAAGAAGGGAAGAAAGACGGAGGGACAAGGGCGGCGACGGCCCGAAGGCAGGCGCAGGGGACGCGCCCCGCTCAGGCTGCAGGCCCACCGCGGCCCCGCTGGCCCGCGCCGCCAACGCCGCAGAGCCGAACCGGGCTGGCCAAATCATTGTGCATCGCACCAATTCCCTTAGGGCAGCACAGTATTCGGCCGCCCTGGGGAGTGGCAGGCCCTGGGCCACACCGTGACTTGTCACAATACCGACACGTCACCGACACGACTGCAAAGGCCGTCCGCGACGGGTTTCCCCCGTTGAACCGCCGGCCGTGGCATGTCACAACGTCACGGGGACGTCACGGAGTGCGCTATACGATGGCTGATCCGTGCCTTCCCGCACCATCCCCTACGCAGGAGTTTTCATGCAATTCAAGCACCTGGCACTGACCGCCGCCCTCGCCGCGTCGGCATGCCTGTCTGCACAAGCCCAGACCGAGATCCAGTGGTGGCACTCGATGACCGCCGTCAACGGCGAATGGGTGAACGATCTGGCCAAGCAGTTCAACGAGAGCCAGAAGGACTACAAGATCGTGCCCACCTACAAGGGCACTTACGACGAATCGATGACGGCCTCGATCGCCGCCTTCCGCGCCGGCAACGCGCCGCACATCCTGCAGGTGTTCGAGGTGGGCACCGCCACCATGATGGCCAGCAAGGGCGCGATCGTGCCCGTGGGCAAGGTCATGCAGGACGCGGGCGCACCGTTCGATCCCAAGGCCTACATCCCGGCCGTCGCGGGTTATTACACGGCTCCTAACGGCCAGATGCTGAGCTTCCCGTTCAACAGCTCCACCACCATCTTCTATTTCAACAAGGACGCCTTCAAGGCCGCCGGCCTGCCCACCGACAAGGCGCCCGCCACCTGGCCCGAAGTGGTCGCCGCCGCCGCCAAGCTCAAGGCCGCCGGCCACAAGTGCCCGTTCACCACCGCCTGGCAGGGCTGGACGCAGCTGGAGAGCTTCTCGGCCTGGCACAACGTGGAGTTCGCGAGCAAGTCCAACGGACTGCAGGGCATGGACGCGCGCCTGAAGGTCGATTCGCCGCTGCACGTGCGCCACATCGAGAACCTGGCCAACATGGCCAAGCAGGGTCTCTTCGTCTATAAGGGCCGCGGCAACGTCCCTGAAGCCAGCTTCGTCTCGGGCGAGTGCGCCATGATCAACACCTCGTCCGGCTTCTACGGCAACGTGGCCAAGAACGCCAAGTTCGCCTACGGCCTCGCGCCCCTGCCCTACTACCCCGACGTGCCCGGCGCACCGCAGAACACCGTCATCGGCGGTGCCAGCCTGTGGGTGATGTCCGGCAAGAAGCCCGCCGAATACAAGGGCGTGGCCGAGTTCTTCAAGTTCATCTCGCGCCCCGAAGTGCAGGCCGCCAGCCACCAGCGCACCGGCTACCTGCCCGTCACCCTGGCCGCCTATGACCTGACCGAAAAGTCCGGCTTCTACAAGCAGCACCCGGGCACCGACGTGGCCGTCACGCAGATGATCCGCAAGGTGACCGACAAGAGCCGCGGCATCCGCCTGGGCAACTACGTGCAGATCCGCGCCATCGAGGACGAAGAACTCGAACAGGTCTGGTCCGGCAAGAAGACGCCCCAGGAAGCGCTGCAGAACATCGTCAAGCGCGGCAACGAGCAGCTCGAACGGTTCCAGAAGGCCAACAAGAGCTGATGCCGCGGGCTGCGGCCGGCCGCCGGCACGTCCGGCACCAGGTCGCAGCTGCCTTCTCGCCCCAACCCTCCCCGCGTGTGCGGGGAGGGTTTTTTGTCGTTCAACCCTTCACCCTGCAAGGATCGCAGCGTGCGGCCCTCGCGAGGGCCTTTCGCAGACATCATGGAAAAACGCGTCCGATTCAAATCCGCCTGGCTGCCGTGGCTGCTGATCGCACCGCAGATGGCCGTCATCGTGGTCTTCTTCTTCTGGCCGGCCAGCCAGGCCCTGGTGCAGTCACTGCAGCTGCAGGACGCCTTCGGCACTTCCACCGAATGGGTGGGGCTTGAGAACTTCCGGCGCCTCTTCGAAGACCCCGGTTACATCGATTCGTTCAAGACCACCGCCTTCTTCTCGGTACTGGTGGCGACCAGCGGCATCGTGCTGTCGCTGCTGCTGGCGGTGTTCGCCGACCGCGTGGTCAAGGGCGCGATGTTCTACAAGACCCTGCTGATCCTGCCCTACGCCGTGGCGCCCGCCGTGGCCGCCGTGCTGTGGGTGTTCATGTTCTCGCCCTCGCTGGGCGTGGTCTCCTACGCGCTGGGCCACTTCGGCATCGACTGGAACCACCTGCTCAATTCAGGCCAGGCCATGGCGCTGATCGTGATGGCCTCGGTCTGGAAGCAGATCTCCTACAACTTCCTCTTCTTCCTGGCCGGGCTGCAGTCGATTCCCAAATCGCTGATCGAGGCCGCTGCCATCGACGGCGCGGGCCCCCTGCGCCGCTTCTGGACGGTGCAGTTCCCTCTGCTTTCGCCCACGACGTTCTTCCTGCTGGTGATCAACGTGGTCTATGCGTTCTTCGACACCTTCGCCATCGTCGATGCCGCCACCCAGGGCGGGCCCGGCAAGGACACCGCCATCCTCGTCTACAAGGTGTATTACGACGGCTTCAAGGCCATGGACCTGGGCGGCTCGGCTGCGCAGTCGGTGGTGCTGATGCTGATCGTGGTCGCGCTCACCGTCGTGCAATTCCGCTACGTCGAAAAGAAGGTTCAGTACTGACATGGTCGAACGCAGCCTCACGCGCGGCATCCTCGCGCACTTCATCATGGTGCTGGGCGTCGTCATCGTCGCCTTCCCCCTGTACCTGGCCTTCGTCGCCTCCACCCACACCGCGCAGGAGATCGTGCAGGCGCCCATGCCCCTGCTGCCCGGTTCGCACTTCTGGGAAACCTACAAGGCCGCGCTCTTCGGGCGCGACCAGGGCGCCGGCTCCACCGCGCCCGTGGCCCGCATGATGTGGGTGAGCTTCGTCTCGGCCATAGTCATCACGGTCGGCAAGATCGCCATTTCTCTGATGTCGGCCTTCGCCATCGTGTACTTCCGCTTCCCGTTCAAGGGCCTGTGCTTCTGGCTGATCTTCATCACCCTGATGCTGCCGGTGGAAGTGCGCATCGGACCGACCTACCAGGTCGTCTCCGACCTGGGGATGCTCAACAGCTATGCGGGCCTCACGGTGCCACTGATCGCCTCGGCCACGGCCACCTTCCTCTTCCGGCAGTTCTTCCTCACGGTGCCCGACGAGCTGGTCGAGGCCGCGCGCATGGACGGCGCCGGGCCGATGCGCTTCTTCAAGGACGTGCTGGTGCCGCTCTCGCGCACTTCCATCGCGGCGCTGTTCGTGATCCAGTTCATCTACGGCTGGAACCAGTACCTCTGGCCGCTGCTGGCCACCACCAGCGAGGACATGTACCCGGTGGTCATCGGCATCAAACGCATGATCGCCGGCGGCGACGGTCAGAACGAATGGAACATCGTCATGGCCACCGCCCTGCTGGCCATGCTGCCACCCGCGCTGGTGGTCATCCTCATGCAGAAATGGTTCGTCAAGGGGCTGGTGGATACCGAGAAGTAATCCACCCAAAACCCCTTGCAGCGCCCATTCCATCAACGCATACAGCTACGGATTCAATAGCAAAATGGCATCTCTTTCCCTGCGCAACGTCATCAAGCGCTACGGCCACGGCCCCAAGGCCAACCAGGTCATCCACGGCGTCAACGCCGAAATCGCCGACGGCGAATTCATCGTCATCGTCGGCCCCTCGGGCTGCGGCAAGTCCACCCTGCTGCGCATGGTCGCGGGCCTGGAGGAAATCTCCGGCGGCGAGATCGCCATCGGCGACCGCGTGGTCAACGACCTGGAGCCCGCCCAGCGCGACATCGCCATGGTGTTCCAGAACTACGCGCTCTACCCGCACATGACGAACTTCGAGAACATGGCCTATGGCCTGAAGATCGCCAAGGTGCCCAAGGACGAGATCCGCGCCCGTGTGGACAAGGCCGCCAAGATCCTCGAACTCGGCCACCTGCTGGAGAGAAAGCCCCGCGAACTCTCCGGCGGCCAGCGCCAGCGCGTGGCCATGGGCCGCGCCATCGTGCGCCAGCCGCAGGTGTTCCTGTTCGACGAGCCGCTCTCCAACCTCGACGCCAAGCTGCGCGCGCAGACCCGCCTGGAAATCCAGAAACTGCACCGCGAGCTGGGCATCACCAGCCTCTTTGTCACCCACGACCAGGTCGAGGCCATGACGCTGGCCCAGCGCATGATCGTGATGAACGGCGGCGTGATGGAGCAGTTCGGCACGCCCGAAGAGGTCTATCACGCACCCGCATCGACCTTCGTGGCGAGCTTCATCGGCTCGCCACCCATGAACCTGCTCAAGAACGCACCGGGCTGCCAGGCCGGCGCGGTGCTGGGCGTGCGCCCCGAACACCTGGACGTCACGGCCGCCGACGGCTGGGAGGTGCGCGTGGACAGCGTGGAGCTGCTGGGCGCCGAACGCCTCGTCTATGCCCGCCTGGGCGACGAGCAGCTCATCGTGCGCGTGGAAGAAGGCACGCTGCACCCGCAGCCCGGCGACACGCTGCGCGTGGCCCCGCGCCCTGACCGCCTGCACTGGTTCGACGCGGCCAGCGGCAAGCGGCGCTAAGCCACAGCCAACGCCACCGGCACAATCCACCTGATGCACGACGACGCCCCCGCCCCTGCCGCCCGCCCGGCCGCGCCCGCCTGGCCCTATCCCCGCTGGATCGCCCACCGCGGCGCCGGCAAGCTCGCCCCGGAGAACACGCTCGCGGCCTTCCGGCTGGGTGCCTCGTACGGCTTCCGGATGTTCGAGTGCGACGCCAAGCTTAGCGCCGACGGCGTGCCCTTTCTGCTGCACGACGCCACGCTGGCGCGCACGACCAACGGCACCGGCACGGCCGGCGACCGGCCCTGGAGCGAGCTGGCGCAGCTCGATGCCGGCGGCTGGCACTCGCGCGCCTGGGCGGGCGAGCCGCCGGCATCGCTGGCGGGCCTGGCGCGCTTTTGCATCGCCAACGGCTATTTGCTGAACATCGAGATCAAGCCCACGCCGGGTACCGAAGAGGCCACCGGCCGCGCCGTCGCCGCCCAGGCCGCACGGCTCTGGCAGGGCCAGGCGGTGCCGCCGCTGCTCACCTCGTTCAAGCCCGCAGCCCTCGCCGGCGCCCGCGACGCCGTGCCCGCGCTGCCGCGCGGCCTGCTCCTCGACACGCTGCCCGACGGCTGGCTCGATACCGCACAGCAGCTGGGCTGCGTGGCCATTGTCTGCAACCACGCCCTCTGGACGGCCGAAACGGTCGCCGCCGCGCAGGGCGCCGGGCTGCGCACGCTGAGCTACACGGTCAACGACGAATGGGCCGCCCAGCGGCTGATCGACCTGGGCACGGACGGCATCATCACCGACCGGGTCGATCTGTTCAGCCCGGCGGCGAACTGAGTCGAGCCCAAGGCGCCCGGCGGCCTTCCGCTGGCGAGCGGGCGGCAGCCAAGGCTACGTGCTCGCCGGCATGCCACCACGGCCCCAAGGCATCGCACAATCCGGGGATGATTTCGCCCCGTCCGACCCGCATTCCCTGCCGCACCGCCTGCGGCGGAATTCCCACCGCCCCCCCCCCCACCCCATTCCTCACCCAGCTCCTGGCCTGCCTGCTGCTGGCCATCGCCTTCCTCGGGCTGGGCGGCGGCCCGGCCCATGCCCAGCCCGGCGGGTCCAGCAGCGGCAACGGCAGCAGCACACAAGCACAGACGGGCAACGACGATGACGGCAACCCTGTCGACACGCCCATGCCGCCCAGCGTCGATGTGCTGCGCAAGCAGTTGGACGCCATCCCGCAAAAGCTCGCCGAAGACGACGACGGACGCAAGCTGCTGGGTGAAGTCAACGCCATCGGCACCGCAGCCGAGCAGCTGGCTACCAGCCGCGCCGCCGATCTGGCCGACATCGACTCGCGCCTGGCTGGCCTGGGGCCCGCGCCTGAAAAAGGCGCGCAGGCCGACTCGCCCGACGTGGCCGCTCAGCGGGCCGCGCTGACCAAGCAGCGCGCCGCCGTCGATGCGGAACTGAAGCTCGCGCGCCTCATCATGGTGGATGCCGAACAACGCGGCGCCGATCTCATCCGCCAGCGCCGCGAGCAGTTCCAGGCGGCGCTGACCCACCGCATCGACTCACCGCTGGGCCGCGTGTTCTGGCGCAACCTGCGCAATGCCCTGCCGGGCGATGCCGTCCGTCTCGAGTCCCTGGCGAACGAAGTGCGTACCGCCGTGCGCGCCGCGATGCAGTCCGAAAGCCGCGGCACCTTCCTCGCAAGCCTGGCGGGGGCGCTGCTGCTCGCGGTCGCCGGCACCTGGCTGGCCGAGCGCTTGCTGATCCGCCTGGTGCCGTCGCGCCTGCCGGGTGGGCGGCTGCGGCGCTCGCTGCTGGCGGCGGCGTCGGTGCTGGTCCACACCCTGCTCATCGGCCTGGCCGCGCAGTGGTTCTGGAGCGCGCTGGAAGCCGGCGCCCCGCTCTCGGATTCCGTGGAGTCGCTGGCCGACAGCAGCGTGCGCTCGGCCGTGTTCGCCGCGGTGCTCATCTCGCTCGGCCATGCGCTGCTCCTGCGAAAGCGCAGCTCCTGGCGGCTGACCGGCATCTCCGACGGTCTGGCCACGCGCCTGAGCCCCTACCCATGGTGCATCGGCATCGTCGCGGCGCTGAGCGCGCTGGTAACGGACATCAACAGCATCATCGGCGCCAGCCTGGCCGCCGAGGTGTCCGTCCACGTGGTGTCGGCCTTGCTGGTGGCGGCCCTGATGGCGCTGGCGCTGCGCCATCTGCGCACCCCCTCGGCGCCCGCCGCCGCCCCTGCTGCCGGCGACGCTGACGGTGGGAATGCCGCAGATGCAGATGCACCGGCAGCCGAGCCCCGCCCGGTCTGGGTCGGCCTGGTCGTCGCCTGCGCCAACCTGGCCACGCTCGCCATTGCGCTGATGGTGGCCGTGGGCTACGTGGCGCTGGCCGGCACCCTGGCGCGGCAGATGGTGTGGACGGGCGTGGTCTTCGCCACCACCTACCTCGCCTTCCAGGTGGTGGACGACGTGTGCGAGGCGCTGCTGTCGTCCAAGAGCGGCTTCGGCGGCCGCCTGCACCGCGGCCTGGGCGTGGATGCCAATTTGCTCGACCAGGTCGCCGTGGTCACCTCGGGCGTGCTGCGCGTGGCGCTCTTCTTCTACATGGTGATTGCCCTGCTGGCACCCTTCGGCACCGGCCCGGACGAAGTCTTCCGCCGCGGCACCAATGCCGACCACAGCCTGAAGGTGGGCAGCGTGGTCATCGCGCCGCAGGCCATGTTCACGGCGATGGCCGTACTGCTCGCCGGCTTTCTCACCATCCGCGTCTTCAAGCGCTGGCTCAGCGACCGGTACTTTCCCAGCACCTCGCTGGAGCCGGGCATGCGCAGCTCCATTACCACGCTGCTGGGCTACGTGGGTGGCGTGGTCGTCATCGCCGTGGCGCTGGCAGGCCTGGGCATCAGCGTGGAACGCATCGCCTGGGTGGCCAGCGCACTGTCGGTGGGTATCGGCTTCGGGCTGCAAGCCATCGTGCAGAACTTCATCTCGGGCCTGATCCTGCTGGCCGAGCGGCCCGTGAAGGTGGGCGACTGGGTGGTGCTCGGCACGACGGAGGGCGACGTGCGCCGGGTGAACGTGCGTGCCACCGAAATCCAGCTGGGCGACCGTTCCACCGTGATCGTCCCCAACTCGGAATTCATCACCAAGACCGTGCGGAACATGACGCTCACCGGCGCCCCCGGCCGCGTGCTCCTGCGCCTGCCTGCTCCGCTGGATGTGGACGCCCGGCGCATGGGCGACCTCATCCTGGCCGCGTTCACTGCGCACGAGGGCATTCTGGACAATCCCGCGCCCGTGGTGCAGCTGGAAGACATCGTCAGCGGTACCCTCACCTTCCTGGCTATCGGCTACGTGAGCAACCCGCGCAACGCCGGCGGGGTGAAGAGCGAACTGCTGTTCTCCATTCTCGAATCGCTGCGCGAAGCCGGCATGGCGCTCTCGCCCCCGGCATCGACCAGTGTGCCGCCCCCCACGATGGCGAGCGCGCAGGCCCTGCCCACCGTGGCCATTCCCCAGCCGAAGGGGCCGGCAGGCGATCCGACGCCGGACGCTACGTAAACCATAGCAATACGCCTGCGCAAATCAAGGGCCTGCAATCCATTCCTGCCGGGATTCGGCCTTGCATAGCGACCCACCCTGCGGCGGCCGGCCGGTGAGCAGCCGCAGGTCCGCAGGCATCGGGCCAGCCGTACGGTGTGGCCGTCGAGCGGCTGGCTAAGAGGGCGCCGGTACCGGTGCGGCGGCGCGGGTGAAGCGGCCTCCGAGGGCGCGCAAGGCCACGACATCGAACCGCAGATCATGAAACTGCCCGGGGCGAGAACGGGCTGCGTGCTGGCGCTGAGGTGCCGGGCGATGGAGCGAAGCCTTGACTGGCTGGCAAGGCCCCGCAGGCTGTCGCGCGACGACGAGCGGCGACCGGAGTGCTCGGCGTGCGGCACCTCCCCGGTGTGTGCGCTGCTCATGTTGCCGGGGCAGCGCCGGGAGCGGAAGCCGGAAGTTCACACCGTGCTCCGGCCCCGGCTCAGGGAGTTTTTCGCTGCAAGCGCTCGCAGATCGGACGCAGGCAGCTATGAAATAAGGAGCGCCCCGCGGCAGGGCGCCCGGCCTCTACCGCCCGGCGCTGGGACAGCTCAATAGAGCTGAAGGCTGACCCAGTAGGCAATGGCCGCGACAAAGGCGCTGGCCGGAATCGTCAGGACCCACGCCCAGACGATGTTGCCCGCCACGCCCCAGCGCACCGCGCTGGCGCGCTGCGTGGAGCCCACGCCGACAATGGCGCCGGTGATGGTGTGGGTGGTGGAGACCGGAATGCCCAGCGCCGTGGCCAGGAACAGGGTCAGCGCTCCGCCGGTTTCGGCGCAGAAGCCGCCCACGGGCTTGAGCTTGGTGATCTTCTGCCCCATGGTCTTCACGATGCGCCAGCCGCCAAACATGGTGCCCAGCCCGATGGCTGCATAGCAGGCAACGATGGCCCAGGTGGGCGGAGAGGCGTCCGAAGCGGAGGCGTAGCCGGTGGCGATCAGCAGCAGCCAGATGATGCCGATGGTCTTCTGCGCATCGTTACCCCCATGGCCCAGACTGTATGCGCCGGCCGAGAGCAGCTGCAGCCGGCGGAACCACTTGTCCACCTTGCCCGGACGCGCGCGGCGGCAGATCCATGCGACGGCCACCATCATGAGCGAGCCCAGCAAGAAGCCCAGCAGCGGCGACACGAAGATGAAGGCCACGGTCTTCAGGATGCCGGCGGACACCAGCGCACTCGCGTCGGCCTTGGCCATCACGGCGCCCACGATGCCACCGATGAGCGCATGCGAGGAGCTGCTGGGAATGCCGTAATACCAAGTGATGAGGTTCCAGCTGATGGCACCGACGAGCGCGCCGAAGACCACGTGCGTATCGACCACGCCCGGCTGCACGATGCCCTTGCCGATGGTGGCCGCCACGCTCAGGTGGAAGATGAAAATGGCGACGAAATTGAAGAAAGCGGCGAAGACCACGGCCTGGCCGGGCTTGAGCACGCCGGTGGAAACGACGGTGGCGATGGAATTGGCCGCGTCGTGGAACCCGTTCATGAAGTCGAACAGGATGGCCAGCGCGACGAGCAGGACCACGACCCAGAGGGCGGTTTGTACGGTTGCCATGGAAAGCTGTTGGGAGCTAGAGGGGACGACCGCTGCGCGTCAGGAGTTCTCGAGGATGATGCCCTCGATCAGATTCGCCACGTCTTCGCACTTGTCGGTGATGGTCTCGAGCAGCTCGTAGATGGCCTTGAGCTTGATGACCTCGCGCACGTCCGGCTCTTCGCGAAAGAGCTTGCTCAACGCGCTGCGCATCACGCGGTCGGCATCGCTTTCCAGCCGGTCGATCTCCTCGCAGGTCTTGAGCGCGGCCTCGGCCACGGACGGCTCCGCGATCTTGTCGAGGAGCTTGACGGCGTCGCGCAGGCGCTCGCAGCACTTGAGGCTGAGATCGGTCAGGCGGGTGATCTCTTCCGTCATGTGGCGCACATCGTAGAGCGCCATGGTTTCGGCCGAATCCTGGATCAGGTCGGCCACGTCATCCATCGTATTGATGAGCGAGTGGATCTGCTCGCGGTCGATGGGCGTGATGAAAGTCTTGTGCAGCGTGCGGTTGACTTCGTGCGTCACCCGGTCGGCCGCACGCTCAGCGTTGTCCACATCCTGGTTGTACTTGTCGCGCAGGTGAGGGTCGTTGTAGTTGGCGACCAACTGGGAAAAGGCACGTGCGGCCTCCACGATGCGGTCCGCATGCTGATTGAACATCTCGAAGAAATTGCCTTCACGCGGCAACAGCTTTCCAAACAACATGCGAACTCCTGAGCAGACCTGGACAAGAAATAATGACGCCGCCGTGAACCTTTTGTGACGATCCGGCGAAAAGCGCGAGTGTAACCGGGCGCCCATAGCGTCGGCGCGGTCCTACAAAAGGCCGTCCTAACCCCTGTGTTTTGCCGATCACGCACCAATGCGCGGACAGCCACGGAAACGACAAGGGCACCCGAAGGTGCCCTTGCTCAACCTTTCGCCGCGGCCATGCCACGGCGGAAAGAATCACTCGCCCAGGTAGGCGGCGCGCACGCGCGGATCGCTCAGCAGGTCCTGGCCGGCGCCGGTCATGCCGATCTGGCCGGATTCCATCACGTATCCACGATCGGCAATGGCCAGCGCGCGGCTGGCATTTTGCTCGACCAGCAGCACGGTCACGCCCAGGGCGTACACATCGCGGACCACCTCGAAGATCTTGTCCACCATGATGGGCGACAGGCCCATGGAGGGTTCGTCGAGCAGCAGCACCTTGGGCTGACTCATCAGCGCGCGGCCCATGGCCAGCATCTGCTGCTCGCCGCCGGACATGGTGCCGGCCAGCTGGTCCTTGCGCTCGCGCAGACGCGGGAAGATGGTGAACATCTTCTCGATATCGGCCTGGATACCGGCCTTGTCCTTGCGGATGTAGGCGCCCATCAGCAGGTTCTCGGTGATGGTCATGCGGGCGAACACGCCGCGGCCTTCCGGCACCATGACCAGGCCCTTCTTGACCAGGTCCCACGCGCCTTTGCCCTTGATGCTCTCGCCCAGGTACTGGATGTCGCCATCGACGAAGGGCAGCGTGCCCGTGATCGCCTTCATGGTGGTGGTCTTGCCGGCGCCGTTGGAGCCGATGAGCGAGACCAACTCGCCCTCACGCACCTCGAAGTCCACGCCCTTGACGGCCTGGATGCCGCCGTAGGCCACCTTCAGTCCCTTGACGGCCAGCAAAACTTTGTTCGATTTCTCGGCCATCTCAGTGTCCTCCGGTGCCCAGATAGGCCTCAATCACTTTTTCGTTCTTCTGCACGTCGGCGGGGTGGCCCTCGGCGATCTGCTTGCCGTAGTCGAGGACGGTCACGCGGTCGCACAGGCCCATCACCAGCTTCACGTCGTGCTCGATCAGCAAGATGGTGCGGTTGTCGTTGCGGATGCGGTCGATCAATTCGCGCAGTTGCACCTTCTCGGTCGCATTCATGCCGGCGGCGGGCTCGTCCAGAGCGATCAGCTGGGGGTCAGTGGCCAGGGCGCGAGCGATTTCCAGGCGGCGCTGGTCGCCGTAGCTCAGCGTGCGCGCCTTGTAGTCGGCGAAGCGGCCGATGCCCACGTAGTCCAGCAGTTCCTGGGCACGGGCACGGATGGCCTGCTCTTCCTGCTTGAAGGCCTTGGTGCGGAAGACCGCGCCCAGCAGCCCTGAACGGGTGCGGATGTGGCGGCCGACCATCACGTTCTCGAGCGCCGTCATGTCGGCGAAGAGGCGGATGTTCTGGAAGGTACGGGCAATACCCGCCTTGGCCACCTCATGGACCGCCGTGGGTTCATAGGGCTTGCCGGCCAACGCGAAGCTGCCGCTGTCGGGCGTGTAGAGCCCGGTGATGACGTTGAAGAACGTCGTCTTGCCGGCCCCGTTGGGACCGATCAGGCCATAGACCTGGCCACGCTGAATGGTGATGCCCACGTCGGAGAGGGCCTGCAGCCCGCCGAAGCGCTTGGAAATGCCGGAGACCTGCAGCACCACATCTTTGGAGTTTTCTGCCATTGCTAACTTTCCGCGGTGTTGTTGTCAGTTCTTCTGCGTGAGGCTCTTGCCGTGCTCGGGAGCAGGCCAGAGACCACGCGGACGCAGCAGCATGATGACGATCATGGCCAGCGCGATGAGCAGCTGGCGCAGGATGGACGCGTCGAGGCGGCCGTCGGTCATGGATTGCAGCGGGCCGGCCACGTAGCGCAGCACCTCGGGCAGCGCCGACAGCAAAACGGCACCCAGGATCACGCCGGGGATGTGGCCGATGCCACCCAGCACCACCATGGCAACGATCATGACCGACTCCATCAGGCTGAAGGATTCGGGCGACACGAAGCCCTGGAAGGCACCGAACATCGCACCCGACACGCCACCAAACGAAGCGCCCATGCCGAAAGCCAGCAGCTTCATGTTGCGGGTGTTGATGCCCATGGCCTTGGCGGCGATTTCGTCTTCACGGATAGCCATCCACGCGCGGCCGATGCGCGAATCCTGCAGGCGGTAGCAGATCACAACGCTGACGATCACCAGCACCAGGAAGAGGTAGTAGTAGAGCGTGACGGAGTTGATGTCGTAGCCGAACAGCTCCAGCCGCCGGCCGAGGTCGAGCCCGAATATCTTGACCGAGTCGATCTGGCCGATGCCCTTGGGGCCGTTGGTCAGGTTGATGGGGTGGTCCAGGTTGTTCAGGAAGATGCGGATGATCTCGCCGAAGCCCAGCGTCACGATGGCCAGGTAGTCGCCCCGCAGCTTGAGCGTGGGCGCCCCGAGCATCGCCCCGCATATCGCCGCAATGAGCGCCGCAAGCGGTATGACGATCCAGAGCGAGGTGTGCAGGCCGTTCGGGAACATCGCCGCGAAACCGGCGAAATTGTCGGACAGCTGGGGGGAAGCCATCAGCGCAAAGAGATACGCGCCCACAGCGTAGAAGGCCACGTAGCCCAGGTCGAGAAGGCCGGCGTAACCGACCACGATGTTCAGGCCGAGGGCCAGCATCACGTAGAGCAGCGCCAGGTCGGCGATCCGCACCCAGGCGTTGCCGAAGAACTGCAGCAGCAGCGGCAGCACCAGCAGTGCGATGCCGCCCAGGATCCATTGGACTTTGGTGTTTTTCATGGTGTGTCCCTCTCGGTCAGGCACGATCGGCCACACGTTCGCCCAGCAGGCCCGAGGGGCGCAGCGTGAGGATGATGATGAGCACGATGAAAGCGAAGATGTCGGCGTAATTGCTGCCCAGGATGCCGCCCGTCAGGGTGCCGATGTAGCCCGAGCCGATGGCTTCGATGAGCCCCAGCAGGATGCCGCCCACCACAGCGCCGGCCAGATTGCCGATGCCGCCGAACACGGCTGCGGTAAAGGCCTTCAGGCCCGGCAGGAAACCCATGGTGTGCTGCGCCGTGCCGTAGTTGGATGCATACATGATGCCGGCGATGGCGGCCAGCACGGCGCCGATGATGAACGTGGCCGAGATGACCATGTCGGGTTTGACGCCCATCAGCGCCGCGACGCGCGGGTTCTCCGCCGTGGCGCGCATGGCACGGCCCAGGCGGGTGTAGTTGACCAGGTACATCAGCGATGCCAGGGCCACCACCGTCACGCCCAGGATCAGGATCTGGGTCGAGGTGATCACCGCGCCGCCGACGTTGAACGGCGTGGTGGGCAGCAGCGTGGGATAGGGCTTGTAGTTCGGCTTCCAGATGATCATCGCCAGCGTCTGCAGCAGGATCGACATGCCGATCGCGGTGATGAGCGGGGCCAGCCGGGGGCTGCTGCGCAGCGGCTTGTAGGCCACCTTTTCGATCACGAAGTTGAGCGTAGCCGCCACGACGCACGCGATGATGGTCGCCAGCAACAGGATCAGCCAGCCTGGCGCGCCAGGCATGGCCTCTTGCATCAGGCCGATGCAGCTCCAACTGGTAAGAGCGCCGATCATGAGCACCTCGCCGTGAGCGAAGTTGATCAGTTGAATGATGCCGTACACCATCGTATAGCCCAGGGCTATCAAGGCGTACATGCTGCCAAGTACCAGACCGTTGATGATCTGTTGCAGCAAGATGTCCATAAGAAAAGGTCCTTCGTTTGTGACGCGCCCATCGCGCAGGCACCAGGGTTCGGTGCAGCGTTGCGGGCAAGCTGCCATGTAGCAAAAAACCCGCCAGGACGAGTACCGTGCGGGTTTAGGTGGCGGGATTGTAGCCAGTTGCTTCCGTGCCGTCGGCGAGCCCACGGACGGGTTTTCCCTGGAAAGACCGAGGCATCAGTCTGGAGCGCAGACCATAAGAAATTGTGATGGGCCGATAGGTGTCAGTCAGCCCCGCCCTCAGGGGCTGCCTGACCGGCGGCCTCGTTGCGAGCGCGCAGTTCGTCCATCTTCTGCCCGATCTTGATCTCCAGCCCGCGCGGCACCGGGCGGTAGAAGCCCGGGGGCTCCATGCCTTCGGGCAGATAGTTCTCGCCGGCCGCAAAGCCGCCCTCCTCGTCGTGCGCGTAGCGGTAGCCTTTGCCGTAGTCCAGCGTCTTCATCAGCTGGGTGGGCGCATTGCGCAGGTGCATGGGCACGGGCCGCGTGCCGTCGGCCTTGATGTGGGCGCGCGCGGCGTTGTAGGCCTTGTAGGCCGCATTGGACTTGGGCGCCACGGCCAGGTAGATCACGCACTCGGCCAGCGCCAGCTCACCCTCGGGCGAACCCAGACGCTCGTAGACCTCGGCCGCATCGAGGGCCAGGCGCAACGCGCGCGGGTCGGCCAGGCCGATGTCTTCGCTGGCCATGCGCACCAGGCGGCGGGCCATGTAGCGCGGGTCCGCACCGCCGTCGAGCATGCGCACGAACCAGTAGAGCGCGGCGTCGGGGTCGGAGCCGCGCACCGACTTGTGCAGCGCGCTGATGGTGTCGTAGAACTGCTCTCCGCCCTTGTCGTAGCGCCGCATGCGCTCGCCCAGCACCTTGAGCAGCCACTCGTCCGCGATGATCTCCAGCCGCTCCTGCGCAGCCGCCATGGCCAGCGTCTCCAGCGTGTTGAGCAGGCGCCGGGCATCGCCGTCGGCATAGGCGATGAGCCGGTCGATTGCTACATCTTCAATAGCAGGCAGCGCTTGCATCTGCTGGGCCAGCGCCACGATGCGCTTGAGGTCTTCGGCCGCGAGCGGCTGCAGCACATAGACCGCTGCACGCGAGAGAAGTGCCGAATTCACCTCGAACGAGGGGTTCTCGGTCGTCGCGCCGATGAAGGTGAAGAGGCCCGACTCGACGTGAGGCAGGAAGGCGTCCTGCTGGCTCTTGTTGAAACGATGCACTTCATCCACGAAGACGATGGTGCGCTGCTGCATCAGCCCATCGCGCGCTGCCTCAGCCCGCTCCACGGCTTCACGGATGTCCTTCACCCCCCCCAGCACCGCGCTGATGCTGATGAACTGCGCATCGAAGGCATCGGCCATCAGCCGCGCGATGGTGGTCTTGCCCACGCCGGGCGGCCCCCAGAGGATGCAGCTGTGCGGGCGGCCCGACTCGAAGGCCAGCCGCAGTGGCATGCCCGGGCCCAGCACCTGCTGCTGGCCGATGACCTCGCCCAGCGTGCGTGGTCGCAGGCGCTCAGCCAGAGGTTGGTGGGCTTGGGGCGATGGCGCGGCGGAAGTTCTGGCGTTCATGGACTGGGGGACAAGAGATTCGGTGGGCGCGGGCGCCGGGCGCGACAGGACTTCAAAAGGCGGGGCCGCTATGCTGCCAGCCTTTGCATTCTTCGTCGGGACCCTGCCCATGCTCTCCACCGCCGCCGCCATCGTCGTCGCGCTGATCGCGCTGCTCCACATCTATATCCTGGTACTGGAGATGTTCCTGTGGGACAAGCCCGCCGGTTTGCGGGCTTTCGGCATGACGCAGGAAAAAGCCACGGCCACCAAGGTGCTGGGCGCCAACCAGGGCCTCTACAACGGCTTCCTGGCGGCGGGGTTGCTGTGGGGCCTGTGGCTGGGCGGTGCTTTCGGGCTGCAGGTGCAGGTGTTCTTCCTGCTCTGCGTGCTGGTGGCCGGCGTGTTCGGCGCGCTGACCGCCAGTCGCAAGATCCTGTTCATCCAGGCCGTGCCGGCGACCATCGGCCTGCTGCTGGTGCTGGCGGCGCGCTGATCCCCCCGCCCGCTGCCTTAGATCGCGAATACGTTCTTACTGCTTCACCACGTCGGCACCGGCCGGCGGCTTGAACTGGAAGACCGAGGCGGGCAGCGCGGTGTTGGTCTGCATGGACGTGAAGCGGATCTGCGAGCGCTGGCCGAAACTGTCCTGGATGTCGAGCGCCGCCAGGTTCTCACCAGCGAAGCCCACGCGCACGCTTTTAAGCTGCCCGTCGGGAGATTTCGGGCTGGCCACCACCCACTGCAGGCCATCCTGATCGGGCGCGGACTGCAGCGTGAATTCCTTCTGCAGCGCCTGCAGATCGGGCGCAGAGGCCAGCAGCGCGGCGGGCGTGGAGCCCAGGGCCTTGTCCTGCGCGCGCTGGGTGACCTGATTCAGGTCGGCGTCGTAGAGCCAGAGCGTCTTGCCGTCGGCGACGATGGTCTGCTCAAAGGGCTTTTTATAGGCGAACTTGAAACGACCCGGGCGCTGGAATTCGAAGCTCCCGGTGGAGGTCTTCACACGCGGGGCCTGGCCATCCTTGGCCGGAGAGGTCACGGTCTGGGTGAAGTCGGACTTGCCGGACTGCACGCCGCGCATGAACGATTCCAGGCTCTTCAGGCCATCAGCGCTGGCGGACTGGGCGCCAGCAGCTATCAAAACAATAGCAATCCACTGCTTCATGGGGTCTCCTATGGGCCAGAGGCCGGGCCTTATCACCTGGGGGCGGACTGCGGGCGATTCAAGCCCCGCCGGTGGCCGGCCCACCGTTCGATGGGCCTCGGTGGCGATGCGGCGGATCACTCGCCGCGGCTGGGCACCAGCACTTCGCGCTGGCCGCTGGCCGTGAGCGCGCTGACGAGGCCCGCCTTTTCCATGTCTTCGAGCAGGCGGGCCGAGCGGTTGTAGCCGATGCGCAGCTTGCGCTGCACGTAGGAGATGCTGGCCTTGCGGTCTTTGAGCACCACCTCCACCGCCTGGTCGTACATCGGGTCCTTCTCGCCACCTTCGCTGCCACCACCCTCGCCAAAGGGGCCGTCCTCGCCATCGACGGTGCCGCCTTCGAGCAGGCCTTCGACATAGTCGGGCTCGCCCTGGCTCTTGAGGTAGCTGACCACGCGGTGGACCTCATCGTCCGAGACGAAGGCGCCGTGCACGCGGATGGGCAGGCCGGTGCCGCTGGCCATGTAGAGCATGTCGCCCATGCCCAGCAGCGCTTCGGCGCCCATCTGGTCCAAGATGGTGCGGCTGTCGATCTTGCTGCTCACCTGGAAGGCGATGCGAGTCGGAATGTTGGCCTTGATGAGGCCCGTGATCACGTCCACGCTGGGCCGCTGCGTGGCCAGAATGAGGTGGATGCCGGCCGCGCGCGCCTTCTGCGCCAGCCGGGCGATCAGCTCTTCGATCTTCTTGCCCACGACCATCATCAGGTCGGCCAGCTCGTCGATGACCACCACGATGTGCGGCAGGCGCTGCAGCGGCTCGGGCTCCTCGGGCGTCAGGCTGAAGGGGTTGTAGATGAACTCCTCGCGCGCCTTGGCCTCGTCGATCTTGACGTTGTAGCCCGCCAGGTTGCGCACGCCCAGCTTGGACATGAGCTTGTAGCGCCGCTCCATCTCGGCCACGCACCAGTTCAGGCCGTTGGCGGCCTGCTTCATGTCGGTGACCACAGGCGCGAGCAGATGCGGGATGCCTTCATAGACCGACATTTCCAGCATCTTGGGGTCGATCATCAAGAGGCGCACGTCGCGCGCCTCGGCCTTGTAGAGCAGCGAGAGGATCATGGCGTTGATCCCCACCGACTTGCCCGAGCCGGTCGTGCCGGCCACCAGCACGTGCGGCATCTTGGCGAGGTCGGCCACCACCGGGTTGCCCACGATGTCCTTGCCCAGGCCCATGGTGAGCATGCTCTTGGCCTCGTGGTAGATGTGCGAGCCCAGGATCTCCGAGAGGCGGATCGACTGGCGCTTGGCATTGGGCAGTTCCAGCGCCATGAAATTCTTGCCGGGAATGGTCTCGATCACGCGGATGGACACCAGCGAGAGCGAGCGGGCCAGATCCTTGGCGAGGTTGACGATCTGCGAGCCCTTCACGCCGGTGGCGGGCTCGATCTCGTAGCGCGTGATGACCGGCCCGGGCATGGCCGCGACCACGCGCACTTCGACGCCGAAATCCTTGAGCTTCTTCTCGATCAGGCGGCTGGTCATCTCCAGCGTCTCGGGCGCCACGGTCTCCTGGCGCGCCAGCGGGCCGTCGAGCAGGTCCACCTGCGGCAGGCGGCTGTCGGGCATTTCGGTGAAGAGCGGCTTTTGCCGCTCCTTGACCACACGTGCGCTCTGCGGCACGTCGTGCAGCACCGGCTCGATGATGTGGACGGGCTGCGGGTGGTGCTCCTCGGCCTCGTGGCGCTCTTCCTGCACCACCTCTTCACGCTCGCGCGCTGCGCGCTTGCCCACCGCCACGTCGCGCGCCTGCTCGCGCTTGGCGCGGCCGAACTGCACCAGCCCTTCGAGGCGCCCACCCAGGCGCTCGGCCACATTGCCCCACGAGAAGCGGAACACCAGGGCTGCACCCAGCACCACCAGCATCACGCCCACCAGGCCCGAGCCGGTGAAACCCAGCCACTTCACGCCGAGCTGGCCCATGGCATAGCCCAGCACGCCACCCGCCTTGCCCGGCAGCAGCGATTCGAAACGGTAGAGGCGCGACCATTCCAGCCCCGTGCTCGCACACAGCAAGATGGCCAGCCCACCCCAGAAAAGGAGGCGCCGCAGCCAGGGCGCATGGGCGCCCGCCGCCACCTCGCCGCCGCCCATCCAGCGCGCCAGCGATGCCAGCCAGGCGCGCACACCGGCCGCCAGGCACCACCAGACGGAAAAGCCGAGCGCGAAATAGCTGCAGTCCGCCAGCCAGGCGCCGGAGCGCCCCGCCCAGTTGGTCACCAGCCGGCCGTCGTTGGCGCCCGAAGTGGACCATGCCGGATCGTGGCCGGAATAGCTGACCAGCGCCAGCAGCCAGAAGACGAGGGCCAGCAGGCCCAGCACGAGGCCGATTTCGTGGCCGAAGCGCGCCGCGCCACTGCGGGGCGCGGACTTCGCGGAGGACGAAGCGTTCAGGGTATTGAGGGAATAGGTCATATGAAAAAATGCGCGGCGAAGCTTACCCGATGGGCTTGTCACGACCTGTCACAGCTGGCCATGCGCCCGAATGGCCTGCCCTCGCCGGGGTCGGTCATCGGTTCTTACAATCGCGGCCATTGATAAGCCGCCGCCCCGGACGGCCCCCGCGCGTCCATACTCGCGGGAGCCGCCTACCGAGGCGATCCGCGCCCAGCCAAACACCCGGTCAGGCGCCAACCAACCCTTTCCTTTCTGATCCCGTCATGTCGAACATCCAGCACGCCAAAGTCATGATCCTCGGCTCCGGCCCCGCCGGCTACACCGCCGCCGTCTATGCCGCCCGCGCCAACCTGAACCCGGTGCTCATCACCGGCATGGCCCAGGGCGGCCAGCTGATGACCACGACCGAGGTGGACAACTGGCCCGCGGACGTGAACGGCGTGCAGGGCCCCGAACTGATGCAGCGCTTCCTGGAGCACGCGGAGCGCTTCAAGACCCAGATCGTGTTCGACCACATCCACACGGTGGACTTCAGCAAGCGCCCCTTCACCCTGACGGGCGACAGCGGCACCTACACCTGCGACTCGCTGATCATCGCCACTGGCGCATCGGCCAAGTACCTGGGCCTGCCCTCCGAAGAAGCCTTCATGGGCAAGGGCGTGTCGGGCTGCGCGACCTGCGACGGCTTCTTCTACCGCGACCAGGACGTGTGCGTGGTGGGCGGCGGCAATACCGCCGTCGAGGAAGCGCTGTACCTCTCCAACATCGCCCGCAAGGTGACGCTTGTACACCGCCGCGACAAGTTCAAGGCCGAGCCCATCCTGGTGGACAAGCTCAACGAGAAGGTCGCCGCCGGCAAGATCGAGCTCAAGACGTTCCACACGCTGGACGAAGTGCTCGGCGACGCCTCCGGCGTGACCGGCATCCGCATCAAGAGCACGCAGGACGGCAGCACGCAGGACATCGCCCTGCAAGGCTGCTTCATCGCCATCGGCCACGCGCCCAACACCGAGATCTTCAACGGCCAGCTGGCGATGGACAACGGCTACATCGTCACGCAGGGCGGCCTCAAGGGCTTCGCCACGCAGACCAGCGTGCCCGGCGTGTTCGCGGCCGGCGACGTGCAGGACCACGTCTATCGCCAGGCCATCACCAGCGCCGGCACGGGCTGCATGGCCGCGCTGGACGCGCAACGCTTCCTTGAGCAGGAAGGCACGATCTAAGCCGCCCTCAGAAGGGCCTTGCGCGGCACTGGCCGGTTTCTCAATTGAGGTGCCAGTCACGTTCAGGCTATAATCTGCGGCTTTGCTGACTTCTGCGCACTTCTTTCACGGGTGCTGCCGGGCTTGGCAATCGGGTTACCGCCACCCTTTCTGGCGAGGTGAGGCCGCATGAGCAGGCCCGGCAGCACAAGCTGCAGGGCACTTCGCTTTCGGCCGTTAAAAACTTTCGGAGTGTCCTCATGGCACGCGTATGTGAAGTCACGGGCAAAGGCCCCATGGTCGGGAACAACGTTTCCCACGCCAACAACAAGACCAAGCGCCGGTTCCTGCCGAACCTGCAATACCGCCGTTTCTGGGTCGAGAGCGAAAACCGCTGGGTGCGTCTGCGCATTTCCAACGCCGGTCTGCGCCTGATCGACAAGAACGGTATCGACGCCGTGCTCGCAGACCTGCGTGCACGCGGCCAGGCTTAAAGGAGAGCGACCATGGCAACCAAAGGCGGACGCGACAAGATCAAGCTGGAATCCACTGCGGGTACCGGCCACTTCTACACCACGACCAAGAACAAGAAGACGATGCCCGAGAAGATGCTGATCGTGAAATTCGATCCCAAGGCTCGCAAACACGTCGAGTACAAGGAAATGAAGCTGAAGTAATCCTTCAGGTTCACTCCCTTGAACGAAGAAACCGCCCCTCGGGGCGGTTTTTTTATGCCCGTAATCCGCCGAGGCGGGCAGCTTGGGGCGCCACGGCGGCCGCGGGGCGCTGCTGGGCCGCCATGAGTTCCCCGAGAACGCGGTAGCCCGCTTCCACCTGGGGCGTGAAGGGCATGCCGCAGCTCATCCGCAGAAAGTGCTCGTAGCGCCCGGTGTTGGAGAACATCGAGCCCGGCGCCACGCGGATGCCGCGCGCCAGCGCCTCGTCGTAGACCCGGCTGGTGGAAATACCCGGAGGCAGCTCCATCCACAGGCTGATGCCGCCCGGCGGCAGGCTCAGGCGCGTGCCCGGCGGAAAGTAGCGTGCGATGGCCCGCGCCGAGGCCTCGCGCTGCTCGCGCAGCTGCAGCCGCATCCGGCGCATGTGGCGCTCGTAATCGGGTGAATCGACGCTGCGCGCCGCCAACAGCTGCGACCACGACTGCATGTTGCGGGTGCGGGCGAACTTCAGCATCTGCACCCGCGCATGCCAGCGGCCAGCACTCATCCAGCCCTGGCGCAGGCCAGGGGCGAAGCTCTTGCTGAGCGATGCGCAGTAGATCACCTGCCCCGCCTCGCCCGGCCGGTCCCAGGCCTTGGCCGGGCGCAGCGGCTGGGGCGATTCGACGAATTCGCGGTAGATGTCGTCTTCGATCAGCGCCAGGCCGTATTCGACACACAGCGCCACCAGCCGCTCCTTGTGGCTGTCGGGCATGACGCTGCCCAGCGGCATCTGCAGGTGCGGCACGACCACCACGCCTTTCAGGCGCGGCTCGTTGCGCGCTGCGAGCTCCAGCGCCTCCAGCGAGATGCCGGTGCGCGGGCTGCTGGGGATCTCCAGCGCACGCAGGCCGCGGACCTCGATGGCCTGCAGGATGCCGAAGAAGGTAGGCGACTCCACTGCGATCACGTCACCTGGCTCGGCGATGGCGTCCAGCGCCAGGTTCACTGCCTCCGAATTGCCGTGCGTGGCGCCGATCTCGTCGGGCGAGAGGCTGACGCCGAAACCCAGCGCATGGCGTGCCATGGCCTGCTGGAATTCGGCGTGCGTGGTCGGCGCGGAGGGGCCATAGACCAGGATGTCGGGCTGCTCGCGCAGCAGGCGCGCAGCCAGGCGGTTGAGTGCCGTCGCGTCGAACAGGCTGGGCGCAGGCATGGCGCTGCCCAGGTCCAGCACGCCGGGGCCGGCGCGGCGGGCCTTTTCGAGGAACAGCGAAATCCGCTCGTTGATGCCCGCGAAGACGTGGGGATCGGGCGCCAGCGGCTCGTGCAGCTCGGGCTCGCGCACGGCAGGCAGCGCATCGGAGCGGCCACTGCTGCGCACGAAATAGCCCACGCGCTCGCGCGCCTCGACGCAGCCCTGCCCTTCCAGGTGGCGCAGCACCTGCAGCGCAGTCGTGAGGCTGACGCCGTGGCGCTGGCACAGCTCGCGCACCGACGGCAGCCGCATGCCGGGCACCAGGCTGCCGGAGGCAATGGCCTGCTCGTAGAGCCCCGCGAGCTGGCGGTAGCGCGGCACCCCCGCAGCAGCCGCTGTCGGGGGCAGCGGCTCATGGACGATGGCGAGAGAAGGCTGGGGGGAGCGCGAGGACATGGGCAGAGGGCGCAGACAGAGGACGGGGCGCAAAGATGATGCCCCAGGCGCGAGGAGTGCGACAGATACAGGCGGGCCTTGCCGGAACCATAACAGCACCGGAAAAAAAGCCGCTGTTACGGCCCGGGGCGACCGCGCCTGTGCCTGTTGCGCAAAGACCGTGCGGCCTACGCTGGAGGCTCTTTTGCAAGCCCCTTGCGCACCGAGGAAACACCATGCCTTCCACCCGCACCGCCCCATCCACGCCATCCGCCGCATCGCCCCTCACCCTGCCCGCCGGCACCTGCACCTGGATGCGCCTGCCGCCCGGCGCCGTCCTGCGCGTGGCCGAAGGCCGGATCGCACTGCAGGCCGGCCCGGCGATGTGCGGGCAGGTGCTGCTGGCGCAGCCCCCGGTGCAGCGGCTGGCCACCAGCCATGGCTGGAGCGCGCCGCAGCCGGGCGAAGCGGCCTGGTTGCAGCTGTCGAGCATGGGCAAGGACGCCGCCGTGCTTCAGGTGATGGAGCCGCCGCCCGCAGAAGCGGCCTGGCCGCTGTGCGCCCTGGCGGGGCTGCTGCAGCGCCTGCGGGGCGGCACGCGGCCTGTCACGGCCGAGAGGGCTGCGGCCTGAGCAGCAGCGCCGCCGCTCAGGGAGAGGCGCTCAGGCCTGGGCTGCGCGCAGCCGCAGCGAGAAATCGCGCAGCGCGGCCACGCCGCTTTCCTCCGCGCGCTGGCACCAGGCCTGCAGGTCGGCGGTGAGCTGCTCGCGGGTGCGCGAGGTGTTGAGCCACAGCTGGCGCAGCTCCTCGCGCATGGAGACCATCTTGTCGAGCACCGGGTGCGCCTGGCGGGCCAGGGCGATGTGCTCGCGGGCACGCGCGGGCACCTTCTCTTCATCGCGGTGCAGCCAGCGCCGCGCAGCGCGCAGTACCGATACGTCGGCCTGGCGGGCCTTGAGTACGGCCAGCTCGTCGCGGCAGGCCTGGCGCACGCTGCGGGCATAGCCGGCCATCATCTCGTAGCGGTGGGCGATCACAGCCTCCAGCGTCTTCTCGTCGGCCACGGCCTTGACCTCGCCCAGGCGCAGCTTGGGCGGCATCTTCTTGACCTTGGCCCAGCCCACGGCCTGCATCAGGCGGATATAGGCCCAGCCGATGTCGAACTCATAGCGCTTGACCGAGAACTTGGCCGAGGTGGGATAGGTGTGGTGGTTGTTGTGCAGCTCTTCGCCGCCGATGACCAGCCCCCAGGGCACAAGGTTGGTGGAGGCATCGGTCGCCTCGAAGTTGCGGTAGCCCCAGAAATGGCCCACGCCGTTGACCACGCCGGCCGCCCAGAACGGAATCCAGAGCATCTGCACGGCCCACACGGTGGCGCCCAGAGCGCCGAAGAGCGCCAGATTGAGCACCAGCATCAGCGACACGCCTAAAGCGCTGTAGCGGCCATAGACGTTGCGCTCCATCCAGTCCTGCGGCGTGCCGTGGCCGAACTTGGCGAGCGTCTCGGCATTGGCCGATTCGGCGCGATACAGCTCGGCGCCGCGCCACATCACGGTGTCGAGCCCGCGGGTCTGCGGGCTGTGGGGGTCGTCTTCGGTCTCGCACTTGGCATGGTGCTTGCGGTGCACAGCCACCCATTCGCGGGTGACCATGCCCGTGCCAAGCCACAGCCAGAAGCGGAAGAAGTGTGAGGGCACCGGCCCGAGGTCCACCGAGCGGTGCGCCTGCGAGCGGTGCAGGAAGATCGTCACCGCGGCGATGGTGATATGGGTAGTGACCAGCGTGTAGAGCAGCACCTGCCACCAGGACAAATCCAGGGTGCCATGGGCCAGCCAGTCGATCGCGGCGTCGAGGAACGCCCAGTCAGGTAGCAGCATCGAAGGTATTCCGTCTCTCAAAAGGGCGCTAGCCCCGCATCAGGGCTTGCGCGTCCACACGGCGGCGAAGAAGCCGTCGGTCTGATGCAGATGGGGCCAGAGGCGCAAATAGCCAGTCCCCGTCTCGCCGCCGCTGCACAGCTGCGCGGCGTTCTCCACCTTGAGCTGGGTCAGCAGCTCGCCCGCATCGGCCGGCACGAAGTCGGAGTGTGCGGCAGAGAAGGCCTGGGCGATCTCCTCGTTTTCCTGCGGGAGCACGCTGCAGGTGGCATAGACCAGCCGGCCACCCGGCTTGAGCAGGCGGGCGGCGCTGGCGAGGATGGCGGTCTGCTTGGCGACCAGCTCCTGCAGCGCCTCGGGCGACTGACGCCACTTCAGGTCGGGGTTGCGGCGCAGCGTGCCCAGGCCGGAACAGGGGGCATCGACCAGCACGCGGTCGATCTTGCCGGCCAGGCGCTTGACGCGGTCGTCACGCTCGTGCGCGATGGCAGCGGGATGCACGTTCGAGAGGCCGCTGCGCGCCAGGCGCGGCTTGAGCGCATCGAGCCGGTGGGCCGACACGTCGAAGGCATAGAGCCGGCCGGTATTGCGCATGCTGGCGCCGATGGCCAGGGTCTTGCCCCCCGCGCCCGCGCAGAAATCGACCACCATCTCGCCGCGCTTGGCGTCCAGCAGCAAGGCCAGCAGCTGCGAACCCTCGTCCTGCACCTCGATGGCGCCGCGCACGAAGGCCGGCAGCTTGGTGAGCGCGGGCTTGCCATCCACGCGCAGGCCCCAGGGCGAATACGGCGTGGCGACGGCCTTGATGCCGGCGGCGGAGAGTTCCTTTTGCACCTCGGCGCGCTTGTCGGCCAGGGCGTTCACGCGCAGATCGAGCGGCGCGCCCTGCTGCAGGCTTTCAGCCAGCGGCCAGAAGCCCGCGTCCAGCTGGGCCTTGAGCGGGCCGGCCAGCCACTCGGGCAGGTTGTGGCGGTGGCGCTCCATCAGGTCGTCGGGCTGGACGGTGTCGCACTGTTCGAGCCAGGTCTTTTCCTGGTCGTTGAGCGCGCTCTTGAGGAAGTCGCGCGGGCCGTGGAAGCCCAGGATGGCCAGGCGTCGCTCCTTGGGGCCGCTGCCGGAGCGGGCCAGCTGCTCGAACAGCAGCTTCTTGCGCAGTACGGTGTAGGTGGTCTCGGCCAGGGTGGCGCGCTCGCGCGGGCCAAGGGCGCGGTTGTCGCGGAAGAAACGGGAAACGACGGAATCCGCGGGGTGTTCGAAGGTCAACGTGAGCCTGACGAGTTCCGCGCAGGCGTCCAAAAGGGCTTTAGGGTGCATGGCCCGATTGTCCCATTGCGGCGGCCTCAGGGCCATTGCCACGCTGCATCGACCGAAAACCGGCAGCAGCCCCTTCGCCGGCAGCGCATGCAGCTACCATTTCCATAGCTTGATAAAGACACCCGCCATGACCGCGCCCACCGACGACGACCTGCCGCCCCTGCCCGCCCTGTCCACGGGCCGTTACCGCCATTACAAGGGCGGCCTCTACGACGTGCTGGGCCTCGTGCGGCACAGCGAGACGCTGGAGCCCATGGTGCTCTACCGCGCACTCTACGGCGCCCACGGCCTCTGGGTACGGCCCGCGGCGATGTTCGAGGAAACCGTGGTGATCGAGGGCGTGGCGCAGCTGCGCTTCACGCGCTGCGGCGACTCAGACACCCAGGATTCGCCCTGAAAATGGCTGCAGCCCGCCTGCAGCCTTCGCCAACCGCTATGAATTGATGAGCAGACCCAGCACCGCCGGTGGGTAGATCGCGTGCTCCTGCGCCAGCACGCGGGCGGCCAGCGCCTGGGCCGTGTCGCCCGGCAGCACGGGCACCACGCCCTGGGCCACGATGGGGCCGGCGTCCAGGTCGGCCGTCACCTGGTGGACGGTGGCGCCCGCCACCTTGCAGCCCGCGTCGATGGCGCGCTGGTGCGTGTGCAGACCCGGAAAGGCCGGCAGCAGCGAGGGGTGAATGTTGACCAGCCGGCCCGCATAGTGCGCGACGAAGCCCTCGGTCAGGATGCGCATGAAGCCCGCGAGCACCACCAGGGCGGGCTCGTGCACGTCGATGGCGGCGGCCAGCGCCGCGTCGAAGCTCTCGCGCGTGGCGTGGGTACGGTGGTCGATGGCCTGGGTGGCGATGCCCTGGCTGCGGGCGAACTCCAGCCCCTGAGCGCTTTCGCGGTTGCTTAGCACGGCGGCCACCCGCACGCCGTGGCGGCCCTCCCAGTCCTGCTGCTGCGCAGTCCGCACGATGGCTGCCATATTGGAGCCACCGCCGGAGATCAAAATCACGATGTTCTTCTTCATTAGCCCGCAATTATCCCCGCCGCCATGTCCTTCGACCCTCGCACCCGCCCGCTGACCGCCACCGAAGCCCGCGTGCTCGCCACGCTGATGGAGAAGTCGCGCACCGTGCCCGACAGCTATCCGCTCACGCTCAACTCCGTCGTCACCGGCTGCAACCAGAAAAGCAGCCGCGACCCGGTCATGCAGATCACCGATGCCCAGGCGCAGGAGGCGCTGGACGGCCTGCGCCAGCGCAGCCTGTCGGTGGAGATCGGCGGCAACCGGGCCACGCGCTTCGAGCACAACTTTCCGCGCGGCGTGGGCGTGCCCGACCAGTCCGCCGTGCTGCTGTCGCTCCTGATGCTGCGCGGCCCACAGACGGCGGGCGAGCTGCGCATCAACTCCGAGCGCTGGCACCGCTTCGCCGACATCTCCTCGGTCGAGGCCTTCCTGAACGAGCTGGCCGAGCGCAGCGACGAGAAGGGCGGCCCGCTGGTCGTGCTGCTGCCGCGCGCGCCCGGCGCCCGCGAGCCGCGCTGGGCGCACCTGCTTTGCGGCCCCGTCGATGCGGCCAGCCTGACGGCCGCGCAGGTGGCGCACGCCCCCGCCGAAGGCGCTGCTGGCAGCGCCCTCGCGCCCCGGGTGGCCGCGCTGGAGGCCGAAGTCGCCCGGCTGCGGGGCGTGGTGCAGCAGCTGTGCCGCGAACTCGGCATCGCTCCGCCCGCCGCACCGGATGAAGGCGAGTCGGGCAGCGCGGACGAAGGGGCCGTGTCGCCACCCTGACAGAGAGGAAAAGCACGCCCGTGCTACAACGGCGAGATCGAAAAAGCCCCGGCTTTCCAAGAATTTTCTGGACAGGAGACAAGCTGCATGGATCTCGCTTTCACCCCCGAAGAACAGGCCTTCCGCGAGGAAGTGCGCAGCTGGGTCCGCGCCCATCTGCCCGCGGATATCGCCCACAAGGTCCACAACGCCCTGCGCCTGTCGCGCGAAGACATGCAGGGCTGGGCCAAGATCCTGGGCAAGAAGGGCTGGCTGGGCTACGGATGGCCTAAGGAATTCGGCGGCCCGGGTTGGACTGCCGTGCAAAAGCACCTCTTTGAGGAGGAATGCGCGCTGGCCGGCGCGCCGCGCATCATTCCCTTCGGGCCGGTGATGGTGGCGCCCGTCATCATGGCCTTCGGTTCGCCCGAGCAGCAAAAGCGCTTCCTGCCCGGCATCGCCAGCGGCGAGGTGTGGTGGAGCCAGGGCTATAGCGAGCCCGGCTCGGGCTCGGATCTGGCCAGCCTCAAGACCCGCGCCGAGCGCGTGGGCGACAAGTACATCGTCAACGGCCAGAAGACCTGGACCACGCTGGGCCAGTACGGCGACTGGATGTTCAACCTGGTGCGCACCAGCACCGAGGGCAAGCCCCAGACCGGCATCTCCTTCTTGCTGCTGGACATGAAGTCGCCCGGCGTCACCGTGCGGCCCATCAAGCTGCTGGACGGCGAATGCGAGGTCAACGAGGTGTTCTTCGACAACGTCGAAGTGCCGGCCGACCAGCTCATCGGCGAGGAGAACAAGGGCTGGACCTACGCCAAGCACCTGCTGTCCCACGAGCGCACTAACATCGCCGACGTGAACCGCAGCAAGCGCGAGCTGGAACGCTTGAAGCGCATCGCCAAGGCCGAGGGCCTCTGGGACGACTTGCGTTTCCGCGACCAGATCGCGCAACTGGAGGTGGACATCGTCGCGCTGGAGATGCTCGTCCTGCGCGTGCTCTCGGCCGAGAAGTCGGGCAAGAACTCGCTGGACATCGCCGGCCTGCTCAAGATCCGCGGCAGCGAGATCCAGCAGCGCTATGCCGAACTGATGATGCTGGCGGCCGGCCCCTTCAGCCTGCCCTTTATCGAAGAAGCGATGGAAGCGGGCTGGCAAGGCGACTTCCCTGGCGGCGTCACCGCCAACGCGCCGCTGGCGTCCACCTACTTCAACCTGCGCAAGACCACGATCTACGGCGGCAGCAACGAGGTGCAACGCAACATCGTGGCGCAGACCGTTCTGGGCTGACGCCCTGAACGGTCCGCGCCCAGCCGACCGGACTGCTCCCCCGGCCCCCTGCGCGAGGGGGTTCCCGCAAGAGCTTCGCCGGGTTTTGCCGGGTGAGCGCAAGTGCTCTGCACTGAACTGCTTTTGGAGACATGCAATGGACTTTGATTTTTCCGATGACCAGCAATCCCTGCGTGACGCGGTGCGCCGCTGGGTGGAGAAGGGCTATGGCTTCGAGCGCCGCAAGGGCATCGTGGCGGCGGGCGGCTTCGACCGCGCGGCCTACGGCGAGCTGGCCGAGCTGGGCCTGACGGCGCTCACCGTGCCCGAGGCGCAGGGCGGCCTGGGCCAGGGCGCCGTGGATGCCATGGTGGCCATGGAAGAGCTGGGCCGCGGCATCGTGCTGGAGCCGCTGGCGCAGACCTTCATCGCCAGCCGCGTTCTGGCCGACTATGCCCCCGAAGCCGTGCAGGCCGACTGGCTGCCGCGCATCGCCAGCGGCGAGGCGCTGGTGGTGCTGGCCCACAAGGAACGCAAGGCCCGCTACCGCCTCGACGTCTGCGAGGCAAAAGCGGCGCAGGCCGGCGACAGCTATACGCTCAGCGCTATGAAAAGCATAGTTCCCGCCGGCGACCAGGCCGATGCCTTCATCGTGCCCGCGCAGCTGGACGGACGCATCGCCCTCTTCCTGGTCGAGCGCACGGCCAGCGGCGTTGCCACCCAGGGCTACCGCACGCAGGACGAAAGCCGCGCCGCCGAGGTCACGCTGACCCACGCGCCGGCCACGCTCGTCACCACCGACGGCCTTGCCGCGCTGGAACTGGCCGCCGACGTGGGCATTGCCGCCACCTGCGCCGAAGCCGTGGGCGTGATGGACCAGACCCTGGCCCTCACCGTGGACTACATGAACCAGCGCAAGCAGTTCGGCGTGCCGATCGCCAGCTTCCAGGCCCTACGCCACCGCGTGGCCGACATGAAGATGCAGTTGGAGCTGGCCCGCTCCATGAGCTACTACGCCAGCCTCAAGCTGGGCGAGGCGCCTGCGGAGCGCCGCCGCGCCCTGTCGCGCGCGAAGGTGCAGCTGGGCCAGTCGATGCGCTTCGTGGGACAGCAGTCGGTGCAGCTGCACGGGGGCATCGGCGTGACCGACGAATACATCGGCAGCCACTATTTCAAGAAGCTCACGCAGATGGAAATGGCCTGGGGCGACACACTGCACCATCTGGGCGAGGTCTCGGCCCGCATGCAGGAGACGGCGGGCGTCTTCGCATAAGCCCGCGCACTTCCGCCCGCCTGCGCTGACGCACATCGGCCGGCTTTCTTTGATCCGAGGCCCAGGGTATCGCTCGCCGCGTTCCCGGGCCTTTCGCTTTTCTTGGAGCGCCCCATGCCCCCTTCCCTGCTGCAGCGCCGGTCGCTGCTGATGGCCGCCGCCGCCACTTCCTTCGTCCTGGCCGGCTGCGGCTCCAGCACGCCTGATCGCCCGCCCATCGTCTTCGTCCATGGCAACGGCGACACCGCGGCGCTGTGGCAGACCACGGCCTGGCGTTTCGAGTCCAACGGCTGGCCGCGCGAACGGCTGCACGCCATCGACGTGCCCTACCCGCTCGCGCGCGATGACGACACCGTGGCCCAGCCAGGCCGCACCTCCACCGCCGAACACATGGCCTACCTCAAAGCCGAGGTGGACAAGGTGCTGCAGGCCACGGGCGCCAGCCAGGTCGTGCTGCTGGGCAATTCGCGCGGTGGCTACGCCATCCGCAACTACCTCCAGAACGGTGGCGGCGACCGCACGGTGAGCCACGTCGTTCTGGGCGGCACGCCCAACCACGGCGTCTGGGCGATTGCGGGCTTTCGCGAAGGCAGCGAGTTCTCGGGCACCGGCCCCTTCCTCACGCGGCTCAACACCCCCCGGAATGCGGCAGGCGACGAAGTGGCCGGCCCGGCGCGGTGGATGACCATCCGCTCCGATGGCAACGACAAGTTCGCCCAGCCCGACGGACTGTGGATCGGCCGGCCCGGCACGCCGACCCATGTCACCGCCGCCGGGCCCGAACTCAAGGGCGCGCAGAACGTGGTGATCCCGCGCATCGACCACCGCGAAACCTCCTTCTCGCCCGCGGCCTTCGATGCCTCCTACCGCTTCATCACCGGCGAAGCCCCCGCCCGCACCGACATCGCCGCTGAAAGCGCGGCGGTGCTCAACGGCAAGATCACCGGGCTCGGCCTGAACTCCACCGACCCCGCCTCGGGCAGCTTCAGCAACAACTTGCCGCTGCGCGGCGCGCAACTGCAGGTGTTCATGACCGATCCGGCAACGGGCGCACGCACCGGTGCGCCGCTGCTCAGCCGCACCGTCGGCGCGGACGGCGTTTGGGGGCCGCTCACCGTCGCGCCGAACGTGCCGGTGGAATTCGTTCTCTCGGCGCCGGGCTATGCCACAACGCACATCTACCGCAGCGGCTTCCCGCGCGGCAGCGACCTGGTGCACCTGCGCGCCGAACGCATCGCCGACGCCGACCGCACGGCCGATGCCATCGTCACCGTCACACGCCCGCGCGGCTACCTGGACCCGGCCCGCGACCGCATGCTGCTGGACGGCGCACCGCCGCCGGGCGTGCCCGCCGGCGCCGGGGTGTCCTCCGCCAAGGTCAAGCCGGCAGGGCCGCAGCGTGCAATCACCGCCGAGTTCAACGGCGAACGGGTGACGGGCCAGACCTGGCCGGCTGCGCAAGGGCATGTGGTGCTGCTGGAGATCAGCCAGTAAGCCGACACCGCGTTGCGCCACTGGCGCATCCCAATAAAAAAGGGGGCTGTGCACAGCCCCCTTTTTTGTTGCCCGCCGTGGGCTCAGAAGCCCAGCGCGTGCGGCAACCAGGTCGAGATCGTCGGCACGAAGGTCAGCAGGATCAGCACCACCAGGTGCGCCACCAGGAAGGGCGGCAGCTCGCGCGTGAGCGCCGCCAGCGGCACCTTGGTGGCCACCGAGGTGACGAAGAGCAGCCCGCCCACCGGCGGCGTGATCATGCCCAGCGTGAGGTTGACGATCACCACCATGGCGAAGTGGATCGGGTCGATGCCCAGCGCGGCCGAGATGGGCGCGAGGATGGGCACCAGAATCATCACGCCCGGCAGCGGCTCCATGAAGATGCCGAACAGCAGCAGCAGGATGTTGACCGCAATGAGGAAGGTCACGGGCGACAGGTTCCAGCCCACGATGGTCTCGGCCAGCTGCTGCGGAATGCCTTCGATGGTCAGCACCCAGGCGAACGCGGCGGATGCGGCCACCACCAGCAGCACCGAGGCGGTGAGCAGGGCTGAGCGCGCGGCGATGTGCGGCAGGGCCTTCCACTCCAGTGTGCGGTAGATCCACTTGCCGCAGAAAAGCGCGTAGAACACGGCCACCACCGAGGCCTCGGTAGGCGTGAAGATGCCGAAGCGGATGCCCACCAGGATCAGCACCACCAGCATCAGGGCCGGAATGGCGCGGATGCTGTTGGCGAGCATCTCCCGGCCGCTCGGGCGCGGCTCGCGCGAGCGGTAGTCGCGCTGCACGCAGACGCGCCAGTTGACGATGGCCATGGCCACGGCGATGAGGATGCCCGGCGCGAAGCCGGCGATGAAGAGCGCGCCGACCGAGACCTGCTCGTCCTGCAGCGCGTAGATGATCATGATGATCGAGGGCGGAATGATCGGCCCGACGATGGCCGTGCTGGCGGTGAGCGCGGCGGCATAGGCGCGCGAGTAGCCCGCCTTGTCCATCATCTTGACCATCATCGAGCCCGGACCCGCCGCATCGGCCAGGGCCGAGCCCGAGATGCCCGAGAACAGCGTGAGCGACAGGATGTTGGCGTGTCCCAGCCCCCCGCGCAGGTGGCCCACGAACTGCGCGGCGAAGCGCAGCAGCACCACGGTGAGCGCCCCGCCCGACATGATCTCGGCCGCGAGGATGAAGAAGGGCACGGCCATCAGCGGAAAGCTGTCGATGCCCGTGAACATCTCCTTAAAGACGATCAGCTGCGGATAGCGCCCGCCCACGAAGACCGCGATGGCGGCCGACATGGCCAGCGCGAACGCGACGGGAAAGCCCAGCGCCATCAGCACGACGGCGGCGATGAAAAGGGTGATGGCCATGGCGTCAGTTCCTTGTGCGTGTTGTGCGGCGGGCCATCACAGGGAGGCCGCCGATTCGGCGTCCATCTCGTCCGATTCGACGTAGCGGCCATCGCGGATGTAGCCGCGCGCCATGAAGAGCAGGTGCACGAACAGCAGCACGAAGCCCGCCGGCATGGCCGCGTAGATCCAGGCGAAGGGGATGTCGGTGGCCGGCGTGGTCTGGAAGCGCGTGGCCCAGACGTACCGCACCGAGAACCAGGCCATCACCAGGAAGAACACGCCCAGCGCCAGCACGATGAAGCCGCGCAGCACGCGTGCGCCGCGCTCGCCCAGCGCATGGTGCAGGTTGTCGATGGCCACGTGGCCGCCGAAGCGCAGCACCAGCCCGGCGCCCAGGAAGGTGCACCAGATCATCAGGTGGCGCGCCACCTCTTCGGCCCAGACGATGGAGTCCCCGGTGGTGTAGCGCAGCACCACGTTGGCGAAGACGATGCAGGCCATGGCCAGCAGCAGCAGGATGAGCAGCCAGCGGTTGCCGGCGACCAGGGCGCGCTCGAAGCGTGAAAGCATGGTGATGAGGTAGGTGGAAAAGACAAAGCCCGGACGCGCCGGGCACAGGGGAACGCAAAAGGAGGAGCAGGCCGGCGGCCGAAGCCGCCAAGGGCTCACTTCACGCTGGCGATCTGGTCCAGCGTCTTCTGGCCAAACTTGGCGGCGTACTGCTTGTAGGCCGGCTCCAGCGCCTTCTGGAAGGCGCTCTTGTCCACCGATTCCACCACCTGCATGCCGGCCGCCTTGACGTCGGCAAGGCCCTTCTGCTCCACGTCATCGACGAACTTGCGAGACGCCAGCGCGCCTGCCTTGGCGCCCTGCGTGAAGGCGGCCTTCTGCGCATCGGAGAGGCCGGCCCAGAAATTGGGCGACACGATCAGAGCCATAGGGGCATAGACGTGGCCGGTGAGCGAAAGGTACTTCTGCACCTGCGGCAGCTTGGCCGAGACGATCACCGACATGGGGTTCTCCTGCCCGTCGATCGTGCCCTGCTGCAGCGCGCCGATCACCTCGGGCCAGGCCATGGGCGTGGGCGAGGCACCCAGCGTGCGGAAGGCGGTGATGTGGACCGGGTTCTCGGTCACGCGGATCTTCAGGCCCTTCAGGTCGGCAGGCGTCTTCACCGGGTGCTTGTTGTTGGTCAGGTGGCGAAAGCCCTGCTCGCCCCAGGCCAGCGCGATCAGGCCGCGCTTCTGGAACTTGCCCAGCAGTTCCTGGCCGAAGGGGCCGTCAAGCACCGCGCGGGCATGGGCTGTGTCGCGGAACAGGAAAGGGATGTCCACCACGCCCACGTCGGGCACAAAGTTGCTGAGGGCGCCGGTGGAGACGATGACGGCTTCGACCGTGCCCAACTGCAGGCCCTCGATCAGCTCGCGCTCGCCGCCCAGGGCGCTGGAGGGGAAGTGCTTGAACTTCACGGCGCCGCTGGTGGCCTTCTCGACCGAGTCCGACCAGGCCTGGGCCGCCGCGCCGTAGTGCGAATTGACGGCCAGCGCGTAGCCGAGCTTGACCTCCTTGGCCGGCTGGGCGAATGCGGAAACGGCGGGCAGGCCGGCCAGCGCGGCAGCGGAAACGGTGGCCAGGGCCAGGCGGCGGGAAACGGCAGTGCGCATGGAATCGATCCGATCGGAGAAAAGACGAAAAAAACGCCCCGTCACGGGGCGCGATGGCAGGAAAAGGGTCGCCAAAAATTATCCCCTTGGCCCTGCGCTCTCCATGTACGGGAAACCACGCAGGCCGGGGCCGGGCTGCGGAATGCGGCAGAAGGCAGCGAAAGGCGGCAGATCGCCGGCTGGGATTGCGGCAGGCCGCCGCGCGGGACGCGGTGCCGTGGACTGGCCCGGTCTCGATGCTGTCAGTCGAGCAGGCGGGACGACTTGGGCACGTGCGCCATGAGGAACTCCATCTGGTCCGCCAGGATGCGGCGGTTGCGCAGGATGAAGTCTTCCCACAGGCTGGGCACGTAGGGCGCATAGAGCAGCGGCATGTGGGCCTGCTCGGGCGTGCGCGGGCCCTTGCGGTGGTTGCAGGGGCGGCAGGCGGTGACCACATTCATCCAGTGGTCCACACCGTTGCGGGCGAAAGGCACGATGTGTTCTCGGGTCAGGTCTTCCTCGTGGAAGTGGCCGCCGCAGTAGGCACAGACGTTGCGGTCGCGCGCGAAGAGCTTGCTGTTGGTGAGCGTGGGCTTGAGGTCGTACGGGTTGATGGCCGGCACGCCCCGGGTGCCGATGATGCTGTTGACGGCGATCACCGACTGCTCGCCCGTCACGGCGTTGTGGCCGCCGCGGAACAGCGCGACCTGCGCGCCGGATTCCCAGCGCACCTCGCCTGCGGCGTAGTGGATCACCGCCTGCTCCAGCGAGATCCACGACTGGGGCAGCCCCTGGGCCGACAACTTCAAGACCTTCACAACACGCCTCCTGCTGAAATTCACAAGAATCGGAACGCTGATGTCTCGCGGTGGCCTGCCAAGCCACCCAGGGAGGCCGCTGAATGAACCGCCGCAGCGTCGTTCGTCCAGCACTTCCCTGGCGCACAATATACTCCTTTCATGACAAATTGGCGTCCAGCGCTTGTTGCGCCTGCGCTTAACGCTATCAAAAACAGAGCAAACGGATGAAGATCTTCCGCGGCTTCCAACACCCCGGCATCGCGCCGGCCTGCGCGCTCACCATCGGCAACTTCGATGGCGTGCATCGCGGCCACCAGGCCATGCTGGCGTTGCTCAACAGCGAGGCCGCGCACCGGGGCGTGCCCAGCTGCGTGCTCACCTTCGAGCCGCACCCGCGCGACTACTTCGCCGCCGCCCGCCAGCGGCCCGAGCTGGCCCCGGCCCGCATCGGCACGCTGCGCGACAAGCTGGCCGAGCTCGCCGCCTGCGGCGTGCAGCAGACTGTGGTGCTGCCCTTCAACGAAAGCCTGGCCCGCCAGCCCGCGCAGGGGTTCATCGACGAAGTGCTGATGGGCGGCCTGGGCGCGCGCTACGTGCTGGTGGGCGACGACTTCCGCTTCGGCGCCCAGCGCGCGGGCGACTACGCCCTGCTGGACAAGGCCGGCCGCGAGCGCGGCTTCGACGTGGCGCGCATGAACAGCTACGAGGTGCACGGCCTGCGCGTATCCAGCTCGGCCGTGCGCGATGCGCTCGCGCGCGGCGACATGGAAGCCGCCGCCGCCCTGCTCGGCCGGCCCTACGCCATCAGCGGCCATGTGGTGCATGGCCGCAAGCTCGGGCGGGACCTGGGCGCCAGCCGCGCGGGCGCGGGCGACGGTTTCCGCACGCTGAACCTGCGCTTCGCGCACTGGAAGCCGGCCGCGAGCGGCATCTTCGCGGTGCGCGTGCACGGCCTGGGCGACGCGCCCCTGCCCGGCGTGGCGAACCTGGGCGTGCGCCCTTCGCTCGACGCGAACGACGTGAACGGGGGCCGCGTTCTGCTGGAGACGCACTGCCTGCAGTGGCCCGCCCACCTGGGGCCGGAAGGGGCCTACGGTAAAATCGTCCGTGTGGAACTCCTGCTCAAACTGCACGACGAGCTGAAATACGACAGCTTCGACGCCCTGACCGCCGGCATCGCCAAGGACTGCGACGACGCGCGGGCGTTCTTCGCCGGCAGCACCCACGCCGAAACCCACCGCCAGACCACGCGCGACCGAATTTGACGATCGCCCACCGCCGCTGCACACGCTGCGGCGGCGCTGCCCCACGGCACACTGCCCCGCCCCTCTTTCCCCGCCTTCCGGGCCGCCGCCACGGAAAGCTCCCCAGGTCTTGCCATGTCCGAACAGAACCCCACCGCCTCCACCCCCGCCAACGGCACGGATTACCGCGCCACGCTGAACCTGCCCGACACGCCCTTCCCCATGCGCGGCGATCTGCCCAAGCGCGAGCCGGGCTGGGTTCAGGAATGGGATGAAAAGGGCATCTACAAGCGCCTGCGCGATGCCCGCCGCGGCGCGCCCAAGTTCATCCTGCACGACGGCCCGCCCTACGCCAACGGCCAGATCCACATCGGCCACGCGGTGAACAAGATCCTCAAGGACATGATCACCAAGGCGCGCCAGCTGGAGGGCTTCGACGCGCTCTACGCCCCGGGCTGGGACTGCCACGGCCTGCCGATCGAGAATGCCATCGAGAAGCTGCATGGCCGCAACCTGCCGCGCGACGAGATGCAGGCCAAGGGCCGCGCCTTCGCCACCGAGCAGATCGCCCAGCAACTGGTGGACTTCCAGCGCCTGGGCGTGCTGGGCGAATGGGACCACCCCTACAAGACCATGAACTTCGCGAGCGAGGCCGGCGAACTGCGCGCGCTCAAGAAGGTGATGGAACGCGGCTTCGTCTATCGCGGCCTGAAACCCGTCTATTGGTGCTTCGACTGCGGCTCCTCGCTGGCCGAGTTCGAGATCGAATACCAGGACAAGAAGAGCACCACGCTGGACGTGGCTTTCAAGGCGCACGACAAGGCCCGGCTGGCCGCGGCCTTCGGCCTGCCCGCGCTCGAGAAAGACGCCTTCGTCGTCATCTGGACTACCACCGCCTGGACCATCCCCGCCAACCAGGCGCTGAACCTGAATCCCGAGATCAGCTACGCGCTGGTGGACACGGGCGAGCGCATCCTGCTGGTGGCCGAGCCGCTGGTGGCCGCCTGCCTGGAGCGCTACGGCCTCACGGGCAGCGTGATCGCCACCGCCGCCGGCAAGCAGCTCGCCGGGCTGGAGTTCGAGCATCCGCTCTACGACGTGGCCAGCGATGACGGCAGCTACGGCTACCGGCGCCTCGCGCCGGTCTATCTGGCCGACTACGCCACCGCCGACGACGGCACGGGTATCGTGCATTCGTCGCCCGCCTACGGCCTGGACGACTTCAACTCCTGCGTGGCCCACGGCATGGCGCTGGACGAAATCCTCAACCCGGTACAGGGCAACGGCACCTACGCGGCCGACTTCCCCCTCTTCGGCGGCCTGCACATCTGGAAGGCCGTCCCGGTCGTGATCGAGGCGCTGAAGAACGCCGGCCGCCTGATGGCCACCAAGGACATCACGCACAGCTACCCGCACTGCTGGCGCCACAAGACGCCGGTGATCTACCGTGCCGCCGCGCAGTGGTTCGTCCGCATGGACGAGGGCGAAGGCGTATTCACCGATCCGGCCCAAAAGCCCGCGCAGACGCTGCGCCAGATCGCGCTGGCCGCCATCGAGGAGACGAAGTTCTACCCCGAGAACGGCAAGTCCCGCCTGCGCGACATGATCGCCGGCCGGCCCGACTGGTGCATCTCGCGCCAGCGCAGCTGGGGCGTTCCCATCCCGTTCTTCTTGCACAAGGATTCGGGCGAGCTGCACCCGCGGACCATGGAAATCATGGACCAGGCGGCCACCATCGTCGAAGCCGGCGGCATCGAGGCCTGGAGCCGCGTGACGGCCGAAGAGATCCTGGGCGCCGAAGACGCGACCCATTACACCAAGAGCACCGACATCCTGGAGGTGTGGTTCGACTCCGGCTCCACCTTCTGGCACGTGCTGCGCGGCACCCACGCCGGCATGCACCACGACAGCGGCCCCGAGGCCGACCTGTACCTGGAAGGCCACGACCAGCACCGAGGCTGGTTCCATTCCTCGCTGCTGCTGGCCAGCGCCATCTTCGGCCGCGCGCCCTACCGCGGCCTGCTCACGCACGGTTTCACGGTGGACGGCCAGGGCAAGAAGATGAGCAAGTCGCTGGGCAACACCGTCTCGCCCCAGCAGGTGAGCGGCAAGCTGGGCGCCGAGATCATCCGCCTCTGGGTGGCCTCCACCGACTATTCGGGCGACCTGGGCATCGACGACAAGATCCTCGCCCGCGTGGTGGACGCCTACCGCCGCATCCGCAACACGCTGCGTTTCCTGCTGGCCAACGTCAGCGACTTCGACCCGGCCACGGACGCCGTGCCCTTCCCCCAGATGCTGGAGATCGACCGCTACGCGCTGACGCGTGCGGCCGCATTCCAGGCCGATCTGCTGGCGCACTACCAGGTCTATGAATTCCACCCCGTGGTCGCCAAGCTGCAGCTCTACTGCTCGGAAGACCTGGGCGGCTTCTACCTCGACGTGCTCAAGGACCGGCTCTACACCACCGCGCCCAAGAGCCTGGCGCGCCGCAGTGCCCAGACCGCGCTCCACCAGATCACGCACGCCATGCTGCGCTGGATGGCGCCCTTCCTGTCCTTCACGGCCGAAGAGGCCTGGAAGACCTTCGGCAGCTCCGAGTCGATCTTCCTGGAGACCTACCAGCCCATCGCCGGTGCCGACGAGGGCCTGGCCGCCAAGTGGACGCGCATCCGCGCCATCCGCGACGTGGTAAACAAGGAGATCGAGGCGCTGCGCGCCACCGGCCAGGTGGGCTCGTCACTGCAGACCAACCTCACGCTCACCGCCGCGCCGGAAGACCATGCCCTGCTGGCCAGCCTGGGCG
Source organism: Paracidovorax sp. (assembly GCF_057642795.1). Taxonomy (NCBI): domain Bacteria; kingdom Pseudomonadati; phylum Pseudomonadota; class Betaproteobacteria; order Burkholderiales; family Comamonadaceae; genus Paracidovorax; species Paracidovorax sp. Next base: position 267,348 of record NZ_JBXYZY010000037.1, read on the forward strand.
ACGACCTGAAGTTCGTGTTCATCACCTCCGCGATCGAACTGGTCGCAGGCGACGCGCTTTCCATCGGCGTGAAGGCCAGTTCCGACGCCAAGTGCGAGCGCTGCTGGCACTACCGCGCCGACGTGGGCCAGGACCCGGCGCACCCCACCCTCTGCGGCCGTTGCGTGAGCAATCTCTACGGCAGCGGTGAACACCGGGAGCACGCATAAATGGCCCGCACCTCCTCCTCCGCCGCGTCCGCCAAAGGCGGCTCGATCTGGCCCTGGCTCGCCTGGGCCGTGCTGATCCTGGTGGCCGACCAGTTCACCAAGACGCTGATCCTGGGCTACTACCGGCTGGGCGACGCCACGTACGTCACCGACTTCTTCAACATCGTGCGGGCGCACAACACCGGAGCGGCGTTCTCGTTCCTGGCGGATGCGGGCGGCTGGCAGCGCTGGGCCTTCACCGGCATCGGCGTGGCGGCGGCGCTCTTCATCGTCTGGCAGCTGCGTGCCCATCCGGGGCAGAAGCTGTTCTGCTTCGCGCTCTCCAGCATCCTGGGCGGCGCCATCGGCAACGTGGTGGACCGCATGATGCACGGCTACGTGGTGGACTTCCTCGACGTGCACGCGCGCGGCTGGCACTTCCCGGCCTTCAACCTGGCCGATGCGGCCATCACGGTGGGCGCCATCTGCCTCATCGTCGATGAGCTGCTGCGGGTCAAGCGGTCGCGCTGACGCCGCCGAGAGCCCCTTCCCCTCTGCCCCAGGCCCGCCGATCGCGGGCCTTTTTTTTGTCCGCGGCCCGGGCCGGAGCCGCCCGCCATGTCATGAGGGCGTCACAGCGCTGCGCTTCAATGTAAACGTTTACATCACCTCGCAGACAAGGCATCAGCCCCATGAGCATCCAGGAAGTGGCACGGCAGGCCGGCGTTTCGGTCGCCACCGTTTCGCGCGTCTTCAACCTGCCCGACAAGGTCACGCCCGCCACCCGCGACCAGGTGCGCGAGGTGGCGCGCCAGCTCGGCTACCTACCCAATGCCAGCGCCCGCACGCTGCGCACCCAGCGCAGCCGCGTGATCGGCGTGGTGCTGCCCACCCTGCTGAACCCGGTGTTCGCCGAAGCCTTCAGCGGCGTCGCGCGCGCCGCGGCCCAGGCCGGCTACGCCATCCTGCCCTGCACCACCGACTACCGCGTGGATCAGGAAGACCAGGCCGTACAGCAGTTGCTCGCCGCCAATGTCGAAGGCATGGTGCTGGTGGTTTCCAGCCCCGAGACGTCGACTGCGCTGCAGCGGCTGACCGACGCCGGCCTGCCCTACGTGCTGGCCTACAACCGCCATCCGGCCCACCCCTGCGTCTCGGTGGACAGCGAGCAGGCGGTGGCCGATCTGGTGGGGCGCCTGGCCGCCCTGGGCCACCGGCGCATCGCCATGGTGAGCGGGCAGCTGGCCGCCTCCGACCGGGCGCAGCAGCGCTGCCGGGGCTTCCAGCGCGGCATGGCCGCGGCCGGGCTGGGCCCGGGCGCGGTGCTGGAAGTGCCCTTCGTCGAGACCGCCGTCAGCGAGATCGCCGCGCGGCTGCAGGCGCCGGGGCGGCCCACGGCGCTGGTCTGCTCCAACGACCTGCTGGCCATCCGCAGCCTGCGCGCAGCGCACCTGGCGGGCCTGGCCGTGCCTTCGCAGATCAGCATCACCGGCTTCGACGGCATCGCGCTCGGGCAGGACCTCACGCCCACACTCAGCACCATCGCCCAACCCAATGCGGACATCGGCCACCGCAGCGTGGAGCTGCTGGTACAGGCCCTGCAGCCCGGCGGCGCGCCCCTGCGGCCTGCGGCCAGCCTGACGCTGCCACACCAATTCCGCGAAGGTGAATCCTGCGCCGCCGCGATGGCGGGCCGCTAGCGCCTGGCGCCGCCCCTTTTCTCCGTTTCTCCCGCTCTCCCGTTCCTTCCCTTTCAGGAGTCTTTCCATGCAACACCGTTTGATGCGTATCGCCCGCCACACGGCCCTGGCCCTGGGCCTGGCCGCCAGCGCTGCCGCCGCCCTGGCGCAGACCGCCATCTGCTACAACTGCCCGCCCGAATGGGCCGACTGGGGCACGCAGCTCAAGGCCATCAAGGCCAAGACAGGCGTGACCGTGCCGCCCGACAACAAGAACTCCGGCCAGTCGCTGGCACAGCTCTCCGCCGAACGCGCCAGCCCCGTGGCCGACGTGACCTACCTGGGCGTCACCTTCGCCATCCAGGCACAGAAGGACGGCCTGCTGGGCACCTACCAGCCCGCCCACTGGCAGGACATTCCCGATGGCATGAAGGACCCGGCCGGCCACTGGTTCACCATCCACTCGGGCACGCTGGGCTTCATGGTCAACGTCGATGCCCTCAAGGGCAAGCCGGTGCCGAAGTCGTGGGCCGACCTGCTCAAGCCCGAATACAAGGGCCTGATCGGCTACCTGGACCCGGCCTCGGCCTTCGTGGGGTATGTGGGTGCCGTGGCGGCCAACCAGGCGCGCGGCGGCACGCTGGAGAACTTCGGCCCCGGCATCGACTACTTCAAGGCGCTGCAGAAGAACGACCCCATCGTGCCCAAGCAAACCGCCTACGCCCGCGTGCTCTCGGGCGAGATCGCCATCCTGCTGGACTACGACTTCAACGCCTACCGCGCCAAGTACAAGGACGGCGCCAACGTGCAGTTCGTGATCCCCACCGAAGGCACGGTGGCCGTGCCCTACGTGATGGGCCTTGTCGCCAAGGCGCCCCATGCCGCCGACGCGAAGAAGGTGCTGGACTTCGTGCTCTCCGACGAAGGCCAGGCCATCTGGGCCAAGGCCTATCTGCGCCCGGTGCGCGCCGCCGCCATGCCCGCCGACGTGCAGGCCCGCTTCCTGCCCGCCAGCGAATACGCCCGCGCCAGGACGGTGGACTACGGCCGCATGGCCGCCGCGCAGAAGGCGTTCTCCGACCGCTACCTGCAGGAAGTGAAATGAGCGCACGCCACGGCGGTTTCGCCCCCTCGCGCGGGCTGCTCGCCGCCTGCGCTGCGCCGGCCGTGGCATTCTTCGCGGCCTTCTGGCTGCTGCCTACGGCCCTGCTGCTGGCGCTGCCGGCGCGCCAGGGCTGGGCGACCTACTTCGCAGTCGTAACGAACGGCCGCTACCTGCAGAGCCTGCTGCAGACCCTGGGCCTGTCGCTCGCCGTCACGCTGGCCACGCTGGTGCTGGGCGCACTGGTGGGCATCACGCTGGCGCGCCAGCGCTTTCCCGGCCGGCAGCTGCTGCTGTCGCTGCTGACGCTGCCGCTCTCGTTTCCCGGCGTGATCGTGGGCTTCTTCATGATCCTGCTGGGCGGGCGCCAGGGTACGCTGGCGGGGCTCACCGATGCGCTGGGCCTGGGCCGCGTGACCTTCGCCTACGGCCTGCTGGGCCTGTTCCTGGCCTACCTCTACTTCTCGCTGCCGCGCGCCATCGCCACCTACACGGCGGCGGCCGGCGCCATGGAGGCGCAGCTCGAAGAGGCCGCCCGCTCGCTCGGCGCTTCGCGCTGGCGCGTGGCGCGCGACGTGTGGATGCCCGCGCTCGCACCCACCACGCTGGCCTGCGGCGCCATCGTGTTCGCCACCGCCATGGGCGCCTTCGGCACGGCCTTCACGCTGTCGGCCAAGTTCGAGGTGCTGCCCATCACCATCTACGACGAATTCACCAACTACGCCAACTTCGCGCTGGCGGCCAGCCTGTCGATCGCGCTGGGGCTCATCACCTGGCTGGTGCTCTGGCTCTCGCGCCGCTGGGCCGGCACGTCCGCCTTCTGAGAAAGCGCCACGATGAGAAACGCAAGGCAGGCGCCCTGGGCGCTGGTGGCCCTTACGGCCCTGGTGGCCCTCTTCATGGCCGCGCCCATCGCCCTTTCGGTGATGGCGGGGCTGGTCAACAACTACAGCGTCGGCCTGCACAGCGGTCTCACGCTGCGCTGGCTGGGCGAGGTGTGGGAGAACTACGGCAGCACCGTGACCTGGTCGCTCACCCTCGCGCTGCTGTGCGTGGCGGGCAACCTGCTGCTGGGCGTGCCCTGCGCCTATGCGCTGGCGCGCAGCCGCTCGCGCTGGGCGCGGCTCTTCGAGGAGCTGCTGACCCTGCCCGTGGCGGTGCCGGGCCTGGCCAGCGCGCTGGCGCTGATCCTGGCCTACGGGCAGCTGTCGAGCTTCCGCCAGAGCTTCGCCTTCATCCTGGTCGGGCACATGATCTTCACCCTGCCCTTCATGGTGCGCACCGTGGGCTCGGCCTTCCAGAAGGACGAGCTGCGCTCGCTCGAAGAGGCCGCGCGCTCGCTGGGCGCAGGCTTTGCGCAGCGCTTCCTGGGCGTGCTGGTGCCCGCCGTGCTGCCAGCCATCGTGGCGGGCAGCCTGATGGTGTTCACGCTCTCGGTGGGCGAATTCAACCTCACCTGGATGCTGCACACCCCGCTCACCCGCACCCTGCCCGTGGGGCTGGCCGACAGCTATGCCTCCATGCGCATCGAGGTCGGCTCGGCCTACACCCTCGTTTTCCTGCTCGTCATCCTGCCCGTGCTCTGGGGCCTGCAGGCCGTCGGCAACTTCATCGAAAAACACCATGGCAATTGAACTCGAACGCACGCGCGTGGACATCGTCCAGTGCGCCAAGACCTACGCCGGCGGCGCGCGCGGCCTGCATCCCACCGACCTGGCCGTGGAGCCCGGCGAGGTGCTGGCCCTGCTGGGCCCCTCCGGCTGCGGCAAGACCACGCTGCTGCGCCTGATCGCCGGGCTGGAGGCGCCCGACGCCGGCAGCCGCATCGCCTTCGGCGGCACCGACGTGACGCAGCTGCCCATCGAGCGGCGCGGCGTGGGCATGGTGTTCCAGCACTACGCGCTGTTTCCGCAGATGACGGTGGAGGGCAACATCGGCTATGGCCTGAAGATCCGCGGCGTGCCCGAGGCCGAACGCCGCCGCACGGTGGGCGAGCTGGTCGACCTGGTGCGCCTCACCGGCCTGGAAAAGCGCCGCCCGGCCGAGCTCTCCGGCGGCCAGCGCCAGCGCGTGGCCCTGGCCCGCGCGGTGGCCGTGCGCCCGCGGGTGCTGCTGCTGGACGAGCCCCTCACGGCGCTGGACGCCAAGCTCAAGGAGTCGCTGCGCGACGAGCTGGCCGAGCTGCTGCGCCGCCTGCACATCACCGCCATCCACGTCACGCACGACCAGCAGGAGGCCCTCGCCATCGCCGACCGCCTGGCCGTGATGCAGGCCGGCCGCATCGTGCAGGTGGGCGACGGCGAGACGCTCTACCGAACGCCCGCCCACCCCTTCGTCGCCTCGTTCCTGGGCCGGGTGAACCGGCTCGCGCGGCCCACCACCGGGCGGCAAGGCTGCATCGACCTGGGCGGGCTGGAACTGCCCGTGCCGCCCGGCCCGGCCTGCGACGCCTGGCTGGTGCGCCCGGAGGACGTGGAGGTCGAACCCACCGTGCTCGGCCAGCCCGGCTGGGGCCATGCCGACGTGACGCACCGCAGCTTTCTGGGCGACCGCGTGCAGCTCACGCTGGACGTGGCCGGCCAGGCCCCGCTGCGTGCCGACGTGGCCCGCGACCATGCCGCCCGCGCCGGCGACACGGTCGCCATCCGCATCGCCCCGCACCGCCTCATGCCCCTGAACGACGAAGCCCACGCCGCTGCCTGACCCATGACAGCCAACGCACCCCACACCCTCCTGCTGCAGCTTTCCGACCTGCATATCCGCGAGCCCGGCCGCCTGGCCTATGGCCGCATCGACACCGCACCCTATCTGCGCGAAGCCGTGGCCAGCATCGGCCGCCTGCCGCAGCGGCCCGATGCCGTGGTCATCACCGGCGACCTGACCGACTTCGGCCGCGCCGCCGAATACGACCACCTGCGCGAGCTGCTGGCACCGCTCGCGCCCTTGCCCATCTACCTGCTGCCCGGCAACCACGACGAGCGCCAGCAGCTGCGCGCGAGCTTTCCCGAGCATGCGTGGCTGGGCACCGAAGGCTTCGTGCAATACAGCGTGCCGGTGGGCGCGATGCAGCTCATCGCGCTCGACACCGTGGTGCCCGGCGCGAGCGAAGGCAGCCTGTGCGCCGAACGGCTGGACTGGCTGGCCGCGCAGCTCGATGCGCACCGCGACCGGCCAGTGGTCATCGCCATGCACCACCCGCCCTTTCGCACGCTGATCGGCCACATGGACGAGATCGGCCTGCTGCAGGGCGCGGAAGCGCTCGAAGCCCTGGTGGCCCGCCACCCCAACGTGGAGCGCGTGATCTGCGGCCACCTGCACCGCAGCATCCAGGTGCGCTTCGGCGGCAGCGTGGCGCTCACCGTGCCCTCGCCCGCCCACCAGGTCTGCCTGGACCTGGCGCCCGACGCGCCCTCGGCCTGGACGCTGGAGCCGCCCGGCTACGCCGTGCATGCGCTGCCGGCCGGCGGTCGGCTGGTCTCGCACCTGGCCGCGAGCGGGCGCCACGAAGGGCCGCATCCCTTCCACGATGGCGGGCAGCTGATCGACTGAGGCGGGAACGCCGGTGAAATGCTCACCTTTTCATAGCAATAGGCGAACACTCCACCTCGGCTGCAAGCACTTTCAGCCCACCGAACCGCCCAGCGACGCCGCCACACTGGCCACCGCCCTCGGCCGGGGCTTCATCGGCGCAGGACTACGCCGCCGCGCCCGCAGGAGGCGCATGATTCCTCCCCCGGCCCGGGCCGAACCACCATCGCCGCACCCGGCCGCCAGCCCGCCCTGCTGGCGGGCGGTGCGCTATCGAATCAGGAGTATGCTGCACCCATGGCCCGGCCCGCTTTCAGGGCATGGGCGTGCGTCGCATTCTCCGTTGGAGGGTTGGTAGCTTGGCGGGTCCGTTCTTTCGTCCATGAAGCATCTGTTGAATCTGCTGGCAGCCGTGGCGCTGCTCGTCTGGGGTACGCACCTGGTGCGTACCGGCGTGCTGCGCGTGTTCGGCGCCAACCTGCGCAGCATGCTGGCGCGCAGCATGGGCAACCGCTTCTCGGCCGCGCTCTCGGGCATGGGCGTGACGGCGCTGGTGCAGTCCAGCACGGCCACGTCGCTGATGACTTCGTCCTTCGTGGGCCAGGGCCTCATCACCCTGCCCGCCGCGCTGGCCGTGATGCGCGGGGCCGACGTGGGCACGGCGCTCATGTCGGTGCTGTTCTCGTTCGACCTGTCGTGGCTGTCGCCGCTCTTCATCTTCGTGGGCGTGGTGCTGTTCATCACGCGCCAGGCCAGCACCGCCGGCCGCGTGGGCCGCGTGCTGATCGGCCTGGGCCTGATGCTGATGGCGCTGGAGATGGTGGTGCAGGCCAGCGGCCCCATGCTGGCCTCGCCCATCATCCGCGCCATGCTGGGCTCGCTCAACAGCGACATCGTGCTCGAAGTCTTCATGGGCGCGCTGCTGGCGGTGCTGGCCTATTCCAGCCTCGCGATCGTGCTGCTGATCTCGGCCATGGCCGCCTCCCATGTGGTCCCGCTGGACGTGGCGCTGGGCCTGGTGCTGGGCGCCAACCTGGGCAGCGGCCTGCTGGCGGTGCTGACCACAGCCAAGTCGGCGGTCGAGGTGCGCCAGGTCACCGTGGGCAACCTCGCCTTCAAGCTGATGGGCGTGCTGCTGGTGGTGCCCTTCACCGGCCTCTGGATACGGCACGTCCACCCGCTGCTGCCCGGCATGGCCCAGGGTGTGGTGCTGTTCCACCTGGCCTTCAACGTGGTCATCAGCCTGGGCTTCATCGCCTTCACGCAATGGGTGGCGCACTGGGTCACGCGGCTGCTGCCCAAGCCGGCCGGCACGCAGAGCCGCCGCCCTCAGCACCTGGACCCGTCCGCGCTCAGCACCCCGTCGCTGGCCATCGCCTGCGCCACGCGCGAGGCGCTCCACCAGGCCGACGTGGTCGAGACCATGCTGGCCGGCGTGATGGACGTGATCCGCCGCAATGATCTGCAGCTGGCCGAGCGGCTGCGCAAGATGGACGACGAGGTGGACGAGCTGTACTCGTCCATCAAGTACTACCTGACCAAGATCTCCCGAGAGGCGCTGGGCGAGGAGGAAAGCCGGCGCTGGACGGACATCATCAGCTTCACCATCAACATGGAGCAGGTGGGCGACGTGATCGAGCGCGTGCTGATCGACATCGAGGACAAGAAGATCAAGAAGGGCCGCCAGTTCTCCGAAGCCGGCATGGCCGAGATCACCGAGCTGCACCAGCGCCTGGTGGGCAACCTGCGCCTGGGCATGAGCGTGTTCCTCAACGGCAACGTGCGCGACGCACAGAAGCTGCTGGAAGAGAAAGCCCGCTTCCGTGACCTGGAGCGCGCCTACGCGGCCACCCATCTCGTACGCCTGGCGGACAAGACCGTCCACAGCATGGAGACCAGCTCGCTGCACATCGACCTCATCAGCGAATTGAAGCGCATCAACTCGCACATCTGCTCCATCGCCTATCCCATCCTGGATTCGGCGGGCGCCCTGGCGCCCAGCCGGCTGCGCACGGCCGGCGCTTCTCAGGATGCCGGGCCCACCATCTGAGGCCCGCTGAACTACACGGGCGGCAAGCCGCGCCTCCCGCCTACCCCATCTGGCGCGGAGATGGGCGCAAGTTAAGGCGACGCTGAACAAGCCCCCGGCGCGCTGCGGCGCGTGAATGGTTCAGCGCCGCCTCGGGGTTTCCGTCCCGGCTTTCCACCTTGCCTCAGGAGCAGCCATGTCCAGCACACCATCCACCCCTCCCGCCTCCACCGCTCACGACGAGCCCGAAATCACCCAGGAGCGCGACGTGCCGCTCGACGGCACCGACGCCGAAGGCGAAAAGCTGATGAAAGAGGTACGCAACGATCGCCTCGAGGTGCCGCCCGGCGAGGAAGAGGCGAACGAGCATCGCAACGAAGTGCCGCCGAAGAAGTAGGCAGCAGCGTGAGCCCCCCGGGCCCCATAGCACAGGGCCCGGCCCCGCGTGCGGCGCCCGCCGGCAGAGTCCGCAGGCCGCCGGTGGTCGATGCGCCGGCGGGCTGCACCCGTGCCGCCCATCCGCTAACGTGGTGTCCCAATCCACAACAACATTCCCTATTTCGCCATGAGCAACTCCGTCCTCGCCTACGGCGCACAGTCCGCCACCACGCCGCTCGCCCCGCTCACCATCGAGCGGCGCACGCCCGCCGACCGCGACGTCGCCATCGACATCCTCTTTTGCGGCGTCTGCCACTCCGACCTGCACACCGTGCGCGGCGAGTGGGCCGGCACCCAGTTCCCCAGCGTGCCCGGCCACGAGATCGTGGGCCGCGTGACGGCGGTGGGGCCGAAGGTGACGAGGTTCAGCGTCGGCGACATCGTGGGCGTGGGCTGCATGGTGGACAGCTGCCAGCACTGCGCCCCCTGCGAGCAAGGCCTGGAGCAGTACTGCGACAACGGCTTCACCGGCACCTACAACGGCCCCGAGCAGGGCACGGGCGCGAACACCTTCGGCGGCTATTCGGCGCACATCGTGGTGCGCGAGAGCTTCGTGCTGCGCATCACGCACCCCGAGGCGCAGCTGGCCGAAGTGGCGCCGCTGCTGTGCGCGGGCATCACCACCTATTCGCCGCTGCGCCAGTGGAACGCCGGCCCGGGCAAGAAGGTCGGCATCGTGGGCCTGGGCGGCCTGGGCCACATGGGCGTGAAGATCGCCGCCGCGATGGGTGCGCACGTGGTGCTGTTCACCACCTCGGACTCCAAGCGCGAAGACGCCAAGCGGCTGGGTGCGCATGAAGTCGTGGTCTCGAAGAACGCCGATGAAATGGCCGCGCATGCCAACAGCTTCGACCTGATCGTGAACACCGTCGCCGCGCCGCACGGTCTGGACGCCTTCCTCGCGCTGCTCAAGCTCGACGGCACCATGTCGCTGGTGGGCGCGCCGGCCAGCCCCCACCCCTCACCCAACGTGTTCAGCCTGATCATGAAGCGCCGGCGCCTCGCGGGCTCGCTGATCGGCGGCATCCGCGAAACGCAGGAGATGCTGGACTTCTGCGCACAGCACGGCATCGTGGCGGACATCGAATCCATCCGCATGGACCAGATCGAGACCGCCTACGAACGCATGCTCACCAGCGACGTGCGCTACCGCTTCGTGATCGACATGGCGACACTGCGCGCAGCCGCCTGAAGGACACCCGGGGCCTGCGCGGACCGGGAAACAGGGCCCGGCTCAGGGCCTCGCCGCAGGAGCCGCCGCCACCGGCACGGCGCCCTCGGCGGCAGGCTGTGGCCGGCGCGCATAGCGCTGGGCCAGCACGGCGCAGATCATCAGCTGCATCTGGTGGAACAGCATCAGCGGCAGCACCATGGCGCCCACCGCCTGAGGGGCGAACAGCACGTTGGCCATGGGCACGCCGCTGGCCAGGCTCTTCTTGGAGCCGCAGAAGACGATGGTGATTTCGTCTTCCTTCGAGAAACCCAGCCGGCGCGCCAGCAGGGTGGACGAGGTGATGGCCAGCGCCAGAATCACGCCGCACACGAAGAAGAGGCCCAGCAACGCCTTCAGCGGCATCTGCTGCCACAGGCCTTCGATCACCGCCGCGCTGAAAGCTGTGTAGACCACCAGCAGGATGGAGCCCTGGTCCACCAGCTTGAGCACCGAGGCGCGGCGCTTGACGAAGCCGCCGATCCAGGGCCGCAGCAGGTGGCCGGCGACAAAGGGCACCAGCAGCTGCAGCATGATGCGGCCGATGCCGGCCAGCGCGCCCGGGTGCTGCCCGCCGACCGCGCCCGCCACCATCTGCGGCAGCAGCAGATTGACCAGGACGGGCGTGATGAAGATACCCAGCAGCGTGGAGGCCGATGCGCTGCAGATCGCCGCGGGCATGTTGCCCCGCGCCATGGCGGTGAAGGCGATGGCCGACTGCACCGTGGCTGGCAGCACGCAGAGATAGATCACGCCGGCATAGAGCTCGGGCGTGACCAGCGGCTCCAGCACCGGCCGCAGCGCCCAGCCCAGCAGCGGGAACAGCACGAAGGTGCAGGCGATCACCAGCAGGTGCAGCCGCCAGTGCGACAGGCCCGCCACGATGGCCTCGCGCGAGAGCTTGGCGCCGTGCAGGAAGAAGAGCAGCGCGATGGCAGCGACGGTCAGGTTTTCAAACACATGCGCGGCCATGCCGGAGGCCGGCAGCACGCTGGCCAGCGCGACGGTGGAAAGCAGCGCCAGCACGTAGTTGTCGGGCAGGAAACGGGGGCGGACCATGGCGTATCTCAGATCGGAAAGAATGGGAATGCGCCGATTGGAACCCACCGCCATCTAGAAGTGAAATGGATTCTTCTGATGGTTCTATGATCGCAGCGCATGAATGTCACCCTGCGCCAGCTGCATGTTTTCCAGGCCGTGGCCGCCACCCGCAACTTCAGCCGCGCGGGCGATGCGGTGGGGCTGACGCAGCCTGCCGTGAGCCGCTCCATCACCGAGCTGGAGGCGCAGCTGGGCCTGAAGCTGCTGCACCGTACCACCCGCGAGGTCGAGCTGACCGAGGCCGGCCGCAGCCTGGCAGCCCGCCTGCCGCGCCTGCTCGACGAGCTCGAAGGCATGCTGCTGGACGTGCGCGGCATGGGCAGCGCGCGCCGCAGCCGCGTGCGCGTGGCCAGCAGCCCCACGCTGTCGGCCCACCTCATGCCCGAATGCATCGCCCGCTGCCGCGACTCGCTGCCGGGCGTGGAGCTGCTGCTGCTCGACCGCATCCAGAACGACGTGCTGGCGAGCGTGCTCTCGGGCGAAGTGGATTTCGGCGTGGTCATCGACCCCAGCGACCGGGATGCCCTGCACTGCGAGCCGATCCTGACCGACCCGTTCTGCCTGGCCTGCCCGCCCGGCCACCGGCTGGCGGCCAAGGCCCGCGTGCGCTGGGCAGACCTCGCCGGCGAATCGCTGGTGCTGCTGGACCACGCCTCCGGCAGCCGCCGCCTGATCGACCAGGCCCTGGCCGCGCAGGCCGTGCCGCATACCGTGGCGCAGGAGGTGGGCCATGCCACCACCATCTTCCGCATGCTCGATGCGGGCCTGGGCATCTCCGTCATCCCTACGCTGGCCGTGCCGCCCGAAGGCCTGCCGCGCCTGGCCGTGCGCCCGCTCGTGCCGCGCGTGGACCGCGAGATCGTGCTGGCCCGGCGCCGGCACCGCGAGCTGGCGCCCATGGCCCAGGCCGTGTGGGAGCTGGTGGGCGAGGTGGCGCGGCAGCGCAAGGGCCTATCGACCGGCTGAGCCGCTCGCCCCGGCGATACTTTCGGCTCCTGCCTACCCCGACACATGCCATGTCCGAAACCCGCGCGCTCTACCCCGACATCGAACCCTACGAGACCGGCCTGCTCGACGTGGGCGACGGCCACTGCGTGTACTACGAGCGAGTGGGAACGCCCGGGGCCAAGCCGGCCGTGTTTCTGCACGGCGGCCCAGGCGGCGGCATCTCGCCAGCGCACCGGCGCCTGTTCGACCCGGCCCGCTACGACCTGCTGCTGTTCGACCAGCGCGGCTGCGGCCGCTCGACACCGCACGCGGGGCTGGAGGCCAACACCACCTGGCATCTGGTGGATGACATCGAGGCCCTGCGCCAGTTGCGCCCCGGCACCGAGCGTTGGCTGGTGTTCGGGGGCTCCTGGGGCTCGACCCTGGCACTGGCCTACGCACAAAAGCACCCGCAACGCGTGAGCGAATTGGTGCTGCGCGGGGTCTACACCGTGACCAAAGCCGAGCTGGACTGGTACTACCAGTACGGGGTATCGGAGATGTTTCCCGAAAAGTGGGCACGCTTCCAGGCACCTGTGCCGCCGGCCGAGCGCGGTCACATGATCGCGGCCTACCACCGGCTGCTGACGGGCCCGGACCTGGCCCGCCAACAAGAAGCGGCCCTGGCCTGGAGCCTGTGGGAGGGCGAGACCATCACGCTGCTGCCCAGCGCCGCCAATCACGACCAGCATGCCGACGCCCACTTCGCCCTGGCCTTCGCCCGGCTGGAGAACCACTATTTCATGCATGGCGCCTGGCTGGAAGACGGCCAGCTGCTGCGCGAGGCCCATCGCCTGTCCGGCATTCCGGGCGTCATCGTGCATGGCCGCTACGACATGCCCTGCCCGGCGCGTTATGCGTACGCGCTGCATCAGGCCTGGCCCGGTTCGGAGTTCCACCTGGTCGAGGGTGCCGGCCATGCCTGGACCGAACCCGGCATCCTGAGCCGCCTGCTGGACGCGACGGACCGCTTCGCTGCGCTCTAGTGTGCGGCGGTCCGGCAGACAGCTACCCATGCAATGGCGTCCTGCCCCGGGACGCGATCCCTCCATTTCATGGGCGGCAGCTGTCTGCGGGCGAGCGCACGGGTTGGTGCCCACCTACCGGGCCGACATCCACGTTTGACGTGGCCGCCAGATCTCAGTTCCTGGCATGCGCAGTGGCGCGCGCGGCTGCCGCTGCGCAAGGCACTGGCAGCGGAAGGCCTGCAGGCATGCACGGTCATGGCCTTCAACCACCTCGTTTCGCGCCATCCCGAGACCCGCCGCGAGCGCCCGCCGGAAAGGTCTCCCTCGCCCCTCCTCATGCCGGCACGCCCGCCCTCTCGGCCAGATACCGCTGCAGGCCTGCCACCAGCGCGTCGAAGGTCGCACGGCAGCGCGGGCTGTGGCGCAGGTCCTCGTGCATCACCACCCAGGTCTCCAGACCCCAGGCGAAATCCCCGGGCAGTACGCGCACCAGGGCCGGCGCGCGCAGTGCCAGCCCGGTCTGGCAGATGCCCAGACCCAGTCCTGCGCGGATGCAGGCGAGCTGCGCCAGGTCGCTGTCGCTGCGCAGGCTGAAGCGCTCGCGCTGCCAGGCGGGGAAGCGCTGGCGTGCCGAGCGGATGAAGGGCGTCTCCGCATCGAAGCCGATCAGCCGGTGCCCCTCGAGTTCGGCCAGCGACTGCGGGGTGCCCTGGCGCCGCAGGTAGTCGGGGTGGGCATGGAGGCCCAGATCGACGGCACCCACGCGGCGCGCCACCAGCGCCTCCTGGCGCGGCTCGGTCATGCGGATGGCGATGTCGGCCTCGCGCTGCAGCAGGTCATGCATGCGGTCGCTCAGCGCCAGTTCCACGGTCAGCGCCGGGTAGTCGGCCTGCAGGCGCGCCAGCACGGGCGGCAGCACCTCGGTGCCGATGACGTGGCTGGCGCTCACGCGCACCGTGCCGCGCACGCCGCCGCCCTGCGCATGGGCGGCGCGCACCAGGGCCGCCGCCGCATGGCCCATGGCCTCGGCATGGGACTGCAGCGCGAGCGCCGCCTCGGTGGGCAGCAGGCCCTGCTGCGAGCGGGTGAAGAGCACCAGGCCCAGCGCCTCTTCCAGCGCCGCGATGTGCCGGCCGATGGTGGGCTGGGTCAGGCCCAGGGCGCGGGCCGCCGCGGAGAGCGAGCCCTCGCGCAGCACGGCGAGACAAGAGCGGTACAGCTCCCAGCCGATGTCGTGGGTACGGGGCGAATCCATACGCCAATGTATAGCCGCCCCACTTTTTTAGGCAATTTCCTTTTGACCGCCGCAGACCCAGACTGGCGCCATTCCTTCCAGGAGCACGGACATGGCAGACGACACGGCAGACGGCAGAACGGTTCTGGTCCTCGGGGCCACGGGCGGCATCGGCGGCGAGGTGGCGCGCCAGCTGCGCGAGCGGGGCTGGCAGGTGCGCGCGCTGCGCCGCAGCCTGCCGCCGGGGGCGCCGGCACGCACCACCCGCTGGCAGAGCGAGGGCATCACCTGGCTGCGCGGCGATGCGATGCGGCGGGGCGACGTGCTGGCCGCCGCGCGCGGCTGCGCCGTGATCGTGCATGCGGTGAACCCGCCCGGCTACCGCCGCTGGAACGAGCTGGTGCTGCCCATGGTGGACAACACCATCGCCGCCGCGCAGGCCGAAGGCGCCACCGTGGTGCTGCCCGGCACGGTCTACAACTACGGGCCGGGCGCCTTCGGCGCGCTGCATGAAGATGCGCCGCAGCAGCCCCTGACGCGCAAGGGCGCGATCCGTGTGGAGCTGGAACGCCGGCTGCGCCAGGCCACGGTGGAGCACCCGCTGCAGCGCGGCTGCCGTGTGATCGTCGTGCGCGCCGGCGATTTCTTCGGGCCCCGGGCGGGCAACAACTGGTTCGCACAAGGGCTGGTGCGCCCAGGCCGCCCGGTGGCGGTGGTGCGCAACCCCGCCGCGCCCGGCACGGGCCACCAGTGGGCCTACCTGCCCGACGTGGCGCGCACCATGGCGCTGCTGCTGGAGCGGCGCGCCGGCCTGCCGGCCTTCGCCACTTTCCATATGGCTGGCCACTGGGACGCGGACGGCACGCAGTTGGCCGCCGCCATCCAGCGCGCGGCAGTGCAGCAAGGCGACAGCGCCGTGCCCCCGGTGCGGCCGTTTCCGTGGTGGCTGGTGACGCTGGCCTCGCCCTTCGTCCCCACGCTGTGGGAGATGCGCGAGATGCGCTACCTCTGGCGCCAGCCCGTGCGCCTTGGGGGCGAGCGGCTGCGCAGCGTGCTGGGCGCGGAGCCGCACACGCTGCTGGACGAGGCCGGGCGCACCACGCTGCAGGGACTGGGCTGTCTTCGGGCGCCGCACGGGCGCTGCTGAGCGGGGCCGGCTCGCCGCTTTACCGGGATCGCTTCGCCCCCACATCAGCGGACTGCGGGCGACGCAGCCCCTTCCATGCGCCTCGGTGCTACCAGCCGAAGAACGCCGCCAGCACCAGCGCCGCCTCGGGCGTGAAGGCGCCGGCGGCCAGCCGCGCCTGCAACTCGGCCGGGGCCAGCGCCTCGAAGCGCTCGACCTCGCCATCCTGGTTGGCGGGTGCCAGGCCGTGCGGCACCGTGGCGCGGAACCAGTCGATGCGCTCGACCATGTACCCGGCGCCAGCCGCCTCGGCGCCGGCGCCGCCATCGCCGCCGGCCTCGCAGGGTCGGGCGAAGTCCACATGGCCGCCATGCTCGACGGTCTGCAGATCGGCAATGGCGAGGCCCGCCTCCTCCCAGGTCTCGCGGGCCAGCGCCTCTTCGAGCGTGTCGGCGGCGGAGACCATGCCGCCCATGAGGGTGTCCCACTGGCCGGGGTGCGTGGCCTTGCCGAGCGAGCGCTGCTGCACCCACATCGCGCCCTCGGGCGTGCAGGCCACGAGGTGGACGGCGCGGGTGGCTATGCCCAGCGGCCGCACGGCGCCGCGCTCCACCGTACCGACGCGCCGGCCGGCCGCATCGGCCACGGCCAGCTGCTCGTCGCGCCAGGGGCCGCAGCGGCCGGCGGTGCGCAGGAGCCGGGCCAGGGCATTGAGCGCGGCGGTGGCATCGCAGGCGCCGGCATCGGCCCGGCGCAACTGCCAGACTCCCGAACCGGATTGCTCCTCTTTTGATAGCGAAAGGCCGAGATCAATCAAGGGCAGCAGGTCGATTCCATCGAAAACATCGGCAGCCACCGAGCCCACCACCTGCCCCGCCACCGCGAAAGGCAGCCGGGGCCGCACGGGCGGACGCTGGGCGGCGGCGCGGGCCGGAGCGACCCACGCCGGGCGCGGCGGGCAAGGCTGCGCGCTCACGACAGCGTGAGGATGGTGCAGCCGGTGGTCTTGCGCGCTTCCAGGTCGCGGTGCGCCTGCTGCACGTCGGCCAGCCGGTAGCGCTGGTCGATGTGCATCTTCACCGCGCCGCTCTCCACCACCTTGAAGAGGTCATCCGCCATGGCCTGGGTGGCCTCGCGGCTGGCGATGTGGGTGAACAGCGTCTGGCGGGTGACGTAGAGCGAGCCCTTGGCGCCCAGGCTGCCGGGCGCGAACGGCGGCACCGGGCCGGAGGCGTTGCCGAAGCTGGCCATGAGGCCGAAGGGCCGCAGGCAGTCGAGCGATTTCTCCCAGGTGTCCTTGCCCACCGAGTCATACACCACCTTCACGCCTTTGCCGCCGGTGATCTCCTTGACCCGCGCGGCGAAGTCGTCCGTGGCGTAGTTGATGGCGTGCGCCGCGCCGTTATCCAGCGCCAACTGGCATTTGGCGTCGGAGCCGGCTGTGCCGATGAGCTGCAGGCCCAGCGCCTTCGCCCATTGGCAGGCGATCAGGCCCACACCGCCCGCAGCGGCATGGAACAGCACGAAGTCGCCCGGCGCGAGGCCTTCGACCGGCAGCGTCTTCTTGAGCAGGTATTGCGCGGTGAGGCCCTTGAGCATCATGGCCGCGCCGGTTTCGAAGTCGATGCCGTCCGGCAGGCGGCAGACGTTCTGCGCGGGCATCACGCGCACCTCGCAGTAGCTGCCGGGCGGGTTGGCGGCATAGGCAGCGCGGTCGCCCGCGCGCAGGTGGGTAACGCCCTCGCCCACGGCCTCGACCACGCCGGCGCCCTCCATGCCGATGCCGGCGGGCATCTGCAGCGGGTAGAGCCCGGTGCGGTGATAGACGTCGATGAAGTTCAGCCCCACGGCGTGGTGGCGGATGCGGATCTGGCCGGGGCCGGGCTGGCCGACTTCGACGTCGGCCACATGCAACTCTTCGGGGCCGCCATGCTGGCGGATCTGGACGGCGAGGCTCATGGGGAAGGTTCTCCGGAAAAGAAGAGAAAGAAGCGGAAGGACGGACGATGGCGCGCGCAGCATCCTGCCATGTTTCAGGGCGCACTGCAGGGCGGGCTGCGCGGGCCAGCGGCTACAGTTGCGGCCCATGACGCAACGACTTTCGCCCTCCACGGTGGGCATGCTGACCGCCGCGCCGCTCCTGTGGGCCGGCAATGCCGTGGTGGGCCGGCTGGTGCACACGATGGTGCCGCCGCTCACGCTGAATTTCATCCGCTGGGTGCTGGCCTTCGCGATCCTGCTGCCGCTGGCGTGGCGCGTGCTACGGCCGGACAGCCCGCTCTGGCCGCACTGGCGGCGCTATGCGCTGCTGGGCCTGCTGGGCATCGGCTGCTACAACGCGCTGCAATACCTGGCGCTGCAGACCTCCACGCCGCTGAACGTGACGCTGGTCGGTTCGGGCCTGCCGGTGTGGATGCTGGTGATCGGCGCCCTCTTCTTCGGCGCGCCGGTCACCCGCCGGCACGTGACGGGCGCGCTGCTGTCCATTGCCGGGGTACTGGTGGTGCTGAGCCGGGGGGAATGGGGGCAGCTGCTGGCGCTGCGCCTGGTGCCGGGCGATCTCTTCATGGTGCTGGCCACCGTGTGCTGGGGCTTCTACAGCTGGCTGCTGGCACGCACCAGCGAACCCGCCTCGGTGCGCACGGACTGGGCCGCCTTCCTGCTCGCGCAGATGGTGTTCGGGCTGGCCTGGTCGGGCGCCTTCACGGGTGCCGAATGGGCGCTGGCGCCGCGGCACATCGCCTGGGGCGGGCCGCTGGCGGCCGCGCTGGCCTTCATCGCCGTGGGTCCGGCCGTGCTGGCCTACCGCTGGTGGGGCGTGGGCGTGCAGCGCGCGGGCCCGGCGGTGGCCAGCTTCTTCATCAACCTGACGCCGCTCTTTGCGGCAGTGCTCTCGGCCGCGTTCCTGGGCGAAGTTCCGCACCTCTATCACGCGGCCGCCTTCCTGCTCATCGTGGCGGGCATCGTGGCCTCTTCGCGGCGGTGACGGCCCCGACCCATCCCCCTCCGGATAGCCCCCAGCGCTCACGAGGGCGGCACCAGCAGCTATTCAAACGATAGCATCGGGATCCACCGCCGGTGCCGTGACCTGCTGGACCTGGCCCTGCTCCAGCGACCGCTCCAGGGCCAGCGCACGCAGTTGGTCGGCCGGCATGGGCCGGCCCAGCAGGTAGCCCTGGTAGAGGTGGCAACCGAAGCTGGCGAGAAAGTCGCGCTGCGCCTCGGTCTCCACGCCTTCGGCGATCACTTCGAGTTCCAGGTTGCGTGCCATGCCGATGATGGTCTGCACGATCACGCTGTCGGTGTGGCGCACGCCCAGGTTGCGCACGAACGACTGGTCGATCTTGAGCTGTTGCAACGGCAGCTGCGTGAGGTAGGCGAGCGACGAGTAGCCGGTGCCGAAATCATCCACCGAAAAGCGCACGCCCTTGGTGCGCAGCAGGTGCATCTTCGCCACGGATTCCTCCACGTTGTCCAGCACCAGCGACTCGGTCAGCTCCAGCTCCAGCAGGTGCGGGCGGATGCCGGTCTGCTGGATGACCTGGATCAGCTGGGGCACGAAGTCGGCCTGGTGGAACTGCCGGGCGCTCACGTTCACGGCCAGGTGGAGGTGGCGCAACAGCGGGTCGCCCTCCCACAGGGCCAGTTGCTCGCAGGCCGTGCGCAGCACCCATTCGCCCAGCGGCACGATGAACTCGCTGTCCTCGGCCACCCCGATGAACTGGCCCGGCATCACCAAACCGCGCTCCGGGTGCTGCCAGCGGATCAGGGCCTCCACGCCCACCAGCCGGCCCGCGAGCGTGCATTGCGGCTGGTAGTGCAGCACGAACTGCCCCAAAGTCAGCGCCTCGCGCATGTCGGCCTCCAGCTTGGCGCGTGCGCTGATGGCCTCCTGCATGGCCGGGTCGAAGAAGCACAGCCCGTCGCCGCGCTGCGCCTTGACCTGGTACATGGCGATGTCGGCCTGCCTGAGCAGTTCAGCCGCTGGCTGCGGCTTATGGCCGAACAGGGTCACGCCGATGCTGCAGCTCTGCTGGTGCGCATAGGCGCCCAGCTGGTAAGGCTGGTTCAGTTGATGCAGGATCTTCTCGCCAATGCGGCGGGTGGTGGCGGCCGCCTCCTCGTTGTCGCTGGAGAGGTCGCGCAGCATGACGACGAACTCATCCCCGCCCAGCCGGGCCACGGTATCGGTGGAGCGCACGGCGCCCGCAAGACGCCGCGCCACCTGCTGCAGCAGCTGGTCGCCCACCTCATGGCCCAGCGTGTCGTTGAGCGTCTTGAATTCGTCCAGATCGAGGAACAGCAAGGCGCCGCGCTCGCCCGAGCGCTCGGCAGCAGACTCGGCCTGATTCAGCCGGTCGAGCAGCAGGCGGCGGTTGGGCAGGCCGGTGAGTGGGTCGTAGAAAGCCAGGCTTTCGATTTCGGCCGAGGCCCGGCGCATGTCGGTCACATCGTTGTAGGAGATGACCATGCCGCCGTCGGGCGTAGTGCGCTCCGTGATCTGGATGCAGTGGCCATTGGGAAGTGCCTGCTCGTGCGTGGCCCGCGGAAAACGCTGCTGCAGCATGCGCTCCGCTACCCACTCGCTGCGGGCAGCTCGATCTCCGTTGGGCAGCAGGTGGCGCGCCGACTCCTCCAGCAGCTCCTGGAACGGCATGCCGACGCGCACCACCGGCCCCAGCCACGGATAGATCTCCACGAACCGCGGATTCCACTGCAGCACGCGGTGCATGGAGTCGAGCAGCAGAAACCCCGTGATGAGCGAGGTCAGCGCCTGCTGCAGCGTGGCCTGCGACTGCTTCATGGCCCGGCGCGCCCGGTTCATGCGGTTGAGATAGGCGACCGAGAACCCGGTCGCCGCCAGCAGCGTGACGCCGAACATCAGCGTGACCAGCACGATGGCGTTGCGCTCCGAGCGCCAGTTCGCCAGCGCGGCTTTCACCGGCAGGCTGGCGGAAACCCACAGGTCCGGGTAGAGGATGGGCCGGGCCACCACGAGCGCCGGCATGCCGGACAGGCGCGCAGGCAGGCTCCAGCGCGCAAGGCCGCTGTTCACCTGCAGCGAAGCGTCCGGATCGCTGTGGCCGCCCGAGGCGCCGAGATCGCTCGGGTCGCTGGCAGAGGATTTGGACTCGCGGCGGGCGCCTGGAGCGGCCGCGCCGGACATCAGCATCAGGTCGGCCAGCGGCATCACCGCTGCTGAGCGGCGCATCTCTCCCCGACCAGAGACGCCCAGCAACACGTCGCCCGCACCGTGCTCCATCGTCACTTCGAGCGCGGGAATGTCGGCCCCCTGCATGAGCACCGCCACCAGCATGCTGACCGGCACCTGGGCCAGCGCCAGCAGCTGCCGCTCCGGGGCCACCCGCAGTGTGCGGGCGAAGAAGATCACCCGCTCCGAACTGGAGAAGCTGACCGTGGGCTGGCTGGCCACCAGCACCGGTACGGGCTGGCTCATGGCCTCGTCGAAGAAGCCGGCCGGCAGGTCGCGCGCCGCGTTGAGCCCCGACAGATCAGACGCTGCCACGACCTTGCCGCGCTCGTCCATCACCGCCACGTAGCGCACCAGGAGGTTCTGGCGCGCCGCGCTGCGCAGCAGCTGCCGCACCCCATCCTGTCCCGACGGCCCCTCATCGGGGGCGCCGGGCAGTTCGAGCAGCTCGCCGGTGCTGGCCAACAGCACGTCGAACGACAGCAGCGAACGGTTCATCGCCGCCTCCGCCCCCGAGATGAAGCGCACCACCTGGGCTTCGCTCTCGGACAAGGCCGTCTTGCGCACATTCCAGATCAGCAGCGTGGTCGCCAGTACCAGGGCCACCAGCAGGCAGCCGGCCACCGCCCACAGGGCGATGCGGGTGTTGGTGGAGCTGGGCTCGAATTGCTTCATGGTCCTACGGATAGGTCCGCGCTGCGGCCCTGGGCACCGATGGTACGTGCCCAGATCTGGTCACAGCGCCCGGCGCAGCGGCGCAGCCAGCGGGGCAGCACGGCCGTGCGGAAGATTTCAACGCGCTGGCGCTCGTCCGCAGGGGACACGGGCACCAGCGTCATGGAGCCTCGCCGGCCGGTGCGGCAATCCGCACGGCCGAGGTTGCAGGCTACGCCCTCTGCAGTCTCACGCTCGGCGTTGTCCCAGATCGCAGCCTCCAGCCGGGCGAGCTCGGTGCGCAGCAACTGGCGATCCGCCGGCGGCAGTGCGTTCCAGGCCGCGCGGTTGGCCCCGAACACCGCCATGCCCCAATTGAGCGGCAGCGGGTGGAGATAGCTGGTGAGAGTGTCCACCCCGAGCGTGTTGCCCGCCATGCCGCCCGTCACCGCGCATTCGGTCTCGCCCGACTCCAAGCTGTTGCGCTGTTGCGTGAAGCTGGTCACCACGGGCTCGGCACCTACGGCCGCGAGGAAGTCCGCCTGCGCCGAAGAGGACACGCGCACGCGCCGGCCCTTGAGGTCGCCCAGCCCCTTCAGCGGACGTTTGCAGAACGTGATTTGCGCGGGGTAGATGTAGAGCGCGAGCATCTCCACGCCCTGCTCCTGCCGCAGCGCCTGCTCAAGATACGGACGGAACGCAGCAGTCGTCACACGCAGGCCGGCGACGTCGCCGCTCAGGCCCGGCAGATCGGCTGCGGTGTATTGCGGATAGAACGCAGAGAAGGAACTCATCAGCGCGGTCCCGAACGGCACCACACCCAGCTGCAGCAGCCGCAGCATCTCGACGCCGGGAATGCCGGCGCGATCGAACGGCACGATGTCCGCGGAGAGCCGGCCGCCGCTCAGGCGGGGCAGCTCGGTGGTCCAGAAAGGCTGCTCGAAACGGGTGTACTGGCTGATGCCGCCCAGCCCGCCCACCACGCGCAGGCGGATGGGCGCACCGGCATACTGGACCGCACGCTGCTGCGCGCTGGACGCACTCGCCGATGCTGGTCCCGATCCAGGCGCTGCAGAAGCCGATGCCATCTGCACGGCCGCTGCAGCCGATGCGCACACGTACGCACACAAACCCGCCGCCAGCGGACGGGGGCCGCACCGGCCCAGGAGCGCAAGCAGTGAAAGCGACAAATACGGCATCTGCGGCATGGCTTCCTCCCTTGGATCGGACACAACCTAGGCAGCAGTCTCCCGGCCCGTATGGCCGCCATTGTGCGCGGAGACGGTGCCGAAAGGTGCAATGACCACCCACAGCATATCCACGCAAGAGGCCCGCCCCTGGAGCATCCGCCCGCGCCTCAGAAGGTGCCGCTGTAGGCGCCTCCGTCCGCCAGAACGTTCTGGCCTGTCATGTAGCCGGCCTGCACGCTGCAGAGAAAGGCGCAGATGGCGCCGAATTCCTGCGGCGTGCCATAGCGTCCGGCGGGGATGGATGCCTGCTGCGCGCGGCGCACATCGTCCACGCTCTTGCCCGACTTGGAAGACGCCGCCATCACCGTGGCGGCAAGACGGTCGGTGTCGAACTTGCCGGGCAGCAGGTTGTTGATGGTCACACCCCGCGCCGCGATGCCGCTGCGCGCCGTGCCGGCCACGAAGCCCGTGAGCCCGCTGCGAGCGCCGTTGGACAGGCCCAGGATGTCGATGGGCGCCTTCACAGCGCTGGAGGTGATGTTGACGATGCGGCCAAAGCCGCGCTCGGCCATGCCGTCCACCGTGGCCTTGATGAGTTCGATGGGCGTGAGCATGTTGGCGTCCACCGCCTTGATCCAGGCCTCGCGGTCCCAGTCGCGGAAGTCGCCCGTGGGCGGGCCGCCCGCGTTCGTGACCACGATATCGAACGCCGTCCCAGGCCCGCCCGGCACCGCGAACGCGGCGGCGCGGCCCTCGGGCGTGGTGATATCGGCTGCCACAGAGAGCACCACGGGCTGCGGCCCTTTCATGCCGCCGGCCCGCGTGGCGTCTTCGGAGGCTGCGACCAGATGCCCGACGGAACGGTGCAGCGCCTCGGCATTGCGCGCATTGATGACGACGTTCACGCCCTCGCGCACCAGGGCCTCGGCGCAGCCCAGCCCCAGCCCCTTGCTGGCGCCACACACCAGCGCCCACTTACCAGCGATACCCAGATCCATAAATCAAACGCTCCTTTGGTGGCCTCGGGGCCGGGATGTCAGGTCGCAGGAATCATAGTGGCGAACCACGCGATCCGGCTGCTCCAATGGCTATGGCACGGCGCGACCGGTAGCCTTCACCTCAGCCCCCGCGCACCCGGGCCAGGCGCGTGAATACGAAGATCCCCACCAACACCAAAGCCGTGCCCGCAGCGATGGCCGGCGTGAAGGGCTCGCCCAGCAGCCACACCCCCAGCAGGATGGTGGAAAGCGGCCCGATCATCCCGGTCTGCGCCGTCAGGTCGGCGCCGATGCGCTCGATGGCCAGCATCACCAGCAGCACCGGAACCGCGGTGCAGAGCGTGGCGTTCAGCAGCGACAGCCCGATCACCTCAGGCGCCACCCACGCAGCCGACAGCGGCCGCAGCACTACGAATTGCACCAGACAGCACAGGCACGCCACCGTGGTGGCCAGTCCCACCAGCCGCAGGGCGCCCAGGCGCCGCACCATCTCGCCGCTATAGACGAGGTACACCGCATAGCTCACCGCCGAGAGGAACACCAGCAGCACGCCCCAGGCCACGTGCGCGCCCTGCAGGCGCACCTCGGTACCGAACACCAGCAGCACGCCGCAGTAGCTGATGACCATCCCCAGCAGCTGCCCCCAGCGCACGCGGCGCCCGTAGAGCCCCCAGCCCAGCAGCACCACCAGCGTGGGGTTGAGATACAGGATCAACCGCTCCAGACCGGCGCTGATGTAGGCCAGACCCGCGAAATCGAGAAAGCTCGCCAGGTAGTAGCCCGTGAAGCCCAGCCACGCCACCCCAGCCCAGTCGCGCCGCGTGAGCGGTGCGCAGCCCCGGCTGGCCCACCAGGCCATGGCCGCGAAGATGGGCAGGGCGAACAGCATGCGGTACATGATCAGCGTCACGGCATCCACCCCGTGCCGGTAGGCCAGCTTGACGATGATGGCCTTGGCGCTGAAGGCGATGGCGCCGAAGAAGGCCAGCACCAGCCCCAGTCTGAGCGAAGGAGTGCGCTGCTGCGGCGGAGGTGGGGAGGAGGTATCGAGCGGCATGGGGATGGGAAGTGGCGAGAAGGGCGCAGCGCCAAGGCGAGGGATCAGCGCACGGGCAGTCCCGATTGTGGTGGCGTGCCGGCGACCCCAATGCAAACGGCACCCGAAGGTGCCGTCTTGTTGCAGCAGGCCAGGCACCGCCAGTCGCGGTGCCTGCCTGCGGGAAAGGCGCCGGTCAGTCCTCGACGAAGGCCTCTTCGCGCTTGTTCTTCACGGCCGGCAGCAGCACGATGATGAGCAGCAGCACGGCGGCGGCCAGCAGTCCCGCAGAGATGGGACGCGTGACGAACACACTCCAGTCGCCGCGCGAGAGCAGCAGTGCCCGGCGCAGGTTCTCTTCCATCATCGGTCCGAGGATGAAGCCCAGCAGCAGCGGCGCAGGTTCGGTGCCCAGCTTGTGGAAGATGTAGCCGATGAAACCGAAGATGCCCACCAGCCACACGTCGAAGGTGTTGTTGTTGGTGCCATACACGCCCACCGCGCAGAACAGCACGATGGAAGGGAACAGCCAGCGATAGGGCACGGTCAGCAGCTTGATCCACATGCCGATCAGCGGCAGATTCAGGATGATGAGCATGGCATTGCCCAGCCACATCGAGGCGATCAGGCCCCAGAACAGCTCGGGGTTGCTGGTCATCACCTGCGGGCCCGGCTGGATGTTGTGGATGGTCATGGCACCCACCATCAGCGCCATCACCGCGTTGGGGGGAATGCCCAGCGTCAGCAGCGGGATGAAGGAGGTCTGCGCACCGGCGTTGTTGGCCGACTCGGGAGCCGCCACGCCGCGGATGTTGCCCTTGCCGAAGGGCACTTCGCCCGGCTTCAGCTTGGTCTTCTTCTCGATCGTGTAGGCCGCGAAAGCCGCCAGCAGAGCGCCGCCGCCGGGCAGGATGCCCAGAGCGGAACCCAGAGCCGTGCCGCGCAGCACCGCGGGAATCATGCGCTTGAAATCTTCCTTGGTGGGGAACAGGCCCTGCACCTTGGCCGTGAACACCTCGCGGTCTTCCTCGGGCTTGGAGAGGTTGGCGATGATTTCACCGTAGCCGAAAACGCCCATGGCGATCACGACGAAGTTGATGCCGTCGGTCAGCTCGGGGATGTCGAAGCTGTAGCGGGCCACGCCCGAGTTCACGTCGGTGCCCACCAGGCCCATCAGCAGGCCCAGCACGATCATGGCCACGGCCTTGAGCAGCGAGCCCGAGGCCAGCACCACTGCGCCGATCAGGCCCAGCACCATCAGCGAGAAGTATTCGGCCGGGCCGAACTTGAAGGCGACTTCGGTCAGCGGCGGGGCGAAGGCGGCCAGGATCAGGGTGCCCACGCAGCCCGCGAAGAACGAGCCCAGGCCGGCAGCGGCGAGCGCGGGGCCCGCACGGCCCTTGCGCGCCATCTGGTAGCCGTCGATCACGGTGACCACCGACGATGACTCGCCCGGCAGGTTCACCAGGATGGCGGTGGTCGAGCCCCCATACTGCGCGCCGTAGTAGATGCCGGCCAGCATGATGAGCGCGGCCACGGGGGGCAGCGCGTAGGTCGCGGGCAGCAGCATGGCGATGGTCGCCACAGGCCCGATACCGGGCAGCACGCCGATCAGCGTCCCCAAGATACAGCCGATCAGGCAGTAGATGAGGTTCTGGAAGGTGAAGGCGACGCCGAAGCCAGTCGCCAGGTTGTCAAACAATTCCATGGTTTTCGATGCTCCCGCTCAACCCGAAATGAAACTGGGCCACACGGGGAACTGCAGTTTCAGCGCCCAGACGAAAGCCACGTAGCTACCCACCGCCAGGATGGTGGCGAGGATGAAGACTTCCTTGGCGTTGAAGGTGTCGCCGGCCAGACTGGCGATGAACACCAGCGCGTAGATGGCCACGATCAGCCCCATGGCCGGCACGCCGAAGCTGGGCAGGCCCGCCAGCAGCACACCGAACGCGAAGTTGGAAGCGAGGATGAAGAACAGCGGCTTCCAGGCCCACTTGCCGATCTTGTCGCCGTCGGCGCTTTCCACCACGGTGGAATAGAACACGATGGCGCCACCCAGAATGGCCAGGAGGATGCCCAGGATCAGCGGGAAGTAGCCCGGGCCCATGCGCGCACCGGAGCCCACGCTGTAGGTGGTGGCACCCACGGCGAACGCGACCCCCACGCCCATGAACATGAGCCCTGAGAAGAAGTCTTTCTGACTCTTGATTTTCACGAAAACATCTCCTTACGGGAAATTGACAGGCGATTGTGCAGCCCGCTCTTGCCCGTATCGTTGTGGATACCACCTACCGGGCGCCTAGGGAAAACCGCAGGTCGCGCAGGGCCCGCGACGCTCACTCCATCGGAGGGGTAGAGGCGATGACTTCGTCGAGCGTGGTCAGGCCCTCGGCCACGCGCAGCGCGCCCGCAAGGCGCAGCGGGCGCATGCCGTCCTGCACGGCCTGGCGGCGCAGCTGGTCGATGGAGGGCGTCTGGTGGATACGCTCCTTGAGCGCCTCGCTCACGGTCAGCAGCTCGTAGAGGCCCATGCGGCCGCGAAAGCCGGTCATGCGGCAGTCCACGCAGCCCGCCGGGCGGTAGGGCTGGTAGCTGCCGTTGAGCTTCCAGGGCTTGACGACCTCGGCCAGCGCCTCGGGCCGGGCCTCGGTATCGCGCACGCGGCACTGGCGGCAGAGCGTGCGCACCAGCCGCTGCGCCAGCACGCCCAGCAGCGTGGCGTTGATGAGATAGGGCGGCACGCCCAGCTCCATGAGCCGGGTGACGGCGCTGGGCGCATCGTTGGTGTGCAGCGTGCTGAAGACGAGGTGGCCGGTGAGCGCGGCCTGCACCGCCATGTCGGCCGTAGCCAGGTCGCGGATCTCGCCCACCATGAGCACGTCCGGGTCCTGGCGCATCAGCGCCCGCAGGCCTTCGGCGAAATTGAAGTCCAGCTGCGGCTGCACCTGCGTCTGGTTGAAGCTGGGCTCGATCATCTCGATCGGGTCCTCCACCGTGCTCACGTTGACCTCTTCGGTCGCCACGCGCTTGAGCGTGGAATAAAGCGTGGTGGTCTTGCCCGAGCCTGTGGGCCCGGTCACCAAAATGATGCCGTGCGGACGCTTGACGAGCTGCTCCCAGCGCTGCGCGTCGTGCTGCGAGAAACCCAGCGCATCCAGGTCCTTGACGGCGTTGTCGGGGTCGAAGATGCGCATCACCATCTTCTCGCCGAAGGCCGTGGGCAGGGTCGAGAGGCGCATTTCCACCTCTTCGCCGCGCGGGTTGCGGGTCTTGATGCGGCCGTCCTGCGGGCGGCGGCGCTCCACCACGTCCATGCGGCCCAGCAACTTCACCCGGGCCACCATGGCGTTGAGCACGCCCATGGGCATCTGATAGACCGGGTGCAGCACGCCGTCGATGCGGAATCGGATCACGCCCTGCTCGCGGCGCGGCTCCAGGTGGATGTCGCTGGCGCGCTGGTCGAAGGCGTACTGCCAGAGCCAGTCCACCACGCGGACCACGCCCTGGTCGTTGGCGTCGAGCTGCTTGTTGCTCTGATTCAGCTCCACCAGCTGCTCGAAGCTGCTGGCACCGCTGTTGCTGCCGGATTTCTGCGCAGCGCGCACCGACTTGGCCAGCGCGAAGAATTCGGCCGTGTAGCGCTGGATGTCCAGCGGGTTGGCGACCACGCGACGCACGCGGCGGCGCGACTGGCGCTCCACCTCGGTCACCCAGTCGTCGATGAAGGGCTCGGCCGTGGCCACCACCACTTCCTGCGGCGTCACCTGCACGGGCAGCACCTTGTGGCGCTCGGCATAGCTCGCGCTCATGGCGTCGGCCACGCGGCCCACATCCACCTTCAGCGGGTCGATGCGCAGATAGGCCAGGCCGCTGCGGTTCGCCACGTACTGCGTGAGCATCTCCACGTCCAGCGGCTTGCCGTCGGCCGCGCGCGCCATGGCCACGTTGGCCAGCCGCACCAGCGGGTGCTGGCGGCTCTCGGCCTGGGCGCAGCGGGCGATGGTGCGGTCGGCCTCCTCGCTGGCGATGACGCCGTCAGAGCGCAGCCATTCGACGATGCGGCGCCAGTCGAGCGGGCCGGCTGGGGTGGCGGGAGCGGCAGCAGCGGTGGCGGGGGCATCCATGGCAGGTCTTTCGATGTCAGGCCACGGGCTTGAAGACGCGCGGCCACTTGGCGGCCGGCAGGTCCCAGCGGGCCTGCACGGCCTCCGCGCGGGCCAGCAGTTCAGCGCGCTTGGGCGCCGTGGGCGTGCGCTGGGCCAGCACCACGGTGTTGCCCTCGCGCGTGGGCTTGAAGGCCCAGAGCGCGTCGGCGCCGAAGGCCTCGACCATCTTGCCCAGGCTGCGTTCGTAGCTGGAAGAGCGGCCGAAGAGGTTGACCGTCATGGCACCGTCGTCGGTCAGCAGGGCGCGGCAGTCGGCGTAGAACTCGGCGCTGTCGAGCACGGGCGCGGCGGCCTCGTGGTCATACAGATCGACCGCCAGCGCATCGACCGTGCCCAGCCATTCGGGCTTGCGGATCTCGCGGGCGGCATCGGCCAGCACCACGCGCAGCTTGGCGCCGTCGGGCGGCAGCTTGAACCAGCTGCGGCAGACGGCCACCACCTGCGGGTTGAGCTCAATGGCGGTGCAGCACATGCGCAGCTTCTTGTGGCAGAACTTGGTGATGGCGCCCGCACCCAGGCCCAGCTGCATGGCGTGGCGCTTGCCCACGCTGGCGGGCTCCACGAAGAGCAACCAGGCCATCATGCGCTGCACGTATTCCAGCTCAATATCGAAGGGCTCGGCCACGCGCATGGAGCCCTGGATCCAGGGCGTGCCCAGATGCAGGTGGCGCACGTCTCCGTCTTCGGAGACGCTGACTTCGGGCAGCTCGGCCGCGGGCGCGGATTTCTTGCGGGCCGGCGCACGCGCGGCGGAGGGTTGGGGGACGGTCGTCGAATCAGTCACATCAAAAATCAGGTCAGGTCAGTTAGTCGCATCCATCCAGCAGGCCGAAAGGGGCCAGCGCCTCGGCCCAGGCCGCGCATTTGCGCTCGAAGCTCCAGGAAGCGTTCGCCGGGCTGGTCGAAGGCAGCCTCAAGGAGGCGATGGCGCCCTCGCCTCCCGCATCCTGGGGCGGCAGCCCCAGGCTGGCGCGCACGGCACGGGCATGGCGGAAGCTTTCCCCGCCATTGTGGGCGATGGCGGCCAGCGCCGGCACGGCGGCGCGCAAGGCCGCGAAATCGTTGACCACGGCGTTGCGGATATCCGCGTCCAGGCTGCCTTCGCGTTCGCAGGCGGCATAGACATCCCACAGGCCCAGCCCTCGCTCCAGCAGCCAGGCGCAGCGGCCGGCGTAGTCCCCGGGCCCAGGCTGCGGCTGGCCCGGCCAAAGTGCCTGCAGGATGCGCCAGAACTGATTCTGCGGATGGCCGTAGTACTGCCCCGCCCGCAGCGAGGCCACGCCCGGAAAGCTGCCCAGGATGAGCACGCGCGTGCCGGCCGACACCACGGGCGGCAGGCCGGTGAGCTGCGGCGCGGCGGGCGGGGTAGGCATGGCGGGCACGGGGCTGGGAGTCATCTGGGGCTTGCTACTAAAAATATAGCTCATTGCCCAGAAAATACCTGGGCTGGCGGCCCAAAACGCTCAGATCTCCGGGCACAGGGCACGCAGGCGCGGCAGCGCCTCGATGGCGTTGACGCTGCTGGCGCGGGCCAGCTCGGCCACGGGCATGCCGCGCAGCGCGGCGATCGTCTCGGCAATGCGCGGCAGTTCGCCGGGCGCATTGCGCGCCGCGGGCACGCCGGCCGCGCGCTGGGCGGCCGTCACATAGAGCCAGTGCGGCGGGATGTCGGGCGCATCGGTTTCCAGCACCAGCGACTCGAGCGGCAGCTCGGCCGCGAGCCGGCGCACCTGCAGCGCCCGGTCGTAGGTGACGGCACCGCCGAAGCCCAGCTTGAAGCCCAGGCCGATGAAGGCCTCGGCCTGCTGCCGGCTGCCGTTGAAGCCGTGGGCGATGCCGCCCGCCACGGGAATGTCGCGCAGGCCCTTGAGTACCTTGTCCACCGAACGGCGCGTGTGCAGGATCACCGGCAGGCCGAAGCGCTGCGCCAGCCGCAGCTGGGCGCGGAAGATGACCTCCTGCCGCGCCGCATCCAGGCCAGGGACGAAGAAATCCAGGCCGATCTCGCCCACGGCCGCCAGGTGCGGGTCGGCGTGGTGCGCGGCCAGGGCCTCCTGCAGCGCAGGCAGGTCATCGTCCTGCGCACCGGGAGTAAACAGCGGGTGGATGCCCAGCGCATAGCTGTCGCCATGGCGGTGGGCAAGCTGGCGCACGGTGTCCCAGTTGGCCCGCTCCACCGCCGGCAGCACGCAGTGCGCCACGCCGCGTTCTGCGGCCTCCCGGCGCGTGGCGTCGGCATGCGCCTGCCCGCCATGGGCGACGAATTCGTCGAGGTGTACGTGGGTGTCTATCCATGCGGCCATGGGCCGATGATGCCAGCCGTACCATGCCCGGGCCGGAGCCCGCCCAGGAAACACGCAGACACAAATGGGCGCGCTCGTTCCGTGCTACCGTCAGCGCAGCAATTTTTCCGGGGCCGCAAGCGTTCCGGCGTGCAACGCCAGCCCTGGCACGCGCACGCCTGGCGACACTGGCCCCTTTCTTTGGTTATGAGGTGACAGACAGCATGCCCCGGTTCGGCCGCTTGCGCTCATCACAGTCGGCCGGGCAGGAGGGCCTCGGCACCGCCCGCACGCCCGCATCCGATCCGGGCGTGCCGGCCCGCCACCCGCATGCCCTCTGGTATGTCAGCGCCATCGGCGTGCTGGCCCTGCTGCTGGCCCTCAGCCTGTGGTGGGGCCTGCAGCGCGTGCCTGCGCCCGCCTCCGCCCCCCCGCAGTCCGCCCCGGCAGCCACGACGGCCTTCACCCAGCATGAGATCGACGAAGCCGTGCGGCGCTCCCTGGAAAGCCGCCCCCTGCCCTCGCCCGCCACACGCGCCGCCGCCGCGGTGGCGCCCTCGGTCGTGCGCGTGGTGGGCTACGGCCGCACCCGCAAGGGCCGGGAGTTCGAGCGTGGCATCGGCACCGGCGTGGTGGTGGTCGAGCGCGGCGTCATCCTCACCAACCTGCACGTCGTCAAGGGAGCGCACCGCATCAATGTGACCTTCGCCGACGGCTCCGATTCGCAGGCCAAGGTGACCGGCATGCAGCCGCAAAACGACATCGCCGTACTGCAGGCCCAGCGCGTGCCGGACCACCTGCAGGCCGCGCCGCTGCGCTCCACCCACAATCTGAAGCCTGGCGACCAGGTAGTGGCGTTGGGCTTTCCGTTCGGTATCGGCCCGTCGGTGTCGGCGGGTGTGGTTTCAGGCCTGCAGCGCGAATTCGAATCGCCTGACGGCGGCCAGGAGATCAGCAACCTGATCCAGTTCGACGCCGCCGCCAACCCCGGCAACTCGGGCGGCCCGCTGGTCACCATGGACGGCGAGGTGGTCGGCATCGTCACCGCCATCCTCAACCCCACGACGGCGCGCACCTTCATCGGCATCGGCTTCGCCGTGCCCATCGAGAACGCGGCCGCAGCCATCGGCAAGCAGGTGCGCTGATTCATGCAGGCGGCGCACGCGCCGTTTGCCTCACAATCCGGCGCCTTTCCCCCTTTTCCCTTTCACTTTCCCTCGATACAGCCAGGACTGTCCAGTGACCACCGCAGCGCAACGCCCCGAACTCCCCGACCATCTCTCCATCGACCCGCGCAGCGCCTTCCATGTGCCCGCCGTGTTCGAGCACGACATCGGCATCCGCCTCAACGGCAAGGAACGGTTCGACGTGGAGGAATACTGCGTGAGCGAAGGCTGGGTGAAAGTGCCCGCCGGCAAGACGCTGGACCGCAAGGGCCGGCCGCTGCTGATCAAGCTCAAGGGCACGGTCGAAGCGTTCTACAAGTAAGCGGCACGCAAGAGAGTACGCGCCCCTGGTGCGATGCAAGCGAGGCATCGCATTGTCTCCGGCGGTATTGTGGCTGATAACTATTTTCATTTAGAATTTTCAGCAGATCCGCCCGACTGACCTGCGGCCCGGCCTCTGGGCTTCGGGCCCGGTCTTCTTTCTGGCGGCCCCCGGCTGCCCCGCAGCCGGTCGGGGCCTTCGTTGACCACGCCTTGCCGCCGCCCATGACCGCTGATACTCCCCGCCCTTTTTCCGGCGCGCCACGCCTTCACGTGAGCGATGCCGCGCGCCACCGCGGGGCCATCGTCTCCCGCGCCATCGCCGCCATCGCCGGCGGCTATGTGCTGGCGGCGCTGTGCTCGACGGCGCTGGCACTGTGGCTGCCCCTGGCGCGCGCAGAGGCGGTCACCACCGGCGCCCTCGCTTCGTTCGCGGTCTATGCGGGTGCGGTGATGTGGGCCTTCGCGGCGCGCACCGCGGGGCGTGCCTGGGCCGGCATCGCCGGGCCGTGCGCCGTGCTGGGCGTAGCGGTCTGGCTCACGCTGCGTGCCGCGGGGGTGGCGGCATGAAGGGCGGCTTCCGCCAGTCGATGGCCTGGCTGCACACCTGGTCGGGACTGCTGGTCGGCTGGGTGCTGTTCATGGTGTTCGCCTCGGGCACCTCGGCCTATTTCCGGGAAGAGATCAGTTTCTGGATGAAGCCCGAGCTGCACCGCACGCCGGCCGAACCTGCCGCGGAGCAGGCGCAGGCGGTGAAGCAGGCCATCCGCCTGCTGGAGCGCGAGGGCGCAGGCAGCCCACGCTGGACCATCGTCCTGCCGGACGAACGCGATCCCTCCGTGCAGGTGTCGTGGCTGCAGCCCAAGCCCCCCGCAGGTGGCGGTACCCGCCCGCGCCCCCTGGCCGTGAACCTCGACCCGGCCACAGGCGAGCGCCTGGCCGACACCCGTGCCACGCGCGGAGGCGACTTCCTCTACCGACTGCATTTCGACCTGCACTACATGCCCGTCAAGTGGGCGCGCTGGATCATCGGCTTTTGCGCCATGTTCATGCTGGTGGCCATCGTCAGCGGCATCGTCACGCACCGGCGCATCTTCAGCGACTTCTTCACTTTCCGCCCCCGCAAGGGCCCGCGCTCGTGGCTGGACGCGCACAACGCCGCCGCCGTGCTGGCGCTGCCCTTCCACCTGATGATCACCTACACCGGGCTGGTCACGCTGATGTTCATGTACATGCCCTGGGGCGCGCAGGCGGTCTACAAGGGCGACGAGAAGACCTTCACCGCGGAGGCCTTCCCCAACGCCCGCGCCAACGTGCCTCAGAAGGCCGCCGGCCGCCCCGCCCCGCTGGTGCCGATCGCGCCGCTGCTGGAACAGAGCCGCGCGCACTGGCTGGGCCGTTCCGCAGCACGCGTGGTGGTCACGCTGCCGGGCGATGCGAACGCAGCCATCACCATCTACCGCGACGACTCCGCGAACCTGTCGGCCAACTACGCCTCGATGGTGTTCGACGGCACCACCGGCCGGCTGATCGAGACACGTGGCGAGAACATCCCCCCCGCCTCCGAGACGCGCGGCGTCTTCGTGGGCCTGCACATGGCGCATTTCGCCGGGCCGCTGCTGCGCGGTCTGTTCTTTCTCTCGGGCCTCGCCGGCTGCCTGATGGTGGCGACCGGCCTGCTCATGTGGGCCGTGAAGGAGCGGCCCAAGCACGCCAAGGCGCTGGCGCGCGGCGGGCGCATCGGCTTCGGGCTGCGGCTGGTGGACGGGCTCAACATCGGCGCCATCGCGGGCGTGCCACTCGCCATCGCAGCGTACTTCTGGGCCAACCGGCTGATTCCGGTGGGCATCGCCGGCCGCCCGGACCGGGAAATCGCCGTCTTCTTCGCATCGTGGGGCCTGGCCGCACTGGCGGGCATCGCCTGGCCGTCACGGCGCATGTGGCAAGTGCAACTCACGGTGGGCGGCATGCTCTTCGCGCTGGTGCCCCTGCTCAACCCGCTGACCGGCGGCTCCGGCCTGTTCACTGCCGCTGCCAGCGGCCACTGGAATCTGGTGGGCTTCGATACCGTCTGCCTGCTGCTGGGCGCCGGCCTGCTGAGCAGCGCTTGGTGGCTGTCTCGCCGCCAGGCCACGGCACGCAGCGCGGGCACGCAGGCATCGCGCCGTACAGCCACGAGCGCCACCACTCGTCAGACCGCCCCCCTGCATCCCGAGCCGCCTCTGGTGCCGGCGCGCCATGCGCTGGGCGCGGCAGAGTCCCCATCGCCATGAGCGCGCCGCATTACGTTCTGGCCATCACGGCCTGCTTGGCTGCGTTCGCCGCGCTGGGCCTGGCCATGGACCGCCACTACGCCGATGCCCATGGCCGCGGCTGCGAACCCAGCCCCGGCCAGCGGCGCAACCTGCGCTGTGCCGGCGCGGCCGGGCTGCTGCTGTCGCTCTGGGCCTGCCTGGCCGGGGCGGGCACCGCGCATGGCTGGGTGCTCTGGTTCGGGGTGATGACGCTGTCGGCGCAGGCCGTGACGCTGCTGCTGAGCTATGCGCCGCGCCGGGCCCAGCACGCGCTGCAGGGGTTGGCCCTGCTGGCCCTGGCCAGCGCGGCCTGGTCCGTATTGAGCGCTTGAAGCCCCAGGGCGCACCGGCACCGATGCGCCCTGCCCCGACTAGAACCGCGCGTGGATGATGCCGCCGCCCTGCAGCTGGCATTCGCCATCGCCGCCGCCCGCCATGCCGCGCACGGGGTCGGCCATGTGCAGGCGGCAGCGCATGTGCTGGCCGCCGGGGGTGCGCAGGTTCGCCAGCACCTTGCCGGAGTAGCGGGTGGTGAAATCGCGCCAGACATAGGTGTCTGCGCTGCCCCAACCCCAGTAGGGCCAGTCGGTCCAGCCTTCCGTCCAGCCGTCCCACAGCGGGGCGACGCCTTCGCGCTCGGTCTGCTGGGTGATCTGGAAGAAATGGCCCTGGTAGGTGGCCTTGGGCAGCGTCGCGGTCATGGTGCCGCTGATGCCACCGTTCTGGCTGGTCCAGGAGATCAGCACGGGTTCAGCCGCCTTGCCGTGGCGAACCAGGTCACCACCACCCATGCCGGACGTGACGGTGCTGCAGGCGCTCAGGCAGGCCAGCACGGCGCAGGCCGCCAGGCCCATGGCGGCGCGGGATTGCGTGGAAGTTTTCATGGCGAAATATCTCGGTGCGTTGAAGTCGTGAGCAGAAGCCGTGCGGGCCGCCGGGGCGCGCTCAGCTGGCACGCTTGGCAGCGGGCGAAGCGACTGCAGCAGCGGCGGCACCGCTTCCGCCGGCATGCCCCAGCCGCGCCAGTCCGTTCTGGATGGCATCGAAGCCATGGGCCAGCTCATGCTGCGTCCAGCGGGCGCCGCTCAGCAGCTTGTCGCCCACATCGCGGGCATCGTGGGCGGCGGAGCCGGCAGCGCTGCGGGCCTCGTCCCCGCTCCAGGTCGCGGCGTTCTCCAGGCCCTGCGCGGCCGCCTTGAGTTCGTAGCCAGCGTCGTGATAGGCCTTGTGCTCCAGCGATTCGGCGGCCTTGTCGTGGTAGGCCAGCGCGAGGGCATGGTCCGCCCGGGCAAAGGCGGTGGTGAGCTCGCGCTCGGTCTTGACCTTGCCCCGGCCCAGCGCGGTGGCCGTCCGGTCCAGCTGCGCCTCGGCCCCCTGCAGGGCATTGCGGGCAGCGCCATGGGCGCGGGTGCCCTCCAGGCGCAGCAGGGCCGAGGCTTGCCGCACGTCCAGCGCTGCGGTCTGGTAGTCCTTCTTCGCGAATTCGGCCAGCGCGGCGGTGAAGTGGCGCTGCGGCTCCTGCGTGAACGGGTACCAGCTCTGCACATCCGTGAGCACCCAACGGCGGTCCAGGTCAGCGCGCTGGGCGCGGGTCAGGGTGCGGTCGAGCCCGGCCGTGTCGTGGATCTTGCCGGCGCGCACCTGGTCGGCCGTGTGGTCGATCTGCTGGACCAGCGCCGCCATGCGGGCCTGCACATCGTGCGCCTGCTTGGCATCGGTGGCGGCCTGCGCCTTATCAGCCTTGGCAGCCTGCTCGGCCTGGGCATGCAGGGCGCGGGCCGCGGCCTGCAACGATTCGGCGGCCCTGGCGTTGTCCTTGGCGGCCAGCGCGGTGCGCGCCGCCGCCAGTGCGCGGCTTACGTCATCAACCACCGGGGTCAGGCTGAGGTCGTCGTACTGGATCCAGTCGGCGGGCGCGGCGCCGGCCACAGCCGGGGCGGCAGGTAACACCGGCTGGGAGGCTGCTGTGGCGGGCGGTGCAGCGCGGGTCTGGGCCATGGAGGCCACGGGGAACTGGGCGAACAGCGCCAGTACGGCGACAGCGGCCGGATAGCGGCGAAGGGACGGCATGGTGATTTTTCTCAGGGCGGGGCGATGGGACGGGGAGCGGTCGAGTTGCCTGGCAAGCGCGCCTTTTCAGGCGTTGATGGCGGCATCGTGTGTCTGCACGTCGGTGCTGCTGGCGGCCAGCACTTCATGCGCGCGGCGGACCTGGTCGGCGTCGCCATGCACCAGCACCAGGAACTTGCTGGCCTTCAGGGCGGTTTCGTAGCGGAGCACCGAATCCTTGGGCACGCCCAGCGCCGTGAGGGCGCCCACCAACGCGCTGAAGCCGCCGCCCAGCACTGCGCCCTGCAGACCACCGGCAATGGTGGCGGCCAGCGGGCCCAACACCACGATGTGGCCCACGACCGGCACGAACATCAGCGCCGAGCCGAACAAGATGCCTGCCAGGCCGCCCCAGAAGGCGCCGAGCTTGCCGAAGAACCGGGCGCGATCGCCGGCATTGAAGTAGCCCACCACGTTCTCTTCCGTGTGGTAGTCCTTGCCGATGATGGAGATGGCCTTCATGTCGAAGCCGGCATGCGCGAGCTTGCGGATCGCCTCCTCAGCCACCGAGTGCGAGTCGTACACCGCGACGACGATGCTGTTGAGAGGGGAAGTGCTGAGGGTGTTCATGGCATGACTCCTTGATCGAAATGGCCCCGGCAGCGCCCGCTGCCGATGTGAATCCAATGTAGGCAGCGCCGCCGCGGCGGCACAGTGCGCGTCGTCACGGCGGGTACGTGCCAAAGGTCACCCCGAAGTCACGAGCTGGCGCCATGAACGCGGGAATGCAGCCCGCGATCCAGGCCAGCGGCCCTCGACCGAAAGCCCGCCGAACTTGTCGTGAATGAGGGTGGTGCGCTGCGCGGTGGCTGCGCGCCGAGGGACCCGTGGGCGTGCGGGGCGGCATCGCGCAGACGCCGCGTCGCCCAGCACGCTGGCGGACGGAACGTGCCGCGGGTCCTGTGGTTCAGCGCCTGCTGAAGGACCGCAGGGCCACGCGATGCGCAAGAGGCGGGCGGGCTCGCTGAGCCCGCCCCTGGAGACATGGAAACGGATGGAGCCGAGCCCCGCGTGCTGCCACGCGGGGCTCGGCGATGCGGCGGCCCCAGCCCGGTGGGCGGGATGCTGGCGGCAGGCCGCCGTCAGCTGGCGGACGCGGCGCTCACGGCGGCGATCTTGGGCGTACCTGCCCAGTGGAAGAACACGTCGCGACCCTGCTTGCCGTCGAGCGTGACCTCGCGC
This sequence comes from Paracidovorax sp., assembly GCF_057642795.1. Lineage (NCBI taxonomy): Bacteria > Pseudomonadati > Pseudomonadota > Betaproteobacteria > Burkholderiales > Comamonadaceae > Paracidovorax > Paracidovorax sp. The sequence goes on from NZ_JBXYZY010000037.1 coordinate 305,548, forward strand.
GACTCGGTCAGGCCGTTGGCGGTGGCCGTCACGCGGTACTTGCCAGGGGGGAGCTTGGCATAGGTCATGGGCCCGGCGCTATCGAGCACCAGCAGGGGCGCGCCGCGATCGTCGGTCACCAGCAGCTTGACGCCGGCCTCGAATTCGTTGTCCTTGCGCGCCGAGAAGACCATGCGCAGCGGCCATTCCTTGGCCGTCTTGCGCATCGCCTCCTGCTCGCTGTGGCCGATGCCGCCGTTCTCGTAGGTCGTGGCATGCGCCTTTTCGAGCAGGATCAGTTCGTCCTGCGCGCGTGCCGGCAGCGTGACGGCAGACATCAGCACAGCCAGGGTGATGGCGCCCAGCGTGGCGCCGCGGGAAGTGGTCTGGAAACGCATCATGAACTCCTTCGGATCGGGTTCGGGGCTGTAGCCGCTGCGACCATCGCACCGGCCGCCCACGGAACGGAATCTAGGCCTGGGCGGCAGCCCCGGGCAGTGCCGAAGGTCACTGCGTGGGCACGACTTCGGACGGCCCTGCGCAGGGCCGCGATGCGCGCGGCTCGGCTCGGCTCGGGGAGGCTCAGGGCGCGAAGCTCAGGCGCAGTTCGGTGCCAGCGCCCGGCCGGCTGTCGATGGCGAGCGCGGCGCCGATCAGCGCCGCCTGTTCCTGAATGCCCACCAGCCCGTAATGGCCGGCATGCGGCGCCTGCGGATCGAAGCCCACGCCGTCGTCGCGCACGCGGAGCACGGCGCGCTCGCCTTCCGCCTCCAGCGCCACGACCACGCCGCGGGCCTGCGCATGGCGCTCCACGTTGCGCAGGGCCTCCTCGGCAATGCGGTAGAGGGTCTCGGCCCGCTCGTCGGCCAGATCGGCGGCCGCGCCGGCGAAGCTGAATGCGGTGGCGAGCCCCGTGCGCTCGCCGAAGCGCCCGAGCAGGTCGCGCAGCGCGGCGGCCAGGCCCTTTTCGCGCACGGTGCCGTGGCGCATCTGCGTGATGGCGGCGCGCGCATCGGCCAGGCCCGAGGCAGCCACCTCTTCGGCGCGGCCCAGCTCAGCGGCCAGCTCCTCGGGCGCCATGCGGCCCTGCAGCTTGCGCACCAGCCGGATCTGCTGCAGCAGCGCCATCAGCGAATGCGCCAGCGTGTCGTGCAGCTCGCGCGCCAGCCGCAGCCGCTCGCGCGTGACGGCGGCGTGGCGCGCCTCTTCCGACAGGCGCTGGATGCGCGCCGTGCGCTCGGCCACGCGCTCGTCCAGCTCCGCGTTCAGCACCGCCAGCGCCGCCTTCTCGGCCTGCAGCTGCGCGATCAGCCCGGCCATGGCGGCACCGATGCGGCCGACCTCGTCCTGCCCGCGCGGCGGCTCGATGTCGCTGCGCAGGCCGTCGCGGATCTGCTGCGCCTGCACGGCCAGGGTATTGAGCCGGCGCGTGAGCCAGCGCGTGAGCAGCGGCGCGCTGCAGGCTGCCAGCAGACCGGCCAGCAGCACCGTGAGCAGCACCGTGCTGCGCAATTGCTCGTCGCTGCGCAGCGCGATGCCGGCCGGCTGGCGCACGACGACCGTCCAGCCCGGGCCGCCCGGCACCGCTGCATCGGGGCCCTGCCGCCCCACCACGAAGCGGCCGCCTTCCGTGAGGTCGGCACCCTCCGCATCGCGCCCGACCCAGGCGTTCGGGCCCAGCAGCACGTCGCCATCGCGGCCGATCAGCAGCAGATCGGGGGGGCTCTGGGCACCCAGGCCCGCGGCCAGTTCGCGGCCCTGACGCTCCAGCCAGCCCCACTCCAACTGGGCGGCGAGCACTCGGCCCTGGGCGATGGGCACCGCGGCATCGAAGGTGCGGCCGCGCACCCCCTTGCCCCCTGCGGCTTGGCCCACGAACGGTGCGGCATCGCGCGCGGCCCCCCACTGGCTGCGGCGCAGGGGCACCGCGCCCTGCGCCGCGCCCTCCTCCGCCAAGACATCGCCATCGGCATCGACCACCGCGAGCCAGGCAAATTCCGGGAACTGGGCGCGCAGGGCGGCCAGGTGCAGCTGCAGATTCGGCTGCGCCTGCGGCGCCTCGGCGGCACCTTCTGCCGGGCTGGAGACGGCCAACTGCGCGGCCGTAGCCTGCATGACGGCCATCTGCAGCCGCAGGTCCATGTCCAGCCCACGCTGCACCTGGCGCGCGAACTGCGCCATCAGGCGCTGGGTGGCGACGCGTGCGGCCTGCTCAGCATCGGACGAGGCCAGCTGGCCCGCCACCACCGAGGCCAGCGCGACCACCGCCAGCATGGACCAGCCGATGGCCGCAGCCAGGTAGCGCCGCGGGTCCAGCCAGCCCAGCCAGACGGCGAAGGCCGGGGTGGCGCGAGTGGGGGAAGAAGATGACTGCATGGTGCCGTTCGTCACTGTGCGCGCCTGCGCACGTGGCCTATATTTCGAGCCGAGGACGATCTTGCCATGCTCGATGAACTGATCCGCACCGTCGGCGCCGCTGCCGGCCTGCCCCCCGAACAAGCCGCCCTGGCGGTGGCTGCGGTGCTGCGTTTCTTCACCGCGCGCATGCCATCGTCGCTGGTCGGGGAACTGCACGAGCGCCTGGGCATGCGCCTGCGGTCCGCTGCGCCTGCCGCACCGACACCGCCGGAACCACGTCCATGAGCGAACCCGAGATCTGCCCAACCCGCCCGCTGCGCCTGCTGCGCCTGCTGATCGTGGACGACCAGCCGCTGATCCGCCGCGCACTGGCCATGACGCTGGGCGTGGAGGCCGACATCGAGGTCGTGGGCCAGGCCGCGGACGGACAGGACGCCATCGACCAGGCCATGGCGCTGCAGCCCGACATGGTCGTGATGGACCTGCAGATGCCGCGCGTGAGCGGCGTCGTCGCCACGCGCGAGATCACGGCCCGGCTGCCGGCCGCGCGCGTGGTGGTGCTGACCACCTTCGACCATGACGACCTGGTCTTCGAGGCCATCCGCGCCGGCGCCCGGGCCTATCTGCTCAAGGACGCGGCGGAGGATGAGGTACTTGAGACGATTCGTGCGGTGCAGCGCGGCGAGTCGCGGCTCTCACCCCAGATCGCCTGCAAGGTGCTGGAAGAATTCCGCCGCCTGGGGGTGGGCAGCCCGCCGGCCGGTCCAGTGCCGGAACTCGCCCCCGGCGCCGCACTCGCGCAGCAGGCGCCCGGCCAGCCGCTGCCGGAACCGCTGACCGACAAGGAAGCGCGCATCCTGGAGCTCATCGCTGACGGCCTGAGCAACAAGAAGATCGCCGCCAGTGTGTTCCTGGCAGAGGGCACGGTGAAGAACTACGTGAGCCGCATCATGGAGAAGCTGCACGCCCGCAACCGCACCGAGCTGGCGGTGATGGCCACCGCGCGGCGCGGCTGAGCGGACGGGGCCGGCCCGTGCCTCGCGGCCAGGGGCGCAGCCTCTAGAATGCTGCCTGGGTGGCGCGCCATGCGGGCGCGCCAGGTACAGCGAAGGTCGGGCCGCCTCGCGGTGTCCTCCTGTCCGCCCCATGACCGAATCGTCCCTGCAGTGGCTCGCCGCTGCCCTCTTCGCCCTCGCCCTGGCCCACACCTTCGCGGCCAAGCAGTTCGAGCGGCTTTCTTACCGTTTTCCGCGCCATTCCGGCCTCTTTCACCTGCTGGGCGAAGTCGAGGTCGTGTTCGGCCTCTGGGCCATCGTGCTCGTGTGCTGCATGGCCCTGCTGGCCGGTGGCCCCGCAGCCCTGGCCTATGCCGAATCGCGCAACTACACCGAGCCGCTCTTCGTCTTCGTGGTGATGGTGATCGCCGCCTCGCGCCCCGTGCTGTGGGCGGTGTCGGCGCTCACGCAAGGGCTGTCGCAGCGGTTGCCGATCTCCACGCCGGTGGCCAGGGTCTGGCTGGGGCTGGCGGCCGTGCCGCTGCTGGGCTCGGCCGTGACCGAGCCGGCAGCCATGACCATTGCTGCGCTCATGCTGGCGCCGCTCGCCTTCCGGCCCGAAGTGCCGGCCATGCCCAAGTACCTGGCGCTGGGCGTGCTGTTCGTCAACATCTCCATCGGTGGCACGCTCACCGCCTATGCCGCGCCCCCGGTGCTGATGGTGGCCACGACCTGGCAGTGGGACAGCGCCTTCATGTTTCAGCACTTCGGCTGGAAGGCCGCGCTGGCCGTGTGCTGCAACGCCACCATCGCCACGCTGGCGCTGCGCGCCCATCTGCACGGCGCGCAGGACGAAGGCGATTCCCTGCCCCAGGTGCCCCGGACAGTGGTGGCCGTCCATCTGGCGCTGCTGGCCGGCGTGGTGATGTTCGCCCACCATCCGGTGATCTTCCTGGGCCTCTTCCTGATGTTCATGGGCTACACGCAAGCCTATGCCCGCCACCAGAGCCCGCTCATCCTGAAGGAGGCACTGCTGGTGGCCTTCTTCCTGGCCGGGCTGGTGGTGCTGGGCGGCATGCAGCGGTGGTGGCTGCAGCCCATCGTGGCGGGGCTGGAGCCACTGGCGCTCTTCGCCGGCGCGCTGGGCCTCACGGCCGTGACGGACAACGCGGCGCTGACCTATCTGGGATCGCTGATCCAGGGCCTGTCGGAGGAATCGCGCTACATGCTGGTGGCCGGCGCGGTGGCGGGCGGCGGCCTCACGGTGATCGCGAATGCGCCCAACCCGGCCGGGCTGGCGCTGCTCAAACGCGGATTCAGCGACGAGACGGTGAGCGCGGGCGGGCTGCTGCTGGGCGCAGCGCTGCCCACGGCCATCGCCGCGGCGGCCTTCCTGCTGCTGTAGCGGCGGCAGCGTGCGCCGTCCGCTATCGATTCAATAGCTGCCCGCCCTTGATAGAAGCGGGCTGGCGGCTGATTCAGGCCAGAACGCCGGAATTCATGCGCAGCATGCGGTCGCAGCGCACGGCCAGTTGCTCGTCGTGCGTGACCATCACGAAGGCCGTGCCCTGCTCGCGCGCCAGGCGCAGCATGAGCTGGAACACGCCGTCGGCCGTGGAGCGGTCGAGGTTGCCGGTGGGCTCGTCGGCCAGCACGCAGGCCGGTCGGGTGACCAGGGCGCGGGCGATGGCCACGCGCTGGCGCTCGCCGCCCGACAGCTCCGCCGGCCGGTGCAGGGCGCGTTCCCCCAGGCCCACGGCGGCCAGCATCTGCCGGGCCTGCTCCAGGCAATCGGCATAAGGCAGGCGGCGGATGCGCAGCGGCATGGCGACGTTGTCCTGCGCGCTGAATTCGGGCAGCAGATGATGGAACTGGTAGATGAAGCCCAGGTGCTGGTTGCGCAGCTCGCCCTGGCGCGCGGGCGAGAGCGTGTGCAGCGCCTGGCCCTGCAGCTGAACCGTGCCGGCACTGGGCGCATCGAGCCCGCCCAGCAGGTGCAGCAGCGTGCTCTTGCCCGAACCCGAGGCGCCGACGATGGCCAGCGTCTCTCCGGCGCGCACGTCCAGGTCCACGCCCTTGAGCACGGTCACGTCCAGGCGCCCTTCGGTGAAGCGCTTGGTCAGGCCCCGCGCATGTAGCACCACTTCGTTGTTCCCCGCGTTCATCTCGATTCTCCAGCGCGCAAAGCGCTACCCACAGCCCATGAAACCGGCATGTCCCAGTCCAGTGGCAGCCAAGCAAGGGCCGCCCCGCAGCGAGGGCTGCGTCCACCCGCCCGACGTGCGCAGCACGCCGAGAGCGGGGGGAAGCCGCGAAGCGGCTCAGGGGGGTGTTCCCGACTACTCATAGCGCAGGGCCTCCGCCGGGTTGACGCGGCTGGCACGCCAGCTGGGGTACAAGGTGGCGACGAAGGCCAGGATCAGGGAGATGACGGCGATGGGCACGATGTCGCTGCGCTGCGGATCGCTGGGCATCTTGCTGATGAGGTAGATGTCCTTGGGCAGGAAGTTGGCGTGCAGCGCGTGCTCGATGGCCGGCACGATCACGTCGATGTTGAAGGCGATCAGCAGGCCCAGGGCCAGTCCGCCCAGCGTGCCGATCACGCCCACCATGGCCCCCTGCACCACGAAGATGCCCATGATGCTGCGCGGGCTGGCGCCCAGCGTGCGCAGGATGGCGATGTCGGCGCGCTTGTCGGTCACCGTCATCACCAGGGTGGAAACGAGGTTGAACGCGGCCACCGCCACGATCAGCGTGAGGATGATGAACATCATGCGTTTTTCCAGCTGCACGGCGGCGAACCAGGTGCGGTTCTGCTGCGTCCAGTCGCGGATCAGCAGATCGCCCGAGAGCGAGTGCGCCAGCTGCTGGGCCACCTCGGGCGCCTGCTGCAGGTCGCGCAGCTTCAAGCGGATGCCGGTGGGGCCTTCGAGGCGGAAGATCCGCTCGGCGTCGGCGTAGTGCATCAGCACCAGGGTGGAGTCGTATTCGTAGTGGCCGGAATTGAAGGTGCCCGCCACCGTCATCTGCTTGAGGCGCGGCAGCACGCCGGCCGGCGTCACCTGCCCGCCGGGGGCGATCAGCGTGATCACGTCGCCCGCGCGCACGCCCAGCGCCCGGGCCAGCTCGCTGCCCAGCACCACGCGGAATTCGCCGGGCACCAGCGCGGCCAGCTCCTGCTGGTTGGCGGCGGCCAGGTCGGTCACCTCGCCCTCGTGGGCCGGGTCGATGCCGCGCACCAGCGCACCGCGCATGTCCTCGCCCCGCGCCAGCAGCGCCTGGGCCGAGACGAAGGGCGCGGCGCCCACCACCTCGGGATTGGCGCGCGCCTCGGTCATGGTGCGCTGGATGTCGGGCAGCGCCCCGCCGTTCGGCGCGAAGATCTCGATGTGCGAGACCACGCTCAGCATGCGGTCGCGCACTTCCTTCTGGAAACCGTTCATGACGCTCAGCACGATGATGAGCGCCGCCACGCCGAGCGCGATGCCCAGCATGGACACGCCGGAGATGAAGGAGATGAAGCCATTGCGCCGCGTGGCGCGGCCTGCCCGGGTGTAGCGCCAGCCCAGGGCCAGTTCGTAGGGGATTTGCATGAAATGTGAAGTGGCCCAGGCGCCGCTCGGAAAGAGCTCGGGAGAGGGTTGTTGGCGGCTGCCGGGCGGCGCCGATTGTGGCATCCCCGAGAATAAGAGGATGTCGGACGCCAACCATTTGCTGATTCCCTTCGCTGCCAGCACCGCCGACGGGTGCCGCGACGCCTTGCAGGGCCTGGCCCTGCCCCACCTGGACCGGCTGCTGCAGCGGCTGTCCCCCCACCCCGCCAGCGACCCTGGCGAAGAGACCGACTTCACCCCGCCGCACGAGCGCGCCCTGGCCCGCCACCTGGGTCTGCCCGCCAGCGCCGAGGGCACCACGCCCTGGGCCGCATGGCATCTGCGGCAGGCCGGCGCCGACGGGGGCGACACGCCCTGCGCCTTCGTCACCCCGTGCCAGTGGCAGGTGACGACCGACCGCGTGAACCTGACCGACCCGGCCGCGCTGCATCTCTCCGAGGCCGACTCCCGCCAGCTGCTGGACATCCTCGCGCCCTGGTTCGCCGAAGACGGCATCAGCCTGGCCTACGACCAGCCCACCCGGTGGCTGGCGCGCGGCACGGTGTTCGATGGCCTGGCCACCGCATCGCTCGACCGCGTGGTGCAGCGCGACGTGCGCGCCTGGCTACCCGACCCGGCCCGAGCCCGCACCCTGCACCGCCTGCACAGCGAGATGCAGATGCTGCTCTACACCCACCCCTTCAACGACGAGCGCGCCGCACAGGGCCTGCCGCCCGTCAACGCCTTCTGGGTGCATGGCGCCGGCCGTCTGCATGCGCCGCCTTCGAACGTACCCCACCCCGAGATGCCGATGGCCCTGCGCGACGCCGCCCTGCGGGAAGACTGGCGCGCCTGGGCCGCCGCCTGGGCCGAGATCGACGCCGGCCCCGTCGCCCGCCTGGCCGAGCATGTGGCCGCCGGCGGCATCGCCCGCCTGACGCTCTGCGGCGAACGCACGGCCCTGGCCTGGCACACGGCGCCGCGCGGCCTGTGGAAGAAGATTCAAAGCGTTTTCCGCCCGCAGCGCTTTGCCGACGTGCGCAACCAGCTATGAAAATAGTAGCAAGAGACATTCCCCCCCGCGCCGCCTGGGCGCTGGAGCAGGCCGGCGTCCACCCGCTGCTGGCCCGGCTCTACGCCGCGCGCGGCATCCGCCTGCACGACGAGCTGGACGATGCCTTGAAGCGCCTGCTGCCGCCTGAGACCCTGCTGGGCGCCCGCGAGGCCGCCGTGCTGCTGGCCGACGCCATTGCCGCCGACCGCCGCATCGTCGTGGTGGCCGACTACGACTGCGACGGCGCCACCGCCTGCGCCGTGGCCGTGCGCGGCCTCAGGCTGCTCGGCGGGCGGCAGGTCGATTACCTGGTGCCCGACCGCGTGGCCGACGGCTACGGCCTCACCCCCACCATCGCCCGGCGCGTGCATGAACGCGGCGCCGACCTGCTGGTCACCGTGGACAACGGCATCGCCAGCGTGGACGGCGTGGCCGAAGCCCGCGCCCTGGGCCTGTCGGTGCTCGTCACCGACCACCACCTGCCCGGCCCCGCCCTGCCCGTGGCCGACGCCATGGTCAACCCCAACCAGCCCGGCTGCGCCTTCGAGAGCAAATCCATCGCCGGCGTGGGCGTGATGTTCTACGTGCTGATGGCGCTGCGCACCGAACTGCGCCGGCGCGGCGTGTTCGACGCCGCCAGCCAGCCCCGGCTGGAACCGCTGCTGCCGCTGGTGGCCCTCGGCACCGTGGCCGACGTGGTGCGGCTGGACAGCAACAACCGCCGCCTGGTGGCGCAGGGCCTGAAACGCATCCGCGCCGGCCAGATGCAGCCCGGCATCGCCGCGCTCTTCACCGCCGCCGGGCGCAAGGCCGACGCGGCCACCACCTTCGACTTCGGCTTCGCCCTCGGCCCGCGCATCAACGCCGCCGGCCGGCTGGCCGACATGACGCTGGGCATCGAATGCCTGCTGACCGACGACCCCGGCCGCGCGGCCGAACTGGCGCGCACGCTCGACGCCATCAACCGCGAACGCCGCGAGATCGAAGGCGGCATGCGCGAGCAGGCCCTGCTGCTGGCCGAAAGCCTGTTCGGCGACACTGACACGCCTCCCCCCGCCATCAGCGTCTTCGACCCCGACTTCCACGAAGGCGTGGTCGGCATCGTCGCCAGCCGCCTGAAGGACAAGCTGCACCGTCCGACCTTCGTCTTCGCGGCCAGCGCCGCGCCGGGCAAGGAACACGAGATCAAGGGCTCGGGCCGTTCCATTCCGGGCTTTCACCTGCGCGACGCGCTCGATCTGGTCGCCAAGCGCCACCCGGGCGTGCTGCTGAAGTTCGGCGGCCACGCCATGGCGGCCGGCTGCACGGTGGCGCGCGAGGCGTTCGAGACCTTCGAGCGCGCCTTCGCCCAGGTCGCCCAGGAATGGCTGGACGCCGCCACGCTCACCCGCCGCATCGACACCGACGGCCCGCTCGCCCCTGAATACTGCCGCGCCGACATCGTGGACACGCTGCACCGCGAGGTCTGGGGCCAGGGCTTCGCACCGCCCACCTTCAGCGAAGAGGTCGAAGTCGTCAGCCAGCGGCTGGTGGGCGAAGGCAAGAACCACCTCTCGCTCAAGCTCATCCACCAGGGCAACCCCATCGACGCCATCTGGTTCGGCCACACCGACCCGCTGCCCGCGCGCGTGCTGCTGGCCTTCCGGCTCGACGTGAACGAGTGGAAGAACGAGCGGCGCGTGCAGTTCCTCGTCGAAGGCGCCCAGCTCTGACCGCCCCCTCCCCATGCCTGCTGATTCCTCCCCCGTTCACGACGTCGCCATCATCGGCGGCGGCATCGTCGCGCACCAAATCGCGCTGCAGCTGCTGAGGCGTGGCCAGCGCGTCGCCCTCATCGACGATGGGCCGCCCGGCGGCCGGCAGGCCGCCAGCTTCGGCAACGCGGGCTGGCTCTCCAGCCATTCGGTCATGCCGCCGGCCTACCCCGGCGTCTGGAAGCAGATCCCGCGCTGGCTGCTCGACCCGCTCGGCCCCCTGACGGTGCGCATGCCCCAGGCGCTGCGCGCCACGCCCTGGCTGCTGAACTACCTGCGCGCCGCCAGCACGCCCGAGAAGGTGCGGCGCACGGCCGCCGCGCTGCGCACCCTGCTGAAGGACGCGCCCGCGCTGCACGCCGCCGTGGCGCAGGAGGTCGGCGCACAGGACCTGATCGACGCGCGCAGCGGCCTGCTGCACGCCTTCCCCGACCGGGCGTTCTACGAGCGCTCCCGCTTCGGCTGGGACGTGCGCCGTTCGCTGGGCATCGAGGTGCAGGAGCTCGATGCCCCCGCCCTGCACGCGCTGGAGCCCTACCTGAGCCGCGACTACCGCTTCGGCCTCTTCGTGCCCGAAGCCGGTCGCTGCCGGCATCCGGCTGCCTACGTCCAGCGCATCGCCGCGCATCTGGACGCGCACGGCCTGCAACGCGTCACCGCGCAGGCACGCGGCTTCGACCTGCAGAACGGGCGCCTGGCCGCCGTGCGCACCACGCGGGGCGCCATCGCCTGCCGCCAGGCCGTGGTCGCGGCCGGCATCGGTTCCAAGGGCCTGGCCGACGCGCTCGGCGACCGCCTGCCGCTGGAAAGCGAGCGCGGCTACCACGCCATGGTGCTGGGCGAAGGCCTGCGCGGCCCACAGGTGCCCGCGATGCTGGAAGACCGCAAGGTCATCGTCCACCAGATGCAGCACGGCGTGCGCTGCGCGGGCCAGGTCGAGATCGCCGGCACCCGCGCCGCACCCCGCTGGCAGCGCGCGGACGTGGTGCGCTCGCACCTGCTCGCGGCCTTCCCCACGCTCTGCGCCGACCGGCCCGACGCCGCCACCGACCGGTGGCTGGGCCACCGCCCCAGCACCTACGACGGCCTGCCCGCCATCGGCCCCTCGCCGCGCTGCCCCCAGGTGGTCTATGCCTGCGGGCACGGCCACGTCGGCCTGGTGGGCTCGGCCCGCACCGGCCGCGTGGTCGCGCAGCTGCTGACGGGCGAGCCGACGGACATCGATCTCGCACCGTTTTCGCTCAAGAGGTTCTAGCGATGGGGCTTTTCATTCCGCAAGACAGCGGTCTTCTGGCGCGCGCACGGAACATGCAGATAGCTGGACATTACGACCAAGACGCCTTAAGCCTGAAACCTAGCCCTTTCCTTTTGACGTAACAGAACTCAGGTCTCCAACGTCACCACCAATTCCTCGCCCAGCATGTCGATGACCTTCACCGCCACCGTGCTGCCTAGGGGCGGCGCGAGCAACTCATAGCGGCCCGCCACCAAGTCTTGCTTGCGCTCGGGCACATCAGCCAGGGCCACGTTGAACACCTGGCCGTTGTACGCAGGGTCGATCAGGATGCAGTCCACCACCGCTCGCCAATCGGTGATCTGCGCGCGGAACACGCCCTGCTCCAGATTCAGGCGCTGCATGATGGTGGGCGACACCACGTCCTGCACCTCTACCACCAGTTGATCGCCCTCGCGCCGGGCGCTGGCCTGCACCGCCAGGGGTTCGTGCCGGATGATGCCGCCCAGCTTGCGGTCGGTGCGCAGTTCCACCACATGCAGCTTGTTCACCGGGCGGTTGCGGTTGTAGGCCTCCACCCAGGCGCGGGCGTCCAGTTGCCAGCCCAGGCACACCACCATCACATCGCGCTCTTCGCTGGGGCGGGTTCTCAGCTCATCGCGCACCGCCTCCAGGTCCAGCGGGGCCAAGGGGTGGTTGAACGGCACGATCTTCACCAGCCGCCCGCCCTGCGTGCCGTCAAAAAACCTATCAGTGCGCGTGCGCGCCACGCCCAGGTGCTGGCAGGCCAGCTCCACCGCCTCGTTATGCTGGATCTGCAGGTCGTAGTCGTTGACGCGGTAGGTGGCAAAGCCAAGCTGGCTGGGGCGCTGCGGGACGTCGCCACCCTCTACCAAATCGCTTTGCTTGGGCTCGGTAGCAGTTGCGGCTTGGCTACGCATTAACTCCTGAATGCGTTTGGCGGTGGTTTGGATCGCGCCTTTGTTGATGTCGCAGCCGATCCAGCGACGGCCTAGGCGCTGCGCTACAGCTACCGTTGTGCCAGACCCGACAAAGCAGTCAAGCACGATATCACTTTCCAAGCTCGATGAATTTATCAGGCGCTCCAATAGAGTTTCCGGCTTTTGAGTTGGATAATCCTCACTCTCTTCGGAGTTGCTAGCTAAAGCGGAAAAATCTGCCCAAATCGACTGCAGTTCGACACCGGGAAGATCATCTAGATATTGAATAAAGTTTGGTCGACCATCACCATCCTTCGCCCATCGGATGCGACCAATTTTTTCCAGTGCATCAAATGCTGCTTGCGGACTCTCTGCTTCTTCGGATTTGATCAACCCTTTCGCGACTTCGGGAACCGCCCAGTGCCGCCCCTTACCAATGGTGGCTGGATCTAGCCCCTTCCAAGGAGACCCGGAAGGTCCGACACGCCGACCCGGCGCAGTTATTGGTGTCTCGCGAAACAGTCGGCCATCGGGGCCACGTTTGAAGTTCGAGTCGATGTACTCTTTGCTGTAGGGCAAGTACTGCTGATTCCAAGTAGATCTCTCGCCCTTTGAGACAAAGAGGATGGTGTCGTGAATATGATTGAAGGTACCGCTACCAGAGCGGGCTGTTGTCCTCTTCCACACGATCTCATTTTTAAAATGATCTGAACCAAAGACTTCTTCTAATAAGCAACGAAGGTGATGGGACTTATTCCAATCGCAGTGGAGATAAAGAGCACCACCCTCACAGAGCAACTCCCGCAAAATCAACAACCGTTCATACATAAACTGCAGATAGTTGTCGTTCGCCCAAATATCGCTGTACTGCACCTGCTCGCCCAGCGTGTAGTCCTCGCCGTCGATCTTGACCGTGCCCTTGGCCCCGCGCAGTTGCACCTTGCGCACATAGGCGGCGCCGCTGTCAAAGGGCGGGTCGATGTAGATCAGCTTGACCTTGCCGCGAAAGCCATTGGCCAGCAGGTGGGCCAGCACGTCTTTGTTGTCGCCGTGGTAGAGCAGGCCGCCTTGGGGCAGGTCTTGGGGCCAGTCGCTCCAGTCGGCAACGTGCAGGGCTGCGCTTCGGGTCTGGTGCTGGCCGCTGGCGGCGTCGAACCGCTCGATGGCCTGCGCCGGGTAGGCGCGCACGCGGGCCAAGGGCTTTTTGCCCACCCAGGTGAGCATGGGACGGCCCTTGGCCTTGGTGATGGTGACGTCTTTGGGCTTTTTAGTGTTCTCTGTCATGGCGGTATGTGTTCGGGGGTGCGGGCGCGCAGCGATCAGGCGCGGGGCGTAGCAGTGGCTGTTTCGGTATCGGCGTCTGTGTTCAAGCGCCGCGAATGAAGTCGCGCACTTGGGCGTAGCCCTCGGGCTTCAGGTCGCTGCCATCGGCGAACATGACGTGGTAGGCCAGCTTGTCGGGATTCAGGCCCTCCCACTGCTTCAGAGCCACGGCTTTCTTGCCTTCCAGCGTTTGCGCGGCCTCGCCCCGGCCCAGCCGGGCCAAGTCGGCGGTAATGTCGGGGCTGAAGCCGTCGCGCTTGATCTCGACCACCAGATACTTGCCGTCGGCACGACGCAGCACGAAGTCGGGGGTGTAGCGGTGCCAGCGGCCATCGTCGCCCAGGTATTCGGCGTACAGGTCGGTCTTGGCGGGGTCTGTGATGCCGCCGGTAAACCACACGCCTTCGATCTGGTGCGCCTCGATCTGCAACTGGCCCAGCGTCCATTGCAAAAAGCCCGCTTCGGGCAGCGAGTCAAAGTTGTAGCCCTCGTAGTGAAAGCTGCGCGCCAGTGCGTGGGTGGCATCGGCCGTATCGGTGGCGCTGAGGTAGAGCTTTTCTTTGTCTTTGGCAAAGCTGATGCGGGCGGTGTACACGCTGTGACCACCGCGCTCGCTGCGGTCAAAGCCGTCGGCCTTGACCAAGGCAATGGCCACGTCGATTTCTTCAAAGTGGGCTTCGTACTGCGCCCGCTGCGCTTCGATTTGCAGGCCCAGCGCGTCGAGGTGGTAGTTGGGCACGTCGCCACCCGCGCCGTAGGCTTGGCGCAGGGCGGCCAGCACTTCGGCGGTGGGCAGGTGGTAGTTGGCAGCCAGTTCGGCGGCGGCGGTGTAGGCGTCCAGCTCGGGCGGCGGGGCGGGCAGCTGGTCGCCACCGCCATCCACCTTTTGCAGTGTGGTGTTGCCCGATGCGGTTTGCACGGGCGTCAAGGTTTCTACCGTGATGCCTGCGGGGGCGGCCACATCGGTGGGCACGATGAAGTGCAGCGGTGCGGTGCTGGCGGGGTCATCCAACTTGCGGCGGTAGCGCAGCACGCGCTTTTTGATGAGCAGCGGCGGCAGGTGCGGCCGGTGCAGCACGATTTCGCGCTCCACCCGCTCGGCCTGCTGGGCACCCAGGTCTTTGAGCGATGTGCCGTAGGTTTCGGCCAGTTGGGATTCGAGCGTTTTTTTGTTGCTGTCGGTCAGGTACACGCGGGCGGGCACGGTGTTGCCGGGCACCTGGCGCAGGCAGCGGGTGGCGGCTTGCAGCACAAAGTTGTTGCTGTTGGCCAGCTTGCGCACCAAGGCGGTGGCAAACAGGCTGGGGCAGTTCCAGCCCTCGGTGCCCATGTTGACCAGCAGCAGCACGCGCTCGGGGGCCTCGGGGTTGCGGGCCACGGCCTCAAACTGGCGGCGCGTGGCTTCGCTGCTTTTGCCGTCCACCGCCAAAATGGTGTCGGTGCCAATGCCGCGCAGGGCCAGGGCCGACTCCACCGCGCCGCGCAGCTCGTCGCGGGTTTCGATGTTGGGAAAGTACAGGGCCAGGCGTGCGGGCGCGCCGGGGCTGCCACCCACAGGCGGCAGGCGCACAGCCCAGTAATCGCGCACAAAGTCCTCAATCACGTTGGCCACCAGGGTGTCTGCCTCGCCGTCGCCCAGGTCAAACACCTTGATGTTGTTGGCCAGCTCTTTCAACACACCGTCGCGAATGCCTTCGCCCAACCCGTACCACACCACCACGTCGCGCAGGGGCTGGCGCTCAAAGTACGGCGTGCCGGTGGCGTTGATGACGACGACGAGGTTGGTTTCGGCAGCCAGGTAGTCGATGGTGCGGCGCACTTTTTTAATGCCGTCGTCCTTGAACACCAGTTCGCCGGTTTCTTTGTTCTTCTCCCACTTGCCCAGCAGTTTTTGGCCGTAGGTGTGGTGGGCTTCGTCGGAGAACACGGCCAGGTGCGGCAACGAGGCCACGGCCTGCAGGCGCAGGTTGGCCAGCTCGGTTTGCTCTTCCGCCTTGGTGCCCGCAAACAAACGCGCTTGCTGGGCATTGGCGCGCACGTTGGGCTTTTGGATGCGGATTTTTTCCGTGTTGGTGACGATGACGTTGAACGTGCTGCTCCAGACGATGGGGATTTGCTTGTCGCCGTCTCGGGTGAAGGTGAGCTTGAGACTGGCCGCAAAGGGCTTGTGCATGCGGGGCGGCAGCAGCTTGTCGTAGGGCACGTCGGCCAGTTCGCGCAGCGCGCTCAAGATAGTTTTGCCGGGCGCGAAAATGAGCGCGTTTTGCACGAACGGGCCTTCGGGGTATTCCATGGCCATGGCAAATTCGGTGGCCACGATGGAGCCCATCAGGATGGTTTTGCCCGCGCCCATGGCCAGCGCTAGGATGTAGCTGGCGTAATCGAGCGTGAGCGATTCGCG
This sequence comes from Paracidovorax sp., assembly GCF_057642795.1. Lineage (NCBI taxonomy): Bacteria > Pseudomonadati > Pseudomonadota > Betaproteobacteria > Burkholderiales > Comamonadaceae > Paracidovorax > Paracidovorax sp. The sequence continues at coordinate 321,180 of NZ_JBXYZY010000037.1, forward strand.
CAGGCTCTCCAGGTGGTTGTCGCGAACGAACTGGTTGTCTTCACGCACCCGCCGGATCAAGGCGCTGTAGTTGTACTTGGCTTCCTTGAACAGCTTTTCGTTGACGCCCATGGCGTCGAGCCGGTCGGGCAAGTCTTCAAACAACTGCTCGTACAACTCGGGCACCTTGGGGGTACCCAGCACCAGGCGCAGGTACCAGTAGGTTTCCAGGGCGCGCAGTTGGGCGCGGCGCAGGTAGCGCAGTTGGCCAGAGTCGCCTTCTTCCAGCGCGTACTCCAGAATCTCCCGGATGGCGGGAAACTCGTCGCACGAATAGTTGGCAGTGCGCCATGTGTCAACGCGCTGGGCCAGCGCTTGGTACAGATACGTCATTGACTTCTTCTTGCTCCCGATGGGCCGCCATTCTCGCCGCTCCACCACCCGGTTGCCCTCCAACCGGGAAAGGCTGGACTGCAGAGCGTGTTTGCCCGCGCTCGCGCTAATGTCAAGCAGTGGAGCCGGCCGGCCCCGGCGCCGCGCTTCTACAATGGTTCGGTGACCATCCTCCTCAACGCCGACCTGCATTGCCACTCCGTGGTGTCCGACGGCACGCTCACCCCCGAAGCGCTGGCCGCCCGCGCGCGCGGCAACGGCGTGCAGCTCTGGGCACTGACCGACCATGACGAGATCGGCGGCCAGCACCGCGCCGCTGCGGCCGCCCGTGCCGAGGGGATGGCGTATCTCACGGGTACCGAGATCTCCGTCACTTTCGCCACCGCCACGGTCCACATCGTAGGCCTGGGCTTCGACCCCGACGATGCACGGCTGGCCGAAGGACTGGCCGCCACCCGAGGCGGGCGCGGCGAGCGCGCGCAGGAAATGTCGCGCCAGCTGGCGCAGGTGGGCATCCAGGGCGCCTACGAAGGCGCACTGAAATACGTCGGCAATCCCGAACTGATCTCGCGCACGCACTTCGCCCGTTTCCTGGTGGAAACCGGCGTCTGCCACGACACGCCCGAGGTCTTCCGCAAGTACCTCACCGAAGGCAAGCCCGGTTACGTGCCGCACCGCTGGGCCGCGCTGGGCGATGCCGTGCGCTGGGTGACCGAGGCCGGCGGGGTGGCTGTCATCGCCCACCCCGCGCGCTACAAGTTCACGCCCAACGAGGAATACGCGCTCTTTTCCGAGTTCAAGGAACACGGCGGGCGTGGCGTGGAGGTGGTGACGGGCAGCCATTCGCCGGCCGAATACGTGACCTATGCCGCGATGGCGCAGGAATTCGGCCTGGCCGCCTCGCGCGGCAGCGACTTCCACAGTCCCGACGAATCCCATACCGACCTGGGCATGCTGCCCGATCTGCCGGGCCAGCTCACGCCCGTGTGGGAACTGCTGGCGGATCGCATCCGCCCGGCGCACTGAGCGCGCGAGGGCACCGCCATGGCGCAGTATTTCGAAGTCCATCCCGACAACCCCCAGCCCCGCCTGCTCAAGCAGGGCGCCGCGCTGCTGCAAAAGGGCGGCATCCTGGCCGTTCCCACCGACTCCAGCTACGCCCTCGTCTGCCAGCTGGACGACAAGGACGCCGTCGAGCGCTTGCGCCGCATCCGGGGCGTGGACGAAAAGCACCACCTCACGCTGCTGTGCCGCGACCTTTCGGAGCTGGCCAGCTACGCGCGGGTGGACAACCGGCAGTACCGGCTGCTCAAGCTGGGAACGCCGGGGCCCTACACCTTCATCCTCGAAGCAACCAAGGAAGTGCCGCGCCGCGTGAGCCACCCCTCGCGCAAGACCATCGGCCTGCGCGTGCCCGACCGCAAGGGCCTGCAGCTGCTGCTGGAACTGCATGGCGCGCCACTGCTGGCGACCACACTGATCCCCTCCGGCGAAAGCGAGCCGCTCAACGATCCACAGGACATCCGCGCCCGCTACGAGAAGCTTCTGGATGCCATCGTCGATGCCGGCGCCTGCCCGCTGCAACCCACCACCGTGCTGGACCTGACCCCGATGGGCACGGGCGGCGAGGCCGAGGTGATTCGCGAAGGCCGTGGCAGCCTTTCGGCGCTGGGGCTGTGACAGCACGTTAACGATCCATAGCCACGGGCCCCAGCGCGGGCCATGCGTGCTCTCTGAGACAATTGCGCCCGTGGACTTCTCGAACCTACTCCAAACCGTTCTCATCTACGCCCTGCCGGTGCTGTTCGCCATCACCGTGCACGAAGCGGCCCACGGCTACGCCGCGCGGCACTTCGGGGACAACACCGCGTCGATGCTGGGCCGCATCACGCTCAACCCCTTCAAGCACATCGACCCGGTCGGCACCATCCTGATGCCGCTGCTGCTGTACTTCGCCACCTCGGGCGCCTTTCTTTTCGGCTATGCCAAACCGGTGCCGGTCAACTTCCAGCACCTGCGCAACCCCAAGCGCGACATGATCTGGGTGGCGCTGGCCGGGCCGGCCAGCAACTTCCTGCAGGCCTTTCTGTGGGCCATCGTGCTGGTGGCGCTGGTGGGCCTGCAGATTGACGAGCGCTTTTTCCTCGAGATGGCGCGCGCCGGCATCCTGGTCAACCTGGTGATGTGGGCCTTCAACCTGTTCCCGCTGCCGCCGCTCGACGGCGGCCGCATCCTCGTCGGCCTGCTGCCCTGGCGGCAAGCGCAGATGGTCTCGCGCATCGAACCCTACGGCTTCTTCATCGTGCTGGCGCTGGTCGTTGCCGGCGTCGTGGGCACGGTGTGGCTGCGCCCGTTGATGTCGCTGGGCTACAGCGCCATCGGCCTGCTGATCTCGCCCCTGAGCGCGCTGCTGCGCTGACCGGCATACCGGGCAGGCGCCGCAGCGCCCACGCCTGGCCGTCCCTCCCATAGCCCCTGAGCCTTTCATGACCCCCTCCCAGACCCCGGCCACTACGCGCTTTCTCACCGGCATCACCACCACGGGCACGCCCCACCTGGGCAACTTCGTGGGTTCGATCCGCCCCTCGGTCGAGGCCAGCCGCCGGCCCGGCGTGCAGAGCTTCTACTTCCTGGCCAACTACCACGCGCTCATCAAGTGCGAGGACCCGGCGCGCATCCAGCGCTCCACGCTGGAGATCGCGGCCAGCTGGCTCGCGGCCGGGCTGGACCCCGCGCATGTCGTCTTCTACCGCCAGTCCGACATTCCCGAAATTCCCGAGCTGAACTGGCTGCTGTCCTGCGTGACCGGCAAGGGCCTGCTCAACCGCGCCCACGCGTACAAGGCATCCCAGGACAAGAACCAGGCCGCCGGCCGCGAGGCCGATGACGGCGTGACCGCCGGGCTCTTCATGTACCCGGTGCTGATGGCCGCCGACATCCTGATGTTCAAGGCGCACAAGGTGCCGGTGGGGCGCGACCAGGTTCAGCACATCGAGATGGCCCGCGACATCGCGGCCAGCTTCAACCACCTCTACGGCGAGCACTTCGTCGCGCCCGAAGCGGTGATCGACGAGCATGTGGCCATCCTGCCCGGGCTGGACGGCCGCAAGATGAGCAAGAGCTACGACAACACCATCCCGCTCTTTGCGCCGCGCGAACAGCTGCGCCGCCTCATCCAGGGCATGTTGACTGACTCGCGCGCGCCGGGCGAGCCCAAGGACACCGAAGGCTCCGCCCTCTTCCAGATCTACCAGGCCTTCGCGACCGAAGCCGAAACCGCCGCGCTGCGCCAGCGTTTCGCTGAAGGCATCGCCTGGGGCGATGCCAAGCAGGTGCTGTTCGAGCGCGTCGATGCCGTCGTCGCGCCCATGCGCGAACGCTACGAGCACCTGATGGCCCACCCCGCCGAGATAGAAGCAACGCTGCTCGCCGGCGCAGAACGGGCCCGCGCCGTCGCCACGCCCTTCCTGCGCGACCTGCGTGCGGCTGTCGGCCTGCGCAGCCTGAGCGCGCAGCCCGCCCCGGCCCAGCCCGCCGCCAAGGCCAGCCGCGCCGCGCTGCCCGCGTTCAAGCAGTACCGCGAAACCGATGGCCACTTCTACTTCAAGCTGGTGGCAGCGGACGGCCGCCTGCTGCTGCAGAGCAAGGGCTTCGCCGCCCCCAAGGACGCCGGCCAGGCCATTGCCCGGCTGCAGCAAAGCGCAGCGGACGCCACCGAGGCCCTGCAGGCGCTGCAGCCCCAACTGGCGGCCGTCGATGGCGTGGCCACGGCCGACGTGGTGGCCGCCCTGCGGGCACTGCACGCCGCCGCCTGAAGCCGGCGGCACATGCCCCTGAGGCGCGGGGCCTGGCCGGCCTTCGCATGTGAGGAGCCGCGGCAGCAAGGCCTGGTGTAGGCGTCCTACAGCGGGGCGTGGAGAGGCGCCTTTAAGTTGGGTGCCTCAGCCACAGAAAGCCCACCATGCCCCGCAAAGCCCAGAAGCCCACGCACGACGCGCAGCACGTCGCAGCGCTCTCCGCCGCACGCAACACGGACAGCGGCCCGGCGGAGATTCCGCCCCGACCCGGAACCGACGATGCCCACGCGCGCAAAGCTGCGGGGACCCAGGCGCTGGCGGCCTCCATGCCCCACAACGCGCTCAAGGCCCTGGAGCACGGCACGGATAACGGCCTCGCGCCCAATGCGGGGCTCACCTCGGCGCCCGATCATCCTGACGTCACCGGCAGCACCTTGTCGGAGCCGCATGCCACAGGCAAAACCGGCGCTGGCGCCACCCCCGGCCTGAACGCCAACGACGGCGTGCTGGACCGCGTCCGCGCGGATTCCTCGGGGCAGCAGCTCACCACCAACCAGGGCGTGCCGGTATCGGACAACCAGAACTCGCTCAAGCTCGGCGTGCGCGGCCCGGTGCTGCTCGAAGACTTCGTGTTGCGCGAGAAGCTCACCCACTTCGACCACGAGCGCATTCCCGAACGCATCGTGCATGCGCGCGGTTCCGGCGCGCATGGCACCTTCGAGTGCTATGAATCGCTGGCCGACCTGACCATGGCGGCGCCGTTCCAGGAGGCCGGCAAGAAAACGCCGGTGTTCGTGCGCTTTTCCACCGTGCAGGGCGAACGCGGCTCCAAGGACACGGCGCGCGACGCGCGCGGCTTCGCCGTGAAGTTCTATACCGACGCGGGTAACTGGGACCTGGTGGGCAACAACATCCCGGTCTTCTTCATCCAGGACGCGATGAAGTTCCCCGACCTCATCCACGCCGTCAAGCCCGAGCCGCACCACCAGATGCCCCAGGCCGCCAGCGCGCATGACACGTTCTGGGACTTCGTCTCGCTCATGCCCGAATCCGCGCACATGCTGATGTGGGTGATGTCGGACCGCGGCATTCCGCGCAGCTACGCCACCATGCAGGGCTTCGGCGTGCACACCTTCCGCTTCGTGAATGCCGAGGGCACCTCCGTGTTCGTGAAATTCCACTGGACGCCGCTGGCCGGAACCCATTCGCTGGTGTGGGATGAGGCCGTGAAGATCTCCGGCGCGGACCCGGACTTCCACCGCCGCGACCTGTGGGAGCGCATCGAATCGGGCGCCTTTCCCGAATATGAACTGGCCGTGCAGGTCTTCACCGAAGAGCAGGCCGAGGCCTTCAGCTTCGACATCCTGGACGCCACCAAGCTGATCCCCGAAGAACTGGTGCCGCTGCGCCCCATCGGCCGCATGACCTTGCACCGCAATCCTGACAACTTCTTCGCCGAGACCGAGCAGATCGCGTTCTGTACTGCGCACGTCGTGCCCGGCATCGACTTCTCCAACGATCCGCTGCTGGCAGGCCGCATCCACTCCTACGTGGATACGCAGATCTCGCGCCTGGGCGGACCCAACTTCCACGAACTGCCCATCAACGCGCCGCTCGCGCCGGTGCATAACAACCAGCGCGACGGCATGCACCGCCAGACCATCCCGCGGGGCCGGGTGTCTTACGAACCCAACTCGCTGGGCGGTGGCTGTCCCTTCCAGGCCGGCGCCGTGCAGGGCTTCGTCTCGGTGGCGGCCCGAACCGAGGCCAAGCAGGAACAGGTCAAGGTCCGCGCCAAGCCCGAGAAGTTCGCCGACCACTACACACAGGCACAGCTCTTCTACGCGAGCCAGGCGGAGCATGAGAAGGCCCACATCGCTGCGGCCTTCCGCTTCGAGCTGAGCAAGGTGACGGTGCCCGCCGTGCGCGAACGCACCGTGGCCATGCTGCGCAACGTGTCGGAAGAGCTGGCCGCGAACGTGGCGCAAGGCATCGGCATCCGCAAGCTGCCCGCGGCCCTGCCCAAAGCGATCGAGCGCCCCGCCAAGCCCGAGGTGAAGGAATCCCCTGCCCTGTCGCTGCTGGCACGCCCGGGCGACGGCGGCATCAAGGGCCGCAAGGTGGCCATCCTGGTGGCAGACGGCGTGGAGCCAGCCGCCTTGCACGCGGTGCAGGCCGCGCTGCTCGACAAGGGCGCCGTGGGCCGCTTCGTGGCGCAGCACATCGGCCCGGTGACGCTCGCGGACGGCACTGAGATCGACGCTGATGCCTCGCTGGAGAACTCACCCGGCTTCCTGTTCGACGGGCTGGTGCTGCCCGACGGCGAGGCTGGCGTGAACCTTCTGGCAGGCGATGGGCATTCCGCCGAATTCGTGCGCGACCAGTTCCGCCACTGCAAGCCCATCCTGGCCCTGGGCGCATCCAAGGCCCTCCTGGCCGAGGCAGGCATTCCGTTGCCGGAGGACGACCCCGCCTTCATCATGGCCGCGGGCAACGATCAAGCCGCCGTGCAGCGGTTCATCACCGCTCTGGGCCAGCCGCGAAACTTCGCGCGGGAGTCCGATCCGCCAGTGGTGTGACCGGGGCCGGCGCACGCGCAAGGCGTGCGCCCTGCATTGCAAAGGCCGCAGGCCGGCTGTCGGATGACAGCCGGCCTGCGGCCTTTCGAACTGCATGCTTACGAATGGCGGCCTTCAGCGATCAGCATCCATACGGCGCTTTTCGCCGATCAGCTCAGCACCTTGCCGGGAGGACAGTTGCTGGCCTTCCAGGCGCTCGCCGCCATAGTCGTAACCCAGCTCGCGCGCAGATCCGCTGGCGGACACGTCGGCCATGGGCGCGGGGGAGCCCTGCTCTTGCGCGCTCCGGTGCGCCAGATACGAGCGGACGGCCTGCGGCGAATGGCCTACGGCCTGCACGGCGGCACGCAGGGCCTCCTCGCTGCACTCCAGCGACTGGCTCCAGGCAAGCACCTCGTGCGCCTGATCGAGATTGATCAGAGAACGGCCTTGCGCGATGTTTTCGGTGGGGAGGGACACGTCGGGCTCCTGCAATGAAAGGGGTTTTCATCGTGGGCGGACCGGCCGGTCCGTGGCGTAGGACAAGCCCATCGTCCCGTGCGGTCGTCACGACGCCACGGAAGTACGGCCGCCAACTCCCTGACGGCTCAGAAAACGCCATACCGATAGGCCACATACAGCGCGGCCATCACGCCGACGATCGAAAGAAAGGTCATCAGCCTGGACATGGAGGCTCCCGTAGCGACAGAGGCCCCATCATGCGCCCCCATCGACCGGCCACGGCGGATCCATGCTCCCTGCCACAACAGCACGCAGTGCAGCGCCACGCCCTGAATCGCTGAGCGCGAATTGCTCCTGTGGTGCGCCAGACAGGTCGTCTCCCGCATGAGCGTGCAGGCCGCGATCAAGCCCCGCATCGCCAGCACGAGCCGGCTCGCCACCCATCCGATCGAACGGAATGCCCATTTCGTTGCCCAGGAAGAGCGAGCCGATCAGCGCGCACGGTGGGCACGCCCCACGGCGAGCTGAACCACGCGCCAGGCATCGGCATGCAGGGTGAGCATGGGGTAGCGGTAGGGAACGTTCCGCGCCCCCGATCGTGCTCGCACCCGCAGCCGGGCGCACTCAACACGCGCGGGCAGGCAGGCCCTCGTCGCAGCGAGGCCGTTGCAAGGTTTGCTGATTGACACGCGAAATCACCCATGACGGGGGTCCGCCCGCCCTACACTCGCCGGCCGCATGAAATCCAAGACCCGCAAGAAAAACCCTCGCCCCTCCTCCCGTTCCCGGGCATCGCAACCCCTCAGCCCCAGCAGCAGTGCAAGGCGCCTGTTCGTCACGCTGGTCACCACCTGCATCATGGGCCTGCAGGCTACGAGCTGTGGCCTGGCCCCTTCAGCGCTGAACCGCGCGCCGGTATCACCTCCCGCTCCTCCAGCAGCAGCCGGCGCTTCGGCCGGCCGCTTCCAGGACTGCCCCCAGTATTTCGCCGGCGGGCGCCCGCCGATCACCCCGGCAGCGCCCCACCTGCGCGCGCTGTGTTTCGATGGCTTTGCCGTGCTCCACAGCGGGAACACCCGCACCCCCGTTTATGTCGCTGAGCGGCTGAACCGCCAGACCCTGCTCGCAGGCCATCATCTGGAGCGCACCGACAAGTTCTTCGCAGACGCGCGCCTGCCCCGCGCGGAGCGTGCGGAACTGAGCGACTACAAGGGCTCCGGCTGGGCACGCGGCCACATGGCGCCTGCGGGCGACATGGGCACGCCGGAGTCCATGGCGCAGTCCTTCAGCCTGTCGAACATGGTGCCGCAGAACTCCCGGCAGAACAGCGGCCCCTGGGCCCGGATCGAAGACGACACGCGCAAGTACGTGATGCGCGCGCAGGGCGATGTCTATGTCATCACCGGCCCCGTGTTCGAACCCGGCGCTCGGACCATCGGAGCCAACCAGGTGGCCGTGCCCTCCCACCTCTTCAAGCTGGTGTACGACCCGGCTACGGGAAGGCGCTGGGCCCATTGGCAGGACAACGCCCCTGATGCCAGGGTAGGCCCGCCAATCAGCTATGAGGAAGTGGTGCGCAGGACAGGCATCGACCTGCTGCCCGGGCTCAGGATCTGAACGGGAACCGCCGGATCTGCGGGCCGCTGCCCGCAGCCCCCTGCCGTGCAGCAGAAAACGCCAGGGTCGCCGGCACGAATGCCTTGACATCGCCCACCGTAACCGCCGTCACCGGTGTGCCTCGATCGGATTGCCGTAGAGCGGCCGTGCGCCGAACTGCGTGCTGATCGCATAGGCCACGGCGCAGGCCAGCATCACCGGCACCGTGAGCTGGAACCGGTTCGTCATCTCCAACACCATCACGATGGCCATCAAAGGGGCGTGGGTCACTGCCGTGAGCACGGCAGCCATGCCGATGATGGCGAGCGCACGCGGATCCCCCACCCAGGCCACAGGCAGCACCAGTGCAGCCAGCTGGGCGAGCACGCTGCCGGCGGTGGCCCCCACGAAGAGCGAGGGAGTGAACACCCCGCCGATGGCGCCGCTGCCCGAGCTCACCGCGGTGGCCAGGATCTTGGTCAACATCACCACCACGATCCAATGCCACGGGTGGCTGCCCAGCAGCACCGAAGACACGACGCTGTAGCCATTGCCCCAGACCTCGGGCACCCCGACCGAGAGCATGCCCACAAGCAACCCGCCCAGCCCCAGGCGCGCAGTCCGTGAACGTACGCGGTCGAAACCCCTGCGGCTGATCTCCAGCAATTGCAGCAGCGTCCAGCCGACCGCGCCGAACAGCACGGCAGCCGCCAGCGCCATGCCCAGGCTGGTCGGCTCCACGGCCACGGCCGGCACGTGATAGAGCGGCCTGGGGTCCACCAGCATCTGGATGAGCGCGCTCGCCGTTCCCGCCGCGATGAGCACCGGCGCCACCGCATGCCGCGCGAAGAAGCCGAGCGCCAGTTCGAGCGCGAACACCACGCCCGCCACCGGCGCGTGATAGGCCGAGCCGATGCCGGCGACGATGCCGCACACCATGATGGCGCTGCGCAGCTCCGGCGCGATCGGCACCACCCGCGCCAGCCCTGCGGCGAGCCACGCCCCCAGCTGCACCATCGGCCCCTCGCGCCCGATCGACGCGCCGGAGCCGACCGAGAGCAGCGCCGACACTGAACGCACGAGCGTGGTGCGGTCGTTGAGGTCCACCCGCCCGGCCCTCGCCGCATCGATGTAGTCCAGGTGCTCGTCGCCACGCGGCCCGGCAGCCGCCCAGCGCCCGCCCCAGTCGAGCACCGCGCCCGCCAGCACGCCGCCCGCCGTGCAAACCCATACACGGTGCCAGGGCTGCAGGGAACGTGCGGCCTCCACCAGGCCACCCGTATGGCCCGTCGCGAGGTGCTCCACCCACTGGATCAGGACATGGAACACCAGGGTGGCGGCCGCCGCCAGAGCCCCCGCCACGGCGGACCACAGCCATAACTGGAGCGTGCGGGCAACCGGGCCAAGGATTCGGAAGCGCGTCGCAGCAGCGGACGTCGCCAAGGATGTGTGTTGGGGTTCGGGATGGGGCATGGAGGGCAGCGCGCAAGCGTGGCGTAATGGGGGCGCACGGGCCGCAGGCCGGGCAGGCAGGCAGAGCGCCGGGAATCGTACGTCGCGGCCAGGGCGACGGCAACGCTCGCTCGCGGACCCATGAAAAGACCCCGCTCAGACCTCAGCCCGCCCTCTTCGTTCCGCCCCGCTTGAGCAGCACGGGAACAACGACCCGAGTGCCCCAAGGCAATGCAGCACACAGCGACAATGCCGCATGCGACAAGAGACATCCACCCCGCCACGCCTCTGCCGGCGCCAGCCCGCAAGCCGGGCTCCCGATGCAACGCCCATTGGCAGCACTCCTGGCCACAGGGCCCAAGGCGGCAACCAGTGATGGCAACGCCCCCAACCACTCCGATCCTGCGCACGCTCCCCAATGGCGTCCGGCTGATGGCCCTGCCCATGCCGCACGTGCAGAGCGCCAGCGTGGGTGTCTTCCTGCGCGTCGGCTCCCGCGACGAGACGCCGGCCACCAACGGCATCAGCCACGTCCTGGAGCACATGGCCTTCAAGGGCACGGCCACGCGCTCCGTGCAGGCCATCAACCTCGATGCGGAGCGGCTGGGCGCGGACGTCAACGCCTATACCGGCAAGGACAGCACCGGCTACTTCATGACCGGACTGGGGCACCACGCGCCGCAGCTGCTGCGCATGACGGCCGACATCGTGCTCCACAGCACCTTTCCTGAGGCAGAACTGCAGCGCGAGCTGGAAGTGATCCGCCAGGAGGCCATCGAGTACGACGAGGACCCGGAGGACAGCTCCAGCGACCTGCTCGACCGCGCCCTCTGGGGCGACGACCCCATGGGCATGCCCGTGATCGGCACGGTCGAGAACATCGAGGGATTCACCCGCGGCGATCTGATGCGCCACGTGCAGCAGCATTACGTGGCAGGCAAGACCGTCGTCGCCGCAGCCGGCCACTTCGACGTGGAAGCCTGGATGCGCCTTGCCGAAGAGCTCTTTACGGCAATGCCTTCATCGCCCGGCGGGGCCGTATCGCAGCCGCCCGAGCCCGCACCTTATGCCGGCCAAGCCGTGGCCCGGCGCTTCACGCAGGTCTCGCAGGTGTTTCTTCATCTCGCCTACCCGCTCGCGCCTGCCGGCCCCGAAGGCGACGCACCGCAACGCTGGCGCCTGGCCGCCGCGCTGGCTGCCAACCTGTTCGGCGGCGGCATGTCCTCGCCCTGGGTGGATGTGGTGCGCGAGCGGCTGGGCCTGGCCTACACGGCCGACGCCACCGTTGACAGCGGCGATGCCTGGCTCAACTTCGTGGTGCATGCCGTGACCACGCCGGACAAGGTCGAAGCCCTGGTCCAGGCCACCGGCGAGCAGCTGCACGCGCAGTCCATAGCCATCGACCCGGTCCATCTGGAACGGGCGAAGAACCAGCTGACCGTCTCCCGCGTGCGCGCCGCAGAGCGCCCCTTTGCCACGATGGAGCGGGCCGTGGAAGAGCTCTTCGCGCACGGCACGGTGACGCCGCTGAGCGAGACGATTGACCTGATAGGCGATATCCGTTCGGAAGAAGTCCGGCAGGTGTTCGTGCGGATGCTCGCCCATGCGCCGGCTCTGTCGATCACGGGCAAAGGGGTCAGCGCGAAATCGGCCAAACAGCTGGCAGCTTCTTTGGTTTCCAGTGCCAGTCGATAGGCATAACCAAGCGCACGCAAGAAAAAAGCCCTTGATGGATCATCAAGGGCTTTGTTCATTTGGCGGAGAGGGTGGGACAACCGTGTCCAACCTCAAAAAACCTTTTAAATCAACAACCTAGGCGGTAGATGACATAAAAAACTCGCGACTAGAAGTGCTACGAGCGAGACGAACCTTGGTTGTACCACAGTCGCTTCAAGTGCTGTTCTCTCGCGACAGCGCTGCATGGAGGCACAATGTTGTAAGCCGGTTCCATCACCCCCGCAGGCACTGTATAAAATACCAGCATGGACACTCTTACGCCGGCTGAGCGGTCAGAACGGATGTCTCGGGTACGTGGACGCGACACGGGGCCAGAAGTCCGCTTACGCAAGGCTCTGCACGCGCGCGGTTTTCGCTACAAGTTGCATGACAAGAAGCTTCCCGGCAAGCCTGACCTTGTGTTCCCAGGTCGACGAAAGGTGGTGCTCGTGCATGGCTGCTTCTGGCACATGCACGGGAATTGTGCGCTGGCTCGTATGCCGAAGTCACGCGTCGACTTTTGGAGCGCGAAGCTTCATGGCAATCGGGACAGGGATGCGGTGAAGCAGGCCGAGTTGCGGGCGCTGGGGTGGGATGTGATGGTTGTGTGGGAATGCGAACTGCGAGACCTGGATGCAGTTGTTGCGCGTGTACAGGCATTCTTGAACGAGGACGAAGGAAAGAAATGATGCGAGCTGTGGAGTTGTTCGCGGGAGCGGGGGGGCTGGCGATGGGCGTCAGCCTCGCCGGCTTTAAGTCCCTGGCTGTTGTCGAGTGGGACAAGTGGGCCTGCGATACCGTTCGGGAGAACCAGCGTCGCGGCTATCCCCTCGTAGACGGCTGGCCGTTGCATGAAGGCGATGTACGCGCAATAGATTGGACCGGCGTTCCGCAAGACATCGAGTTGCTTGCGGGCGGCCCCCCGTGCCAACCGTTTTCGATGGGTGGCAAGCACAAGGCACATGATGACAAGCGCGACATGTTCCCCGCCACCGTTCAAATCGTGCGCACGCTGCGTCCCAAGACATTCATCGTTGAGAACGTGAAGGGACTAACGCGCTCGAGCTTTGCCAACTACTTCGAGTACATCAAGCTGCAGTTGGAGTTTCCCGAGGCTCCGAGGCGTGCTCACGAGTCTTGGTTCGACCATCTTCTGCGTCTCCAAACCGAGAAGACGTCAGGGCGCATGCATGAGAGTGGCCTGACCTACAACGTCACGGCGACGTTGGTGAGCGCCGCCGACTACGGGGTGCCACAAAAGCGCGAGCGGGTGTTCATTGTGGGGACTCGCTCAGACCTCGACATTGACTGGCATTTTCCCGAAGCCACGCACAGCGAGGATGCCTTGATTCATTCCCAGTGGGTGACTGGCGAGTATTGGGAGCGTCACAAAGTCGCTAAACGCGACCGCCCTCTTCCGCCAGTCAAGTTGGCCAAGCGCATCCAAGCATTGACGGCCAAGCCGCCAAAGTCTCTCCCATGGCGAACGGTTCGTGATGCTCTTGCCGATTTGCCTGACCCACGAACACGCCTCGCGCTGGGAATTCGTGACCATCGTTTTCAAGATGGGGCTAAGGTCTACCCAGGACACACGGGGAGTCCACTGGACCAACCCGCGAAGACCATCAAGGCCGGCGACCATGGTGTTCCCGGCGGCGAGAACATGATGGTGCTGCCGGACGGCTCGGTTCGTTACTTCACTGCGCGCGAGACAGCGCGAATCCAGACCTTTCCAGATGGCTATGTCTTTCACGGTTCATGGTCAGAGACCATGCGCCAGTTGGGTAACGCCGTGCCCGTGGCCCTTGGTCGGACCGTTGCAGCTTCCGTAGCAGAGGCACTTATTCGTTCCGAACTTCGTAGGGTCGAGTCGCTGCAACCCAAGAGCAACAAGCGGGCAGCATGATGAGCGTTAGCAAGACAGCCGAAGTCATTCCTTTCAACCCGCTCGACAAAAAGAACCTTGGCGCCAGCGTAGCGGAAGCACTTGTGAGCCAGCCCGCGCATCCGCTCGGAGCCCTAACGTCTTTTTATGGCTCTGGCATTTATGCCATCTACTATCGCGGTCACTATGCAGCGTATCAAGCCATCTCCGCACCCAATCAGGCGGACTCAGGCAACCCGACCCTGCCAATTTATGTAGGGAAAGCGGTACCGCAAGGAGCACGAAAGGGGAAGGTGATGCCAGACCCCACTCGGTCCAAAGCTCTTTTTAGTCGCCTGCAAGAGCACGCCGAGTCTGTCCAGGCGACGGACAACTTAGATATCGCGGACTTCTCGTGCCGGTACTTGGTTGTCGATGAAATTTGGATTCCGCTAGGCGAATCACTGATGATTGCCAAGTTCTCTCCCTTGTGGAATTTAATTGTCGAGGGCTTCGGCAATCACGACCCCGGAGCCGGACGCTATAACGGTCTTCGCCCCCGTTGGGATACCCTCCACCCTGGGCGCTCATGGGCATTGAAGTGCAAAGACCGCGAGGAGTCGCAAGCCGACATCGCACGGGAAATTGGGAGCTATCTGGCGTCCACCACGTTGCCTTCCACCCCGCATTTCTTGGGCCGACAGGACTTGGCCAGCTAAAAACCTCTCGAACGCCAGCGCTTCGAAAAACGCCCCGCTGCAAGACTCTGATCAGCAGCCCAGACCGCTAAGTGTGGGGCGTCGCTGGCTCATCCAAAGCTCTGAAAAATTGTGACGGCTGCATGTCTAGCGCCCTGACAATTTTCTCGATGTTTACCAACGCGATGTTGCGTTCCCCACGCTCAACGCCTCCCATGTAGGAACGGTCGATTCCACATCGGTCGGCAAACGCTTCCTGCGACAAGCCTTTGGCTTTGCGAGCCTGCCTTACAGCCTGCCCGAAAGACAGCAGCACGGTAGGTCGCTCTTCAAGAGGAGGAGGTACTCGGGGCATAGCCAATCGTCGGTGGACACGGCCCAAAGCACCACGGAACATGCGGCGTCGGAACAAGAGTTCACGGAACATAAGCACCATTTCGGCTACCATCCTCGAAGTCGCGGCATGTCGCCGATGACGGTTCTTAGAGAGGACGGTTCCATGAAAGCATCGGCAGCCCTCGCGCTCGCCTTAGCGCTGGCGCTCCACAGCATCGGCGCACAAGCCAACGACATTGCTGGCGTAAAGCTCGGCATGTCCATCGCCGAAGCAAAAGCCGCGTTTACGAAACCGGCCGGCATGAAAGTGACACCTGTTAGGACCGACCAGGTAGAAAGTGGCTTTGCTGGCTGGGTGAGCCCAACTTACGAGAGTGAGTTTGGTAGCCAATGGGGCGGCCCGCCCGATGAATTTTTCGCCTTTAAGGGCAAAACGGAGAACATTTGGTTCATCCAAAGAAATCAGCGCCTTGAAAAAACGGAGCGTTATGCCAAGCAAACCTTACTGGATGCGGTTCGCAAGAAATTCGGCAAAGAAAGCTATATTCGCGGAGAGCTGAACGACCAGTATGGAACCATCGTGGTAGGTTGGGAATACGACCAAAATGGAAAACAATATTTCGGCCAATACTCAGAAGGTGGAAATTCAATTACAGGCGCTCCCATTCCGGCACCTCCATGCCGTATGTTCGACCTGAATAGAATTGGAAACAATCGCACCGGAGGGGAAAATTTCCTTCCCACTCCCATGAAAATATATCCCCCATCGGATTTCCAGCGTTCGTGCAGTCGTGCCTATTACGTTGAATTTAATCATGGCGAAGGCTTGGTGGAGGCTGTCGCAATTAGGGCAATAGACTCAGCCGCCATGATTAAAGCTATTGATGGAAAAAATGCGCGCAATGAAGCAGATGGCAAACAAAAATCCCAACAGCAAATCAACAAAGGTATAAAGCCAAGCCTGTGAACTGCTCCGGGACAAGCCAAAACGGGCCAAGCCGATTGACTGCATGCGATAGAAAGTGGGCAAAAGCCGGTTTACCCTGCGTAGGGTGAGACGGTGCCAATTCCTCCCCCATCGCAGCTTCTAGAGCCATTACAGCCCCATTGCGGACTGTTTTACCATCGGAATCGGGACCCGATTCCCGGTTTTCCTTTGGCTCGGTGGAACAGCCCCGGCGCTAGGCCGCAGGCCGACGCAAGGCGGGGCGTGATAATCGGAGGCCGCCAGGCCGACCCTCTCTAGCGTGCGTATGCACGCCTGTCCCCCTCAATAAATCCCCTCTTCCCCTTTAGGGGGAGAGGGGTTTATAGAGGGGTTAAAGAGAAGAGATAGATATCTCTTCTCTTCCCCGCGCCCCAGGCCTGCACATACGCGCGCGACGGCTTGGCGCGATGGAATCCCGCTAAAAATCGTTTTACCGCCCCGATGGAATGACGCCCCCAATGCGACCCACATCGGAGGTCCTGGGGCCACTATGGCCCGATTGCGCTGCCTTCTCACCGCCCGGCGTGGGAATAATTGGCAGGGTATCGGGGTATGGGGTGCAACCCCATGACAGCGAAGCGGAAGCCGGACCCATCGATAAATCGCTGAACATGGCCGCGTGGCGCCATGGCGGAATATCACAAACCGTACTCCGCGCCCTTGCAAACAGGGTATTTGCTTTGGGCCGGAAGCCCCCCCGGCAGGGGCGAGGGAAGGCTTTTTTTATGCGCAGTGTAAAAAATGCCGTAGTGAGTACACGAAGTGGACGGGCCACCCCCGATAAACTTGCTTAATACTCACGCGGTGCTATTTTTATTCAAAGGAATCAAAAAAATGGCATACGCAATATTCAGGACGGAGAAATACAAAACCAACCACGCTATCGGCGGCATCATGCGGCACCATCTACGAGAAGCTCCGGAAGAAGTGGAAGGGCTCGACCCGACCCGCACCCACCTCAATATCACCATCGGTGCCGCCGACCGGCCTGCGTTATTCAAGGCGATAAAGGCCCGTATTGCCACGACGACCCGAAAGCCTCGCCCCGATGCCAATCGAATTATTGAGAATATTTTTACGGCTTCTCCTGAATTTTTTCAGAATATGCCCTATGAGTCCCAAAAGGCTTATTTGCTTCAATGCGTTGAATTCTCCAAAGAGGTCTATGGTGCGGAGAATGTCGTTGGGGCATATCTGCATTTTGATGAAAAAAGCCCGCATGTTCATGTTTTGGCCGTGCCCATTGAAACATCTACCAGGACAACAAAGAAAAGCAGCCGCCAGATAACAACCCTCAATGCAGGCCATTACCTGGGCGGCTCGGAAAAGTGCATTGACCTGCAAACCCGCTTTGCCGAGTTCGTTCAAGGCAAGGGGTACAACCTGAAACGAGGAGAACCCAAGCGGGAGACCAAGCGCCGGCATGTTCCGTTGCGGGAGTATTACGCGGAGATTGCCGCGAGCCATCAGGCCGCCACTGAATTGTTGGCGGAGGCGGCAAGCGAAGCCAGCGCAGCGGCGCAGAAGCGGCGCCAGGCGGAAAACGAATTAGAGCGCTTGAAACTGGACCGGGAGGCGGTCGAGACCGAGCGGGAGGCCATCCAGAAGCGATATGTGGAAGCGGAGGCGGAATGGGCCCGCGCTCGGGCTGCGAACCAAAAGGCGCGGGATTACGAGGACAGGGCGGAAAAGCTAGCTACACAAGGGCTGGCGGGTATCCAGAGGGTAAAGCGTCTTGCGGCGATGGCCCACCGGCCAGAGCTGGCGGGGATGTTGGAGCTATTGGCCGAGAACGCCAGCGCCCGGGAGTTGTTGGCGCTCTATCTGCACGACCCCCAAATGGCCCAGGTGGTCCAGAACAATGTCGCCCTGGCCGTTGGAATGTGCGACCAGAAGCTGGCCCCCGAAACAGACGACGATAAAAAAGCAGTAGTTGTTACGGCATTGAAGGGTTTGAAGCCTGGGGAGGACGACCCCACCGCGTTCGACTGGGGCGTACCCGGCTACTGATGGCTACATCAGGGCATCGGGGTCGATGAGGTCCCCAATCTCGATTCCTGCCATGGGGTCGATGGCCTTCTGGACGGTCTGGGCAATCAGGTCGAGGGTCGGGAAGACCGACGCGGCCAGTTCATCGATGCCTATGGTCTTGGTGTACACCGCCACGTTGACGTTGTCGATTTCATGCCCGGCAAACTGGCAGCGGTGTTCCAAGCTCACCTTGTTCTGCATGAGTTCGTTGTTCACGTACTTGCGCAGGCTGTGGAACACGAGTTTGTCCCGAGAAATCCGGGCGCTTTCAAGGTTGCGGGCAAACATCTTGCCGACCGCGTTGCCGCTGCCCTTGCCATCGCGTTCCTTGTACTTGAAGAGCTTGTCTTCCGCGTTTTTCAGCGTGTCCAGCACGGGCGCAATCTGCGCGTAGATGTAGGGGTGTAACGGTACCTCGCGGATACCGGCTTGCGTCTTGCTGTCGCGGATGGCGATGTAGGGCACACCCGTGCGGCTGCGCTTGAATTGGCCCTTCTTCAGGGCGGTGATTTCACCCACCCGGCAGGCGGTAAACAGGCCCAGCAGCACGGCATTGGCATAGTTCGGGTCTTTCTGGCGTTGCTCGCGGAAGAAGTCGCCGCCCACCAAGAGCGCGATTTCGTCGGTTTCAAACGTGGCCCAACCGCCTTGCAAGCGCTGTTTCTTGGTCAGCAGTGCGCGCTTCTCGGCGGGGTTGTCGCCGCGCGTGTAGCCCTGTTTCTTGGCGAAGTTGTACAGGGCGCGCACGGTAGATATCTTGTTGTCGATGGTGCGGGGGCCATTGCCCTTCTTCGCCAGATGCTCCTGGTAGCGCGTGAGGTCGCTTTGCGTGATGCGCGTGATGGGTGGGTTTTTGAGGAACTTGGCCAGCTCGGTAGCGGTGTTCCTGTACGAGTCGGCCGTGGCTTGCTTGACGGCTTTGAGCAAGAGGAATTTTTCCAGCAGTTCGCCCAGCTTCAAGGCGGTGGGGTCGTCTGCTAGTGGCGCTGCTGTCGCGGGTGCCAGGCTGGGCGCTGGCTGGCCTGCGTGCAGTGCTTTGAGGGCCTGGATGGCTTCCATCATCCGCTTGTGGTCTTCATCTCCGTCGGCTTTGAAGATGCCCTTGGAGATGTCCATCTCGTAGGGGCTGATTTCGCTGAGGTCGGGCTTTTTGTGCATCGTGTTCAACAGGGCAACTGCACGAATGATAGCCACGCGCTTGTAGCTGGTGCGCAGCGAGCGCTTGACCTGCTGGCCGTTGATGCGGGTGTGGAGGTAGTAGCTGGAACCGAGCAGGTAGATGGGCAAATTGAGCATGGATTGCTACCAAATTTGCTACCACCCTCAAAGCAAAAAGCCTTGTAAATCGTTGATTTACAAGGCTTTTTCCATTTTGGCGGAGAGGGTGAGAGACAAGTGATAAGCAGCAGAGCGGCATAGAGGGCCGTAATTGTGTTTTGTAGGCCATACCGTAGGCCAACAAAATAAGGCGGCTTCCTGGGGCGCTGCGAGGCCTTGGCGGGCCATTGCTGATAGGGGGCGGAAGGTCGAGGCCGACAGAAAAGCACGTAATTTCCCGGAATGCCAGAAGAGCATGAAACCGCCCGCAAGCCCAGGCCACGCCAGGAAACGGCCACGGCGGCCAACTCGTAAAAAAGTGCCCCTCAAACGAAGCCCGCGGGCGCGGTGGGGTGCGCGCGCCGCCGGGTGCCGCGCCTCTGCACGTCTGGGGGAGGGCCGGCCGGGGGT
>NZ_JBXYZY010000038.1:0-607 GCF_057642795.1 Paracidovorax sp.
AGTTAAATTAATTGGCATTCGGAGTTTGTCTGAATTCGGTAACCCGAGAGGGGCCCCTCGTCCAAACAGTGCTCTACCTCCAATAATCATCACTTGAGGCTAGCCCTAAAGCTATTTCGGAGAGAACCAGCTATCTCCAAGTTCGTTTGGAATTTCTCCGCTACCCACAAGTCATCCAAGCACTTTTCAACGTGCCCTGGTGCGGTCCTCCAGTGAGTTTTACCTCACCTTCAACCTGCTCATGGGTAGGTCACATGGTTTCGGGTCTACATCATGATACTATGGTGCCCTCTTCAGACTCGGTTTCCCTACGGCTCCGTCTCTTCAACTTAACCTCGCATCATAACGTAACTCGCCGGTTCATTCTACAAAAGGCACGCCATCACCCATTAACGGGCTCTGACTACTTGTAAACACACGGTTTCAAGTTCTCTTTCACTCCCCTTCCGGGGTACTTTTCACCTTTCCCTCACGGTACTGGTTCACTATCGGTCACTAGAGAGTATTTAGCCTTAGGAGATGGTCCTCCCAGATTCCGACGGAATTTCACGTGCTCCGTCGTACTCAGGATCCACTCAAGAGAGAATATGTTTTCGACTACAGGATT
>NZ_JBXYZY010000039.1:0-607 GCF_057642795.1 Paracidovorax sp.
ACGGGCAGCATGGCCACATCCTATGATGTTCACCGTTTGCGATTCGTTGCGGCTGCACCGTGGTCTATTAGGAGCAGGCGGGGATGATTATCACCGCCACGGGATGTCCACATGGACGTGGAACAGATCGTCGTCAAGACCGTAGTGAAGGCTGCCCCCAAGTAGCTCGACACGCTCGGTGATCCCCTTAAGCCCGCGGGAATGGGCACTCGGTCCTCCAGCCCATCCGCCGATGTAGCCGTTCGTCGCGTCAATGCTGATTCCGTCTCGGGGATTCCCGCGTACGCGCAGGGTCGTCGTCTGCCCGGGTGCGTGCTTGGCTGCGTTAGTGAGCAGCTCCTGAACGATGCGGTAGACGGCCCTCGACACAGCGGGATCGACGCGATCGGCGTCCTCAATGAAGACGCTCGAATTGAGAGGCTGACCGGCGCCGAAGGACTCGTCAATGACCTCGGCCAGTTTCGACAGGGGCAAGTCCGGTGTCACGCGGGACTCGGTAAGCACCGACAGCAGGGAATGCAGGTCATTGACGGCTGCAGCTGCCCCAGCCTGTACCTCGTGGGCGGCCTTGACGACGTCCGGATTGTCCCGAAGTTGAGTCTCTAGC
>NZ_JBXYZY010000040.1:0-273189 GCF_057642795.1 Paracidovorax sp.
GCTGCTGCCCCGAAGGCTGCTGCAACGACCAAGAAGGCCGCTGCTGCTCCCAAGGCCGCAGCCACCACCAAGAAGGCCGCCGCCGCTGCCCCGAAGGCTGCCGCAACGACCAAGAAGGCCGCTCCCGCGAAGAAGGCTGCAGCCGCTCCGGCCAAGGCCGCCGCTGCGCCCGCCAAGAAGGCCGCTCCGGCCAAGAAGGCCGCAGCCGCTCCCGCGAAGAAGGCCGCCGCTCCTGCAGCGAAAAAGGCCGCTCCGGCCAAGAAGGCCGCCAAGGCACCGGCTGCACCCGCATCCGCTCCCACTCCGCACACCACGCTGAACCCGCAGGCAGCCTGGCCCTTTCCCACCGGCGGCAAGCCGTAACTCCACCGTTCAAGACGCTCGCGTCTTGGGCGACCAACCCGGTGCAGTGCCTGCACCGGGTTTTTTTATGCCTGCGCCTCTACGGCCTCACACCGGCCGGCCGCAGCGCGCACCGGCCTTCCGATCAACGGCCCGTCAGGCGGGTGACCACTCCGACAGGTTGAAATCGAGCACATAGTTCTGCGGGCCGCGCTGCGCGATCTTCAAGGCGCCCAGGCGGTTGCCCAGGGCCGCACACTGGGCCAGGGGCCAGCCGCGCTCCAGCCCGAACAGCAGAGCGCCTCGCCATGCATCGCCGCAGCCCGTGGGATCGACGACGGCGGCAGGCTGCACCGCAGCCACTGCGCTGCGCTCGCCCTGCTCCCAGACCTCGCAGCCCTGGTCGCCCAGCGTGACGATCAGGCCGCGCACCTTGCGGGATATCTCCGCCAGGCTCCAGCCCGTGCGGTCGCAGAGCATCTTGCCTTCGTAGTCGTTGACGGCCACCCAGCTGGCCTGCTCTACGAAGCGACGCAGCTCTTCACCGTTGAACATGGGCAGGCCCTGGCCCGGATCGAACACGAAGGGGATGCCGGCCTGCACGAGCTGTTCGGCATGCTGCAGCATGGCGTCACGGCCGTCGGGCGCGATGATGGCGAGCTTCACCGACGGATCGGCCTCGATGCGCTGGCCGTGCGCCTGCATCATGGCGCCCGGATGGAAGGCCGTGATCTGGTTGTTGTCGCGGTCGGTCATGATCAGGGCCTGCGCGGTGTAGATATCGCCCGTCTGGCCGACATGGCGCGTGTCGATGCCCAGGCCGCGCAGCCGCTCCAGGTAGTCGGCACCGTCCGTTCCCAGCATGGCCATGGGGCGGGCCTCACCGCCCAGCAGCTGCAGCGCATAGGCGATGTTGCCGGCGCAGCCGCCGAAATCGCGGCGCAGCGAGGGCACAAGGAAAGAGACGTTCAGGATGTGCAGCTGCTCCGGCAGGATCTGCTCGGCAAAGCGGCCCTCGAAAGTCATGATGGTGTCGAACGCCAGGGAACCGCAGATCAGGGCAGCCATAGGAGGTGAATTCCAGTCAGAAAAGATAAAAAAAGGGCAGGAAAGTGGCCGGCAAAAGGATCAGGGATAGAACGCCAGCACGCGGTATCCCGTGACGCGGTCTGCGCCAGCGCTCACGCTCAGCGGCACCGTGCCACTCCATTCGCCTTGGAGCGGCAACGTCTCGGGCGCGCCGACCTCATCAGGCCTCAGCACGCGGCGCACGACGGGCTGGTCCTTCGCGTCGGTGAGCGTCAACTCCACAGCAGGCATGGCGAGCGCCGTGGAGCCACGGTTTTTGAGCGTCAGTTGTAGCTGGAAGCCGCCGTCCCGCGCCTTGGCGAAGGAAGAGCCGTCGATGACCACGTCGGCGATGCGCCGCAGGGGCGCCACCTCGCAGCCCAGCGCGCGGCACGCAGCCTGCAATGCAGGGCGCATAACGGGATGCCGGGCCGCGATCAGATCGCGCTCGCGCCAGGCAAACTGCACCACGAGGCAGATCAGCAGGACCAGCGAACCCGCCGTCAGCACGGCCTGCACGGCGCGGCTCTGCCAGAAAGCCTGACGCCGGGCCGCGCGCACGAAACCGGGCTCCTCCGCGTCCTCCATAGGGGAAGCGCCGCGTGCAGAAGCTGCACTCGCCTCGCCGCTGGCCTCAGGGCTCCGAAAAGCACTCAAGCCCTGCTCCTCGGCCCCTGGCGCGCCTGCGGAAAACTCCGACAGCGCATCTCGCTCGTCGCGCTCATCGGCGCTGCGCAGCAGGCCACCAGGCGCCCCTGGGGGCTCGGACGCGGCCGGTGCCGGCCCCGCTTCCGCGACCGCATGGGCCTCCAGGCCGACCATGACATCCAGCGGATCGGCAGCCCAGGAGGCCTCACCGCCCTCAGGGGCAGACGCGACATCTGCGTCATCGTCCCGTGGATCCTCGGCCACCGTGTCGTCGCGGCCTGCTTCGCCGCCCTCGGCCTGTGGGTCTTCAAGACCTTCGATATCGTCGGGCCAGCCGGAATCGCGCAACTCAGCGAAGGGCAGTTCGTAGCCGCCGGAGTCCGGGGCGATTTCGCGCTCAAGGAAAGGCTCTGCGACAGCAGTTGCCGAGGGCGCGGAATGCGATGGCGGCGCCTCGTCGTCGAACGACGCCGTGAGCACCCCCTCGTCCCGATCATCGTCTTCGTCATGGAGCGGTGCAGCCTGAAGCGATGACGCCGCCGCAGCCTGCCGGGGGCTGCTCCACACGTCCGGGACATCGCGCGAGGCCATCGCTGGCTCGGATTCGGGTGCTGAATCTGCCAGGGGCGAGGCCTGCGGCTCCGGCATGGACGGCTGCGGTACCAAAGGATGCGCAAGGGCGGGCTCAATGACAGAAGCCGAGGCAGCCGGCAATGCATCGGCCACGGGCACCGGACGCGGTGCAGGCATCTCCAACAGATTGGAGGCTGCGTGGAAGACTTCCTTGCACTGGCCGCAGCGCACCCAGCCGTCGGAAATGCGCAGCTGGTCCGCCACGACCTTGAAGGTGGTTGCACAGGCGGGGCAGCGAGTGATCTGGCTCATCGGCTGGGCATTGTAGGTGCGCCCTGCCGGCGCGCCGCCGGGATCGCGCCGAACGGCGGCGCGGGGCGCATCAGCGCCGTGCGGTCATCAGGATCCAGCCGTCTTCCTGGTCGGAGACTTCCAGAGCGAGGTACGGCGCATACGCGGCCTTGAGCTCGTCCGCCTGGCGCTCCAGGATGCCGGCCAGCACTAGGTGGCCGCCCTCGGCCACGTGGCCGCACAGCAGCGGCGCGAGCACCTTCAGTGGCGTCGCCAGGATGTTGGCCAGCACGGTCTGATAGCTGCCCTGCGCGCGGTCGGGCAGGCCGGCCGTCAGCTGCACGCCGTTGGCCTCGGCGTTCTGCAGGGTCGAATCGACGGCTGCCTGGTCGATGTCCACCGCATCGACGCTGCCGGCGCCGAACTTGGCCGCGCCGATGGCCAGGATGCCGGAGCCGCAGCCGTAGTCGAGCACGCGGCCCAGGCCGGCGTCGCCTGCCGTCTCGGCGGCCACGCCGTGCCGCGCGATCCAGCGCAGGCACATGCGGGTGGTGGGGTGCGTGCCGGTGCCGAAGGCCAGGCCCGGGTCCAGTCGGATGTGCCGAACTGCGGCCGAAGGCAGCTCATGCCAGGTGGGCACGATCCAGAAGTCCGGCGTGATATCGACCGGCGCGAACTGCGACTGCGTCAGGCGCACCCAGTCCTGGTCCTGCACCGCCGTGATGCCCAGCACGCGGCAGCCCTCGAAGAAGTCCTGCACCTGCAGCAGCTCGCGTGCCTCTTCGGCCAGGGCTTCGGTCGAGAACAGCGCCACCATGCGGCTGCGCTGCCAGCCATCCTTCGGGGGCGGCATGCCGGGCTCACCGAAGAGCGCCTGCTCCGCATCGGTCTGCGCATCGGCGTCTTCCACGGAAACGCTGAGCGCCTCCAGCGCATCGAAGGCATCGCTCAAGGCTTCGACCCGGTCTTCCGGGCACATCAGGCTCAGTTCAAACATTTCGGCTCTCCCAGGTTCCGGCGGCACGCCTAGCGCCCCCACCCAACAAAAAACAATGCTGGCCTCCGTCACCGGAGGCCAGCATGCAGACTCTTCAACAGCGCATCAGCGCCCGGGCATCAGCGCTTGTGATGCGTCAGCCACTCTTCCAGGTAGTGGATGTTGGTGCCGCCGGCCATGAACTTGGCGTCCACCATCAGCTCGCGGTGCAGCGGGATGTTGGTGTTGATGCCTTCGATCACGGTCTCGGACAGCGCCGTGCGCATGCGCGCGAGCGCCTCTTCGCGCGTGTCGCCGTGGACGATGATCTTGCCGATCATGGAGTCGTAGTTCGGCGGCACGTAGTAGTTGGTGTAGGCGTGGGAATCCACCCGCACGCCCGGGCCACCGGGTGCGTGCCACATGGTGATGCGGCCCGGCGAGGGCGTGAACTTGTACGGATCTTCGGCGTTCACGCGGCATTCGATGGCGTGGCCCCGGATCTCGATCTGGCGCTGGGTGAAAGGCAGCTTCTCGCCGGCTGCCACCATGATCTGCGTCTTGACGATGTCCACGCCCGTGATCCACTCGGTCACCGGGTGCTCCACCTGCACGCGGGTGTTCATCTCGATGAAGTAGAACTCGCCGTTTTCGTACAGGAACTCGAACGTGCCCGCACCGCGGTAGCCGATCTTCTTGCAGGCCGCCACGCATCGTTCGCCGATGCGCTCGATCAGCTTGCGCGGAATGCCCGGAGCCGGAGCCTCTTCGATCACCTTCTGGTGGCGGCGCTGCATGGAGCAGTCGCGCTCGCCCAGATAGACGGCGTTGCGGTGCTTGTCGGCCAGCACCTGGATTTCGATGTGGCGCGGGTTCTGGAGGAACTTCTCCATGTAGACGGCCGGATTGCCGAACGCGGCGCCCGCCTCGGCTTTGGTCATCTGCACGGCGTTGACCAGGGCGGCCTCGGTATGCACCACGCGCATGCCGCGGCCACCGCCGCCGCCTGCCGCCTTGATGATGACGGGGTAGCCGATGGTCTTGGCGATGCGGCGGATCTGCACCGGATCATCGGGGAGTTCGCCCTCGGAGCCGGGCACGCAGGGCACGCCCGCGCGGATCATGGCCTGCTTGGCCGAGACCTTGTCGCCCATGATGCGGATCGACTCGGGCGAGGGGCCGATGAACTGGAACCCGCTCTTTTCCACACGCTCGGCGAAGTCGGCGTTCTCGGAGAGGAAGCCGTAGCCCGGGTGGATGGCTTCGGCGTCGGTCACCTCGGCAGCCGAGATGATGGCCGGCATGTTGAGGTAGGACAGCGGCGAGGGCGCCGGGCCGATGCAGACGGCCTCTTCGGCCAGCTTGACGTACTTGGCGTCGCGGTCGGCCTCGGAATACACCATGACGGCCTTGACGCCCAGTTCACGGCACGCGCGCTGAATGCGCAGAGCGATCTCTCCGCGATTCGCAACCAGAATCTTCTTGAACATGCGGCGCTTACTCGATGACGAAGAGCGGCTGACCGTATTCGACTGCCTGGCCGTTTTCGCCCAGGATGCGCGTGATCGTGCCGGACTTGTCGGCTTCGATCTCGTTGAGGATCTTCATCGCTTCGATGATGCAGATGGTCTCGCCTTCCTTGACCTGGCTGCCGACTTCAACGAAAGCCTTCGCTCCGGGGCTGGAGGCACGGTAGAAGGTGCCAACCATGGGCGACTTCACCACGTGGCCGGTCTGGGCGGGCGCGGCTTCCGGTGCAGGCGCGGCAGCGGCGGGCGCTGCGGCCACGGGGGCGGCCTGCACGGGGGCGGCCACATATTGCTGGACGACGGCGCCGCCGCTCTTGACGATGCGGACCTTGCCCTCGGCTTCGGTGATCTCCAGTTCAGACACGTTCGACTCGGATACGAGGTCGATCAGGGTCTTGAGTTTTCGCAAATCCATGAGGGCTCCAGCGGCTAAAAACGAAAGAGGCGCGAATTTACCCGAATTTCAGCCTAATTCCTCGAATCTTCCCCAAATGTCATCTTCTGAAGCTCGGATATGACTTGCATCAGCCCAGTTGTGCCCAGGCTTTGAGGTCGTCCGCCGTCACCTGGCCCATTTTACGGTGCAAGATGTTCCCATCTGCGCCGAACACCACGGTAAAAGGCAGCCCTCCCGCGAGATTGCCGAGCGAGCGTGCCATGTCGGTTCCACCCAATCCGCCCAGCGCGATCGGGAAATCGAGCGGCAGGCGCTGCAGAAACTGCCGCACCGCCGTCGGCTGGTCGATGGCCAGACCCACCACCTGCCAGCCCCGGGCCTTCTGTTCGCGGTAGAAGCCGTTGAGCAAGGGCAGCTCTTCGACGCAGGGAGGGCACCAGGTGGCCCAGAAGTTCAGCACCAGGGGCTTGCCGCGAAAAGCCTGCATGGCGACCGCCTCGCCCGCCGGCGCATTGAAGCCCGACGCCCAAAAAGCGGCTTCGCTTTCGGAAAGCGCGGCTGCGGAGGTCGCAGGCGCGCCATGCGGCTGCAGCCGCTTCCATGCCAATCCGGCGCCGGCCACGGCGGCCGCGGCGCCCACGCCGACTGCGAGCCAGCGGCGGCGCGACGTCGTCGAAGAGGGAGCGGGCGAAGGGGATGGGGTGGAAGAGTTCATGCGGCGGTATCGGTATCCGTGGGGAATGAAGGGGCGGCGGAAGCGGCCAGCAGCTGGCGCACGGCCTGGGCATCGCCCCGGGGCGTACGCCCGCGCGCGTCGGGCTTGAGGGCGCCGCGCAGGTCGTCCAGGTCATAGACCATGAGATGCACGCCCACGTTCTCGCCCAGTGGGGGCGCGAGGCTGCTGAGGCTCAGCGCCTCCACGGGCTCGCCGCGAAAGCCGGTGACGGTGCGCGGCTCGTAATCGACATGGTGGTCGATGAGCGCGATCTCGGCCGATTTGCAGTCATCGCAGAAGAGCTGCAGGTAAATATCGGAGAGCCGTGTCGCTGTGCCGTGCCAGACCGCGCCTGCCAGGTAGGGGCGGAACTGCGCCATGCGCTCCATCCACACCAGGGCGAGCTCACGCAGGGCGCGCAGCTCGGCAGGCTGAGTATCGGCGCAGAAGAGGCCGATGTATTCGCGCACGGCGTCCTCGACGAGGTCGTTGTCGGGCAGCGGCGTGCGGGCGGGCAGTCCGAGGTCGCGCACGGCGCGGCGCTTGGCAGGGCCCCATTCCAGCCCCTCTTCGACGACCAGGCGGGCGGCGGCGTTGGCGATCTCGGTGGCGAGTGCGTTTTCCATGGCGTGCATCCGGTTGAAGAAGAAGAAAGAAAAAGCGGGGGGCTGCAGGAAGTGATTGTCGCGCCAAGCCTCGCGCCGGGCCCTGACGAGGGCATGACGGCCAGGTAGCGCGGGGGGATTTGCCTTGCCGAGGGTCCTCGCATCGCTACGCTTTCGATAGCTGCCAGCGCTTGCCAGGCAAGCGCCTGCGGCCTGCAAGGCGGCAAACGTAGAATCGGCGCCCATGCATATTCACATACTGGGCATCTGCGGCACGTTCATGGGCGGGCTGGCCGCACTGGCGCGCGAGGCGGGCCATAAGGTCACGGGCTGCGATGCGGGCGTCTATCCGCCGATGAGCGACCAGCTGCGCGCCCTCGGCATCGAGCTGATCGAGGGCTACGGCGCCGACCAGATGGCCCTCAGCCCCGATCTCTACGTCATCGGCAACGTGGTGAGCCGCGCACGACTGGCAGACGGCAGCCCCAAGTTTCCGCTGATGGAAGCCATTCTGGACGCGGGCGCGCCCTATACCAGCGGCCCGCAGTGGCTGTCCGAACATGTGCTGCAGGGCCGGCACGTGCTGGCCGTGGCCGGCACGCACGGCAAGACGACCACCACCTCGATGCTGGCCTGGGTGCTGGAATGCGCCGGGCTGCAGCCGGGCTTTCTGGTGGGCGGCGTGCCGCTGGATTTCGGCGTCTCGGCCCGGCTGGGTGCGGCACGGCGGCCGGTGGCCGGATCGGGCCCGGCGGGCCAAGCGCCGGTCTTCGTGATCGAGGCGGACGAGTACGACACCGCCTTCTTCGACAAGCGCAGCAAGTTCGTCCACTACCGCCCGCGCACCGCCGTGCTGAATAACCTCGAATTCGACCACGCGGACATCTTCGACGACCTGGCGGCCATCGAGCGGCAGTTCCACCACTTGGTGCGCACCGTGCCGCCTTCGGGCCGCGTGGTGGTCAACGGGCTCGAAGAGAGCCTGGCGCGCGTGCTGCATGCGGGCTGCTGGAGCGAGGTGGCGAGCTTCGGCGCGGCGGTGAGCGACTTCACCGCGCAGGGCGAGCCGCACGCCTTCGACGTGCTGCACCGCGGCCAGGCGGTGGGCCGCGTGGAATGGGAACTGGGCGGCGTGCACAACCAGCTCAACGGGCTGGCCGCGATCGCCGCGGCGCAGCATGTGGGCGTGGCGCCGGCCGATGCCGCCGCGGCCCTCGCGCGCTTTCGCAACGTGAAGCGGCGCATGGAGCTGCGAGGCACGGCGGGCGGCGTCGCCGTCTATGACGACTTCGCCCACCACCCGACCGCGCTGCGCACCACGCTGGATGGGCTACGCCGCCGCGTGGGGCCGGACGCGCGCATCCTGGCGGCCTTCGAGCCGCGCAGCAACACCATGAAGCTGGGCACCATGAAGGCGCAGCTGCCCTGGGCGCTGGAGGCGGCCGACCTGTCGTTCTGCCACACGGCCGGCCTGGACTGGGACGCGCGAGCCGCGCTGGCGCCGCTGGGCGAGCGGGCCACCACCGCCGCCAGCGTGCCCGAACTGGTCGCGCAGATCACCCAGGCGGCGCGCCCGGGCGACCATGTGGTCTGCATGAGCAACGGCAGCTTCGGCGGCATCCACGCACTGCTGCTCGAATCGCTATCAAAAAAATAGCAGAATGCCCAGGCGGAGCCTGGGCTGGGGCCCTTTTCGGCTCAAAAACTGACGGCCATCGCGGTCAGATCGACATGCACGATGGGCCGGGCCAGCGCGGCGCTGGCGGCGCGGGCGAAGGTGGTGAACCACTCCCGATCGCCCAGCAGCGTGGGGCCGGCGGCCTGGGCCACGACCAGCACCTTGTCGGCCAGCAACACCTTGCCGCTGGCGCGCAGGGGCTCGCATTCCAGGCGGATGAATTCGTCGTCCAGCCACCGGCGCGCGGCCTCATGGGCCATGGGCTCGGCGCTCTTGAGGTCGCAGCGGAACTGCTGCCGGGGCGTCAGGGTGACCAGGACTTCGCTGTGCATGGGTGGCTCTTTCAAGGACTGGAAACGAAAAAGGGGCAGGTTACACCGCCCCTTCCCATCGACAACCCGGGTTTTCAGCGAGCGCGCCGCGCCGCCACGGAGGCCGACAGCTCGGCCAGCGTTGCCAGGGAGTCGTCCCAGCCCAGGCAGGCGTCGGTGATGCTCTTGCCGTATTCGAGCGCGCCGGGCTGATCCTTGCCCGGCGTGAACTTCTGCGCGCCGCCGGTGAGGTGGCTTTCGATCATCACGCCGAAGACGCTGCGCGAGCCGCCCGCGATCTGCGCGCCGATGTCGCGCGCCACGTCGCGCTGCTTCTCGTGCTGCTTGCTGCTGTTGGCATGGCTGCAGTCCACCATCAGCGTGGGCGGCAGGCCGGACTTTTCCAGGTCGGCGCAGGCGGCCTGCACGCTGGCGGCATCGTAGTTGGGCGCCTTGCCGCCGCGCAGGATGACGTGGCAGTCCTGGTTGCCGCTGGTGTGGACGATGGCGACCTGGCCGTTCTTGTGCACGGACAGGAAGTGGTGGCCCCGGCTGGCGGACTGGATGGCGTCGGTGGCGATGCGGATGTTGCCGTCGGTGCCGTTCTTGAAGCCGATGGGCGCCGACAGGCCCGAGGCCAGCTCGCGGTGGACCTGGCTCTCGGTGGTGCGCGCGCCGATGGCGCCCCAGCTGATGAGGTCACCGATGTACTGGGGCGAGATCACGTCGAGGAATTCGCTGCCGGCCGGCACGCCCAGGCGGTTGATGTCGATGAGCAGCTGGCGCGCTATGCGCAGGCCTTCGTCGATGCGGTAGCTCTCGTCCAGGTAGGGATCGTTGATGAGGCCCTTCCAGCCCACGGTGGTGCGGGGCTTCTCGAAATAGACGCGCATCACGATCTCCAGCGTGTCCTTGTACTGCTCGCGCACGGCCTTCAGGCGGCGGGCGTAGTCCAGCGCGGCGGCCGGGTCATGGATGGAGCAGGGGCCGATCACCACCAGCAGCCGGTCGTCCTGTCCGGCCATGATGCGGTGGATGGTCTGGCGCGTGCCGCTGATGAGCGATTCCACCGCCGTCCCGTGGATCGGGAAGAAGCGGATCAGATGGTCTGGAGGAGGCAACACGGTGATGTCCTTGATACGTTCGTCGTCGGTCTGGCTGGTTTTCTCGACGTCGCGGTACCAGGTATCGCTGGCGGTGTGGGCAGGAGCCGTCATGGTTGCTTCCTCGTGGATCTGTGAAATGGAACGAAAGGGTGAAAGAAAAAGGGGAGAGAGAGAAAAAACGGTCGCGGAAAACAAAAAACCGCCGGGCTTTTCAGCTTCGGCGGTTGTCTGGGAGTGGAGCTCGGTCGGGGTGCGCGCTTACCTCTCATCCGCCTGGGATAAGAACCAAAACCAAAAGTAAAACGCGCTGCGGACTTGCATGCGGATCAATGTAACACGTCTTTTCAGGCTGCACGCCGCATCGTTGCCGGCGCACGACAGCCATTCGCTCGGCAGGCACTGCCCCGCCACCGGACGGCAACGGCAACGGAACGAGCGCGCCCTGGTCGCGCAGCCACCTGCTGCCTCGGCAGAAGCTCCCGGCGAAGGCGGCTCCTGGCCGACGAGCGCATCCAGCCATCGCACCGGCGGCGGCAGAGGGTCCCGCGTCCGGCAAATGAGTCATGGAACCGCAGCCAATGCGATGTGCAGCGATTGCCGCTGCCCGGAGCGCGCCGGCCGAGCCCACCCACAACTCCGCCACGGCCTATCAAGAGCGCCACTTCTGCGACCCGCTTGCTAAAGCGCCATATGCGCGAACCCCGTTCTTGCGCTGGTCGGCCATCGGCCATCGGCCCGCTGGACCAGAGCGGGATCTCGCTGGACACCTCCCGCCCGCGGTCCGAACTGGCAAAGCTGCTGCGCCAGTCCTGCGCCGCAAGCCCCGCTCAGTCGCTGTAGACCGCTGGGCCGCCCGGCACAGCAGGCATGGACCGGCAAGACCGACGCGGCGCTCTGCCGCTGCGCCACCGAAGCCGTGAAAAGAAAAAACCCCGGCGGCACCACCACCGGGGCTCAATGGGGGCAGCGGCCAGTCAGCCGCCGAGGATCAGGCCGTGCCGCCCACGGTCAGCCCGTCGATGCGCAGCGTGGGCTGGCCCACGCCCACGGGCACGCTCTGGCCTTCCTTGCCGCAGGTCCCCACGCCGCTATCGAGCGCCATGTCGTTGCCGATCAGGCTGACCTTCTTGAGCGATTCCGGGCCACTGCCAACGATGGTGGCCCCCTTGACCGGGTACTGAATCTTGCCGTCTTCCACCCAGAAGGCCTGGCTGGCCGAGAACACGAACTTTCCGCTGGTGATGTCCACCTGCCCGCCGCCAAAGTTGGTGGCGTAGAGGCCGCGCTTGATGCTGGCCACGATCTCGGCGGGGTCCTTGTCGCCGCCCAGCATGTAGGTGTTGGTCATGCGCGGCATGGGGATGTGCGCATAGCTTTCGCGCCGGCCATTGCCGGTGGGCGCCACGCCCATCAGGCGGGCATTCAGCGAATCCTGGATGTAGCCCTTCAGGATGCCGTCTTCGATGAGCACGTTGCGCTGGCTGGCCTGGCCCTCGTCGTCAACGTTGAGCGAGCCGCGCCGGTCGGCGATGGTGCCGTCGTCGAGCACCGTCACGCCCTTGGCCGCCACGCGCTGGCCGATGCGGCCGCTGAAGGCGCTGGCGCCCTTGCGGTTGAAGTCGCCCTCCAGGCCGTGGCCGATGGCTTCGTGCAGCAGGATGCCGGGCCATCCCGGGCCGAGCACCACAGTCATCTCGCCAGCCGGTGCCGGGCGCGATTCGAGGTTGACCAGCGCGGCATCGACCGCCTCGTCCACATAGCGGGTGATCTGCGCGTCGTCGAAATATGCGAGGCCGAAGCGCCCGCCGCCGCCGGAGGAGCCGACCTCGCGCCGGCCGTTCTGCTCTGCGATGACGGTGATCGACAGGCGCACCAGCGGGCGCACGTCGGCCGCCAGCGTGCCGTCGGCACGGGCCACCAGCACCACGTCGTATTCGCTGGCCAGGCCCGCCATCACCTGCGCCACGCGCGGGTCCTTGGCGCGAGCCTGCCGCTCGGCCTTTTCCAGCAGCGCCACCTTGGCCGTACTGTCCATCGAGGCGATGGGGTCGATGCCCGGGTAGAGCGAGCGGCTGCTTGCTATCTTCTTGGGAGCAACCTTTACGCGCCCCGCCTGGGCTGCAGAGGCAATCGAGCGCACGGTGCGGGCCGCGTCCAGCAGCGATGCCTGGGAGATGTCGTCGGAATACGCGAACGCCGTCTTCTCGCCACTCACCGCGCGCACCCCCACGCCCTGGTCGATGCTGAACGAACCCGTCTTCACGATGCCCTCTTCCAGGCTCCAGCCCTCGCTGCGCGTGTACTGGAAGTACAGGTCGGCGTCATCCACGCGGTGGGCGCGGATCTCGGCCAGCGCGCGCGCCAGATGGGTTTCGTCCAGGCCGAAGGGCTCCAGCAGCAGCTGGCGGGCGATGGACAGGCGTTCGATGGTGGGTTCGCGGGAGATCATGGGCGGATTCTAGAAGCCCGGACCCGCCCCCTCGCGCCGGACACGCAGCACCCAGGCTGCCAGCACGGCCATCGCCCGCGCGCTCCGTGCGATATTCACGCCATGTCCCAGACACCAGCCCCCCGCCCGTCCCCCACCCTGCGCGCCCAGGCCGCGGCCCTCGCCAGCGGCGCCACCACCAGCGAACGGCTGGTGCAGTCCGCGCTCGAACGCATCGCCGCGCACCAGGCAGCCGGCGGCCACGCTTACGTAGGTCCGGTGGATGCCGCGGCCGCGCTGCAGGCTGCCCGCGCGGCGGATGCGGAGCGCGCAGCCGGGCGCGTGCCCTCGCTGCTCGCGGGCCTGCCGGTCTCCATCAAGGATTTGTTCGACGTGCAGGGCCAGGTCACCCAGGCCGGATCGGCCGGCCCGGTGCCGGGCACGCAGCCGGCGGCGGCCGACGCCCCCGCCGTGGCCCGGCTGCGGGCGGCGGGCGCGGTGCTGCTCGGGCGCACCAACATGAGCGAGTTCGCCTTTTCGGGCCTGGGGCTGAACCCGCACCACGGCACGCCGGCCCACCCTCACGATGCGGCACGCATCACGGGCGGCTCGTCCTCCGGCGCGGCGGTGAGCGTGGCGCTGGGCATGGCCGACGCGGCGCTGGGCACCGACACGGGCGGCTCCATCCGCATCCCTTCGGCGTTCTGCGGCCTGACCGGCTTCAAGCCCACGGCGCGGCGCGTGCCGCTGGCGGGCGCCTACCCGCTCTCGCGCAGCCTCGATTCCGCAGGACCGCTGGCGCGCAGCGTGGACTGCTGCGCCATCGTCGATGCGGCGCTGAGCGGCGAGCCGCTGCAGGGCGCAGAGTCCACTCCTCCGCTGGCCGGCCTGCGCCTGGGTGTGACGCACGACCTGGTGCTCGACGGCCTGGATGCGGAAGTGGCCGCGGCGTTCGATGCGGCACTGGCCCGGCTGTCCGCCGCGGGCGCGCAGATCGTGGACTTCGGCTTCGCCGAACTGCGGGAGCTGCCCGCCATCAATGGCGCCGGCGGGCTGGTGACGGCCGAGGCCTGGCAGCTGCACCGCGCCCGGCTGGAAGACCCTGCGCAGGCTGCCCGCTACGACCCGCGCGTGGCGCAACGCACGCGG
This sequence comes from Paracidovorax sp., assembly GCF_057642795.1. Lineage (NCBI taxonomy): Bacteria > Pseudomonadati > Pseudomonadota > Betaproteobacteria > Burkholderiales > Comamonadaceae > Paracidovorax > Paracidovorax sp. The sequence goes on from NZ_JBXYZY010000040.1 coordinate 13,817, forward strand.
CGCGGCGCAGCGATCTCGGCCGCCGACTACATCGACCTGCTGGACGCGCGCGCCCGGCTGCAGGCCGCCGCACGACAACATCTGCACGGCCTGGACGCCTGGCTGATGCCCACCGTGCCTCTGATCGCGCCCCGGCTGGCCGATGTGCAGGCCGACGACGAGCGCTTCTTCGCGGCCAACGCCCGCGCTCTGCGGAACCCGTCGGCCATCAACTTCCTCGATGGCTGCGCGCTCAGCCTGCCCTGCGCAGCGCCGGGGGCCCTGCCCGTAGGCCTGTCCATCGCCGGACTGCACGGCAGCGATGCGCGGGTGCTGCAGGTGGGACGCGCCGTGGAAGCCTGCCTGCGCGCCGGCTGACGCCGCCGCCCGGCACCTCCGGCGGCGGCCCCGCCCTACTGCACGATGCGCTGTCCCAGCGGCTGGTTCTGCGCCCGCGCGATGGACATGAGCACGCCCAGGGCCAGCCCCAGCGTGACCATGGCCGTGCCGCCATAGCTCACGAAGGGCAATGGCACGCCCACCACGGGCAGGATGCCGCTGACCATACCCATGTTCACGAAGGCGTAGGTGAAGAAGATCATCGACACCGCCCCCGCCATCAGCCGGCCGAAGAGTGTGGTCGCACCCATGGCGATGGCCAGGCCCCGCCAGACCAGCAGCAGGAAGCAGACCACGAGGAACAGGTTGCCGACCAGGCCGAACTCTTCGGAGTAGGCGGCGAAGATGAAGTCGGTGGTGCGTTCGGGGATGAACTCCAGGTGGGTCTGCGTGCCCGCCATGAAGCCCTTGCCCCAGAAGCCCCCCGAGCCGATGGCGATCATGCCCTGGATGATGTGAAAGCCCTTGCCCAGCGGATCGCGCGTGGGGTCCAGCAGCGTGCAGATGCGCTGCTGCTGGTAGTCGTGCAGCACCGGCCAGCGCACGCCGTCTGCGCAGAGCTGAGGTTCGAACCACACGATCAGGCCGATGCCGATGGCGCCGAGCAGCACGGGCGGCAGCACCAGCTTCCAGGGCAGGCCGGCGAAGAAGATCACCGACAGGCCCGCCGCCAGCACCAGCAGCGAGGTGCCCAGGTCGGGCTGCTTCATGATGAGCCCCACAGGCACGGCCAGCAGCAGGCCGGCGGCCAGGAAGTCGAGCGGCCGCAGCTGGCCTTCGCGCTTCTGGAACCACCAGGCCAGCGTAAGCGGCATGGCGATCTTCAGGATCTCGCTGGGCTGGATCACCACGCCCACGTTGATCCAGCGCTGCGCGCCCTTCTTGGTGATACCGAACAGCGCCACCGCCATCAGCAGGGCCACGCCCACCGTGTAGAGCGGCACGGCCAGCGTCATCAGCCGCTGCGGCGGGATCTGAGCGACCAGGAACAGAATGCCCAACGCCAGCAGCATGTTGCGGCCATGGTCGTAAAAGCGCGTGCCGTGGTCGTAGCCGGACGAGTACATCGCCACCAGCCCCACCGAGGCGAGCAGCACGAGGATGCCGATGAGAATCCAGTCGAATCCGCGGAACAGAGGCAGCACGCGCTGCAGGAGGGAGGGTTTGTCGAAGACGGCGGACATGGGGCGCGATTATCGGGCGCAGCGAACAAGCCCACCGCCGGGCGCACAATCCCGCGACCGCCCCCTGCCCACTCCCTGGCCGCCGTCACCATGCCCCGCACCGCACTCACCCATCTGCTCTACCTGCACGGTTTCCGCTCATCGCCCCAGTCGGCCAAGGCACGGCTGATGGCCGATCACATCCGGCGCAACGCACCCGGCGTGCACTTCTGGTGCCCGCAGCTGCCGCCCTCTCCGCGCGAGGCCATGGCGCTGGTGGCAGAAGGCGTGGCCGGCTGGCCGCGTGCGGGCATGGCAGTGATGGGCTCGTCGCTGGGAGGCTTCTATGCCAGCTGGGTGGCCGAGCAATGCGGCTGCCCCAGCGTGCTGCTAAACCCGGCGGTCCACCCGGCGCGCGACCTGGAACGCTACATCGGCGAGCAGACCGCCTGGCACGATCCGGCCGAATCTTTCTATTTCCGCCCTGAATACATCGCCGAGCTGCGCGCGCTGGACGTGAGCGCCCGCCCACCGGCAGCACCCCAACTGGCCATCATCGCCATGGGAGACGAGGTGCTGGACTGGCGCGAGATGGCGGCCCGCTACCCGCAGGCCGAGCGGCGCCTGCTGGAAGGCGGAGACCACGCACTGAGCGACTTCGCGGCCCACTTGCCCGAGGTGGACCGCTTCCTGGGACTCTGAAACTACCGGGGGATCAGCTCGGCGTGACGGCCGTCACGGCCTCGGCCTCTGCCGCATGTGGTGCCGCCACCGGGGCGCGGTTGCGGGCACGGAAGAAGGCCACCACTTGCCACAGGATGAAGGCCGAGATCAACGCCAGCAGCGTGCCGCTGATGGGGCGGCTGACGAAGATGCGGAAGTCGCCCCGGCTCAGCAGCATGGCGCGGCGGAAGTTCTCCTCCAGCATGGGCCCGAGGATGAAGCCCAGCATCAGCGGCGAGGCGTCCAGCTCCAGGCGCATCAGCAGGTAGCCCAGGCCGCCGAAGGCCGAGGTGACGAACACGTCGTCCAGGTTGTTGTTGATGCTGTAGGTGCCGATGCAGCAGAAGAACAGGATCGCCGGGAAGAGCACGTTGTAGGGCACCTTGAACACCGACAGCCAGTAGCGCACCAGCGGCACGTTCAGCACCAGCAGGAAGCAGTTGCCAATCCACATGCTGGCCACCAGGCCCCAGAACAGCTCGGGGTGGCCGGAGATCATCTCGGGCCCGGGCTGGATGCCCTTGATGATGAAGGCGGCCATCATCAGCGCCATCACCGCGTTCTCGGGGATGCCGATACTCATCAGCGGGATGAAGCTGGTGCGCGCGGCGGCCTCGTCGGCGGCGGCCTGGCCAGCCACGCCCTCGATGCAGCCGGTGCCGATCTCGTGCTTGTATTTGCTGACCTTCTTGTCCAGCGCGTAGGCCGCGAACTGCGCGATCACCGGCCCGCCGCCGGGCAAGATGCCCAGGAAGGAGCCCACGGCGCTGCCGCGCAGCGCGCTCGGAATGATGCGCTTGAACTCGGGCCAGGTCGGTAGCAGCTTGATCTTGCCGTTGAAGGGCGAGCGCTCTTCCTTGGAGTCGAGGTTCTTGGTGATCTCGGCGATACCGAAGCAGCCCAGCGCGATGCTGACGATGCCCACGCCGTCAGCCAGCAGGGGCAGGTCGAACGTGAAGCGGGTGATGCCGCTGTTGACGTCGGTGCCCACGCAGCCGAGCAGAACGCCCACCATGCACATCGCCATCCCATTGAGCAGGCTGCCGGTGGTCACGAAGCTCACGCACACGAAGCCCACCAGCATCAGCGCGCAGTAGTCGGTCGGACCGAAGAGGAAGGCCACCTCGCCCAGGCTGGGGGCAAGGAAGGCCAGCACCACGATGGCGACCGAGCCGCCGATGAAGCTCGACACCCCGGCCGTGAAGAGGGCCAGCCCGGTCTTGCCCTTGAGCGTCATCGCGTAGCCGTCGATGCAGGCCACGATGCTGCTGGCGTGCGGGATCTTCATCGTGATGGCGCTCACGCTGTCGCCGTACTGGGCGCCGTAGTAGATGCCCGCCAGCATGATGAGCGCGCCGGTGGTGGGTATGGAGTAGGTCAGCGGCAGCAGCAGGCTGATGGTGGCCAGCGGCCCCAGGCCCGGCAGCAGACCGACCAGCGTGCCCACCGTGCAGCCGATGGCGCAGAACAGCAGGTTCTGCAGGGTCAGCGCATGGCTGAACCCGAAGGAGAGGTTGTGCAGGACTTCCATGTCAGTACAGCGGCAGGTTGAGGCCCAGCACATGCTGGAAGCCGAAAGCGATGGCCACCAGCGCCAGCGCGATCTTCACGTTGCGCGACACCGAATAGGTGTTGGCGGCGAAGCCCGAGGCAAACACCAGGAACACGATGCCCACCGTCATGTTGACCAGATGCGACAACAGCGCGAAGCCGCACAGGCTGCCCAGGATGATCCCGATGTTGCGCAGCTGGAAGCCCAGCGGCACGGGCGCCACCAGCCGCGCCTGGACCACGGTGACCGCCCCGATGACGAAGAGCATGCAGCTCACCAGGAACGGAAACATGCCAGGCCCCGCTCGGCCGAACGAGCCCAGCGAGTAGTGGATCGACGGCAGGCCGAAGCCCAGCGCCAGCAGCATGAGGACGATGCCTCGGACGACATTGCGGTTGTTCATGGGGTCTGTCTCCTTCTGGATCGCAGCCGGCCTGCCCCGGTGCCTCATCGGGCGCAGTGCCTTAAGCTCGCCGTTGCACTATTGCGAGCCAACCTGATTGCGGGCTGACCTGGGACATGCGTAATTCCACGTATCCCCGCACCCGCCCCTCCCATGCGCCTGCTTCTCGTGGAAGATGACCCCATCCTGAGCCGAACCATGGCCCAGGGCCTGGAACGCGCCGGCCACCGGGTGGAATCCGCCAGCACGGTGGAAGACGCCCTGCACTGGTGGACGGTGCAGCCCTTCGACGCCGTGCTGCTCGACCTGAACCTGCCGCATGCCGCCCATGCACGCAGCGGCCTGGGCAGCGGCCTCACCGCCCTGCGCGCCGCGCGGGCCCGCGGCGACCGCACCCCCGTGCTCATCCTGAGCGCACGCGACAGCACCGAAGAGCGCATCGCCGGGCTGGACGCCGGCGCCGACGACTACCTGGGCAAGCCCTACGAGCTCACCGAGGTCCAGGCCCGGCTGCGCGCCCTGGTGCGCCGCGCCAGCGGAACGGCCGATCTGGTGTCCGTCGGCCGCCTGGCGCTGGACCGCGTGGCGCGCCGCTGCAGCGTGGAGGGCCACACCATCGACCTGCCCGCCCGCGAGTTCGAGCTGCTCTGGGAACTGATGACCCCGCCAGGCCGCGTGCTGAGCAAGAGCGATCTCTGCCAGCGCCTCTCGGACAGCGGCGAGGCGCTGGGCGACAACGCGCTCGAATCCTTCGTCTCGCGCCTGCGCCGCAAGCTGGCCGGCAGCGGCGCGGCCATCCGCACGCTGCGCGGCCTGGGCTACGTGCTGGAAGAGGAAAAGGACTCCCAGCCGGCGCCTGGCGGCGCATACCATGCTTCAGGCGCCTGACACCGCCGCCGGCACCCCAGCGACCCCGGTCGCGAACCGGACACGCCACAGCAAGGGCGCGCGCCCCGCGCTGCGCCAGCGCATCGGGCGGCACGCGCTGCTGTCACTGGTGCTGACCTGGGCACTAGGCAGCGCGGTGGTGCTGAGCATGGGCAACCATTTCGTGGCGGAAGCCTTCGACCGGGCGCTGCTCGACGACGCCCACGCGCTGGCCGCCCACGTGCGCGGGAGTGGGGGCACCGAGGACGGCGCCGCGGCCGCCCTGCGCCTGGACCTGACGCCCCGCGAGGTCGGCATGCTGCGCTTCGACCCGCGAGAAACCGTCTGGTTTGCCGTGTTCAGCGGGGACGGCCGATTCGTGGCCGGCGACCGGCACATGCCCTTCGCCCTGCCGCCGCCCGGCCACGGCCACGTATTCGCCAGCGTCACGGATGGCGACCATGATCTGCGCCGCGTCAGCCTGCGCATCGACGGCCCCGCGCCCTTCGTGGTCGTGATGGCGCAGACCACCTCCGGCCGCACCCAGCTGCTGCGCCGTCTGCTGCTGTATTCGGGTCTCGTGCAGCTCTGGCTGCTGGTAGCCCTGGGCTCCTGGCTGCTGCGCGACATCGAGCGCGACCTCAAACCTCTGGGCGAGCTGCAGGACGCCGTGGAGCACCGCGACGCGGCCGACCTGCAGCCCCTGCCGCCGGCCCTCACGCGCGATGCCACCACCAGCGACGTGCAACGCCTGGGTGACGCAGTGGACCACCTGCTGGGCCGGCTGCGCCAAGGCCTGCAGGACCAGCGCGAGTTCGCCGGCACCGTGGCGCACGAGCTGCGCACGCCGCTCGCGGGCATCCGCGCCCAGGTGGAGCACGCACTGGCGCAGGATGACCCGGCCGTCTGGCGCAGCGAGCTGCAGGGCATTGGCCGGGCCGAGCAGCGCGCCAGCCGCACCGTCGATCAGCTGCTGGCGCTGGCGCGGGTCACCGAAGGCGGCCTGCCGCTGCCCCTGCAGACCGTGGCGCTCGATGCGCTGGCGCGCAGCCTGCTGCTGCGCTTTCTGCCGCGCGCCGACGAGCGCGGCGTGGACCTGGGCGCCGAGGGGCTGGACCAGCCCCTGCTGGTGCGCGGCGATGCCGGCCTGATCGAAGGCATCGTCAGCAACCTGCTGGACAACGCGCTGCGGTACGGCGTGAGGGCTGCGGCGGGGGACGGCCCTGCGCCACAGATCACGCTCTCGCTGGCGCGCGAAGGCGGCTTCGCCGTGCTGCGCGTGGCCGACAACGGCCCCGGCCTGGATGCCGCACGGGTGGCCGGACCCGCACACCAGCGCTGGACGCAGGGCGCGGCGGGCCAGCAATTGGGCCTGGGCGCGGGCCTCGGGCTGGCCATCGTCGAACGCCATGCCGCTGCGATGGGCGGGCGCTTCGCCCTCGCAGCAGGGACCGGCGATGTGGGCGCGGTCGCCAGCGTGTGGCTGCCGCTGGCTGATACCGTCAGTTGACGGAAGCGCTGGACCGCGGGGCGGCGGCGTCCTGCCGGCCGGGCGGCTGCAGCTTCTGCCATCGCGCGAACTCCTCCGGGAAGGCCACGCGGTAGCGCTCGGTGTAGAAGGCCGTCTCCTGCGGCAGGTCCAGCAGCCGGGCACTGGCAATCAGCGGCTCGATCACGCGGGGCTCGGGTGAATAGTGCAGCAGGCGCCGTGCCATCGGGTAGATCTGCGGGGCATTGCTCTCGGTGACGGGCGTGGTCGTGACGGCGGCGAATTCGGCCCCGTCACGAAAGAAGGTGGTCTCTCGGGCAACGGCCATGGGCGTGTCGCCCTCAAACATTGCCAGCCGCTGCGGCACCGGCCGGTAGAGCTGCGCGACGCGCACGTAGTCGGCGATCAGCCAGCCGCAGAACGCGAGCGCCGCCAGCCAGGCCAGCGCCCCCCAGAAGCGCAGCCAGCGCCGCACGCCAGGACGCGAGAGCGCAGCAGGCCAGGGGCACAGCAGCAGCACGGCCAGCGCCGCGGTCAGCTGGAAGGGGCCATACCAGAGCGGGAATTCGAGCATGCTGTGCAGGCCGATCAGCGCCAGCACGCCCCAGGCCAGCTGGCGCTCGGGCTGCGCTTCGGCCCAGGGCCGGCCGCGCCAGACGCAGACCAGCGCCAGCACGCAGGCCAGCAGGGCGAAGGGCACGCCCAGCGTGAAGGCCAGGTGCAGCGGCAGGTTGTGGGCGTTGTCCACCAGATCGCAGAAGCGCTCGCCGGAGAACAGAGTGACGAAGTGGGCGTAATTCAGCTCGCCCCATCCCCAGCCCGACCAGGGGTGCTGCGCGATGAGCTGGGCCACGTTGGCCCAGAGCGTGCGGCGGCTGATGCACAGCGGGATCTCACCAGTGAACCGGCCGAAGACGTTTTCAGGCTGCACGCCGGTGCGCCACTCCAGCAGCCAGGGCAGCACGACACTGGCGGCGCCATAGGCCAGCAGGCCGGGCACCAGCGCACTCCACATGCCGCCGGTGCCCTTGCGTCGCCAAAGCAGCACGAGCACGGCGATCGCCAGCCAGTGCAGTGCGCCGGTGCGCGACACGGTGGCCACGGCCGAGACAGCCATCAGCACCACGGCGCCCTGCAACGCGCCCCGGCGCCAGTCGCCCTGCGGCAGGCGCACGTACCACCAGAGCGCCGCCCAGGCACCCAGGCCCATCAGCGTGGACTGCTGGTTGCGTTGGCGCAGATTGCCCAGCGCCTGCCCCATGCTGGCCGGGAACACCCAGGGCGACCAGCCCGGATCGCCGTAGAAATACTGCACGAGGTCCACGACCGAGCCCAGCACGCCGGCCAGCACCAGCCCGGCGCCCAGGATGGCGGCCAGCTGGCTGCGCGTGACGGCGGGGCCGCCTTCGGGCTTGCAGCGCAGCCAGGCCAGGGAAGCCAGCAGGCCGGCGCAGCCGGCAGCGGCCATGAGAGGCCAGAAGTTGGACAGGGGCGGCTGCGTCCACGCGAAGAGGAAGGGCAGCGCCACCGCCGCGGCGGCGAGCCATGCGATGGCAGGGGGATTCGCGCGGGAAGAGGCCATGGGAGAAAGCAAGCGGTGGAAAGGGCTGGGCCCGGGCGAGGCGCAGGCAACCGGCGATCATAGGCCGGTGCGGGGCCGCGGCCGGCGGATGCCGCAGCGCATGGGACAATCCGGCCCATGCACGCATTGTTCGAAGAAGCCGGCAAGTTCATGGCCGGCCGCATCCTTTCCGAGGCCGAAAGCTCCGCCCAGGTCGAACTCGACTCCGGCAAGCGGGTGAAGGTCAAGGCCGCCCACATCCTGCTGAAGTTCGAGAAGCCCGCCCCGGCCGAGCTGCTGCGCGAGGGGCAGGCCGTCGCCGCCACCATCGAGTTGCCGCTGGCCTGGGAATTCGCCCCCGAAGACGAATTCGGCTTCGCCGACCTGGCGCGCGACTACTTTTCCGCCAACGCCACGCTGGCCGAGCAGGCCGGCGCGCTCTTCGCGCTCTACGAGGCGCCACACTATTTCCGCCGCGCGGGCAAGGGCCGCTTCAAGAAGGCGCCGGCCGAGATCCTGCAGCAGGCGCTGGCCGCCATCGAGAAGAAGCGCCTGATCCAGGAGCAGATCGTGGCCTGGGCCGAAGAGCTGGGCCGGGGCGAATGCCCGCAGCCCATCCGCGAGCAGCTCTACAAGATCCTCTTCAAGCCCGACAAGAACGCGCCCGAATACAAGGCCGTGGTCGAGGCCAGCCGCGCCACGCACAAGGCGCCGCTCGATCTGCTGACGCAGGCCGGCGCCATCGACTCGCCCTACCAGTTCCACTGGAAGCGCTTCCTGTTCGACAACTTCCCCAAGGGCACGGGCTTCGCGCCCGTCACCGCGCCGCAGCCGCCGGCCGACCTGCCGCTCGCGCCCGTGCAGGCCTATTCGATCGACGATTCGCAGACCACCGAGATCGACGATGCGCTCTCCGTGCAGGGCCTGGGCACCGGCACCGTCACGCTGGGCATCCACATCGCCGCGCCGGGCCTGGCCATCACGCCGGGCTCCGCCATCGACCAGTTGGGGCGCAACCGGCTTTCCACGGTCTATATGCCGGGCTACAAGATCACCATGCTGCCCGACGAGGTGGTGCAGATCTACACGCTCGACGAAGGCCGCGCCAACCCGGCCGTGTCGCTCTACGTGACCATCGACGAGGCCACACTGGAGATCTCCGGCACCGAGACCAAGCTCGAACGCGTGCCGGTGGCCGTGAACCTGCGCCATGACCAGCTCGACCACATCGTGACCGAAGCCTGGCTGGCCGACCCGTCGATCGAGGTCGAGAACACGCCCCAGGCCCTGCTGGAGCGGCGCGAGCAGCTCTCCTTCCTCTATCGCCTTGCGCAAAAGCTCAAGGCCCAGCGCGAAGTGGTGCGCGGCAAGCCCGAGACCTTCAACCGGCCGGACTACAACTTCCGCCTGGCCGGCAACGCCGGGGCCGAGCCCACGGGCAGCGAAACGGTCAGCATCAGCACCCGCCGCCGCGGCGCGCCGCTGGATCTGATCGTGGCAGAGGCCGCCATCGTCGCCAACAGCACCTGGGGCGGCCTGCTGGCCGACCATGGCGTGCCGGGCATCTACCGCAGCCAGGCCAGCCTCGCGCCCGGCATGAAGGTGCGCATGGGCACCAAGGCGCTGCCGCATGCGGGCATCGGCGTGAAGAGCTACGCCTGGGCCACCTCGCCGCTGCGCCGCTACGTCGATCTGGTCAACCAGTGGCAGATCATCGCCTGCGTGCGCCACGGCAAGACGGCCGCGCTGGCCGCCCCTTTCAAGCCCAAGGACGCCGACCTCTTTTCCATCATCAGCAGCTTCGATGCGGCCTACAGCGCCTACAACGGCTACCAGGCCGGCATGGAGCGCTTCTGGACGCTGCAGTACCTGCGCCAGAACGCCATCACCGAGCTGGACGCCACCGTGCTCAAGGAAGGCCCCGGCGGCAGCTTCCTGGTGCGGGCCGACTCCCTGCCGCTGGTGCTGCCGGTGCTGGGCGCTCAGGGCCTGCCGCGCGGGGCGCGCGTGCGTGTCAAGCTCGGCGAGATCGACGACATCACCCTGGACGTGAACGGCACCCTGCTGGCCCGCCTGGACGATGCGGCGCAGGAAGCCGCCCCCGATGCCGAGGGCGAGGACGACGAGGAAGCCACGGCCGGCCCCATCGCCATCGCGGTGGACGTCAACGAGGCCGAAGCGCCTGCACCGGCCGCTGCCGGCCACTGAAGACTCCACGAGTCCACAGCACTCGCCCGCCATGCCCGCCTTCCTCGCCCGTTTCAGCACGCTGCAGATCGCGCTGGGCGTGTCGCTGGCGGTGCACGCCGCGCTGCTATCGGTGCGCTTCATCGACCCGGACCGTTTCGACCGCGTGTTCCAGGACACCCCCCTGGAAGTGATCCTGGTCAACGCGAAATCCACCGAGCGCCCGGACAAGGCGCAAGCCATCGCCCAGTCCTCGCTGGCTGGCGGCGGCGAGGCAGCCCAGGGCCGCGCCACCAGCCCGATGCCCTATTCGGCGCTCACTGCCACGGGCGATGACTTCGAGGACGCGCAGCGCAAGATGGACGCCATGCAGGCACAGCAGAACCAGCTGCTGGCCCAGCTGCGCCAGCAGCTCGCCACCCTGCCCCCGCCCGACCTGAGCCCGCCCAGCGACCGCACCGACTCGCAGGCCGAGGAGGACAAACGCCGCCAGCTGGTGCAGCTGCTGGCCGAGATCGAAAAGCGCGTCAACGAAGAGAACGCGCGCCCCAAGAAGCGCTACATCAGCCCGGCCACCCGCGAGGCGGTCTATGCCGTCTATTACGACGCGCTGCGCCGCAAGGTCGAAGACCGCGGGACCGAGAACTTTCCCGAGCAGGGCGGCAGAAAGCTCTACGGGGCCCTGACCATGATCATCACGGTGAACCACGATGGCCGCGTGCTGGGCACCGAGGTCGTGCAGAGCTCGGGCAATCCGCTGCTGGACCGCCGCGCCGAAGCCATCGCGCGCTCGTCCGGCCCGTTCGAGCCCTTCAGCCCCGCCATGCGCGCCAAGGCCGACCAGCTGGCCGTGGTCTCGCGCTTCAAGTTCACGCGCGAGCAGACGCTGGAGACCAGCGTGCGTGACGGCAGCGCTCCCGCCAACCCGGCCCCCTGACAACCCTGCTTCGATGACCACCGCCAACTCCGCCCCCAGCCCCGACACGTACTGCGTGATGGGCAACCCCATCGCCCACAGCCGCTCGCCCTGGATCCATGCCCGCTTCGCCGAACTGACCGGCGAGCGCATCGCCTACGACCGAAGGCTGGTACCGCTGGAGGGCTTTGCCGACGCGCTGCGCGAATTCGCCGCCGGCGGCGGGCGCGGCTGCAACGTCACCGTGCCGTTCAAGATCGAGGCGGCCGAGCGCGCCACCGAGCGCACCGAGCGCGTGCAGCTGGGCGGCGCCGCCAACACCCTGGTGTTCGCGGCCGACGGCGCCGTCACCGCCGACAACACCGACGGCCTGGGCCTGGTGGCCGACATCGTGCGCAATGCGGGCGTGCCGCTGGCCGGGCGCGACGTGCTGCTGGTGGGCGCGGGCGGCGCGGCGGCCGGTGTGCTGGGCCCGCTGCTGCGCGAGGGGCCGCGCCGCATCGTCGTCACCAACCGCACGCTGTCGCGCGCCGAGCAGTTGGTGGCGCGCCACTCCCACCCCGAATTGCTACAAAAATCAGAGCTTCTTGCCCAGGAAATACAAGCGCTGCAGGGCGATTTCGACCTCATCATCAACGCCACGGCCAGCAGCCTGGCAGGGGAGGCCTTGCCAGTGCCTGCCCAGGTTCTGCGCCCGGGCAGCCTGGCCTACGACATGATGTACGGCCCCGCCGCCCAGGGTTTTCTGGACTGGGCCGCGCAACACGGTGCCGTGCCGCGCGACGGCCTGGGCATGCTGGTGGAGCAAGCTGCTGAAGCGTTCGCACTCTGGCGCGGCGTGCGCCCGCCTTCGGCCCAGGTGCTATCCGAGCTGCGCACCGCCATCGCCGCCGGCCACTGAGCCACGCCTTCCTGCCTTCTTGTTCCTTCGAACTTCCGCCTCCGTTTTCCACCGTGATGAAAGCCCTGTTTCGTTGGCTCGGGCTGGTCCTGCTTGCGGGACTGGCGCTGCAGCTTTTCTTCATCGGCCGCATCGCCGTGATGGCGGTGGTGGCCCCCGAATCCACCGCCTTCCAGCGCTCCGAAGCGTGGGAGCAGCTGGCGGCGCGCCACACCCTGCTCTGGCGCCAGCAGTGGGTGCCCTATGAAGAGATCGCCGAACCGCTCAAGCGCGCGGTGATCGCCTCGGAAGACGACGGCTTCGTCAGCCATGACGGCGTGGACTGGGACGCGGTGGAGAAGGCCTGGGAAAAGAACGCCCGCGCCGAAGAGCGCGCCAGCCAGCGCCCTCAGGCCGCGGCCAAGCCGGTAAAGATCGTGGGTGGCTCCACCATCACGCAGCAACTGGCCAAGAACCTGCTGCTGTCGGGCGAACGCACGCTGGTGCGCAAGGGACAGGAATTCGTGCTCACGATGGCGCTGGAACACCTGCTATCCAAGCGGCGCATCCTGGAGATCTATCTCAACAGCGTGGAATGGGGCGACGGCGTCTTCGGCGCAGAAGCCGCCGCGCAGCACTATTTCAGGAAAAGCGCGGCCCGCCTGACCGCACCCGAGGCGGCCCGGCTGGCGGTGATGCTGCCGCAGCCCAAGCGCTTCGAGAAGACCCCCCAGTCCGCCTACCTCACAGGGCGCGCGCGCATCATCCTGGGGCGCATGGGCAGCGCGGAGCTGCCCTGAAGGCGCGCCAACCAGGGCACACCGCCATGGCGCCGCCCTTTACCGCTCGGTCAGCCGGTCGCGCGGAGTGCTCACGGCCTGGCCGATGCGGTCTGCCGTGGCGCGCACCAGCGGTAGGAAGCGCTCCAGCATGCGCTCGTTCATCTGCCCGGCGAAGGTCGAATACACCAGCGCACCGCGCAATTGCCCGTCGCTGAACACCGGCACCGCGAAGGTGGTGTTCTCGGAGTTGTCGTGGGCATATTGGATGGCATAGCCCTGACGGCGCACCCTGCGCACCATGGAGCGCAGGGCCCACAGGTCGTCAAAGCGCGGGCCCTGGTCCTCGCGGCGGTTCACCGATTCGACCAGGATGCGCCGCTCCGCCGGCTCGCAGAAGGCCACGTAGGCTTGGCCCAGCGCGGACACCGGCATCTCATAACGCTGGCCCACGCTGGAGGAGCGGATTGCATAGGGGCTGTAGGGCATGGTGCAGAACACCACGCGTATCTGATGGCGGTCCACCACGCCCAGCGACAGCGGCCACTTGATGTCGCGCGTGGCGGCGATCATCAGCGGCCCCGCCACCTGGATCAGGCGGGACTGATCGGTCACGCCGCTGCTCAGATTGCCCACCACCGGAGTGATCTGGTATTGGCCGTAGGCGTGCGGGTCGGTACGCACGTATTTCTCGGCTTCGAGCGTGCTCAGGAGACGGTGCAGCGTGGACTTGGCCAGGCCCGTGCGCTGGTGCAACTCCTGCAGGCTCCAACTCGCACGCTCGTTCATCACGCGCAGGATCAGCAACGCGCGCTGCACCGATCGGACCTCGGTGCTCATGGCTGCGTCCTCTGGGAGCCCCACGGGACACAGGCGACAGCCGGATCGCATCTGCGTGGGTCAGGGGATGTGAAAGCCAGGAGCATGTCAGACCAAGGTTTTTGCGACCAGTGCAAATTGTGGTGTAGGTGGAAAGCTTTTGTTTTCGCGGCAGCCAGCGAGCCCGCGGGGGCACGCAGGAGTGGGCGGGATACGCTGGCGCTCATGGCGCGCCGATACATGGCCGCAACACGGGGGCACGGCCCGGCCTTGGCTGCGAGCCGGGCCGCAGCGCGGCCTTGCGCCGTGCCGGCCCCACGGGCGAGAGAGCACATGCGCAGTGACGAGCGAGCCGAGCCAGCAGGCAGCGGTGCAATGCAATAGCAGACAGCCCCATGAGGAAAGGGTTCAGGCGAGCCAAGCAGGTTGGAGGAAGCGAACAGGCAGGCGGAAGACTCCCGCCCAAGGAAGACCATGGCACTGTTGAAAGCCATGGCCGGTGGGCAGTCTAGGCGGGTGTTTTCAACTTGACATTAGATTGATCCGCATTTCCGCGTCACGGAAAAAAACGACTCGTAACGTGATGAGGTGAAAGATGCCGGACACCGAGGCGGTGACCGCGCGACTTGCCAGGCGCGCGCAGGGCTGCCCGTATCATCCCGCGCATGCTTCTGTCCAAGCTGATGAGTCTTTTCCTGCTGACCCTGGTGCGTTTTCTCACCGGGGCGCAGGCGCGCTGGTACGGCTGCCCGCCCAAGGCCGAGCAGCGCATTTACTTCGCCAACCACCAGAGCCATGCGGATCTGGTGATGATCTGGGCCGCGCTGCCGCAGGAGTTGCGCAGCATCACCCGCCCCATCGCCGCGCGCGATTACTGGACCAAGACGCCGTTCCGCCAGTGGATCACCACGGCCGTGTTCAACGCCGTCTATGTGACGCGCCAGCCTGCACCGGCCCAGCCCGCAGCAGCCGCAGCGACGGCCACCGATGGCGCGGCCGGCGCGATGGCGGGACTGTCAGCCCTCTCGGCGGCCGTGGCCGATGCCGCCCTGGCGACCGCCGGCGGTCCCGACCCGGTGCCCGACGCCCTGCCCCCCGAACCCACGCCCGAGGCGCTGCGCGCCGCCGTCCGGCCCGACGATCCGCTCGCGCCGCTGGTGCAGGCGCTGGAAAGCGGTGACTCCATCGTGATCTTCCCCGAGGGCACGCGCGGCCACGGGGACGAACCACAGCCCTTCAAGTCGGGCCTCTACATGCTGGCGCGCATGTTCCCGCAGGTGGTGCTTGTGCCGGCCTGGATCAACAACGTGCAGCGCGTCATGCCCAAGGGCGAAGTGGTGCCCGTACCCATCCTGTGCTCGGTGACCTTCGGCGCGCCCATCGCCCTGGCGCCGGGCGAAGAGCGCCGCCCCTTCCTCGACCGGGCCCGCGCGGCCGTCATCGCGCTGCGCGATATCTGAACGAACGCCCGCCATGGAATTCCTGCGCAACCTCTCCACCACGCAGCAAATCGGCGCGCTCTTCGTCGTGCTGTTCGGTCTGCTCTCTCTGGTGACGACCTACGCCTTCGCCCAGACCCTGCGTGAAGGTGATAGCACGGACGACGCTAGCGAGCGGGCCCGCCACGAGGCCCACCAGCAGGAGTGGCGCCGCTTCTGGAGCTTGCTGAAGACGTCGTGGTTCATGGCCACCATCTTCTGGGTGGGCTGGGCGCTGGGCGATACGGTGGCGACGCTGCTCTTCGCCCTGGTGGCGTTCGTCGCGCTGCGCGAATTCATCACCCTCTCGCCCACGCGGCGAGGCGACCATCGCAGCCTGGTGCTGGCCTTCTTCGTGGTGCTGCCGCTGCAGTTCCTGCTCGTGGGCCTGCGCAAGTTCGACCTCTTCACCGTGTTCATCCCGGTCTACGTCTTCCTCGCGCTGCCAGCGGTGAGCGCGTTGTCCAACGACCCGCAACGCTTTCTGGAACGCAACGCCAAGCTGCAGTGGGGCATCATGGTCTGCGTCTATGGCATGAGCCACGTACCGGCCCTGCTGTTGCTGGACTTCCCGGGCCACGAGGGGCGAGGCGCCTTTCTCGTCTTCTACCTCGTCGTGGTGGTGCAGGCCGGCGTGATCGCACAGCACCTTTTGGGGCAGCGCTTTCCGCACAAGCCGGTGGCGCCGCAGGTCAGCCAGAGTTTCCAGTGGCTGAGCTGGCTGGCCGGCATCGCGGCCGGGGGCGTCGCCGGCGTACTGCTGTCGTTCATCACCCCCTTCAAACTGGGGCAGGCGCTGGGCATGTCGCTGCTGGCTTGCCTGGCGGGCAGCCTGGGCCACCTGGTGATGAAGGCCATCAAGCGCGACCGCGGCATCACCAGCTGGGGCATGCAGGGCCAGTCGGTGACGGGCGCGGGCGGGTTGCTGGACCGCGTGGACGCCTTGTGCTTTGCGGCGCCAGTCTTCTTCCACTCCGCGCGCTGGTATTTCGGCTTATAGCCCTGTCGGCTGCCGGCGGTTGACTGACGTGCGCCGGCAGCTATTGAATTGGTAGCACATGAGAATCCTGGGAATCGACCCCGGCCTGCAGACCACCGGCTTCGGGGTGATCGACGTGGACGGCCACATGCTGAGCTACGTAGCCAGCGGCACCATAAGCACCACGGCGCTCGCGCTGGGCGATCTGCCCGGCAGGCTGAAGGTGCTGTTTGACGGCATCACCGAAGTCACTGCGCGCTATTCACCGGACATGGCGGCGGTCGAAATCATCTTCGTCAACGTCAACCCGCAGTCCACCCTGCTGCTGGGCCAGGCGCGCGGCGCCTGTATCACCGCCCTGGTGGCGGGCAACCTGCCAGTTGCGGAGTACACCGCTTTGCAGATGAAGAAAGCCGTGGTCGGCCATGGCCGCGCCGCCAAGCCGCAGGTGCAGGAAATGGTGCGCCGACTGCTGCGCCTGCCCGGCCTGCCCGGCACCGACGCGGCCGACGCGCTGGGCATCGCCATCACGCACGCGCATGCGGGCGCGGCCATGGCGCGGCTGAGCGAGGCCGGAGGCACGCTCACCCGTCGCCAACACGCCATGTACAAGGGCGGCCGGAGCTACTGAAGCCCACCCCGGCCACCCCCTGCAGCCCCGCCAGGCCGCGTGCAGGCGACGGCTCAGCGGCCGCTCAGCACCAATTGGGCGATGACGCCCGTGGCGATGGCCACCAGGAGGTAGTCGCCGCCGTACTGCACCCAGTGGTAGCCGCGCGGCGGCGCCTTCAGGTGGTGGCCGCGCCAGTCGGCCACCACGTAATGCGGCGTGCGGTACATGGCCGGCACGCGGCCGCCGCGGTACCAGTCGTGGTGCGGACCGGCGCCATGGCGCACGCCGTAGGCAGGCGCATGCGGCGGAGGCCCCCAGCCGCGCTCATCGTGCGCGCCGCGGACATCATGGGGCGGCCCCTTTTTGTAGTGCTTGTCGTGCTTGTCGTGCTTGTAGTGCTTGTCGTGCTTGTGGGGCTTGCCGTGGTGGGGATTGCCGGGGCCATGTCGGTCGTCGTCGCCGGGCCGGGCCTCAGCGCCCGTGGCTCCGCCCAGGCCCAGCGCCAGGGCCGTGCAGGTGGCAGCCAGGCTGTACAGGACGCGGTGGGGCGTGCGAAGCGTGGATGAGGTCGAGGGCATGCAAAGTCTCCTTGAAGCAGTCGATGAAGAGGACGCCGAAGCGTCTGGCTGCATTCTGGCTTCATGGAGCAGTGCCTGCTTATCCGTCCGTAACCGGATTGCCTGTCAGCCAGCGCCGCATCCCCGGGATGGCTGCCATCCATGCGCTTCACCTTCCGGAAACGCACCTCGCGGTTTCAGATCAAGCGCCTCACGCTATGAAAAAAATAGCAAGAGGCGCCAGTGCCCTCGACTCGCTCAGGCAGCGAGGGCCCCGCCGGTCGGCAACGCCAGCAGCGGCACGTCCGCCCGGCCGGCCGTGCCATCGCCCAGTTGGAACCTGGACACCGACTGCGTCAGGTTGCGGGCCTGCTCGCGCAGCGATTCAGCGGCGGCCGTGGATTCTTCCACCAATGCGGCGTTCTGCTGGGTCATCTGGTCGAGCTGGCTCACCGACTGGCTGATCTGGCCGATGTTCTCGCTCTGTTCGGACGAAGCGGCGGTGATCTCGGCAATGATGTCGTGCACGCGCCGCACGCTGCCCACGATCTCGGTCATGGTGGAGCCAGCCTGGCCCACCAGGCGCGAACCGCCCTCCACCCGCTCGACCGATGCGGCGATGAGCGTCTTGATCTCGCGTGCAGCCTCTGCCGAGCGCTGAGCGAGCATGCGCACCTCGCTGGCCACCACGGCGAAGCCGCGGCCCTGCTCACCCGCCCGCGCGGCTTCCACGGCGGCATTGAGCGCGAGGATGTTGGTCTGGAATGCGATCGAGTCGATGACGCCGGTGATGTCACCGATCTTGCGGGAGCTCTCGGTGATCTCGCCCATGGTGTCCACCACCTGGGCCACCACCTCGCCGCCGCGCCCCGCCACCTGGGCGGCGGAGGCCGCGAACTGGCTGGCCTGGCGCGATGCCTGTGCGCTTTGCTGCACCGTACTGGTCAGCAGTTCCATGGACGATGCTGCTTCTTGCAGGTTGGCGGCCGTCTGTTCGGTGCGCTGGCTCAGGTCGTGATTGCCGCTGGCGATCTCGGTACTGGCGGTAGAGATACTGGAAGCAGCCTGCTGCAGCTGCGCCACGAGCCCGCGCAGCGATTGCTGCATGACACCCATGGCCGTGACCAGTTGGCCGACTTCGTCCTGCTGCACCGCCTGCACGGGCTGCGAGAGGTCGCCGCTGGCGATGCGTTCGGCCAGCTCGCGCGCCTGGCCCAGCGAGCGCGTGATGGAGCGTACGCTGAAGAAGGTGAGCGGTATCAGCACCGCCAGGCCCAGCAGCAGGCCGGCGCCGATCAGCGTGGCCATGGTGGCGGTGCGGCTTTCCATGCCGCCGCGAGCTTCGTCCATGCGCTGGCGGGCGGTGGCAGCGAGGCTGGCGAAGAGGCGGTCGGTCGCATCCATGTGGCTCTTGAGCCGATCGGCGTAGGCGCCGCCCGCAGCGCCGTCGATCTGGGCGCGCTCGATCTGCTCGAAGACGGGCGAAATGCCCTCTTCGTACTGCTTGATCTCGGCCAGCGAACGGTCGATGGCCTGCGTGAAATCGGCATCGCCTGCCTGGGCCTGCCGCACCTCGGCCAGGCTCTTGCGCAGGCCGGCCAGCGTCTTGGACCAGCCGGCACGCAGCGCGGACACCTCGACCGAGTTGTTGAAGTTGATGATGATGTCCTTCTCGGCCCGGCGCAGCTCACCCAAGCTGGTGCGCAGCTCGGCCATATCGGTGAGGGTCTGCACCCGATGGGAGAAGAGTTCCTGCAAGGTGTCCTGCGTCCGGTGCAATGCGGCATAGCCCATGGCGCCGATGACGATCAGCAGCAGCAACGAAAAGACCGTGCCGAAGTAAAGACGGGCACGGATGGACAGGCGACCCAAGGCGTTCATGGCGCTCCTCTGAAAATCAATGTCCGTGCACACGCAATAAGCGAGCCACGGCGCAGGCGGGGTCCACCGACTCGTGGCCGGCGGGCAGGGCGCCAAGGTATGCGAATTCGGCGCAGCACCGCAGAGGGTTGCCCCGGATGCTGCGGTGCCTCGCCGGATGCGGCACACGCATATTCACATGCATGGCCGCGTCGCGGACATTATCCAGCCGGCTGGATCGGCACGTAGAGCTGTCCGCCCGTGCCGCGGAACTCCTCGGCCTTCTCCTGCATGCCCTGCGCTGCGAATTCGCGCACCTCCTGCGTGATCTTCATCGAGCAGAACTTCGGGCCGCACATCGAGCAGAAGTGCGCCACCTTGGCCGAGTCCTTCGGCAGGGTCTCGTCGTGGTACTGCTGCGCGGTTTCCGGGTCCAGCCCCAGGTTGAACTGGTCCTGCCAGCGGAAGTCGAAACGCGCCTGGGAAAGCGCATCGTCGCGCGCGCGGGCACCTGGATGGCCCTTGGCCACGTCGGCCGCATGGGCCGCGATCTTGTACGCGATGATCCCCTGCTTCACGTCATCGCGGTCCGGCAGGCCCAGGTGCTCCTTGGGCGTCACGTAGCAGAGCATGGCAGTGCCCATCCAGCCGATCATGGCCGCGCCGATGGCCGACGCGATGTGGTCGTAGCCCGGGGCGATGTCGATGGTCAGCGGCCCCAGCGTGTAGAACGGTGCCTCGTGGCAGGTCTTGAGCTGCTCGGTCATGTTGGCCTGGATCATGTGCATGGGCACGTGGCCGGGGCCTTCGATCATGGTCTGCACGTCGTGCTTCCAGGCGATCTGCGTGAGTTCACCCAGCGTGCGCAGCTCGGCAAACTGCGCTTCGTCGTTGGCGTCGCTCGCGCAGCCTGGCCGCAGGCCGTCGCCCAGGCTGAAGGACACGTCATACGCCTTCATGATGTCGCAGATGTCCTCGAAGTGCTCGTACAGGAAGCTCTCACGATGGTGCGCCATGCACCACTTGGCCATGATGGAGCCGCCGCGCGAGACGATGCCCGTGCGCCGCTGGGCGGTGAGGTGAATGAAGGCCAGGCGCACGCCGGCATGGATGGTGAAGTAGTCCACGCCCTGCTCCGCCTGCTCGATCAGCGTGTCGCGGAAGATCTCCCAGGTCAGGTCCTCTGCGATGCCGCCCACCTTCTCCAGCGCCTGGTAGATGGGCACGGTGCCGATGGGCACGGGGCTGTTGCGCACGATCCAGTCGCGCGTGGTGTGGATGTTCTTGCCCGTGGACAGGTCCATCACGTTGTCGGCACCCCAGCGGATGGCCCAGACCAGCTTCTCGACCTCTTCCTCGATGCTGGAGGTGACGGCCGAGTTGCCGATGTTGGCGTTGATCTTGACTTTGAAATTGCGCCCGATGGCCATGGGCTCGACTTCGGGGTGGTTGATGTTGGCCGGGATGATGGCCCGGCCTCGCGCCACCTCATCACGCACGAATTCGGGCGTGATGATCTTCGGAATGCTCGCCCCCATCGGGTTGCCGGCCAGGCGCTGCTCACGGGCCGCGTCGTTTTGGTACTGCGCCATCCACTCGCGCCGGCCGTTTTCGCGCAGGGCCACGTATTCCATCTCGGGCGTGACGATGCCCTTCTTGGCGTAATGCATCTGCGTCACGTTGGCGCCGCTTCTGGCGCGCAGCGGCGTGCGCTGCAGGGCGGCGGCCTCGGCACGCAGCACGGCCAGGCGGGCGGCATCTTCGGACTTGCTGCCATCGTCCAGCGCCTGCTGCGGACGGCCCTCGTAGCGCTCGGTATCGCCGCGGCCCTCGATCCAGCCGCCGCGCACGCTGGGCAGCCCCCGGCGCACGTCGATCACCGCGGCCGGGTCGGTGTAGGGGCCGGAGGTGTCATAGACGCTGACCTGCTCGGCGTTGGTGAGCGCGATGTCGCGCACGGGCACACGCAGGTCCGGGCGGCTGCCCGTGATGTAGCGCTTGGTGGAGGCGGGAAAGGGCTCGCGTGTCAGCGAGAGCAACTGGGCGAACTTGTCGGGGGCATTCATGGCGGGCAATCTCCTCGGTGAGGTGGAAATGTGCTCCGCATGAGGCCAGGTGTGGCCGCTCCCAGCCCCCTTGCGGAGGCGCCCGCCGTGCGGCCGTCTGCCCCGGGAACGGGGCGAAGGCGCGTGGCGGCCAGGCAAATGCCGGCAGAGGCATTCGCTTGCAGGTGCGGAAATCCCGGCTGCAGCTCTTCTTACGCTGGTACTAACCAGATCAAGTTCGCGGTTCCGGCGGTCAAGTCCGCCATCTCAGCACGCCCTACGTGCACCCCGGAGCAGGCGCGAGTATAGGCTGCTGCAGGCCATCACGCGAAGCACGGCCCGCTTCAGAGAATGCGCTGGACGAACAGCACCGCAAAGAAAAACAGCGCCGCGATCACCGTCCACTTGACGATCACCCATCCGAAGCGCCAATAACGCACCTGGCCGGTACCCACGTAGAACATGAACGACACGGCCGCCAGAAGCAGCAGCAATGACACGGCCCAGCGAAAGAGCAGCATGGTGCCTGCCTGCCTGCCTCGCTGCCGCTACCAGGCCCGCACCGGCTGCGCGAAGCCGGTGGGCGCCTGGCGTTCGTCCTCGAACGTGGCGATCTCCCAGGCGTCTTCATGCGCCAGGAGCTCGCGCAGCAGCAGGTTGTTCATCGCATGGCCCGAGCGGAAGGCGCTGTAGGCCGCCAAGAGCGGGCGGCCGACGATATAGAGGTCGCCGATGGCGTCGAGGATCTTGTGCTTCACAAACTCATCGTCATAGCGCAGGCCGTCGGCATTGAGCACCTTGTAGTCATCCATGACGATGGCGTTGTCGAGTCCCCCGCCCAGGGCCAGACCGCTGGCGCGCATCATCTCCACATCCTTGGTGAAGCCGAAGGTGCGGGCCCGGGCGATGTCGCGCGTGTAGCTGCCCAGGCCCAGGTCGAACTCCACGCTCTGGCCCGTGGAATCCACCGCCGGGTGGGAAAAGTCGATCTCGAAGCGCAGCTTGAAGCCGTGGTACGGATCGAGCCGCGCCCACTTGAGGTTGGCGCCTTCGCCCTGGCGCACCTCGACAGGTCGCTTCACGCGGATGAATCGCTTGGGCGCGTTCTGCAGCTCCACGCCCGCGCTTTGCAGTAGGAAAACGAACGAAGCCGACGAGCCATCGAGGATGGGCACCTCTTCGGCGGTGATGTCGATATAGAGGTTATCCAGCCCCAGCCCCGCGCAGGCCGACATCAAGTGTTCCACCGTATGCACCTTGGCGCCGCCCACGCCGATGGTGGAGGCCATGCGCGTGTCCACCACGGCTTCGGCGGTGATGGGAATGTCCACCGGCTCGGGCAGATCCACCCGCCGGAAGACGATGCCCGTATCGGGCTGCGCCGGCCGCAGCGTCAGTTCGACCCGCTGTCCACTGTGCAGGCCCACGCCAACGGCGCGGGTGAGGGTCTTGATCGTGCGTTGCTGGAGCATCCTCTGATTTTAGGCGGCACCGCACCGCGGCAGTGCGAGGCACTGCCTATGCCAACGATAGGTTTCGGTTTTCACCGACGGGACACACGCCAAAGAAAAAACCGCCGCCCCGTGGGGGGAGCGGCGGCTTCGCGGATGAGGGGGCGCGGCCAGGACGGCCGCGGCCCGATCAGTCAGCCTGCTTGCGCAGGAAGGCGGGGATTTCCAGATCGTCCATGCCGCCCGAAGACAGCGCGTCCACGCGGGCTGCGGCCTGGGTGCGGTTGGTGCGCCACACGCTGGGCACGGACATGTTGCCGTAGTCGGCCTGGGGCGCTGCGCCACCCACCAGACCACCGGCCATGCCCACGGCAGCGCCGGCCACCGGCATCTGGTAGGCGATGTTGTCGGTGCCGGTGCGCAGGCCGCCCTGCACCACCGAGATGGGCTGGCGGCGGGCGTTGGCGCGCGACAGGCCCGTAGCCACCACGGTCACGCGGATCTCGTCGCCCAGGCTGTCGTCATACGCGGCGCCGTAGATGACGTGCGCGTCGGGAGAGGCGTAGGCGTTGATGGTGCTCATCGCCAGGCGCGATTCGGACAGCTTGAGGCTGCCCTTGGCGGCAGTGACCAGCACCAGCACGCCCTTGGCGCCCGAGAGGTCGATGCCTTCGAGCAGCGGGCAGGCCACGGCCTGCTCGGCGGCGATGCGGGCGCGATCCGGGCCGCTGGCCGTGGCGGTGCCCATCATGGCCTTGCCGGGTTCGCCCATCACGGTGCGCACGTCTTCGAAGTCGACGTTCACGTGGCCGTATTCATTGATGATTTCGGCGATGCCGCCCACGGCGTTCTTGAGCACGTCGTTGGCATGGGCGAAGGCTTCGTCCTGGCTGATGTCGTCGCCCAGCACTTCGAGCAGCTTCTCGTTGAGCACGACGATCAGCGAATCGACGTTGGCTTCGAGCTCGGTCAGGCCATCGTCCGCGTTCTTCATGCGGCGGCCGCCTTCCCAGTCGAAGGGCTTGGTGACCACACCAACGGTGAGGATGCCCATTTCCTTGGCCACACGGGCGATGACGGGCGCGGCGCCCGTGCCCGTGCCGCCGCCCATGCCGGCGGTGATGAACAGCATGTGCGCGCCGGCAATGGCCTGGCGGATGTCTTCCTGCGCGCCTTCGGCGGCTTCACGCGCCTTCTCGGGCTTGCTGCCGGCGCCCAGGCCGCTGTGGCCCAGCTGGATGATGCGGTGGGCAGAGCTGCGGGTGAGCGCCTGCGCGTCGGTGTTGGCGCACACGAACTCCACGCCCTGCACGTTGCGCGAGATCATGTGTTCCACGGCGTTGCCGCCGCCGCCGCCGACGCCGATCACCTTGATCTGCGTGCCTTGGTTGAACTCTTCGGCTTCGATCATTTCGATGGACATGTGGTGCTCCTAGTCTTTCACGTGATGGTTCGGGTGGCTCGGGCCACGCCTGGGGTTCTTGGATGGTTCAGAAATCGGATTCAGAAAAAAACAGGCTGGCGAGGGAGGCGGGCCGGTGCTTCGCCATCGCTCGCGCGCACGGGCATGCGGACTTCCGCGGGCAAGCCAGAGTGGGTAGCCGGCCATGTCAGAAGTTCCCCACGATGAAGTCCTTGAAGCGGCCGAACGCCGTCTTCACCGAACCGCTCTTTTGCGCTACTTTGAAGCCGCGCATGCGGGCCAGGCGAGCCTCTTCGAGCAAACCCATGACGGTAGCAGCGCGGGGCTGGGCCACCATGTCGGACAAGGCGCTCGAATACTTCGGAATACCGCGGCGCACCGGCTTGAGAAAGATGTCCTCGGCCAGCTCGACCATGCCGGGCATGACGGCGCTTCCGCCGGTCAGAACGATGCCGGAAGACAGGACCTCTTCGTAGCCCGACTCGCGCACCACCTGCTGCACCAGGGAGAAGATCTCTTCCACGCGCGGCTCGATCACGCCGGCGAGGGCCTGCTTGCTGAGCATGCGCGGGCTGCGGTCGCCCAGGCCGGGCACCTCGACCTGCGCCTCGGGGTCGGCCAGCAGCTGCTTGGCGTAGCCGCTCTCGACCTTGATGTCCTCCGCGTCCTTGGTGGGCGTGCGCAAGGCCATGGCGATGTCGCTGGTGATGAGGTCTCCTGCGATCGGGATCACGGCCGTGTGGCGGATCGCGCCGCCGGTGAAGATCGCCACATCGGTCGTGCCGGCGCCGATGTCCACCACCGCCACGCCCAGCTCCCGCTCGTCGTCGGTCAGCACGGCCTGACTGGAGGCCAGAGGGTTGAGCATGAGCTGCTCGACTTCCAGGCCGCAGCGGCGCACACATTTGATGATGTTCTCGGCCGCGCTCTGCGCGCCGGTCACGATGTGGATCTTGGCTTCGAGGCGGATGCCGCTCATGCCGATGGGTTCGCGCACATCCTGCCCGTCGATGACGAATTCCTGCGGCTCCACCAGCAGGAGGCGCTGGTCGCTGGAGATATTGATGGCCTTGGCCGTCTCCACCACACGGGCCACGTCTGCGGGGGTGACCTCGCGGTCCTTCACCGCCACCATGCCGCTCGAATTGAGGCCACGGATATGGCTGCCGGTGATGCCCGTATAGACGCGCTGGATCTTGCAGTCGGCCATCAGCTCGGCTTCCTTGAGCGCCTGCTGGATGCTCTGCACGGTGGCGTCGATGTTGACCACCACGCCCCGCTTCAGACCGTTGCTGGGCGCCACGCCCAGGCCCGCCAGCTTGAGCTCGCCACTGGGCATGACCTCGGCCACCACCGCCATCACCTTGGCGGTGCCGATGTCCAGGCCCACGACCACGTCTTTGTATTCTCTTGCCATAGTTGTGTCTTTCCCTCAGCGGGTCTGCCCTGTTGTTCTTGCGGCCGGCGCCGTGCGCGCGCGCTGCGCAGCGGGGCGCGCGGCGGCGCGCTGCTTGGCCACCTCGGCCGTGACGGTGGTCACGCCGCGCAAACGCAGCGCGTAGCCGCCGTCGTGACGTAGATCGGCTGACTCCAGCGCCTCCACGCCCCGGCCCTGCTGCGCCGCGACCTGCGGCAGCGTCTTTACGAAGCGCTCGGTGCGCTGCAGCACCTCAGCGGTGGTACCACCCCCCAGTTCCACGGTGGCACCGCCATCCAGCGCAACGCGCCATCCGCCGCGGCCGCTCAGCTCCAGCGTGTCGATGGCGGAGCCCAGCGGCTTGATGACGGGCACCAGGGCGCGGTACATCTGCAGCACCTCCTGCGAACGGCCTGCCGGGCCCTTGAGGCTGGGCAGGTCTTCGCCATCCAGTCCGTCGCTGCCGGCCTCGAAGACCTCTCCCGTGCTGTCCACCAGCGTGGGGCTGCCTTCCGAGCCCCAATAGGCCGCGGCCTGGTGCTCCTGGAGATCCACGACCAGACTGTTGGGGAACTCGCGGCGCACCATGGCGCTGCGCACCCAGGGCACCTGCTCGAAGGCCTCGCGCACCGCCTGCAGGTCCACCGTGAAGAAGTTGCCCGCCAGGCGCGGCCCCACGTCGGCGCGCAGCGTGACGGCGTTGTTGTGGACCAGCTCACCCTGCACCACGATGCGGCCGATGGAGAACACCGGCAGGCGCAGCAGCCAGGAGCCACCCGCCGCCAGCACGAACACGGCACAGCCCACGAACAGGGCCGTGGCGGTCCAGTTCATGAGCTTGACGTCGAGCGGTGCGGGCAGCGCGGGGTTCATGCGGCTCACGTGGGGTTGGGTTGCGTGGTCTGACCCTGGGCGCTGTCCAGCGACGCGGTGGCCAGAATGCGCAGGCAGAGCGCTTCATAGCTGATGCCCACGGAGCGTGCCGACATGGGCACGAGCGAGTGGCCGGTCATGCCCGGGGAAGTGTTGATCTCCAGCAGGAAAGGCTTGCGGTCGCTCGCCCGGATCATGATGTCGGCGCGCGCCCATCCGCGGCACTGCAGGGTGCGGAAGGCCTCGACCACCAGGCGCTGGATCTCGCGCTCTTCGTGCTCAGGCAGGCCGCTCGGGCAGTGGTACTGCGTGCTGTCGGTGAAATACTTGTTCTGGTAGTCGTAGTTGCCATCGGGCGCCACGATGCGGATCACCGGCAGGGCATGCGCGCCTGCTCCCTGGCCCAGCACGGGGCAGGTGGTTTCCTCGCCCTCGATGAACTCTTCGCACAGCACCTCGGGGTCGTAGCGGGAGGCCAGCAGATAGGCCTGCTCGCACTGGCCGGGCGAGGTCACCTTGGTCAGTCCCAGCGTGGAACCTTCGCGGGCGGGCTTGACGATCATCGGCGTGCCCAGCTCCTTGAGCGCCTGTGCGGTTTCGGCGGCGCTGGAGACCAGCCGCCAGTCCGGCGTGGGCAGGCCTTCGAAGCGCCAGATGCGCTTGGTCATGATCTTGTCCATGGCGATGCTCGACGCCATCACGCCCGGGCCGGTGTAGGGGATGCCGAGCAGCTCCAGCGCGCCCTGCACCGTGCCGTCTTCACCGTGGCGGCCGTGCAGCGCGATGAAGCAGCGCGTGTAGCCGTGGCTCTTGAGCTCCGACAGGTCGGTCTGCGACGGGTCGAAGGCGTGGGCATCGACGCCGTTCGAGCGCAGGGCCTGCAGCACGCCACCGCCGGACATCAGCGAGACCTCGCGCTCGGCCGAGGTGCCGCCCATCAGCACGGCCACCTTGCCCAGGGCGCGCACGTCGATTTTGGATTGTTCGTTCTGGCTCATGCTGCCCGCGCCTCCTGCGCCGTCTGCTCATTATTTTGTAGCATTGCCACCACCTTGGCAGGCACGCTGCCGATGGAGCCCGCGCCCATGCACATCACCACGTCGCCTGCGCGCACCGTGTCCACGATGCGCTGGGGCAGATCGGCCACGGCCTCGACGAACACCGGCTCGACCTGGCCAGCCACGCGAACGGCGCGCACCAGCGCCCGGCCATCGGCGGCCACGATGGGCGCTTCGCCGGCGGCATAGACTTCGGTCAGCAGGGCCGCGTCGGCGCTGCCGATCACCTTGACGAAATCCTCGAAGCAGTCGCGCGTGCGGCTGTAGCGGTGCGGCTGGAAGGCCAGCACCAATCGGCGGCCGGGGAAAGCGCCGCGGGCGGCAGCCAGCGTGGCGGTCATCTCCACCGGGTGATGGCCGTAGTCTTCGATCAGCGTGAAGCTGCCGCCGTCCGTGGTCGGCAGGTCGCCATGGCTCTGGAAACGGCGGCCCACGCCCCGGAAACCCGCCAGCGCACGCAGCAGGGCCTCGTCGGGCACGTTCAGCTCGACTGCCACAGCCACGGCAGCCAGTGCGTTGAGCACGTTGTGCTCGCCGGCGAGGTTCAGCACCACGTCCAGGTCGGGCAGCACCACGCCGTTGCGGCGCAGCACGCGGAAGTGCATCTGCGCGCCTACGGCGCGCACGTCCACGGCGCGCACCTGGGCGTCCTCGCCGAAGCCATAGCTCGTGATGGGGCAGGTCACCTGCGGCACGATCTCGCGGATGGCCGCGTTATCGGTGCACAGGATGGCCGTGCCGTAGAACGGCATGCGGTGCAGGAATTCCACGAACGCGCCCTTGAGGCGGTTGAAATCGTGGCCGTAGGTTTCCATGTGGTCCGCGTCGATGTTGGTCACGACCGACATCACGGGCAGCAGATTGAGGAACGAGGCATCCGACTCGTCGGCCTCGACCACGATGTAGTCGCCCTGCCCCAGCTTGGCGTTGGCGCCTGCGCTGTTCAGGCGCCCGCCGATCACGAAGGTCGGATCCAGACCGGCCTCGGCCAGCACGCTGGTCACCAGGCTGGTCGTGGTGGTCTTGCCGTGCGCACCGGCGATGGCGATGCCGCGCTTGAGGCGCATCAGCTCGGCCAGCATCAGGGCGCGGGGCACCACGGGGATCTTCTTGTCGCGCGCGGCCAGCACCTCGGGGTTGTCCGCCTGCACGGCGGTGGAGGTGACGACGGCGTCGGCGCCGTCGATGTGGACAGCGGCGTGGCCCACGTGCGTGCGGATTCCCAGGCCAGCCAGCCGGCGCAGCGTGGCGCTGTCGGACAGGTCGGAGCCGGAGATTTCGTAGCCCAGGTTGAACAGCACCTCTGCAATGCCGCACATGCCGGCGCCGCCCAGGCCGACGAAATGGATATGGCGAATGGCGTGTTTCATGCGGTCAGTTCCTCACACGCTTGCACCACGGCTTGGGTGGCTTCTGTCTTTTGCATCTTCTTGGCTTCCAGCGCACGTTCCATCAACGTCGTGCGCTCTGTATTTTGTAGCATACCGGCCAGCCATGCGGGCGTAAGCTCGCGCTGCTGCACCAGCCAGCCGCCGCCCGCATCCACCAGGAACCGGGCATTGGCGCTCTGGTGGTCGTCCACCGCGTGCGGAAAGGGCACGAACAGCGCGGCCGCGCCCACGGCGGCGATCTCGGTGACGGTGCTGGCACCGGCGCGGCAGATGACCAGATCGGCCTCGGCGAACGCGGTGGCCGTGTCGTCGATGAAGGGCGTGAGCGTGGCCTGCACGCCCGCCGCTTCGTAGTTGGCGCGCAGTGCGTCGATCTGCGCGGCGCCGCTTTGGTGGGTCACCCGCGGGCGGAACTGCACGGGGATCAGGCCCACGGCCTGGGGGACGATCTCGTTGAGCGCCTTGGCGCCCAGGCTGCCCCCCACCACCAGCACGTTCAGCGGGCCAGTGCGCTGCGCGAAGCGCTCGGCCGGCCCGGACTGGCGCAGGAAGGCCTCGCGCAGCGGGTTGCCCACCCAACGGCCCTTGCGCAGCACGCCCGGGAACGCGGTGAACACCCGGTCGGCCACGCCGGCCAGCACCTTGTTGACCAGGCCGGCGACCGAGTTCTGCTCGTGCAGCACCAGCGGCTTGCCCAGCAGCGAGGCCATCATCCCGCCCGGGAAGGTGACGTAGCCGCCCAGGCCGATCACCACGTCGGGCCGCACGCGGCGCAACACCGCCAGCGATTGCCAGAAGGCGCGCAGCAGGCGCAGTGGCAGCAGCGCCAGGGTCAGCAGGCCCTTGCCGCGCACGCCGGAAAAATCGATTGCCTCGAAGGCGAAGCCGCGCGGCGGAACGAGGCGCGACTCCATGCTGCCGGGCGTGCCCAGCCAGTGCACCTGCCAGCCCCGCGCGCGCAGCTCTTCGGCCACGGCGAGGCCCGGAAAGATATGGCCGCCGGTGCCGCCGGCCATCACGAGCGCGGTCTTGGAGCGGCGCGTCATATCCGGCCTCCGCGCATCATGTGCTTGTTTTCGTAATCGACCCGCAGCACCACCGCGATGGCCACCAGGTTCATCAGGATGGCCGAGCCGCCGAAGCTCATCAGCGGCAGCGTCAGGCCCTTGGTGGGCAGCGCGCCCAGGTTCACGCCCATGTTGATGAAGGACTGAAAGCCCATCCACATGGCCACGCCCTGCGCCACCAGGCCGGAGAAGACGCGGTCCAGCGCGATGGCCTGGCGGCCGATGTGCATGATGCGGCGGGTGAGCCAGAGGAACAGCACGATGAGCACCATCACGCCGACCAGGCCGAATTCCTCGCCGATCACGGCCAGCAGGAAGTCGGTGTGGGCCTCGGGCAGCCAGTGCAGCTTCTCGACGCTGCCCCCCAAGCCCACGCCGAAGATCTCGCCGCGGCCGATGGCGATCAGCGAATGCGAGAGCTGGTAGCCCTTGCCCAGCGCATGCTCTTCGCTGAAAGGATCAAGGTAGGCGAAGATCCGCTCGCGCCGCCAGGGGCTGGCCATCACCATCACGGAGAAGGCGCCCACCAGCACGGCGGCGATCAGGAAGAACATGCGCGCGTTCACGCCGCCCAGGAACAGGATGCCCATGGCGATCACGGCGATCACCATGAAGGCGCCCATGTCGGGCTCGGCCAGCAGCAGCGCGCCCACCAGGGCCACGGCCACGCCCATGGGCAGCACGGCGCGAAAGAATCGCTCCTTCACCTCCATCTTGCGCACCATGTAATCCGATGCGTAGATGACCACCGCGAACTTGGCCAGCTCGGACGGCTGGAAGTTCATGACGCCCAGCGACAGCCAGCGCCGTGCGCCGTTGACCACCGAGCCCACGTGCGGAATGAGCACCGCGATCAGGAGGCCGATGGCGCCCACGAAAAGCCAGGGCGCCACGCGCTCCCAGGTGGACATGGAGATCTGGAAGGCCAGCAGCGCCGCGACGAAGCCGATCACCAGCGCCATGATGTGGCGCACCAGGAAGTGCGACTGCGCGATCTTCCCGAAGCGCGGGTTGTCCGGCATGGCGATGGAGGCCGAATACACCATGACCAGGCCCCAGGCCAGCAGCGCGATGACGACCCAGACCAGCGCCTGGTCGAAGCCCAGCACGCTCGCGGGCGTGGTGGTGGTCTGGCGGTATTCGGTGCCCCCCACCCGCACGGGCAGCACGTCGGCGCTGGCCGGGGACTTGCCGCCGGCCCAGGCGCGCAGGCGCTGCAGCAGGCCGGGCTGGCTGGCGGAAGACGAGGTCGCGTAGCCGTTCACAGGCTGCCCTCCAGTTCCTGGCCGGCGTCGTGCGCCAGCGTGCGCACCGCGTCGCAGAAGACGCGGGCGCGATGCTCGTAGCCGCTGAACATGTCGAAGCTGGCACAGGCCGGCGACATCAGCACTGCGTCGCCCGGGCGGGCCAGACGGGTGGCGGCCTGCACGGCCTCCGGCAGCGTTGCGGCGGATTCGACCGGCACGCCGGCGCTCTGCAGCGCGGCGCCGATCTGCGGGCCGTCGCGGCCGATCAGCACCACGGCACGGGCATGGCGGGCCACGGGGTCGGCCAGCGGGGAGAAGTCCTGCCCCTTGCCGTCGCCGCCCAGAATGACGACCACGCGCCGGTCGGCGCCCAGGCCCGTCAGTGCGGCCACGGTGGCGCCCACGTTGGTGCCCTTGCTGTCGTCGAAGTATTCGATCCCGCCCACCATGCCGATGGGCTCCACCCGGTGCGGCTCGCCTCGGTATTCGCGCAGCCCGTACAGCATGGGCGCGAGCGCGCAGCCCGCCGCATGGGCCAGCGCCAGCGCGGCCAGCGCGTTGATGGCGTTGTGCCGGCCGCGGATGCGCAGCGCATCGGCAGGCATCAGCCGCTGGATGTGCAGGTCTTCGGCCGCTGCCGCAGCGGCGCGCGGGCGGCGCGCCGTCTCGTCGGCTTCCTGCGCGCGCACCAGCCAGGCCATGCCGGACACGACCTCGATGCCGAAGTCGCCGGGCCGCCGGGGCATGTCGCCGCCGAAGGTGACGTGGTTGCGCAGCACCGGCTTGGCGGCCTTGGCGCGCGATGCGGCGGGCTTCTTCGCAGGGGCCGCCTCGCCCGCAGGCGTGGCGGGCGCAGCGGGTGCGGCCGGCGTGAGCATGGCCATCACCTCGGGGTCGTCACGGTTCAGCACCATCAGGCCGGTCTGGCCGAAGATGCGCGCCTTGGCCCTGGCGTACGCGGGCAGGTCGCCGTGCCAGTCCAGATGGTCCTGGCTGATGTTGAGCACGGTGGCGGCGGTAGGCTCGAAGCCCACGGCGTCGTCGAGCTGGAAGCTGGAGAGCTCCAGCACCCAGGTCTCGGGCAGCGTGCCGGCGTCGATGTGCTGGGCCAGGGTGTCCAGCAGCGTCGGGCCGATGTTGCCGGCCACGGCCACGCTGCGGCCGGCGCAGTCCGCCAGCAGGCCGGTGAGCGAGGTGACGGTGGTCTTGCCGTTGGTGCCGGTGATGGCCAGCACGGCGGGCGCGTAGCCGTGCGAGGCACGCATCTCGGCCAGCGCCTGTGCGTAGAGGCTCAATTCGCCCGTGACGCGCACGCCCTCGTGGCTTGCCGCTAGAAAAACAGGAGCAATCGTGGCGGGACTCAGGCCCGGCGAGCGGTAGATGGCATGCAGGCCGCGGCCCTGCACCAGGCGCTCGTCGAATGCGCCGGCGATGAAGCGCACCTGCGGCAGCTCGGTTTCCAGCACGGCGCGCTGGGGCGGTGCCTCGCGCGTGTCGGCCACGATGACGTCGGCGCCGCAGCGCACGCACCAGCGCGCCATGGCCAGGCCCGAGGCACCCAGGCCCAGGATCAGCACGCGGCGGCCCTGCAGGCCGGCCAGATGCTCGCCGGGGCGGCCTTCGGGCATGGGGGCCGGGGGCGCGGCGGCTTCGCTGACAGCGTCGGACTCCGCATCGCCAGCGTCAACCGGCGCACCGGCTTCGGGAGCACCCACGTCAGCGAAGATGCGGGCGACGAACTCGGCCGCAGCCTGTGCGGCGGAGCCGGGCTTATAGGCCTCGTCGGTCGCGACGGGTGCGAGAGCAGTTGCAGTTGCAGTTGCAGGCGCAGACTCCGGCTCAGGCACGGATGCGGCAGCGCCGGCACTGCGGCCGGCGTCTTCGCCAGGCAGGTCCTGGTCGTCGGGGAGGGGTTGCGGATCGTGCGGGTTCATCGCAGTTTCAGCGTGGACAGGCTGAGCAGGCACAGCAGCAGGGTGATGATCCAGAAGCGCACGACCACCTGCGTCTCGGTCCAGCCGCTCTTTTCGAAGTGGTGGTGCAGCGGCGCCATCTTGAGCAGGCGGCGCCCGGTGCCGTAGCGGCGCTTGGTGAACTTGAACCAGGAAACCTGCAGCATCACCGACAGGGCCTCCACCACGAAGATGCCGCCCATCACGGCCAGCACGATCTCCTGGCGCACGATCACCGCGACCGTGCCCAGCGCGGCGCCCAGCGCCAGCGCGCCCACGTCGCCCATGAAGACCTGCGCCGGATTGGCGTTGAACCAGAGGAAGGCCAGCCCCGCGCCGGACATGGCCGAGCAGAACACCAGCAGTTCGCCCGCGCCCGCGATGTGCGGAAACAGCAGGTACTTGGAGAACACCCCGTGGCCCGCCACGTAGGCGAAGAGACCCAGCGTGGCGCCCACCAGCACCACCGGCATGATGGCCAGGCCGTCCAGGCCGTCGGTCAGGTTCACGGCGTTGCTCGCGCCGACGATGACCAGATAGGTCAGGATGACGAAGCCCAGCACGCCGAGCGGATAGGTCACTTCCTTGAAGAACGGCACCAGCAGCCCGGCCTTGGGCGGCAGGCTGAGCGAGAAGCCGGATTGCACCCACGCCAGGAACAGCTCGAACACGCGGGCGTTGGAATTCTCGGAAATGCTGAACACCAGATAGAGCGCCGCGACCAGCCCGATCACGGACTGCCAGAAATACTTCTCGCGCGAGCGCATGCCTTCCGGGTCCTTGTTGACCACCTTGCGCCAGTCGTCCACCCAGCCGATGGCGCCGAAGCCCAGCATCACGGCCAGCACGATCCAGACGAAGCGGTTGGAGAGGTCGGCCCAGAGAAGCGTGGACAGCGTGATGGCGCCCAGGATGAGCACGCCGCCCATGGTGGGCGTACCGCTCTTGGCCAGATGCGATTGCATGGCGTAGCCGCGGATGGGCTGGCCGATCTTCAGCGCAGTGAGCATGCGGATCACCTTCGGCCCCGCGACCAGCCCGATGAGCAGGGCCGTCACCGCGGCCATCACGGCGCGGAACGTGAGGTACTGGAACACCCGGAACGAGCTGAGCTCGGGATTGCCGGTTTCCTGCAGCCATTGCGCCAGCAGCATCAGCATGCGGACACCTCCCGTGCCGGACCGCAGCCCGCGCCTGTTTGCTCCTCTGTGCCGGCTTCCAGCGCCTGCACCACTTGCTCCATCTTCATGAACCGGGATCCCTTCACCAGCACGCTGCCCACCGTGGGCAGCGCCTTGCGCACCGCTGCCTGCAGCGATGCCATGTCGTCGAAATGCATCGCCGCCGGCCCGAAGGCTTGGGCGGCGTGCGTGCTTTGGGCACCCAGGGCGAACAGCAGCTCGATGCCGCTGCGCAGTGCGTGCTCGCCCGCCTCCCAATGGAAACGGGGCCCTTCGTCCCCGACTTCGCCCATATCACCCAGCACCAGCAGGCGCGGGCCGGGCAGTTCGGCCAGCACGTCGATGGCGGCCTGCACGGAGTCGGGATTGGCGTTGTAGGTGTCGTCCACCACGGTCAGGCTGCGCCCGCCGTGCGCCCAACCGAAGGCGCGCGAACGGCCCTTGACCGGCACGAAGGCCGACAGGCCCTGCGCGATGGCCGCGAGCGGCACGCCGGCCGCCACGGCGCAGGCCGTCACGGCCAGGGCGTTGTCCACGTTGTGGCGCCCCGCGATATGCAGCGTGGCGTCGAAACTGCCCTGTGGGGTGACGATGCGCACCTGCCACGCGCCGTCCTGCCAGCGGGCGTCGGGGCAATACACGTCGGCACCGCTGTCTTTGCGGCCAAAGGTGAGGCAGGCGCGCCCGGCCGCCAGTTCGCGCCAGAGCGGCGTGTACTTGTCGCCCGCGGGGAACACGGCCGTGCCGCCCGGCGGCAGCGCAGACAGCACCGAGCCGTTCTCGCGCGCCACGGCCTGCACGGTGTGCATGAATTCGAGGTGCTCGCGCTGGGCGTTGTTGACCAGCGCCACCGTGGGCCGGGCCATGTCCGCCAGGCAGGCGATCTCGCCCGGATGGTTCATGCCCATCTCGATCACGGCGGCGCGGTGCGCGCCGGTGAGACGCAGCAGCATCAGCGGCACGCCGATGTCGTTGTTGAAGTTGCCCTGCGTGGCGAAGGAGGCATCACCCTGCCAGGCGCGCAGCACGGCGGCGCACATCTGGGTGACGGTGGTCTTGCCGTTGCTGCCCGTCACACCGATCAGCGGCAGTGAGAACTGCGCGCGCCAGCCGGCCGCGAGCGCGCCCAGGGCCTGCAGCGTGTCGGGCACCTCGATGCCGGCGAGGCCCGCAGCTTCGAGCCCGCCGTGCGCCAGCGCCGCGGCGGCGCCTGAGGCGCGGGCATCGGCCAGGAAGGCGTTGGCGTCGAAGCGCTCGCCCTTGAGCGCCACGAACAGGTCGCCCGGCTGCAACGTGCGCGTGTCGGTATGCACGCGCAGCAGCGGCGTGGCGCCGTCGCCGACCAGGCGTGCGCCCGGCACGCGCGCCTCCAGCAGGGCGAAGGCCGCCTGCAAGGTCAGCACCGCGGTGGAAGATGGGGTGTGCGCGGTCGTCATGCGGCGCTCCCTGCACGCCGGGCCAGCGCAGCGCGGGCGTGCTCGATGTCGGAGAACGGAAGGCGCGCGCCGGCCGTCTCCTGGTAGTCCTCGTGGCCTTTGCCGGCGAGGAGCACCACGTCTTCGGCGGCGGCCTCGTGCAGCGCCAGGGCGATGGCTGCGGCGCGGTCAGGCTCGGCCTGCACGGTCAGGCCGGCAATGGTGCCCTGCAGGATCTGGCGGATGATCTCGGCCGGCTCTTCGCCGCGCGGGTTGTCGCTGGTCACGACCACGCGGTCGGCCCGCTGCTGCGCGGCGGCGCCCATGAGCGGGCGCTTGGCCGCATCGCGGTTGCCGCCGCAACCAAATACACACCACAGGCGTCCGCCCCGCGCCTGGGCGACGGGCTTGAGTGCCTGCAGCGCCTGGTCGAGTGCATCGGGCGTGTGGGCGTAGTCCACGGCCACCAGCGGCTGGCCGGGCGCTGCGATCTGCTCCATGCGGCCCGGCACGGGCGTGAGCTGCGCGCAGGCGTAGAGGGCATGCTCCAGCGGCACACCGATGGCGCGCAGGGCGGCAATCACGCCCAGCAGGTTGGAGACGTTGTAGAGACCGATCAGCCGCGTCTGAAGCACATGCGACTGCGCCCCTTCGGCCACGGTGAAGACGAGGCCTCCGTCGCCATGCACGATGTCGCGCGCCTGCAGCCGCGCCGGCTCGCGCAGCGAGACGCTCCACACATCCAGCGGCCGAGCGGCCAGCGTGGCATGCAGTTCGGCGCCGCGCGGATCGTCGATGTTGACCACCGCCGACTGCAGCCCAGGCGCGTCGAACAGCATGGCCTTGGCCTGCCAGTAGGCGGCCATGGTGGGGTGGTAGTCCAGGTGATCCTGGGTAAAGTTGGTGAAGAGCGCCACGCGCACACGGGTGCCGGCGAGGCGGTGTTCCGCCAAGCCGATGGACGAGGCCTCGATGGCGCAGGCCGTCTGGCCCGCATCGGCGAAACGCTGGAACACGCGCTGCAGCCGCACCGGGTCGGGCGTGGTCATGCCGGTGGCTTCCAGCGCAGGCGGCACGCCCACGCCCAGAGTCCCCACCACGGCGCAGCCGCCGGGCGCGGCCAGCCCTTCGCGAGCGAGCACGTTGAGCGCATCGGCCAGCCACCAGGCGGTGCTGGTCTTGCCATTGGTGCCGGTCACCGCCAGCACGTCGAGCCGGTGGGTGGGCAGGCCGAACCATTCTGCGGCGATCAGGCCCAGCGCCGCCTTCAGGCCGCGCAGCGCAGCAACCTGCGGGATCACGAAGCCGTAGAGCTCGATGCCCTCCTGCTCCACCAGGCAGGCCGTGGCGCCGCGCGCCAGCGCCTCGCCCACATGGGCGCGGCCGTCGGTGGCAGCGCCGGGCCAGGCAATGAAGCCGTCACCGGGCGCGACGAGACGGCTATCGGTCTGCAGCGTGCCGGTGACGCGCTCGCGCAGCCACTGCACGGCACCCTGTGCGGAGGTGAGGGAGACAGCCTGGGTCATAACGGCTCCTTCACCGTGTCGGCCACGATCTGTGGTTTGACCGCCATGTCGGGCTGCACGCCCATCATGCGCAGGGTCTGCTGCACCACCACGCTGAACACAGGCGCGGCCACGGCGCCGCCGTAGAAGACGCCGTCGCTGGGCTCGTCGATCATCACGGCAACGATGATGCGGGGCTTGTCGATGGGCGCCAGGCCCGTGAACCAGCCCCGGTACTTGCCGGCCGCGTAGTGCTTGCCCACCTGTTTGCGGGCGGTGCCGGACTTGCCGCCCACCGAGTAGCCCACGGTCTGCGCCTGCTGGCCGGTGCCGCCGGGGCCGGCGGCCATCTGCAGCATCTTGCGGATCTGCGCGGCCGTGCGCTCGGAGAACACGGGCACGCCCACGGCAGGCTCGCTGGTCTTGAGGATGGTGGCCGGAATGATCTTGCCGTCGTTGGCGAACACCGTGTAGGAGCGCGCCATCTGCAGCAGGCTGGCCGAGAGGCCGTATCCGTAAGACATGGTGGCCTGCTCGATGGGCCGCCAGGTCTTGTAGGGTCGCAGGCGACCCGTCACGACGCCGGGAAAGTGGATCTGCGGCTTCTGGCCAAAGCCCGCGGCCGTGAAGGTTTCCCACATCTCCTTGGCGGGCAGCGTCATCGCGATCTTGGTCGTGCCCACGTTGCTGGACTTCTGGATCACGCCCTCCACCGTCAGCACGCCGTGGTTGCTGGTGTCGGAGATGGTGGAGCCGGTGACGGTCACGCGCCCTGGATTGGTGTCGATGATGGTGTCGGGCCGCACGCGGCCGGTTTCCAGCGCCAGTCCGATGGTGAAGGGCTTCATGGTCGAGCCAGGCTCGAACACGTCGGTGATGGCGCGGTTGCGCAGCTGCTCGCCGGTCAGGTTCTGGCGCTTGTCGGGGACGTAGCTCGGATAGTTGGCCAGCGCCAGCAGCTCGCCCGTATGCGCGTCGATCACCACCACGCTGCCAGCCTTGGCCTTGTGCAGGGCCACCTGGTCGCGCAGCTTCTGGTAGGCGAAGAACTGCACCTTGCTGTCGATGGACAGCTGCACGTCCTGGCCGTCCACAGGCGGAATCTCGGCTCCGACACCTTCGACCACACGGCCCAGGCGGTCCTTGATGACACGGCGCGAGCCGGGCTTGCCGCCCAGCTCCTTGTTGAAGGCGAGCTCGATGCCTTCCTGGCCCTGGTCTTCCACGTTGGTGAAACCCACGACGTGCACGGCGGCTTCGCCTTCGGGGTACTGGCGCTTGTATTCCTTGCGCTGATAGATGCCCTTGATGTTCAGCGCGGTGATCTGCTGACCCACTTCCCAGTCGAGCTGGCGCTTGATCCAGACGAAAGTCTTGTCCTCATCGGCCAACTTGGCCTGCAGCGCGGGCAGCGGCATGTCCAGCAGTTTGGCCAACTGGCGCAGCTTGGCCTTGACCTCGGGGTCCTCCTGCTCCACGTCTTCGGGAATGGCCCAGATGCTGGCGGCCGGCACGCTGGATGCGAGGATCAGGCCGTTACGGTCGAGGATGCGGCCACGGTTGGCCGGCAGCTCCAGTGTGCGGGCGAAGCGCACCTCGCCCTGGCGCTGAAAGAAGGCGTTGTCGAACACCTGCACGTAGGCGGCCCGGGCAGCCAGGCCCACGAAGCCCAGTGCCACCAGGGCGACGATGAACTTGCTGCGCCAAAGCGGCGTGCGCGACGCCAGCAAGGGACTGGAGGTGTAGTTGACGCTGCGGCTGTTTCTCATGGCCGCCTTCCGCTCGGGTGCAGCGCGGCCGCCGTACCAGGAGCCGGGGCCGGCTCCGCCACCGGCGGCACGATGGCGCCGCCGTCTGTCACGTACTGGGTAATGGCCGGCGTCGTGGTGCGCATCTGCAGGCGGTCGCGCGCGAGCCTCTCGATGCGCAGCGGCGTCGCCTGGGCGCGCTTTTCGACCTGCAGGCGCTGGTGCTCGGTTTCAAGCCGGCGGGACTCGGCCACCGCGCGATCAAGTTCGGTGAAGAGCAGGCGCGACTCGTACTGCGTGCGCACCACGAACATCGCGCTGACCATCACGGCCAGCAGCAGCACCAGGTTGAGCCGCGTCATGCCGGAACTTCCGTGCGTTCGGCCACGCGCATGACCGCGCTGCGAGCCCGCGGGTTGGCAGCCACTTCGCCAGCGCTCGGCTTGATGCGGTCCAGCGCATTCAGCCGCATGGGCTGCGGCGCCGCGAACGGCGCGCGGCGGTCATAGACCTCCTTGGAGTGCTGAGCAATGAATTGCTTGACGATGCGGTCTTCCAGCGAATGGAAACTGATGACCACCAGACGGCCGCCCGGCGCCAGCACACGCAGGCTGCCCTCTAGCGCCTGCTGCAGCTCTTCCAGTTCGGCATTGATGAAAATCCGAAGAGCCTGGAAGGTGCGTGTGGCAGGGTTCTGGCCCTGTTCGCGGGTGCGGACCGCACCAGCCACGAGTTCGGCCAGCTCGGCAGTGGTGCCGATCGGGCCGCGCTCCTGCCGGCGCGCAACAATCGCCTTTGCAATGGGGCCAGCAAACCGCTCTTCGCCGTATTCACGTATCACCTCCGCAATCTGTCCGACCTCGGCATCGGCGAGCCATTCGGCGACGCTCTGGCCGCGCGTGGTGTCCATGCGCATGTCGAGCGGTCCGTCGAATCGGAAACTGAAACCCCGTCCGGGGCTGTCGATCTGGGGCGAACTGACGCCCAGGTCCAGCAGCACGCCTGCGGCGCTGCCTGCGGGCAGTTCGCCGAGATGGCGAAAGCCCTCGTGCCGAATGGAAAAACGCGCATCGGTGATGCGCGTTGCCTCTGCGATGGCTTCGGGGTCCTTGTCGAACGCCACGAGGCGCCCCTCAGGCCCCAGCCGCAGCAGGATGCGGCGCGAATGCCCCCCTCGCCCGAACGTGCCATCGATGAATGTGCCGGACGGCGACTCGCCGGCCGCGCCCAACAGGGCGTCGACCGCTTCGTCGAGCAGTACGGTGGTGTGTTGCAGGATGGATTGCACCGTCGGACCTAAAAAGAAAAGTCCTGGAAGACTTCGGGCATGGCGGCTTGCATGGCTTCGGCTTCCTTGGCTTCGTACGTGGCCTTGTCCCACAGCTCGAAGTGGTTGCCCATGCCCAGCAGCATGGTGTCGCGGGTGATGCCGGCCGCCTGACGCAGCTCAGGCGACACCAGGACGCGGCCCGTGCCATCCATCTCCACGTCCTGCGCATTGCCCAGGAAAATGCGCTTCCACCACTGGGCGGACATGGGTAGCTCGGCGATGCGTTCGCGGAATTTTTCCCATTCGGGGCGCGGGAACACCATCAGGCAGCCATGCGGATGCTTGGTGATGGTGAGCTGGCCAGCCGCCGTCGCCGAGAGGACGTCGCGATGCCGGGTCGGCACAGACAGCCGCCCCTTGGCATCGAGACTCAGCGATGACGCCCCTTGAAACACGAATGGAACCCCAGGTTGGTGGTGACCTTTTCGACCCCGGAATGGAGCAAAAAGGCACTTCTCACCACTTAATTGCACTTTTTCCCACTGTAGCAGGAAAAGCACACCTTTCAAGAGGGGTTACACAAAACTTTGCAATGAAATCAAGGACTTAGAAGCGAATCCCAAAGGGGGAATCCGCTGAAAATCCTTATCGTGCAAGTACTTAGGTGGTGGTATGCAAGTGGAACCTGAAGCCTCGAGCAGCAGGGCCGAGAAGGATCACAAGATGTATCGGGACAGGTCTTCGTCCTGGCTCAGGGTCTGCAGCCTTGCATCGACATAGGCGGCGTCGATGGACACCGTGTGACCCGATAGTCGGACCGCATCGAAGCTCACCTCATCCAGCAGGCGTTCCATCACGGTGGACAGGCGCCGGGCGCCGATGTTCTCGGTGCGCTCGTTCACCTCGAAGGCGATGCGAGCCAGCCGGGTGATGCCTTCGGGGGTGAACTCCAGCGTCACGCCCTCGGTGGCCAGCAGTGCCTGGTACTGCTTGACCAGCGAGGCATGCGTGCTGGTGAGGATGGCCTCGAAATCCTGCACCGACAGCGACTCCAGCTCCACGCGGATGGGAAAGCGCCCCTGCAGCTCGGGGATCAAGTCGCTGGGCTTGGACAGGTGAAAGGCGCCCGAGGCGATGAACAGGATGTGGTCGGTCTTGACCATGCCGTACTTGGTGGACACCGTGGTGCCCTCCACCAGCGGCAGCAGGTCGCGCTGCACGCCCTGGCGCGACACGTCGGAGCCGCTCGCCTCCTGGCGGGTGGCAACCTTGTCGATCTCGTCCAAAAAGACGATGCCGTTCTGCTCGGCGTTCTGCAGGGCGCGGGTCTTCACATCCTCCTCGTTGACGAGCTTGGCGGCTTCCTCGTCGGTCAGCTGCTTGAGCGCCTCGCCGATCTTGAGCTTGCGCGTCTTGCGGCGCTCCTGCCCCATCTGGCTGAACATGCCGCGCAGTTGTTCGGCCATCTCTTCCATCCCTTGCGGGCCCATGATCTCCAGCTGCGGGCGGGGGTCGGCCAGCTCGATCTCGATGTCCTTGTCGTTCAGCAGGCCCTCGCGCAGCTTCTTGCGGAAGACCTGGCGGGCGGTGTTGTCGGCCGGGGGCGTATCGCCCGTGCCGCGCGCGGCGGGCACCAGCACGTCGA
The DNA here is from genome assembly GCF_057642795.1 of Paracidovorax sp. Taxonomy (NCBI): domain Bacteria; kingdom Pseudomonadati; phylum Pseudomonadota; class Betaproteobacteria; order Burkholderiales; family Comamonadaceae; genus Paracidovorax; species Paracidovorax sp. The sequence goes on from NZ_JBXYZY010000040.1 coordinate 55,709, forward strand.
GGATGCGGTCTTCGGCCGCGTCTTCGGCGCGGGCGCGCAGGCCCTTCATGTCGGCCTCGCGCGTCTGCTTGACGGCCATCTCGACCAGGTCACGGATGATGGAATCGACATCCTTGCCCACATAGCCCACCTCGGTGAACTTGGTCGCCTCGACCTTGATGAACGGCGCATCGGCCAGCCGAGCCAGCCGGCGGGCGATCTCGGTCTTGCCCACGCCGGTGGGGCCGATCATGAGGATGTTCTTGGGCGTGATCTCCTGACGCAGGCCGCCGTCCACCTGCTGGCGACGCCAGCGGTTGCGCAGCGCGATGGCCACGGCGCGCTTGGCGCCGTGCTGGCCCACGATGTGGCGGTCGAGTTCGGAGACGATTTCCTGGGGGGTCATGGAGGACATGTGCGGTGCCTGCCTTTGCAGTTCAAAGCCAAAACGGCCACCTGCGCACGATTTATCTGCGCAGGCAGCTACCAAATCAATAGCAAATCGAGAGGTGATGCAGCCCGGGGGCAGCGCTCACAGCGTCTCGATGGTGTGGTTCATGTTGGTGTAGATGCAGAGCTCGCCGGCGATCTCCAGCGACTTCTTCACCACCTCCTGGGCCGACAGCTCGGTGTGGTTCAGCAGCGCCTTGGCGGCCGAATGCGCGTAGGCGCCGCCGGAACCGATGGCGACGATGCCCTGCTCGGGCTCCAGCACGTCGCCGTTGCCGGTGATGATGAGCGAAGCGCTCGCATCGGCCACGGCCAGCATGGCCTCCAGGCGGCGCAGCACACGGTCGGTACGCCAGTCCTTGGTCAGCTCGATGGCGGCGCGTGTCAGATGGCCCTGGTGCTTTTCCAGCTTGGCTTCGAAACGCTCAAAAAGGGTGAACGCATCTGCCGTGGCACCGGCGAAGCCCGCCAGCACCTTGCCGTGATAGAGCTTGCGCACCTTGCGCGCAGTGCCCTTGACCACGATGTTGCCCAGGGTGACCTGGCCGTCGCCGCCGATGGCGACCTGGATGCCGTCCGCCGTCTGGCGGCGGACGCTGAGGATGGTGGTGCCGTGAAACTGTTCCATAGCGCCAGAGGATGGGGGCGCAGGCGGGGATTGCAAGCAGGCGGGACCGGCTGCATGACGGGCGGCGCGGCGCGAGCCCTGCCCGACGGCGCCCGCTCAGTGTGCGCGCGGCACGACGCGCGCGTGCTCGTTGATGCCGATCACGTTGAAGAACACCGCCACCAGCCGCGAGAGTTGCACGAACTGCACGACATGCCCCTGCGCCTGCAGGTCCGCCGCCCAATTCAGCACCGAACCCGCAGCAGCGAAATCGATCCGGATCAGCCGATCGCACGCCACCACCAGCGGCGCGCCAGCCTGGACCAGCTCCTGCAACGGTGCCAGCAGCGGCATGGCATCGCCCTCCACCACACCGGCCAGGGAGGGCCGAGGCTCGTCACCCAGCGGCAGGCGACACGAATCCAGTCCCTCGCCGAAGCCTGACAGGGAGGCGCACCCCAGTTCCTCGAGTGCAGCTCCATCGGTGCTGCCGCCACCGCCGAGGCACACGCAACGCGGCGGCATCCAGCAAGGGGGAGACACCTCGTAGGTCACGCAGTAGTCCAGCGCCACCAGCTCAAACTCTTCCAGCCGCCCCATCAGCCGCAGGGCCGCAAGGCGTAGCCGCCAAGCCTGTGGTGGCGTGCTGCCGTCGCCCGAAGGCGTGGCGGCCTGCAGCACGTCGAGCAGGACATCCACGCTGTGGAACACCAGCCGCACGTCATCCCGGTCGGCCCACTGGGTGAAAACCTCGGCCAGAGCGGGCATGGCCGCGCTGTCGATGGTCCTCAATCGCGACCAGGTGAGATCCCAGGGTGCCGCGGCGCGCTGGGTCGCCGCCTGCAGCCCCGCCACGGACCGGGGCCCGAGTTCGAGAGGCGCGGCCCAGCGGAATTCCCGCACCGGCAAAGCGGGCGGCGGCTCTGCGGGTGCTTGCGCAGACACGCCAGCCAGCTCCGGCACCGAGAACCACAGTGGCGCGGAACGGTCGAAGCGGGCGGCGAATTCGATGGCCAGCGCATCGAAAGGCTCCTGACGACCGGTGGAGCGGAAGAGGTCGAACAACGCCATCCACAGTTCGAACTGCCGGGCCGGTGGATCCTGGGCGCGCTGCGCCAGCACTGCACGCAGCGCGGCCTCCGCGCCTGCCGCGTCGCCATGGGCGAAGCGGATGGCGGCCTCTTCCAGATCAGGATCGTGCTGCACAGCGGCAGGCTCGGTGACGCCAACGCGTGCGGCAGGAACCGCTGGAGGGGGTGCTGCGTCCGCGCGGACCCACGGGCGCGCCGCCCAGGCATACGCAGACACGTCACCCCCGCGTTCGTGCTCATCCTGCGCCAGCGCGGAAAGGCGGAACGGAAGGGTCGGCGCAAACGCGCGGGCCTGCTGCGTATCGGTCTCCGAAGGGTGCAGCAGGGAAGATGGAAGGGTGGTGGCCGCCTGGAAGGCTGTGGACGCGGGGGGCGGTGCCGAGGAGGACGACGAGCCCCCCGCCGGCGAGGGGCGCCCCCGCCACCACTGCTGAGACATCTGCGCCTCGATTTCGTCGATCTTGCGGATCGTGCCGGCGCGGTCGTCGGACGAGGAGCCAGCCAGGCCGCTGTCGACTTCGAGGAGCGACGCGCGCAGAGCCGCGTCGTCGTCGGTGCGCTGGCCTTGCAGGGCGTCGCGCTGGCGCAGGCTACGCAGTTGATCGAATTCGCGGCGCCGCACGAAGTCGTTGCGGCGCTTGCGCTCGATCATCTCCTTGAGCATCTGCTTGCTGTACTGGCTGTCGCGGTCGTCCTGCGACGCTTCAGCATCCGCCCACGGGGCAGTCGGGTGGCGCACAAAGCGCACCACTCTCGACAGCAGTCCCCGGGAGGGCTCTTCCTTGCTCATGGGTGGGTGGCGCGGCAGCCGGGTTGACGGTGGGCCTGGCAGCAGAGCGCGTGAGCGTGTGGGTCAGTCCCCAAACATCTTCTGTTTGAGCTCGCGACGCTGCTGCGCTTCAAGCGACAGCGTGGCAGTCGGGCGCGCCAGCAGGCGCCCCACACCGATGGGCTCGCCGGTTTCGTCGCAGTAGCCGTAATCGCCGGCATCGATGCGGGCGATGGACTGCTCGATCTTCTTGAGCAGCTTGCGCTCGCGATCACGAGTGCGCAGCTCCAGAGCATGCTCTTCCTCGATGGTGGCGCGGTCAGCGGGGTCGGGCACGACGACGGTGTCTTCGCGCAGGTGCTCGGTGGTCTCGCCGGCGCTGTTGTGGATGTCCTGCTTGAGCTGAACCAGCTTGTGGCGGAAGAACGCCATCTGCTTTTCGTTCATGTACTCGCTGTCGGGCATGGCCATCACTTCGGCGTCGGTCAGCTCTTCGACCGCCTTGTTCTTCCAGTTATTGGCCAGCTTGGGATCTTTCTTGGCGGCCGCCACGGGGGATTGGGCTTGCATGGTGGTAGGCATGGTGAGTTATGAGCTGGCTAAGGCGCCGTGAGGGGCCGCCGGGGGTTCCAAGGATGGTACGGTCAATCGCTGCAGACAGATAGCGGACGCCCGCCACATTCCAAAAACCGCCACGCAGCCCCAGGGAACCAAGGCTGCGGTGCAGGGATCGGACGGACGCCTTGTCTACCGCTTTCCTGTCGTTTCGCTCTGGGCACTCCCCCGCGTGGACCGTTCCGGCCTGAAGCCAGGCAGCGAGCCGTCGGGGGTTTTGCCGGGGCGCGATTGTATCGACCTGCGCCCGAAGCGAAACCCCTTCGGGCCCTGCGACGGAAAAATACGGCCTTCTCCTACGGAATGCGACAGCGCCCTGCCGGCCGCCTCAAGCCCATGCGCCCTTGCGGGTTCTTCAAAGGGCTGTCAAACCAGGCACTGCTCCAGGCCCTGCATGAAGATGTCCCTGGGCAGGTCGATGCCGATGAACACCATCTTGCTCATGCGCTTCTCGCCCTCGGCCCACTGTGGACCCAGGTCGCTGCCCATGAGCTGGTGCACCCCCTGGAAAATCACCTTGCGCTCGGTGCCCTTCATGTCCAGCACGCCCTTGTAGCGCAGCATGCGCGGGCCGTAGATATTGACGATGGCGCCCAGGAAATCTTCCAGCTTGGCAGGATCGAAAGGTCGCTCGGCGCGATAGACGAAGCTCTTGACGTCGTCGTCGTGGTGATGGTGGTGGCCATGGCCGCCGTGCTGGTGCGAAGGATGATCGCAATGCTCGCCGTGCTTGTGGTCATGGTCGTGGTGCTCATGCCCGTGATCGTGTCCCTGGTGGTCATGGTCATGGTCATGGCCGCCCTCTTCCTTGAGGAAGTCCGGGTCGATGTCGAGCTTGGCGTTCAGGTTGAAGCCGCGCAGGTCCAGCACCTCGGCGATGGGCACCTCGCCGAAATGCACGGCCTTGATCGGGGCACGCGGGTTCATGTGCTTGAGCCGGTGGATCAGCGCATCGGTCTCCGCGGCCGTGACCAGGTCGGTCTTGGACAGGAAGATCTGGTCGGCAAAGCCCACCTGACGGCGCGCCTCCTGGCGATCGTTGAGCTGCTGCGCCGCGTGCTTGGCGTCCACCAGGGTGATGATGGAATCAATCAGGTACGACTCGGCGATCTCCTCGTCCATGAAGAAGGTCTGCGCCACCGGGCCGGGGTCGGCCACGCCGGTGGTCTCGATGACGATGCGGTCGAAGGCCAGTTCGCCCTTGCGGCGCTTGGCGGCCAGGTCCTGCAGCGTCTCGCGCAGGTCTTCGCGGATGGTGCAGCAGATGCAGCCGTTGCTCATCTGGACGATCTGCTCCTTCGAGTCGGTCACGAGGATGTCGTTGTCGATGTTCTCCTCGCCGAATTCGTTCTCGATGACGGCGATCTTCTGGCCGTGGGCTTCGGTCAACACGCGCTTGAGCAGCGTGGTCTTGCCCGAGCCGAGGAAGCCGGTGAGGATGGTGACGGGAATGAGGGACATATCGGCAACGCTTTCGAAGGGAGGAATTCGGAGGATGCGCCCTCACGGAGACAGGCGCGTTGCAAAAGTCTAGCGAAGCTGTCAAGCCCCAGGAGCGACATGGGCGTGTGCTTCCAAAAGCGTTCAGGGGCGCGCACTCTGTTACACAGTTGTGCGACATTGATGTTCATCGCCCGATCGAAATCCCCTTACCCCAAGCCCGGCCATGGATTTTCAATTGACCGCCGACCTGCTGGACTCGCTCGGCATCGCGCTATGCATCTTCGACGGCCAGGAGCGAACGGTGCTCTGGAATGCCGCGTTCCTCCGTCTTTTCCCGGAGCATGACGGCCACGTGCATGCAGGCGAGCCGTACACCGAGAACCTGCGCCGCTTCTACCGGGGCCGGCTGGCGCCCGAAGATCTGCCCCACCTCGACCGCTTCATCGCCGACGGCCTGCAGCGCTTCCGCTCGCACACCCAGCCGTTCGTGTTCCTGCACAGGGGACGCTGGCTGCGCGTGGCCGCAGCGCCCCGCAAGGACGGCGGCCAGATCCGCATCTGGCTGCAGGTGGCAGCGGCCGAAGCCTACGGGCATCACGCTCCCGGCGTGGAATCCGCAGAGTCGACCGACGGCCCGAACCTGCTGCCGCCTTCCGACACCCAGCAGATGCTGGAGGACATGGGCGAGGCCGCCACCGTCATGGACGGCGAAGGCCACGTGCTCTTCGCCAACGACCGCTTCCTCACGCTCTATGACCTGTCGTCCAAGGCGGCTCTGCGGGGCCGCACCTATGCGCAGATCGTGCAGCGGCTCTGGGACGCGGCGCCCGACCCCGAGGAGCGCGCGCGGCACCAGGAAGACCTCGCGGCTGCGCTGCGCGACGCTGCGCTCTTCGCCGGCGCCCCTTTCGAGCTGCCCCTGCCCGGGGGACGCTGGCTGCGCGTGGCCATGAACCGCAGCGCCGGTGGCCAGAGCTATGCACTGCACACCGACATCACCGGCATCAAGCGTAACGAGAGCGAACTGCGCGCCAGCGAGCATCAGCTGCGCGTGCTGGCCGAGCAATTGCGCAGCGAGACCCAGCGCGACATGCTGACCGGACTGCTCAACCGCCGCAGCCTGCAGGCGCTGCTGCACGAGCTGTGCCACCAGGCGGGCCCGCATGCCCTGCTGTTCATCGACCTGGACGGCTTCAAGGCCGTGAACGACCAGGCCGGCCATGCGGCCGGAGACCAGGTGCTGCGGCGCGTGGCCCGGCGTCTGGCCCAGTGCGTGCGGCAGTGCGACACCCTGGTGCGCCTGGGCGGCGATGAATTCGTGCTGGTGCTGCCGCACTGCGCCGAGGCGCCGGCGCAGAAGGTGGGCCAGCACATCATCGACACGCTGAGCGACAAGGATTTCGTGCTGGACGGCGGCCAGCGCTTCCGCGTGGGGGCCAGCATCGGCGTGCGGCTCTTCGGCGGGGCGGCCGAGGCGGCCGATACGCTGCTGGCCGACGCGGATGCAGCCTGCTATGCCGCCAAGCGCGCCGGCCGCGGGCGGGTCGAGATGGCCGCGCCGGCCCGCTCGGGCCTCAACCCTTGCGCATCACCGCCAGCCCCTTGAGGTATTCGCCCTCGGGGAACTCCAGCGTCATCGGATGGTCGGGCGCGCCGGCCAGGCGCTCCAGGATATAGCCGTCCACCCCCGCGTCGGCACCGGCCGAGGCCACGATCTTGTGGAACAGGTCGGCGCTGATGCCGCCCGAGCACGAGAAGGTGAACAGCATGCCGCCCGGCTCCAGCAGCTGCAGGGCCAGGCGGTTGATGTCTTTGTAGGCCCGCGCGGCCCGCTCGGCATGCACCGCCGTGGGCGCGAACTTCGGCGGGTCCAGCACGATGGCGTCGAAGGTGCGGCCGTCCTTGAGGAACTGGCGCAGCGAGGCGTTCACATCCGCATCGAGGAAATCCGCGCGTGCCATGTCGAAGCCGTTGAGCGCCACGTGCGCCCGGGCGCGTTCCAGCGCCGGGCCCGACGAATCGATGGAGGTGACGTGCCCCGCACCCCCCGCCAGCGCCGCCACCGAGAAGCCGCCCGTGTAGCAAAAGCAGTTCAGCACGCGCTGGGAACCCAGGCGCCGCACGGTCTCGAAGAACCGCTGGCGGCTGTCGCGCTGGTCCAGATAGAAGCCGGTCTTGTGGCCTTCGGCGATGTTGAGCGTGAGCTGCCAGCCGTGTTCGCGCAGCGACCGCTCCAACGGCACCGGCGAGCCATCGTCCCGCTGGCCGCCGCGCAGCCAGCCGGTGGCGGGCTGCAGACCTTCCAGCTGGCGCACGCTGGCGTCGGAACGCTCGTAGAGGTGCCGCGCGCCCGTGGCCTGCAGCAGCGCGTCGGCGATCACGCTCTTCCAGCGCTCGGTGCCGGCGCTGGTGAACTGGGCCACCAGCACGCAGGCGTCGCCCTCGCCGTCGCCATAGCGGTCCACGATCAGGCCGGGCAGGCCGTCGGATTCGCCATGCACCAGGCGCACCCCGTCGCTCTCTATGGCAAAACGGCTCCGCGCCTTGATGGATGCTTGGCATGCAGCTATGAAAAACGGAGCATCGATGCGCTGCTTCTCGTCGAAGCTCCAGACCCGGGCACGGATGCGCGAGGCCGGGCTGAACGCAGCCCAGGCCAGGAAGCGCCCCTCGGCGGACTCCACGCGCACCGTCTCGCCGCTGTCGCCGCCGCCCTTGGCGATGGCCGACTCGAAGATCCAGGGATGGCGGCGCAGGAGCGAACGTTCCTTGCCAGGTCGCAGGCGAATGGTTTTCATGGGGGCGTATTGTGATGCCGGGGCGCTGACGCCGGCAGCCTGCGGGCATCAAAAACGATAGCTGGATGCGCCCGCAGCATCTGGGCCGGCCTGCGCTTTCACGCAGTGCTGGGGTTTCCCACCCTGCCGGCAGCCCAGGCGCGCGCTACCCTGGCAGGGCCATGCCGCCCGCCATCGCCTCCACCCCTTCCGGCTCTTCCCTGCTGCCCGACGGCATCGCCGTGCTCGAACGCGGCTGGCTGTCGGCCAACAACATTCTGCTGACCGACCCTGAAGGGCGCTGCGGCGCCGCGCTGGTGGACAGCGGCTACTGCACCCACGCGGAACAGACCGTCGCGCTGGTGCAGGCGCGGCTGCCACCGGGCGCCCCACTCGCCCTGCTGGTCAACACCCACCTGCACAGCGACCACTGCGGCGGCAACGCCGCGATGCAGGCGCACTTTGCCGGCCTGCGTACGCTGATCCCGCCCGGCCAGGCCGCCCTGGTGCGCGACTGGGACCCCGACGCCCTGAGCTACACGCCCACCGGCCAGGACTGCCCGCGCTTTCGCTTCGACGGCGTGCTGCAGCCCGGGCGCCCGCTGCGCCTGGGCGGGCGCCACTGGCAGGTGCATGCGACCCCAGGGCACGACACGCACTCGGTGGTGCTGTTCGAGCCCGAGTCGCGGGTGCTGATCTCGGCCGATGCACTCTGGGAGAACGGCTTCGGCGTGGTCTTTCCGGAGCTGGAGGGCGAGCAGGCCTTCGCCGCCGTGGCCGCCACGCTGGACCGCATCGAGGCGCTGGCCCCGGTCATCGTCATTCCCGGCCACGGACCGGTCTTCACCGACGTGGCGGGCGCCTTGGCCACCGCCCGGCGCCGGCTGGACAGCTTCGTGCAGAGCCCCGCACGCCACGCCCTCTACGCCGCCAAGGTGCTGCTGAAATACAAACTGCTGGAATGGCAGCAGGCGCCGGAGGCACAGGTGCGGGCCTGGGCGACTGCCACGCCCTACTTCGGGATGCTGCACGCGCGCCATTTCGGCGGCACGCCGTTCACTGAATGGACGAGCGAATTGCTATCGGCGCTGGAAGCCAGCGGCGCTGCCCGGCGGGCGGACGGCTGGCTGCACAACGCCTGACGCAGGCCACGCGCCCAACTCAAGGCAGATCCTTGGACGGGTCCGGCCGGCTCATGTCGCGCGGGCCCACCGTGCCCAGCCGACCCTTGATGGACTGCGGCTGACCCGTGAGCAGGGCGGCGTAGAACGTGGTGTTGGAGAGCACCTTTTTCACGTAGTCGCGCGTTTCGGGGAACGGCACGTTCTCGGCCCATATCGCCGCGTCGAGCACCGGGCCGTTGCGCCAGTTGCGGGGGCGCCCCGGGCCGGCGTTGTAGGCGGCGGCGGCCAGGGCCATGGAGCCGTCGAAATCGTCCAGCGCCAGCTTGAGGTAGGCCGTGCCGATGGCGATGTTGGTGTCGCGGTCGTTGATTTGGTCGGGCGTGAAGCCGGCCATGCCGATCTTGCGCGCCGTCCAGCGGGCCGTGGCGGGCATGACCTGCATCAGGCCCGAGGCGCCGACGCCCGAGCGCGCATCCATGATGAAGCGGCTTTCCTGGCGGATCAGGCCATAGACGTAGGCCGGGTCCAGGCCGATGCCCTGGGCGCGCGCCACCACCGCGTCGCGGAACGGCGTGGGAAAGCGCTGGCTGGCATCGAACGAGGTCTTGGTGCGCTCGCTGGTGTTGATGCAGCGGTCCCAGACCTGCTGGGAGCAGGCGAAATCGGCGGCGGCCAGCAGCTCGCGCTCGGCCAGGCCCCCTGGCGTGTGCAGGTTGGTGCCGTAGTTCCATTCGCGCACGCCTTCGCCGCGCAGGCCGAGCTGGATGGCGTAGAGCCCGCGCGCCAGGCTGGGGTTGGCGCGGGCGGCGGCCTTTTCCTCGGCCGTGAGCGGCGCAGGCACGGGCGGCACCGTCACGCGCTGGCCCAGCTCTTCCAGCGCCAGCTGCTCGTAGAAACCGCTGGGGCCGGCGATCCGTTCGAGCAGCTTCTTGATCTCGGCGCGGTCGTCGTCGCCCGGGCGCTGGGCCATGAGGGAGCGCGCCTTCCAGTAGATCCAGGTGCTGTCGTTGCGGGCCTCGGGGCTCATGGCGTCGATGGCGCGGCCGGCCACCTTCCACTGCCCGGCGCGCAGGGCGGCACGCACCTTCCAGGCCAGCATGTCGTCGGTCAGGTCGGCATCGCGGGTGACGTTGCCGTAATAGCCCAGCGCATCGTCCGACAGCGAGGCCGCGGCCTGCCGGCCGAGCACGCCCCAGGTCCAGTTGCGTTCCTCAGGCGAGAGCTGCACGCCCCATTTGCTGTCGAGCAGGCGCGCGGCCTGCGCCACGTCGTTGCGGGACAGCCGGATGAGGGCCAGCACGACCAGCTCGTGGCTGACCTGGGTGCTGGCGCTGGCGCGGCCCGTGAGATATTTGATGGGGTTGTCCAGCACGTCGCGCAGCTGCGGCAGGGCCTCGGGCGCGACGATGCCGACGGCGTCTCGCACCACGCGCGAGCGGTTGGCATCAGCGCCCAGGCGGGCCTTGCGCCAGATGTCGAGGGACTTGAGCTTGCGGCTGGCGAACAGCTCGGACGCGGCGTTGGTGCAGCCGTCGTCGCCGTCGCGCTGGGCATACCAGAGGCGCAGCACCTCGCCGGCCGCGCTGGCCGGGGCCGCGCCCTTGATGTGGTCAATGGTGATGGCATAGCAGCGCACCTCGCGGTCGTCGCCCATGCGGTAGGCGGCGTGCAGGTCTGCGAACTGGCCCCAGTCGCGCCGCTGGCCCAGCAGCAGCAGCCAGTCGTTGCGCAGACGGTCCTCCTGATAGGTGCCGGCATAGCGCCGCAGGAAGTCGGCCACCTCGGCGGGCGAGGCGTCCTGCAGGCGGGCCTTGAGCTCCCAGTAGGCGGCCCAGGGTTCCAGCGGGTTCCCGCGGGCATAGGGCAGCAGGCTGGTGAGCGCCTGGCGATCGCCCTTGCGGTAGGCCTTCTGCATTTCCAGCACGGCCTCGTCGCCCCGGTTTTGCGCCGCGGCAAGCGGCGCGGTGGCGGCCAGCACGGTGGCGGCCAGAAGCGGTGTCAGAATCTTGTGGATCAGCATGAGGGAATTATGTGATGGACAAAGCAGCCCTGCGCCGCGCCCTGATTGAAGAACGCCTGAACCTGCCCGATCGCCTACAGCGCGCCGACCTGCTGCAGCGCGTGATGCGCATCTGGCTGGTGGACCGGCCCGACACCATCATCGGCGCCTACTGGCCCATCAAGGGCGAGTTCGACCCCCTGCCCGCGCTGCATCGCTGGAAGGAAGACGGCGAGCTGCTCGACGAGCCGCAGCGCCGCCGCATCGGCCTGCCGGTGGTCAACAAGCAAACGAAGACCCTCACCTTTCATGCCTGGCACCCGGGCTGCCCCATGGAAGAGGACGCCTACGGCATCCCCAAGCCGAAGGACACCGAGATCATCGTGCCCACCCTGCTCTTCGTGCCCTGCGTGGGCTACGGCATCGGCGGCTACCGGCTGGGCTATGGCGGCGGCTTCTACGACCGCACGCTGGCCACGCTGCAGCCGGCGCCCGTCACGGTGGGTCTGGGCTTCACGCACGGCTTCATCGAAGACTTCGAGCCCGAGGCGCACGACCGGCCGCTGGATGCCATCCTGAACGACAACGGCGTGGTCTGGCCGATCTAGCGCGGCTGCCCCCCGCCGATGCGCGGGCCGCATCAATCGAGCGGCCAAACGGCAACCATGCCGCGCGGCAGGCGCCGTAGAGTGGCCATCCCGCCACCCATCACGATCCCCCGAGGCCCCGCCATGCAGCAGATGCAGCTCTATATCGGCAACAAGAACTACTCCTCCTGGTCCATGCGCCCCTGGGTGCTGATGCGCCAGGCCGGCATCGCCTTCGACGAGGTGCTGGTGCGCTTCGACAGCTTCGACGCCGGCTCCGCATTCAAGCAGCGCCTGGCCGCCGTCTCGCCCACGGGCAAGGTGCCGGCCCTGGTGCACGGCGATCTGGTGGTGTGGGACACGCTGGCCATCGCCGAATACCTGGCCGAGCAATTCCCTGACCTCGCCCTCTGGCCCGCCGGCGTGCGCGCCCGCGCCATGGCCCGCAGCGCCTGCGCCGAGATGCACAGCGGCTTTGGCGCCCTGCGCAGCGCCTGCCCGATGAACATCGAGGCGCGCCTGCCGGAAGTGGGCGCGCTCATCTGGCGAGACCAACCCGGCGTGCGCGCCGACGTGGCGCGCCTGGTCGCCCTCTGGACACAGCTGCTGGAGGCCCACGGCGGCCCGCTGCTCTTGGGCAGCTTCAGCATCGCAGACGCCTTCTTCGCGCCCGTGTGCGCCCGCCTCGTCACCTACGGCCTGCCGGTGCCGCCGCACATCGCCGCCTATGTGGAGCGGGTGATGGCGCTGCCCGGCGTGCAGGCCTGGGTGCAGGGCGCGCTGGCCGAGAACGATTTCCGCGAATTCGAGGAGCCGTACCGGCTGCGGCCCGCGCAGGCCTGACCGCAGCGCCACACGCCCGGCCTTAGAACGTGTTCACGTTCTTACCGGAACTGCTTGCGCAGGAAGGGCTTGTGGCGCGCGATGTGCGCCAGCTGCGCGGCAGCGACGGTGCCGCCCAGGTCCTCGTCCTCCACATTCAGCACATCGCGCGCATGGGCCAGGGCGCGCTGCACCACGTCCTCCTCGCTCACGCCCAGCTGGGCGGCCAGATCCATGGCCACGCGGCGCATGGCACGCTGCGACAGCATCCACATCGCGCCGAACGCATCCCAGGCCGCCGCGGCCTCCTGGGCGCGCTCGTGTTCGGCCAGGATGGCGCTGAGCGGCTTGTCCAGCACCTCCTGCAGCGCATCCGCGCGGTCCTGCAGTGCCTCGATGCGCTGCAGCATCTCTGCGGCATCGGGCGTCGCGGCTGCAGGGGCGGGGGCAGGCGCTGGAATCGGCAGGCTGCCGTCGGGGTTCATCTGGGCGATGGTGATGGTGGGAGGCGTGGTCATGGCGGTGGAGATGATGGTGAAACAGCCGGCGAAGGCCAGGCGCCGACTATAGGCACGCCAGGCCGGCGCCCGGCAGGCACGCGAGCGCCGTGGCTACACTGCCCGCATGCAGATCTATTTGGTGGGCGGCGCGGTGCGGGACCGGCTGCTGGGCCGCCCCGTTCATGACCGCGACTGGGTCGTCGTCGGCGCCACGCCGGCGGCGATGGAAGCCGAGGGCTTCCTCCCCGTGGGGCGCGACTTCCCCGTCTTCCTCCACCCCGAGACGCGCGAGGAATACGCCCTGGCGCGCACCGAGCGCAAGAGCGGCCCCGGCTACCGCGGTTTCGCCGTGCATGCCGCGCCCGACGTGACGCTGGAAGAAGATCTTTCGCGCCGCGACATCACTATCAATTCCATAGCTGAAGGCCCTTACGGTGCAATCGCTCCCGGGCTCTGCGACCCCTATGGCGGCGTGCGCGACATACAGGCGCGGGTGCTGCGCCACGTCACCGACGCCTTCCGCGAAGATCCCGTGCGCATCCTGCGCGTGGCGCGCTTCGCGGCGCGCTTCACCGACTTCCACGTCGCGCCCGAAACCATGCAGCTTATGCGCGAGATGGTGGCGGCGGGCGAAGCCGACCACCTGGTGCCAGAGCGCGTCTGGCAGGAACTGGCCCGCGGCCTGATGGAAGCGCGCCCCTCGCGCATGTTCGAGGTGCTGCGCGACTGCGGCGCGCTCGCCGTGCTGCTGCCCGAAGTGGCCCGTCTCTGGGGCGTGCCGCAGCGCGCCGAATACCACCCCGAGGTGGACACGGGCATCCACCTGATGATGGTGCTGGACATGGCCGCGCGCCTGCAGGCGCCGCTCGCCGTGCGCTTCGCCTGCCTCACGCACGACCTGGGCAAGGGCACCACGCCCGCCGACGTGCTGCCGCGCCACATCGGCCACGAGGCGCGCAGCGCCCGGCTGCTGCAGGCCGTGGCCGAGCGCCTGCGCGTGCCGGTGGACTGCCGCGAGACCGCCGACGTGGTGGCCCGCGAGCACGGCAACATCCACCGCAGCGGCGAGCTGAACGCCGCCGCCCTCCTGCGCCTGCTGGAGCGCTGCGACGCGCTGCGCAAGCCCGAGCGCTTCGCCGACGTGCTGCTGGCCTGCGAGTGCGACGCGCGCGGCCGGCTGGGCTTCGAGGAAGCGCCCTACCCCCAGCGCCCACGCCTGGCCGCCGCCCTGGCCGCCGCCCGCGCCGTGGCCACCGGCCCCATCGCCGCCGAAGCCGCCCGCGCCGGCCTGGGCGGCCCACAGGTGGGCGAGGCCATCCGCCGCGCCCGCATCCAGGCGCTGGAACAGCATCTGGAGACGGCCCCGCATTGACCGGGCCGGGGACGAATAGCCCATGGCCTACAGCCCGCTGGACCGCCATTTGCTAAGGTACCGGCAATGCAAAAGCTACCGTTGCTGACAGCGCGCCACGCGCTTTTCCTCGACTTCGACGGCACGCTGGCCGACATCGCGCCGCATCCCGATGCGACGCAGGTCCACCCTGGCATCGTCCCCGCGCTGGAGCACCTGCACCAGCAGCTGAACGGCGCGCTGGCCATCGTCACCGGCCGCCGTCAGGTCGACATCGACCACTTCCTTGCTCCCTTGAAACTGCCCCTGGCGGCCGAACACGGCGCCCAGTACCGCCTGGGCAGCGGCATGGAGGGCAGCGTTAACGTGCCCGATCTCGCGCCGCCCCTGCGCGTACTCGAGCCCATGCTGGAGCGCTACCCTGCGCTGGTGCTGGAGCGCAAGAGCGCAGGCGTGGCCCTGCACTACCGCCAGGCGCCCGAGCTGGAGGCGCAGTGCCGCGCCGCCGTGGAGCACGCCATGGCCCAGACGCCGGGCCTGGAGCTGCTGCAGGGCAAGTGCGTGCTGGAGATCAAGGCCGCCGGCCCCGACAAGGGCCGCGCCATCGCCGACTTCATGCGCCATGCGCCCTTCGAAGGGCGCATCCCCGTCTTCGCGGGCGACGACGTGACCGACGAGCACGGCTTCTCCGCCGTGCTGGCGCTGGGTGGCATCGGCATCAAGGTGGGGCCGGGCGAGACCCAGGCACAAGTCCGCTGCGACGACACCACCATGCTGCGCGAATGGATCTTCCAGATGGCCTCGCCCGAGGGCCTGCCCGCATCATGAGCACCACCACGCCCCCCACCCCGCCCCAACCGGATGCGCCCGCGGCGGCGCCGGCCCAGCAACCGCCCGCCCCGCCCCCGGCCGCGGCCCGCCGTGTGGCGCGCGAGCTGCTGCCCCGGCCCGAGAGCTTCGCGCCGCCGGCCGATGCATCGCTCAAGCTGGGCATGATCGGCAACTGCTCCATCAGCGCGCTGGTCGATGCGCAGGGCCACATCGTCTGGTCGTGCATGCCGCGCTTCGACGGCGACCCGGTGTTCAACGCCCTGATCCAGCCCGGCGACGAGGGCAGCCGCTTCGCCATCGAACTGGAGAACCTGGCCGAAAGCCGCCAGTGGTACGAGCCCAATACCGCCGTGCTGCGCACGCGGCTCACCGACCATTCCGGCAACAGCATCGAGATCACCGACTTCGCCCCGCGCTTCCATGCCCGGGCGCGGTTCTTCCGACCCATGCTGCTGGTGCGCCGCGTGCGGCCGGTCAAGGGCTCGCCGCGCATCCGCGTCACCGCCAACCTGCGCTTCGGCTGGGGCAGCGAGCGGCCCGAGATCACCCAGGGCAGCCACCACGTGCGCTTCGTCGGCCCCGACCTGACGCTGCGCCTGACCACCGACGCGCCGCTCTCGCACGTGCTCTCCGGCCAGCCCTTCGTGCTCTCGCGCGGCTACGAATTCCTGCTCGGCGCCGACGAGGCCCTCCCCACCGGCATCGCCGACACGGCCCGCTCCTACGAGCAGGACACCATCGCCTACTGGCGCCAGTGGACGCAGCGCCTGGCGCTACCGCTCGAGTGGCAGGACGCGGTGATCCGCGCGGCCATCACGCTCAAGCTCTCGCTCTACGAAGACACCGGCGCCATCGTGGCGGCCATGACCACCAGCATCCCCGAATCGGCCCACAGCGGCCGCAACTGGGACTACCGCTACTGCTGGCTGCGCGACGCGTTCTTCGTCGTTCGCGCGCTCAACAGCCTCTCGGAAACCGCCACCATGGAGGACTACCTGCGCTGGCTCAGCAGCGTGGTGGCCGAAGCGAGCGAAGGCCACATCCAGCCTCTCTACGGCATCGGCCTGGAATGCGAGCTGCCCGAAGACTTCGTGCCCCAGCTGGCCGGCTACCGCGGCATGGGCCCGGTGCGCGTGGGCAACCAAGCGGCCGAGCATTTCCAGCACGACGTGTACGGCAACATCATCCTGGGTGCGGCGCAGGCCTTCCACGACCGGCGGCTGCTCAACCCCGGCGGCGAAGCCGAATTCACCCGCATGGAACAGATCGGCGAGCTGGCCGTGCGCGTCTATGGCACGCCCGACGCCGGCATGTGGGAGCTGCGCACCCGCGCCCGCATCCACACCTCGTCCGCACTCATGAGCTGGGCCGCCTGCGACCGGCTGGCCAAGATCGCCGCCAAGCTGCAGCTCGCCGACCGCGCAGCGTACTGGCAGGAGCACGCGCACCGCATGCGCGAGGAGATCCTCGCGCGCTCCTGGAGCGACAGGCGCCAGGCCTTCGCAGAGAGCTTCGGCGGGCACGAGCTGGACGCCAGCGTGCTGCTGATGGCCGAGGTCGGCCTGATCGACCCGCGCGATCCTCGCTTCGTGAGCACGGTGGACGCCATGGAAGCCTCGCTCTGCGATGGCCCCTACATGCGCCGCTACGAGGCTGCGGACGACTTCGGCAAGCCCGACACCGCCTTCAACATCTGCACCTTCTGGCGCATCGACGCGCTGGCGCGTATCGGCCGCCGCAGCCAGGCACGCGAGATCTTCGAGGCCATGCTGGCCGCCCGCAACCCGCTGGGCCTGCTGTCGGAAGACACGCATGCCGAGACCGGCGAGATGTGGGGCAACTTCCCGCAGACCTATTCGATGGTGGGCATCATCAATGCCGCCATGCGCCTGTCGGCGCCGTGGGACTCGGTGATCTGAGCCGGCACGCGCCGGCCGGCCCGCCCACTCCCAGCGATCACTTTCCAAGGACCTTTCCATGAGCCGTCTCGTCGTCATCTCCAACCGTATCGCCGACCCTCGCAAGCCCGCCGCCGGCGGCCTGGCGGTGGCCCTGGGCGAGACCCTGAACCAGACCGGGGGCCTGTGGTTCGGCTGGAGCGGCACGGTCACCGAAGACGGCCTGCCCGGCGAAGGCACGCTGCACACGCGCCAGGCCGGCAACGTCACGCTGGCCACCGTCGATCTGTGCCGCGAGGACCACGACAGCTACTACTACGGCTATAGCAACAGCGTGCTCTGGCCGGTGTTCCACTACCGGCTGGACCTGGCCGACTTCAACGCCGGCTACATCGCCGGCTACCGGCGCGTGAACCAGATGTACGCCCGCAAGCTGCTGCCGCTGCTCAAGGACGACGACGTCATCTGGGTGCACGACTACCACCTGATCCCGCTGGCCGCCGAGCTGCGCGCGCTGGGCTGCCGCCAGAAGATCGGCTTCTTTTTGCACATCCCCGTGCCGCCGCCGCTCATCATGGCCGCCATTCCGCAGCACGAATGGCTGATGCGCTCCTTCTTCGCCTACGACCTGGTGGGCCTGCAGAGCGAGGCCGACGTGGCGCATTTCACGCGCTACCTCGACCAGGAAGCATCGGCCCAGGCCGTCGGCCCGCAGCGGCTGCGCGCCTTCGGCGCCACCGTGCAGGTGGGGGCCTTTCCCATCGGCATCGACGTGGACGAGTTCGCGCGCCTGGCGGCCGCGCCCGAGGCCATGGATACCTTCCACTCCATGCGCGAGGAATATTCGCGCCGCCGCCTGCTCCTGGGCATCGACCGGCTGGACTATTCCAAGGGCATCCCGCAGCGCGTGCGCGCCTTCCGCGAACTGCTCTCGCGCTACCCCGAGAACCAGCACAGCGCCACGCTCGTCATGATCGCCTCGCCCTCGCGCGACAGCGTGAATGCCTATGCCGACCTGCGCACCGAGCTCGAAGGCCTGTGCGGCGCCATCAACGGCGACTTCGGCGACCTGGACTGGATGCCGCTGCGCTACATCCACCGCACCGTGGCGCGCAAGCGCGTGCCGGGCCTGTGCCGCGCCGCCGCCGTGGGCCTGGTCACGCCGCTGCGCGACGGCATGAACCTCGTCGCCAAGGAATACGTGGCCGCGCAGGACCCGGAGGACCCCGGCGTGCTGGTGCTCTCGCGCTTCGCGGGCGCGGCCGAGCAGATGAAGGAAGCGCTGCTGGTCAATCCGTACGACACGCAGGGCATGGCCGACACCATCCAGACCGCGCTGCAGATGCCGCTGCCCGAACGCCAGCGCCGCCACCAGCGGCTGATGGAAAACATCCGCGAGCACGACGTGCACTGGTGGCGCAAGAGCTACCTCTCGGCCCTGGAGCAGGCCGGCGAGGACGACGACCGCAGCCACCTGGCGCGCGGCGGCTGAGGCCAGAGCTTCCGACCACTGCTCGCCTTTGCGCCGGGCCCGGATGTCCCCGGCCTGGCGCGCGCCGCCCCCCTGGTTTTCCCCATCACAACGACGGCAGCACGCCGCGTACATGGTCCGCGAAGGCCTGCGCCAGCGGCGTCGCGGCTTGCCCCTGGGAGAACGCCAGGCTGATGCCGAGCCAGGGCAGCTCCGGCAGGCCGGCATCGGCGGCCAGCACCTGCAGGTCGGGCGGCACCGCGCAGCGCGTGAGCACCGCCACGGCCGAGCCGGACCGCACCACGGCCGTGAGCCCGGTGAGGCTGCCGCTGGCATAGGCCACGCGGTAGGCCCGGCCCTGGGCCTGCAGGCCCTCGCACGCGGCGCGGTGATCCAGCACGTCGGGGTCGGACAGGGCCAGGGGCAGCGGGTCCCAGTCCGCCACCGCCGTGCCGGGGCTCGCCACCCAGACCAGCGGCTCGCGCCGCAGCGGCGCCAGCGTGCCGGGCGGCGGCGCGTCGCCCCAGGGCAGCGAGACCAGGGCCACGTCGAGCGCGCGCGTGGCCAGCCGCTCGCGCAGGCGGGGCGTGGGCGCGCACACCACGTCCACCCGGGCCAGCGGGTGCAGCAGCGCGAAGCCGCGCAGCAGCTGGGGCAGGAAGGCGGCCGCGTAGTCGTCCGGGCAGCCCACGGCCAGCGCACCGGCCAGGCCGGTGCCGGTCAGGTCCGCCAGCGCCTCGTCGTGGTGGTGCAGGATGCGCCGCGCATGCACCAACAGCCGCTCGCCCTGGCTGGTCAGGCGCACGCCCCGCCCCGTGCGGTGCAGCAGCGGCTGGCCGCAGGACTCTTCCAGGCGCTGCATCTGCATGCTCAGCGCGGACTGGGTGCGGCCCACGCGCGCGGCCGCGGCGCCCAGCGTGCCGGTCTGGGCCACGGCGGCGAAGCTGCGTAGCAGGTCGATGTCGAGAGCGGAGGGCAAGGTATCAGAAATGTTGATTTCAGCCTTGAAAACTATTCGTTTTACTGACACCTGGCAAGCCCCTAGAGTGGCCTGCAAACCCCTGTCTCTTCTCGTGTCGCCCCTCCCCCCCCCGCTTGCCTCATTCGCCTGTCAGGAGCCCTGCATGTCCCGCAACGACGATCCCGATTTCTGGAACCGCGCCCGCCAGCACCTGGTGCGCTACGGCGGCAGCTTCGCCCCCCTGGTGATCGAGCGCGCGGCCGGCAGCTTCGTCTATGACGCGGACGGACGGCCCATCCTGGACTTCACCTCGGGCCAGATGAGCGCCGTGCTCGGCCACTGCCATCCCGAGATCAGCGCCGTGATCGGCGACTACGCCCACCGGCTGGAGCACCTCTTCAGCGGCATGCTGTCGCGCCCCGTGGTGGACCTGGCCACGGCGCTGGCCGGCGTGGCGCCGGGCGCGCTGGAGCGCAGCCTGCTCCTCACCACCGGCGCGGAATCGAACGAGGCCGCCATCCGCATGGCCAAGCTGGTCACGGGCCGGTTCGAGATCGTGGGCTTCGCCCAGTCCTGGCACGGCATGACGGGCGGTGCGGCCTCGGCCACCTACAGCGCCGGGCGGCGCGGCGTGGGCCCGGCGGCGGCAGGCTCGCTGGCCATCAACGCGCCCTTCGGCTTCCGGCCGCGCTTCTTCGATGCCAGCGGCGCCTACGACTGGCAGGCCGAGCTGGACTACGGCTTCGACCTGGTGGACCGCCAGTCCTGCGGCAGCCTGGCCGCCTTCATCGCCGAGCCCATCCTCAGTTCGGGCGGCATCATCGACCTGCCGCCGGGCTATCTGGCCGCGCTCAAGACGAAGTGCGAGGAGCGCGGCATGCTGCTGATCCTCGACGAGGCGCAGACCGGCGTGGGCCGCACCGGCACGATGTTCGCGTGCGAGCGCGACGGCGTGGTGCCCGACATCCTGACCCTCTCCAAGACCCTGGGCGCCGGCCTGCCGCTGGCGGCCATCGTCACCACGGCCGAGATCGAGGAACGCGCCCACGAGCGCGGCTATCTGTTCTACACCACCCATGTGAGCGACCCGCTGCCCGCGGCCATCGGCCTGAAGGTGCTGGAGATCGTGCAGCGCGACCGCCTGGCCGACCGTGCCCGGGTGGCGGGCGCCCGGCTGGAGGCCGGCCTGCGCGCGCTGCAGGAGCGCTACGAGTGCATCGGCGACGTGCGCGGCCGGGGCCTGCTGCTGGGCCTGGAAATCGTCAAGGACCGCACCACCAAGGAACCTGCCGACGGCCTGGGCGCGGCCATCACCGGCGAATGCATGCGGCTGGGCCTGTCGATGAACGTGGTGCAGCTGCCCGGCATGGGCGGCGTGTTCCGCATCGCCCCGCCGCTGACGGTGAGCGACGCGGAGATCGACCAGGGGCTGGAGCTGCTGGGCCGGGCCATCGAGCGCTGCGTCTGAAGCGTGCGGCGGTGGCGCCGGGGGCCGGATGCCGGCCTCACCTCATTTCAATGCACCAGCGCCAGCGCCGCGTAGTCGCCCACCTTGTCGCCCAGCCCGGCCGGCACCAGCTGCACACCCTCGGTCAGCGCCGGCAGGCGGCTCGACACCTCATGCTGCAGGCGCGGCAGCAGCAGGGCCTGGTTGTTCCAGAACACGCTGCCGCCCAGGCTGATGCGCTGCAGATCCATCAGCGCCACCAGGTTGTAGAGCATGCGGCCGAGCACCCGACAGAGTTCGTTCACCACGTCCAGCGCGGCGGCATCGCCCGCGGAGGCCGCCCGCATCAGCGCCGCCGCATCGGCCCAGCCGCCTTCGGCGAAGCGGCGCTGCACCGCATTGCCCGCCACCAGCGCCTCCACATCGCCCCGGTTGCCGCAGCCGCACAGCATGCCGATCGGGTCGTCTGACGCATAGGTGTGGCCCGCGTGGCCGGCATTGCCGTTCTTGCCGCGCAGCACCCGGCCATCCACGCACAGGCCCGCGCCCACGCCGGTACTCCAGGTCACGTAGGCGCAGTGGTCCAGGCCCTGGAGCGCGCCCCAGATGCGCTCGGCCTCCAGCGCGGCGACGGCATCGTTCTCCACCCGCACCTGGGCGAAGCGCTCGCGCAGCGGCGCCTCCAGCGGCACCGAAACCCAGTCGTTGCCCAGCCCGCGCGCAGGGCCTGCCAGGCCGCCGCAGATGTTGGGGTTGCTGACCTCGGCCCGCCCATCGACGAAAAGGAAGGGCCCGCACGACGAAACGCCGGCCTGGGTGACGCTGCCCGGCTCCAGGCCCAGGCTGGCGCAGACCTCGTCCACCATCCGCAGGATCTGCCGCGCCAGCGCCCCCCGGTCGCCCGTGGTGGCCGTGGGCTCGGCCCGCCTGCCTACTGGCGGCGCACCCGTGCCATCGCTCAGGCTGACGGCCACCTTGGTGCCGCCCACATCAATACACGCCTTCATCGTCGTCGTCATCTGCCCCCGAAGCCTTTCAGAAAAGAAACGCACGCTGCCGCCTGCTGCACCGAGCGCACACGCCCGGCCTGCCCCATCACACCCACTTGGCGATCAGGCTGGCGACGAAGCTCAGCAGCAAAGTGGACGCCAGCGGCACATCCCAATCGCGCCCGCCCAGGCGGAACCGGAAATCCCCCGGCAGCCGCCCGAACCCCATGCGCCGCAGCAGCGGCGAAAGCCAGCTGATGCACATGAGGGCGAGGAAGACGACGATAAACCAGCGCAGCATGCGGGGAGTGTAGGTGGCGTGCGGGTCTGGCAGGAGGCGCCCGGGTGATCCTCGATCACCGGACGGTGGCCCTTCATATCGCGCTGCCACGCGGCTACGAAGCTCGCGCCTCCAGACAAGGAAAGCTGGAAAGCGCGCTGGGAACGACTTTGCGCTCAGCGCTGCACGCCCAAGCCACGCACCGTTAACCGCTCCAGCGTGTGAAAGCCCAGGCTTTCCACCCAA
Source organism: Paracidovorax sp. (assembly GCF_057642795.1). Classification (NCBI taxonomy): domain Bacteria; kingdom Pseudomonadati; phylum Pseudomonadota; class Betaproteobacteria; order Burkholderiales; family Comamonadaceae; genus Paracidovorax; species Paracidovorax sp. The sequence goes on from NZ_JBXYZY010000040.1 coordinate 77,946, forward strand.
AGGCCGATCAGGATGACCAGCACCAGGCCGGCGAGGCACCCCTTGCGCAGCACCGACAGCGAGCTGGCGGTCTTGGCGACCCATTCGCCGCTGGCCAGGCCCTCCCACCGCACGGCCCGCACCACCACGATGACCAGGCGCCACACCCAGCCCTGCTGCCAGATGCGGGCGGTACGCGGGGGGGGGGGGGGGGCTGCGGCGGCAGCTCAAGCCCCGGCAGTGGAATACGGGGCCCGCTTCAAACGGAGATCCGGAAAGGCCGGTGGCCCGGGCCATCGGCGGAGCTTTGCGACAGCTCCTGCCTTCTGCTGGGAGCCACGGCTTCGTCAGTTGTTACCACCCCAACACCTATGGATTCCCCGAAGGCGTGCAGCGCTCCGGCCCCTGCCCTACAGCCGGTGCGTGCGGTCGCCCTGCGCGAAGCCCATCGGCTGCCAGGGCTCGCGCCCCGCGCCCACGGCCAGCACCTTGAAGAGCTCGCCCATCTCGTGCTCCATCATCAATTTGGCCGCTTGCGCGCGCTCCGCCTGGGGTAGCTGCTCCAATTGCGATAGCAAACCGCAGTTGATGAGGAAGTGCGCCTGGGTGGTGTAGCCCAGCACGTGCAGGCCCGCGTCCTGCGCGGCCAGGGCCATGGCGGTGAAGTTGACGTGGGCGGTGATGTCCTTGGCGCCCACATCGGCCAGCGGATCGGAATCAACCTGGTGCGCCTGGTGGCAGACCAGCGTGCCCATGTGGCGCTGGGGGTGGTAGTACTCGGCCTCGGGAAATCCGTAGTCGATGAGAAAAGCCGCGCCGCGCGCCAGGCGTTGGGCCAGCATGCGCATGAAGCCTTCGCCCTGGGCGTGGATCTCAGTGAGGTAGTCCTGCGGGCCCTCGGGCTCGACGGGCGGGCGCAGCGCGGTGGGTCGGTCGGCCCAGGCGAAAGTGGCTTCTGCGTCCTGGCCGGCTTCGCCCAGGGATACGCCGCGCTCGTGCCACACGCCGGTGCCGGCACCGCCATGGCGCGCCAGCAGCTGCACGGGCATGGCGTCCAGCACTTCGTTGCCGACGACGATGCCCTCGAAGCGCTCGGGCAGGCGGTCGGCCCAGGCGACGCGCCCTTCCCAGGCGGCGAGCGCCGCCTGCTGGCGCCGGCGCAGGCTGCCCGACAGGTCCACGATGGTGTAGCGCCGCACGCGGTCGCCCAGCGCCTCCAAGAGCTGCGCGGCCAGCGCGCCGGAACCGGCGCCGAATTCCCAGACCTCGTCGGTGCCGGTGGCGTCCATCGCCTCGCGCACCTGGGCGGCCAGCGCCCGGCCGAAGACGGGCGAGAGTTCGGGCGCGGTGACGAAGTCGCTGCCCGACTCCGGCAGGGTGCCGAACTTGGGCGATTCATTGGCGTAGTAGCCCAGGCCGGGCGTGTAGAGCGCCATCTCCATGAAGCGGTCGAAACCGATCCAGCCGCCGGCCTGGGCGATGGCCTCGCGCACGCGGCCGGCCAGGGCGTTCGTCATTACACTCGCCTGTTCTTTCTGAGGGTTCACCGTCATCTCGTTCGTTCCTTCCGGCGCTGCGCCGGGCCTTCTGCCTTGTTCTGACCAGCCTTCCATCTTATGAGCGATACCGCCCGCCTGCCCGATTCCGCCCCAGGTTCCGCGCCCGGCCGCTCTGCCGCCGGAGCCGCGAGCTGGGTGCTGGTGACGGGCGGCGCCAGGCGCCTGGGCCGCGAGCTGTGCCTGGCCTTCGCCCACCAGGGCTGGCAGGTGGCCTGCCACTACCACCAGTCGGCAGACGAGGCCGAAGCGGTGGTGGCGCAGATCGCATCGGCCGGCGGGCATGCGGTGGCCGTCGCCGGCCCGCTGCACTCCGAAGCCGATGCGCGCGAACTTTTCGCCCGCGTGCTGGCGCAGACCGGCGGGCGGCTGGACTGCGTGGTCAACAACGCCTCGCTGTTCGAACCCGACACCGCCGCCGACTTCGCCGAGGAAACACTCTGGGCGCAGATGCGCACCAACCTCGTCGTGCCCGTCACGCTCGCACGGCTGCTGCACGGCCTGCACGCCGGGGGCCCTGCGGGCACGCCGGCCGCATCCGTCGTGCATGTGCTCGACCAGAAAGTCTTCAATTTGAATCCCGACTACTACTCCTACACCTTGTCCAAGCTGGCGCTGGAGCGCTCGGTCGCGCAGCAGGCGCAGGCCCTGGCGCCCCAGGTGCGCGTGAACGCGGTGGCACCCGGCCTGCTCTTCCAGAGCGGCCCGCAGACGGCAGAGAACTTCGCGGCCGCCAGCCATGCCAACCTGCTGCTCAAACCCATCGACCCGGCCCAGGTGGCGCAGGCGGCGGCCTTCCTCGCCGGCAACCCCTGCATCACCGGCATGAGCCTGTGCGTGGACAACGGCCAGCACCTGGTGCCCACCGAGCGCGACATCATGTTCGTGGCCGAGCAGGTACTGCAGGGCGCGGCATCGGCCACCCAAGGAGGCCGCCCATGAGCCGCATGGACTGGCTGCAGGCCCACTGCCGGCGCCTGATGCTGCGCGGCCTCACGGTGCAGGCCTGGATCGGCATCCACGACTTCGAGAAGGCCGCGCCCCAACGCCTCCTGCTGGACGTGGACATCTACGTGCGCCTGGCCGACACCACGCCCCAGGCCGACGCCATCGCTGAAGTGCTGGACTACGACTTCGTGCGCGATGCCGTCCACGAACGCATCGCCCGCGGCCCCATCGGCCTGCAGGAAACGCTGGGCGACGAGCTGCTCGCCACGCTGATGTCCCAACCCGGCGTGATGGCGGTGCGCGTGCGCACGGCCAAGCCCGACGTCTACCCCGACTGCGAATTCGTGGGCGTGGAGACCTTCCGATTCAGCGAATCGATTCTCAGGAACGAAGCCCCATGACCCCCGACGGCGGCCAGCAGATCCTCACGCTCACCGGTTTGCGCTTCGACGCGAACCTGGGCATCCTCGAACACGAAAAGACCGCGCCCCAACCCATCCAGGTGGACGCGGAACTCAACCAGGGCCGCCAGCCCCTGCTGCCGCACGACGACGACATCAACCACGTGCTCGACTACCGCAAGGTGCGCCAGATCATCATCGACGAGTGCACGGCGGAGCACGTCAACCTGCTGGAGAGCCTGATCGGCAAGCTCACGCGGCGCCTGATGCAGCTGCCCGGCGTGATCGGCGTGCGCGTGAAGATCGCCAAGCTGGAGATCTTCGACGACTGCGAAGTGGCGATACGGATGGAATCGGGCGAGTGGTGAACGCCACCCGCGCCACGCGCCAGCACACCTAGCGCGAGCGGGCCGGCACGGCTCCTCCCCTGCTCACGTCCGCCCCACCACCTTGCCGCAAGCGCCCCGGGGGCCAGGGACGCGAAGTCTCCGGTGCGTGGCAGCCCACACCGTGGTCGGCCGCCACCACGGGCGCTGGGCGGGCAGCCCTCGCCGGCCGTCGTCGATCAGCAGCAGCGGCTGATCCGGCCCTTGCCGCCGTAGCGCGCATCCTGCCGGTCGCGAAAGAACTCGGCATAGCTCATCACCGGTTCGCCGGGGTGCGTGCGCTCATGGTGGCTCAGGTAGGCGTCGTAGTCGGGCAGGCCCACCATCAGGCGCAGCGACTGCGCGAGGTAGCGCCCGCCGGTGGCGACGGCCTGCACGGCATCGCGCGCGGCCTGCAGGGGTCGGCCGGCCGGCGAGACGCCGGCGGGGTCACCGCTCATCTCGCCGCCTCGGGCAGGGCCTCGAACGGGGTTTCATGCGCCGTGGGGCGATTCGCGGCGCGGGCCTGCAGGCAGGCGCGCACGCTGTAGAACAGCACGCTCAGCACCACGAAGATGAACAGCGCGCACAGCCCCGCGTTGATGCGGTCGTTGAGCACGATGCGCGACATGGCCTCGGCCGTCTTGGCCGGGGCGATCACCTTGCCCTGGGCGATGCCGTCGGCGTACTTGGCGGCATGCGAAAGGAAGCCGATCTTCGGGTCGGCCGAGAAGATCTTCTGCCAGCCCGCCGTGAGCGTGCAGGCCAGCAGCCAGGCGGCCGGCGCGATGGTCACCCAGGCGAAGCGCTCGCGCTTCATGCGGAACAGCACCACGGTGCCCAGCATCAGCGCCACGGCGGCCAGCATCTGGTTGGAGATGCCGAAGAGCGGCCACAGCGTGTTGATGCCGCCCAGCGGATCGACCACGCCCTGGTAGAGGAAGTAGCCCCAGGCGCCCACGCACAGCGCGGTGGCGATCAGGTTGGCGGGCAGCGAATCGGTGCGTTTGAGCGCGGGCACGAAGCTGCCCAGCAGGTCCTGCAGCATGAAACGGCCGGCGCGCGTGCCGGCGTCCACCGCGGTGAGGATGAAGAGCGCCTCGAACAGGATGGCGAAGTGGTACCAGAAGGCCATCATGGCCGGGCCGCCCACCACCTGATGGAGGATGTGCGCCATGCCCACGGCCAGCGTGGGTGCGCCGCCGGCGCGGCCCAGGATGGTGTGCTCGCCTACGTCCTTGGCGGTCTGCACCAGCATCTCGGGCGTGACGACGAAGCCCCAGGTCGACAGCGTGGCGGCCACCGCGTCAGGCGTGCTGCCCACCAGCGCGGCGGGGCTGTTCATGGCGAAGTAGATGCCGGGGTTGATGCACGAGGCGGCCACCAGCGCCATCACGGCGACGAAGGATTCGGCCAGCATGCCGCCGTAGCCGATGTAGCGGGCGTGGGTCTCGTTCTCCAGCATCTTGGGCGTGGTGCCCGAGGAGATCAGCGCGTGGAAGCCCGACACCGCGCCGCAGGCGATGGTGATGAAGAGGAACGGGAACAGGCTGCCCGACCAGACCGGGCCGTTGCCCTGCGCGAACTGGGTGATGGGCGGCATCTCCAGCGTGGGCGCCACCACCACGATGCCGATGGCCAGCGCCACGATGGTGCCGATCTTCAGGAAGGTGGAGAGGTAGTCGCGCGGCGCCAGCAGCAGCCACACAGGCAGCGAGGCGGCGACGAAGCCGTAGCCGATCAGCATCCAGGTCAGCGTCTTGCCGTCGAAGGTGAAGGCCGGGCCCCAGACGGGGTCGGCCGCCACGGCCTGCCCACCGAAGATCGCGGCCATCAGCAGCACGAAGCCGATCACCGATACCTCCGCGATGCGGCCGGGGCGGATGTAGCGCAGATAGACGCCCATGAAGAGCGCCACGGGAATGGTCGCCGCCACGGTGAAGGCGCCCCAGGGCGATTCGGCCAGCGCCTTGACCACGATCAGCGCCAGCACGGCCAGGATGATGATCATGATCATGAAGGTGCCGAAGAGCGCGATCAGCCCCGGCACGGTGCCCATCTCCTGCTTGACCAGGTCGCCCAGCGAGCGGCCGTCGCGCCGCGTGGAGATGAAGAGCACGATGAAGTCCTGCACCGCCCCGGCGAACACCACGCCGGCCAGCAGCCACAGAAGGCCCGGCACATAGCCCATCTGCGCGGCCAGCACCGGCCCCACCAGCGGGCCCGCGCCGGCGATGGCGGCGAAGTGGTGGCCGAACAGCACGTGCTTGTTGGTGGGCACGTAGTCCAGCCCGTCGTTGTGCCGCCAGGCCGGCGTGGAGCGGGTGGCGTCCAGCCCCAGCACGCGCTGGGCGATGAACAGGCTGTAGTAGCGGTAGGCGATCAGATAGACGCAGACCGCCGCGACGACGATCCAGAGCGCGCTGATCGACTCGCCGCGCGTGAGCGCGACGGTGCCGAGCGCCCAGGCGCCGAGCAGCGCGATGGCGAGCCACACGAGGTGGCGGCGAATGTGGGACATGGGGACTTGTCTCCTGAAACGTTGTGATGGGGAGCGGGCCGCCCTGCCCCTCGGGCTGGTTCTCTCGGCAGGCGGCCGAACCACCAAGTATCCCGAGGCGTGCCCCACCGCGCATCCGCCTTGCCGCGTAGGGAAGCCGAGTGGGATTGCCTAAGGTTCAACCCGAAAAGGGTTAACCCTGATTACGCTCCGACACCCCGGTGCCGGCCGGCTCAGACGCTCTCTCAGCTTCCCGCCGTAGTACCCAGGTCTGCCGCATGCTCCACCGCGTAGCGGATCAGCTCGGCCAGGCTGCCCAGCTCCAGCCGGCGCCGGATGTTCTGGCGGTGCGCCTCCACCGTGCGCACGCTCAGGCCCAGGTCGGCCGCGATCTGCTTGCTGGAAGCGCCACGGCCCAGGGCCGATAGGATCTCGCATTCGCGCGGCGTGAGCAGCGGCTTGGGCGCCTGGTTGCGAAAGAGCCGCTGCGACACGGCCGGGCTCAGGAAGGTGCCGCCGGCGGCCACGGCCTCCAGCGCAGCGACCAGCTCGGCGGCGGGCGCGTCTTTCAGCACGTAGCCGCGCGCGCCGGCCTGCAGGGCGCGCTGCACGTACTCGGGGTTGTCGTACATGCTGAGCATCAGCACGCGCAGGCCGGGCTGGCGCGCCAGCAGCTGGGCGGCGAAGTCCAGGCCGTTCATGTCCTTCATGCCCACGTCCATCAGCACCAGGTCGGGCGCCAGCGCGGCGATGGGGCCGGCGGCCTCGGCCGCGCCGCCCGCCTCGCCCACGATGTCGATCCAGGGCAGCGGCGCCAGCCGCGCGCGCAGGCCGTCGCGCACCAGGGCGTGGTCATCGACGAGGAAGAGGCGGATGCGGGCGGGCGTGTTCATGGGTTCGGGGTCATGCGGGGCGGATGGTATCCGGCACCTCGGCCACCACGCGCGTGCCGCCGGGGCCGGAGCGCAGTTCGAGCCGCCCGCCCAGCGCCTCCATGCGCTCGTGCATGTTGCGCAGGCCGATGCCGGCGTGGGGGTCGTTCCGCAGCGCATCGGCGTCGAAGCCGCGGCCGTCGTCGCGCACTTCCAGCTGCACGCCGCCGCCCACGAAGTCCAGGGTGACATGCACCTGCCGCGCCTGGGCGTGCTTGAGCACGTTGGTCAGCGCCTCCTGCGCCACGCGGAAGAGCGCCGTCGCCACATCGTGCGGCAGCGGGCCGGGCGGCTGCGCCACATGCGCCTGCACGGCGAGCGGCCCGTGTTCGCCGAAGCTGCGCGCCAGGTGCCCGATGGCGGCGGGCAGGCCCAGGGTGTCGAGCAGCGCCGGGCGCAGCTCGTGCGAGAGGCGGCGCACTTCGGTGAGCGCGTCGTTGAGCCGCTCCAGCGCCGTCGCCAGCGTGGCCGGCACCGGGCGCTGCGGGCCCAGTTCCTCCACGGCCGATTCGATCAGCAGCTTGGCCGACACCAGCGTCTGGCTGGTGCCGTCGTGCAGCTCGCGCGCCAGGTGGGCGCGTTCCTCTTCCTGCGACTGCACCACGCGGCGCGCCAGCACGCGCAGCCGCGCCTCGCTGGCGCGGTGCTCGCTCAGGTTCAGCAACAGCCCCGTGGCGCTGATGGCCGCAAAGCCCAGCGCCGCCACGGCGGCGATCCACCACATGGTGACGGCCACGTTCGATTCGACCTGCCGCTCCAGCCCGGCGAGGGTGGTGTCGATGTCGTCCAGGTAGAGGCCCGTGCCCACCATCCAGTTCCAGCGCGGCAGCGTGGTCACGTAGCCCAATTTGGGCAGCACCTGCCCGGCGCTGGACGGCTTGGGCCAGGCGTATTCGACGTAGCCGCCGCCGTCGGCCCGGGCGCCCGCGATCAGCTGCTGGATGGTGGGCCGCCCCTGCGGATCGCGCAGCTCCCAGAGATTGCGGCCCACCAGCTCGGGCTGGCGCGAATGCATCAGCGCCCGGCCCTGCAGGTCGTAGACGAAGAAATAGCCGTCGCTGCCGAAGTCCAGCGCGGACAGGCGGCGCAACGCCTCGGCCCGCGTGGCCGCGTCGTCGCGGCCGCTGTCGTAGAGCGGCTGCACGGTGCCCAGGGCCAGCTGCACGTAGTTGCGCAGCTCGTTGCGGCGCTGCTCCAGGTAGCTGCGCTCGACCAGCGTGCGCTCGCGCTGCGCCAGGTCCAGCGACTGGTGGCGCACCACGGCCGCCACCACCGCCAGCGTGGCCAGGAGCGGCACCACCGCCAGCACCAGCACCTTGGTGCGCAGGCGCGCGGCATCGCTGCCCGGTCGCTCGGCGGCAGGCCAGAGGCGTTGCAGCCGGGAATGGAGCCATTGGGACAGCGAGAGAGCCATGAGGAGTCGAGAGGGCAGCAAAGGGGGTGGCGGACGGAATGGCGAAGGCGGGCGGGGCCGGCGGCCTTTTCGGGGCCGCCTTAAAATCACGGCCTCTTCTCGGGCGCCCCTCCGGACCGCCCCGCGCCCAGCGCCACACCCCGTCCGGCCCCGATTGTCCCCCCGCCTGCCCTGCCGCCGCCCATGACCGCCTTGCCCCACGCCGCCGCCCCTGCCGTCGCCGCGTCCACCGACTGGATGGCCGACGCCGCCGCCACCACAGATTCCGCCTCCGCCGCGCCCCAGGCCGCCTCCTTGCGCATCGAGCGCGAGAACCACAAGCTCGAAAAGCGCCTGTGCCGCGAAACGGGCCGCGCCATCGTGGACTTCAACATGATCGAGGAAGGCGACAAGGTCATGGTGTGCATGTCCGGCGGCAAGGACAGCTACACCCTGCTGGACATCCTCATCAAGCTGCAAAAGCGCGCACCCATCCACTTCGACCTGGTGGCAGTGAACCTCGACCAGAAGCAGCCCGGCTTTCCCGAGCATGTGCTGCCCGAATACCTGGCGACCACGGGCGTGCCCTTCCACATCGAGAACCAGGACACCTACAGCATCGTCAAGCGCGTGGTGCCCGAGGGCAAGACCACCTGCGGCCTGTGCAGCCGCCTGCGCCGGGGCATCCTCTACCGCGTGGCCGATGAGCTGGGCTGCACCAAGATCGCCCTGGGCCACCACCGCGACGACATCCTGCAGACCATGCTGCTCAACATGTTCTTTGGCGGCAAGCTCAAGAGCATGCCCCCGAAGCTGGTGAGCGACGACGGCCGGCACGTGGTCATCCGCCCGCTGGCCTATGTGCCCGAGAAGGACACCGCACGCTGGGCCCAGCACCGGCAGTTCCCCATCATCCCGTGCAACCTCTGCGGCAGCCAGGAGAACCTGCAGCGCCAGGTGGTGGGCGACATGCTGCGCGACTGGGACAAGCGCTTTCCCGGCCGCGTCGAGAACATGTTCAATGCGCTGCAGAACGTCGTGCCGTCGCACCTGCTCGATGGAACGCTGCACGATTTCAAGAATCTGAAGGCCACGGGCGTGGCAAGCGAAGACGGCGACAAGGCCTTCGACCCCGAAAGCTTCCCCTCCGCGGCGACGGGCCTGCCCGGCCTGCAGGTGGTGCAGCTGACCTGAGAGCGGCCCTGGCCACCCGGCCGGCCAGCACGCACCGCCCGCCCTCATCACCTTTTCATCCTGTTCCGAGGACAACACCATGACGATCGTGCGCTGGCTCTGCTCCCTGATGCTCTGTGCCGCAGCCGCCGTGCTCGCCGGCTGCGCCACCACCCATGTGGTGGACAGCGACGTGCGCAGCTACTCCACCCTGACCGCGCTGCCCCAGCCCCCCACCTACCGCCTGGAACGCCTGCCCTCGCAGGCCGCCCATGCCGCATCGTTCAACGCCATCGAGGCGCTGGCCCAGCAGTCGCTCGCCCGCGTGGGCCTGCAGCGCGATGACGCCAACGCCCGGCTGGTGCTGCAGATCTCCGCCCAGGGCAGCTACGTGCGCCCCGGCTGGCCCTATTACTCCGACCCGTTCTACCGCCCCTTCGGCTGGGGCTGGGGGGTAGGCTACGGCCGCGGCCTGGGCTGGGGCTTCGGCGGCAGCTGGATGGACCGCCCGCCCACGCTGCACCGCCGCGAGGTGAGCCTGGTGTTGCGCGACGCCGCCACGCAGAAGATCGTCTATGAGACCTCTGCCGTCTATGAAGACGTGTGGACGGACGACCCCGCCATCTTCGGCATCCTCTTCGATGCGGCGCTCACGGGATTCCCGCAGCCGCCTGCCGGGCCGCGCCAGGTGCGCACCACCATCGCCCCCGGCGGCGCGCCCGCCACCATCACCGTGGCGCCCTCCGCCGCCCCGGCGGCCGGCGTGGTGGTGCAGCAGACGCCGCGGGCACAGCCTCAGAGGCTCCAACCCCAGCCGCAACCCAAGCCCTGACCCCGCCACATGCAACAGCAAGCCACCCGCATCATCGCCATCCGCCATGGCGAAACCGCCTGGAACGTGGACACCCGCATCCAGGGCCATCTCGATATCCCCCTCAACGACACCGGCCTCTGGCAGGCAGCGCGGGTGGGCGAAGCCCTGGCGGACGAGCCCATCGCCGCCATCTACGCCAGCGACCTGCAGCGCGCCCACACCACCGCCCAGGCCGTGGCCCGCACTACAGGCGCGCCGCTCGCCACCGATCAAGGGCTGCGCGAACGCAGCTTCGGCCACTTCCAGGGCCGCACCTTCGCCGAGATCGAAGCCGAACTGCCCGAGCAGGCGCGCCGCTGGCGCCAGCGCGACCCCGACTACGCCCCCGAAGGCGGCGAATCGCTGACCATGGTGCGCGCCCGCATCGCCGGCACCGTCGAGCGCCTGGCCTCGCGCCACGCCGGCGAACAGGTGGTGATGGTGGCCCACGGCGGCGTGCTCGACGCGCTCTACCGTCTGGCCACCGGCCAGGACATCCAGTCCCCCCGCACCTGGCACCTGGGCAACGCCGCCATCAACCGGCTGCTCTGGACGCCGGACGGCCTGACGCTGATCGGCTGGGGTGACGTGGGGCACCTGGAAGCGGGGGCGGGAGCGCGGGACGAACTGCATTCCTGAAGGCGTGCGCCCTCGGTACCTGCAGCCCTGCCCACCCGCTCAGGCGACCGCCGCGCCACCTGCGGAACCTCAAAGATTGAAAAGATCCGACCCACCACTCTGGGGTGGCGTCACCCCCAGATGCCTGAAGGCCGCCAGCGTCGCCACGCGCCCGCGCGGGGTGCGCTGCAGGTAGCCCTGCTGGATGAGGTAGGGTTCGATCACGTCCTCGATGGTCCCGGACTCTTCGCCGATGCTGGCGGCGATGTTGTCCAGCCCCACGGGGCCGCCGTCGAAGCGATGGATGACGGCCTCGAGCAGCTTGCGGTCCATCACGTCGAAGCCCTGCGGGTCCACGTCGAGCATGGTCAGGGCGCGCTGGGCGATGTCCAGCGTGATGCGCCCATCGCCCTTCACGTCGGCATAGTCGCGCACGCGGCGCAGCAGGCGGTTGGCGATACGGGGCGTGCCGCGCGAGCGGCGGGCGATCTCGAAGCCACCTTCGGAATCGATGGGGGTGTTCAGCAGCCCGGCGCTGCGCATGACGATGCGGGCCAGTTCCTCAGGCGTGTAGAACTCCAGCCGGGCGACGATGCCGAAGCGGTCGCGCAGCGGGTTGGTGAGCATGCCGGCGCGGGTGGTGGCGCCCACCAGGGTGAAGGGCTGCAGGTCGAGCTTGATGCTGCGCGCGGCCGGCCCCTCGCCGATCATGATGTCGATCTGGTAGTCCTCCAGCGCGGGATAGAGGATTTCCTCGACCACGGGCGAGAGGCGGTGGATCTCGTCGATGAAGAGAACGTCGTTCTTTTCCAGGTTGGTCAGCAGCGCGGCCAGGTCCTTGGGCTTTTCGAGCACCGGGCCGCTGGTCTGGCGCAGATTCACCCCCAACTCGGCCGCGATGATGTGGCTGAGCGTGGTCTTGCCCAGCCCGGGCGGCCCGAAGAGCAGGACATGGTCCAGCGCCTCGGACCGCTTGCGGGCGGCGCCGATGAAAATCTCCAGCTGCTCCCGCGCCTTGGCCTGCCCCACGTATTCCTGCAGCAGCTTCGGGCGCAGGGCGCGCTCCAGCGCTTCTTCCTGCGGGGATACAGGGGCTGCGGACACCACCCGCTTGGGCGGGGGAACGGGGGCGAAGTCGTCGGTCTGGATGCTCATGGAGTGGATTTCATGCGGCTCACGGATTGAGCCACTGGCGCAGCGTCGAGCGATAGGGCTGGTCGAAGCGGCCGTACTGGTCGAGGCCACCGGGGTTGGAGCAGCTGGTCGATCCGCCCAGCAGCTGGCCGGAAACGTAGCGGCGGCTGCCGATGCCAACGAAGAGCGCGCTGCCGCTGCTACCGCCCTCGGTGGTGCCCTGCTGCCAGTTGGTGGAGATGAAGGTGCCGTTGTCCGCGTTGCTGGACTGGCAGGTGTCGGAGGAGCAGGTGCTGTAGAACTGCACCGTGCCCACGCTGACCTTCTGCAGGTCGCCCTTGGGATGGTGGATACCCGCCACCGGCATCTTCACAGGCACGCCGCCGAAGTAGGAGCCCGCATACACCACACCGGCTGGCGGCATGGCGTTGAGCCGCATGAAGGATGTGTCGGTGTTGGCCGTGGCGTAGAGCATCGTGGCGCCGCCCGTCAGCCGCAAGGCGCCGGGGTTCACGGCGCCGGAATTGCAGGCGGTGGAGCGGTAGAACCAGTCGGTGGTCAGGGTGGAGGCCACCGACTGGGTGGAGATGCAGTGGTTGGCGCTCAGGAAATACGGCGTACGCGAGGAGCGCATGTCGTTCAGCAGGGTACCGGTGCAGACGAAGGCGTTGCCATCGTCGTGCACGAAGATCATACGTGCCACCGAGCGGCTTTCGCTGCTGTATTCGGGCTTGCACATCACATCGACGTTGCAGGAACCGGATTCGCCCACCTTGGTGGTGAAGCCCCCCTCGGCTGCATCGGGGGCGACGGTGAAGTGCGACAGGCGCGGCACGGCGATCTGCACGGCGGACACGGGTGCGGCGGCCGGGATCTCCACCTCCAGCGTGGTCGATGCGCCGCCGAAGTCGGGGCTCCAGTAGGTGCGGGCGGTGGTGACGTCAGCGCCGCCCTGGGCGTTGCGTGCGGCGATGGCAGCCAGATCCTGTGCGGACACCTGCACGGCGGCAGCGGGATCGGCGCCATAGAAGCGCAGCACCGCTCCGGACGGCAGGCTGCGCACCAGCACGCCCAGGCGCACGCCGTAAGCGCCGGCAGCGTCGAAGGCGATGGCCGCCACCTGGGTGCCGCGGTCCGTGGGGCTCCATTGCAGCAGGGACTGTGTGGAGGCCACGGTGGCCGTATCGGTCACGCTGCGCACCGAGCCGATCTGGCGAGCGATGCCCTGCGCCGGATTGGCGGCAGCGGACTTGGCGATCGAAGCCGCGGGCAGCGCGCCCAGTTGCACATGGCGCACGGTGCCTGTGGGGGCGATGCCCTGGGCTGCGGCGGCGTCCTTGGTGGCGGTGGGAGCCGGCGTGGCCGAAGCCGACAACGCGCTGGTGTCCAGGGGTTCGATGCGGTTCACAGCGGCATCGGGCGGGACCGTGACGACCGTGCCGCCACTGCCTCCACCGCTTGCACCACCACCACCGCTGCCTCCAGAAGCGGCACCTGAACCGCTGCCGCCGGCACCGCTGCCCGCCGTGGAGTTGCCCCCTCCGCCACCGCCGCCGCAGGCGGCGAGTACGAGCGACACGGCAGCCGCCGCAGCCAAGGGTTTGAATGCATTCTTTTTCATGTGCAGCCCTTCACGTTCCGTTCAAAAGAGACATAAGACACCCGCTGTATATAGATTCCATGTGACGCCATCAGCGGGCGCTGCGGCCAACCCACGGCCAAGCAGTCACGGGTCATGCCAATCCGGCCCTCACCTCGCCAGCGCCTTCAGCGCCAGCTTGATGCCATCGCTCACTCCCACGTCGGCCGGCAGGGCCTTCAGGGCGGTGGCGGCCTCCTTGTCGTTGTAACCCAGCGCCAGCAGGGCCTGCAGGATATCGGCCTGCGCATCGCTCTGGGCATGGGCCACGCTGCCGATGTCAGCGCCCAGCTTGCCCTTGAGTTCCAGCAGCAGCCGCTCGGCCGTCTTCTTGCCGATGCCGGGCACCTTCACCAGGCGGCCGGCCTCCTGCAGCGTCACGGCCTGGGCCAGGTCGGTGACGCCCAGGCCCGAGAGGATGGCCAGCGCCGTGCGCGGCCCGACACCGGAAATTTTGATGAGTTCGCGGAAAGCCTGGCGCTCAGGGTGAGTGGCGAAGCCGTAGAGCAGCTGCGCATCCTCGCGCACGATAAACTGGGTCAGCAGGGCCACGCGCTCGCCCACGGCCGGCAGGTTGTAGAAGGTGCTCATGGGCACCTGCACTTCGTAGCCCACGCCATGGCAGTCCAGCAGCACTTCCGGGGGATTCTTCTCCAGCAGGGTGCCGGTCAGTTTGCCTATCATTGATGTCCTTTGCCGCGCGTTCTGGCGGCCTCTTGAACGGAATTATCCGCGTGATCCTGCGCCACACATTCACCCCCCACAACAACCTGCGGCTCACCCATCTGTGCGGCCCGGCCGATGCCCATCTGCGCCTGATCGAGACGGCGCTGGACGTGCGCATCGCCCACCGGCACGAGCAGTTCAAGGTGGACGGCCCCAAGGCGAAGGCCACGCAGGCGATGGAGCTGCTGCAGGCGCTCTACGAAATGGCCGAGCGCCCCATCGCGGAGGAGCACATCCAGCTCATGCTGGCCGGCGACAGCGAGCTGCTGGAAGCGCCCGAGGGCGCGCCCACGCTGCTGAACACCCGCCGCGCCGACCTGCGCGCGCGCACCGCGACGCAGGGCGCGTATCTTGAGAACATCGCCAGCCACGACATCACCTTCGGCATCGGCCCGGCCGGCACCGGCAAGACCTACCTGGCCGTGGCCTGCGCCGTCGATGCGCTGGAGCGCAGCAACGTGCAGCGCATCGTGCTGACGCGCCCGGCCGTGGAGGCCGGCGAGCGCCTGGGCTTCCTGCCCGGCGACCTGACGCAGAAGGTGGACCCGTACCTGCGCCCGCTCTACGACGCGCTCTACGACCTGATGGGATACGACAAGGTGCAGAAGGCCTTCGAGCGCAATGCGCTGGAGATCGCGCCGCTGGCTTTCATGCGCGGGCGCACGCTGAACAACGCCTTCGTCATCCTGGACGAGGCGCAGAACACCACGCCCGAGCAGATGAAGATGTTCCTCACCCGCATCGGCTTCGGCGCCAAGGCGGTGGTGACCGGCGACGTGAGCCAGATCGACCTGCCCAAGGGCACGCTGAGCGGCCTGATCGACGCCGAGCGCGTGCTCAAGCGCGTCAAGGGCATCGCCGTCACGCGCTTCACCACGGCCGACGTGGTACGCCACCCGCTGATCGCCCGCATCGTGGACGCCTACGATGCACGGAGGGGGACACCCCCCTGAGCCGCGGCGCGGCATCCCCCCATTCCCCCCTCCCTCGGCTGCGCCGGGCAGGGTGACGACCCCGGTCGACGAGGGCAGCCAGATCCACGGCATCTGCTGCTCCGGGCCGCGCCAGACTCAGCACCGGCTGGCCCACCGTCCGCGGCGCCCACTCAACTACTAAATTGATAGCTACCAGCCCATGCTGGACAACCACTGGAGGCCGAAATGGCACTGAACCAACTCCAACTGTCGCTGCAGTTCGCCCGCTTCGACGGCGTGGCCGAGCACCGTGCCGCGCTGCCGCGCCATGCGGCGGCGCGCTTCATCCGCCATGCGCTTTCCAGCGACGCCGAAATCACCGTGCGCATCGTCGGCGCCGAAGAGGGCCAGGCCCTGAACCGCGAATACCGCAAGAAGGACTACGCCACCAACGTGCTCACCTTCGACTACGCGCAGGAGCCCGTGGTGGTGGCCGACCTGGTGCTGTGCGCGCCCGTGGTCGCGCGAGAGGCGCGCGAACAGAACAAGCCGCTGCGCGAGTACTACGCGCACCTGCTGGTCCACGGCACGCTGCACGCACAGGGCTGGGACCACGAGACCAGCCCCGAAGATGCCGACGAGATGGAAGCCTACGAGACGGCCATCATGGAGGAGATGGGGTTTGCCGACCCCTACGCCAGCTGACAGACCCGCCCCAGAAGGCACCCTGCCCGGCCCGGGCATGAGGACGTGGAGGAGAAGGAGACATGCTTGAAATAGCCTTGCTGCCGGCCGCTGCCTTCGTGGCTGGCGCCCTCAATGCCGTCGCCGGAGGCGGCAGCTTCCTGACCTTGCCCGCGCTGGTCTTCGCCGGCGTGCCGCCGGTGCCAGCCAATGCCACGGGTACGGTCGCCCTGCTGCCCGGCTACATCGCCAGCGCCTGGGCGCAGCGCGAGGACACGGCCGCACCGCCGGGCCTCACGCTCAGGCGGCTGATAGCGCTCTCGCTGGCAGGCGGTGCGGCCGGCGCCGCCCTGCTGCTGGCCACGCCCGACGCCACCTTCCGCAGCCTCGTGCCCTGGCTGCTGCTGGCCGCCACCGCGCTCTTCGCCTGCGGCCCGTGGCTGCGCCAGCGCTGGGCGCGCGGCAATGCGCCCTCCCCCATCAAGGCTACGCTGGGCGTGCTGGCCGTGTCCGCCTATGGCGGCTACTTCAACGGCGGGCTGGGCATTCTGCTGCTGGCGCTCTTCCGGCTGCTGGGCCAGAGCCATCTGAACGCGATGAACGGGCTCAAGAACTGCGTCTCCGCCCTGCTCACCAGCATGGCGGTGCTGATCTATGCGGCGGGCGGCGCGGTGCACTGGCGGCACGCGCTCCTGATGGCGCTGGCCGCCACCGTGGGCGGCTACGTGGGCGGGCGCGTGGCGCGCCTGATGCCGGCCGCCTTGCTGCGCTGGTGCATCGTGACGACCGGGCTGGTGATGGCAGGCCTGTTCTTCGCAGCCCAGCACTGAGAATTCACGCTCCAGCCCTTATCCGGCCTGGACTGCTCGCTATCAAATTTGATATTCAGGCCGGTGCCACCGCGGCTGGCGGAATGCGCAGCGGAATGGTGACCGGCCCGTCGTTGACAAGATGCACCTTCATGTCGGCAGCGAAGCGGCCGGTTTCCACCACGGGGTGCTGGGCGCGCGCCTGGGCGACGAAATAGTCGTAGAGCCTGCGCCCTTCGTCGGGCGCCGCCGCCCCGGTGAAGCTGGGGCGATTGCCGCCCCGGGTGTCGGCGGCCAGGGTGAACTGGCTCACCAGCAGCAGGCCACCGCCCACGTCCTGCACGCTCTGGTTCATCTTGCCGGCGTCGTCGGTGAAGATGCGCAGCTTCAGCAGCTTGGCCAGCAGGCGGTCGGCCTCGGCTCCGGTGTCGCCGCGCTCGGCGCACAGCAGCACCAGCAGCCCCGGCCCGATGCGTCCGAGGGTGACGCCATCCACATCCACGCGGGCCTCGCTCACGCGCTGCAGCAGGCCGATCATGCGGGCGCTCCGGGCTCGTCCAGGAAGGCTTCCACGCCCAGGGGCAGCAGCTCGATGGTCACGCGCAGGCCGGGCACGGCATGCATCAGCGCGGCCTCGACCGCGGCGCGGCGCTGGGCGGCGCGGCCCAGGCTCCAGTCGGCCGGCACATGCATGTGCAGCCCGGCGAAGCGGCGCTGGCCGGCCTGGCGGGTGACGAGGTGGTCGAAGCGCACCAGCGGCTCGGTCTGCGCGAAGGACTGCAGCGCGGCGTCGATGGCGGCCTGCGCCTCGGGCTCGACGGCGGAATCCATCAGGCCCTGCGAGGCGCGCCAGATCAGGTGCACGCCTTCCTTCAGGATGTTCAGCGCCACGGCCATGGCCACGACAGGGTCCAGCCAGAGCCAGCCCGTGAGGCCCGCCGCGCCGATGCCGATCACGACGCCCGCCGAGGTCCACACGTCAGTGACCAGATGACGAGCATCGCCCTCCAGCGCCACCGAGCGATAGACGCGCGCCGAGCGGAACATGAGCCAGGCCAGCAGCCCGTTGAGCGCCGAGCTGACGACCGACAGCGCCAGCCCCCAGCTGACCTGCTCGAGCGGCTGGGGCTCGGCCAGCCGGTGGGCCGCCGCCCAGAGAATGGCCACGGAGGCGCCCATGATGAGGATGCCCTCAAAGCCCGATGAGAAGTACTCTGCCTTGTGGTGGCCGTAAGGGTGGTCGTCGTCGGCCGGGCGCGCAGCCACCGTCACCATGGCCAGCGCGAAGATGGCGCCCGCCAGGTTGACGAAGGACTCGAGCGCATCGGAGAGCAGGCCCACCGAGCCCGTGAGGTACCAGGCCATCGTCTTGAGCACGATGGTGACCAGCGCCACCCCGACGGAAGCCCACAGCAGGGTGTGGGGGGCCAACGTGGCGGCGCCGGGGGCAGGCGGGTTGGCGGAGGGTGGTTTGACAGAGGACATGGCGATTCAGGAGGCAGCCGGGGGCGCCATTCTGCCTGCGCCAGAAGGCCGCCGCATGGCGCAGCCACCGTGCCCTGCCGTCCGGCACACCAGGGATCCCCACGGGCCGGCCCGCCAGGGGATCGCGCAGAGCCACACGGCCGGGGCCGCAGGCCGCTCAGCCCACGGAGATCTTGCGATCGCGCACGACCTCGGCCCAGAGCGAGCGCTGGTCCTGGATGAACTTCTCCGCAGCCGCAGGCGTAGCCCCCGGAAACACGTCGCCGCCGAGTTTGCGGATGCGCGAGAGCACCTCCGGATCGGCCAGCGCCTGGCGGATGCCGGTGACCAACCGGGCCTGCACGTCCGCCGGCAGGCCCGCCGGAGCCAGCACAGGGTTCCACTCCAGCACTTCGTACTTGCGCACGCCCACCTCGGCCATGGTGGGCACCTGTGGCAGGGAGCGGGCGCGCAGCGAGGAGGTGACGGCCAGCGCACGCAGCTTGCCGGCGCGGATATAGCCCAGGGCAGACGCCACGTTGGCAAAGAAGAGCGGCACCTTGCCGGCCATCACATCGTTCATGGCCGGGCCGCCGCCGCGGTAGGGAATGTGCAGAAGTTGCACGCTGGCGCGCTCCTCGAACAGCGCCCCCGCCAGGTGCTGCGCCGAGCCGTTGCCCGACGAGGCATAGGCCACGCTGGCCGGCTTGTCCCGGGCCATCGCGATCAAGTCCTGCACGCTGCGGACCCGAAAGCCCGCTGAACACACCAGCACGTTCGGGAAAGTGGCCAGCACTGCGAGGGGTGTGAAGGCCTTGGCGGAGTCGTAGGCCATCCGGGGATAGAGCGACGGATTCACCGCAAAGGACGACGCATCCAGCAGCAGCGTGGCGCCGTCCGGCGTGGCCCGCGCCACGCGCTCGCCGGCGATCTGGCCGCTGGCGCCGGGAATGTTCTCCACCACCACGCTCCGGCCCAACGCTGCGCCCAGGCGCGGCGCGAGGATGCGCGCCATCAGATCTGCACCGCCGCCGGCGGGATACGACACCACCAGGGTGACGGGCCGAGCGCCCGCCATGCCCTGCGGCTGCGCGAGGGTGGCGCTCCAGGGTGCGGCGAGCGCGGCGCCAGCCGCGCACAGCACGAGGCGGCGGGAGGGATCGGAGGATGGCAAGTTCATGGGCAGGCTCCAGGAGATGCGAGGCACGCGCAGCAGATCAGACCCAGGTGACGCTGTGATGGAGGCGGAAGGCGCGGGCATCGCCCCGCATGCCGTGACGCGCCATTAGACGCTGCGCCCTCCCCGATCCAGGTGCAGCGGGTGACCGCAGCGCCATGCGCGGGCGCAGCGCGGCGGCCAAGGCCGCATGGCACCCCAGCACAAGCCATGGTGGCAAAAGGAGCCGATCAGCTCTCACCCACCAACCGCGCGCGCACCGGCTTGCCTTTGACACGGCCGGCCGACAGTCGGCGCGCCGCCTCGGCCGCCACTTCGCGCTGCACGGCCACGTAGGTGGAAAACTCGTTCACGTTGATCTTGCCGATCTGCTCGCGGGTGAAGCCCATCTCGCCGGTCAGCGCGCCCAGCACGTCGCCGGCGCGGATCTTTTCCTTGCGCCCACCCACGATCTGCACCGTGGCCATGGGCGGCAGCAGCGGGCCGCCGGGCGCGGGCGTGAGCTCGGCCAGCGGATGCCATTCGGACTCACGCCCTTGCAGCTGCTCGATCTTGCCGACGCTGCCCATTTCGGGAAGGCTCGCCAGGCTGAGCGCGAGCCCCTCGGCATCGGCCCGGCCGGTGCGGCCGATGCGGTGGACATGGATCTCCGGATCAGGCGTCACATCGACGTTGATGACCGCCTGCAGCTGGGCGATGTCCAGCCCGCGCGCGGCCACGTCGGTGGCCACCAGCACGGTGGCGCTGCGGTTGGCGAACTGCACCAGCACCTGGTCGCGGTCGCGCTGCTCCAGGTCGCCATAGAGCGCCAGGGCGCTGAAGCCCTGCGCGCGCAGCACGTCCACCAGGTCGCGGCACTGCTGCTTGGTGTTGCAGAAAGCGATGGCCGATTCGGGCCGAAAGTGGTTGAGCAGCTGCGACACGGCATGCAGGCGCTCGCCTTCCTTGACCTCGTACCAGCGCTGGGCGATCTTGCCGGCGCCGTGCTGGGCCTGCACGGTGATCTGCTCGGGCGACTTCATGAATTGGCGGGCGATGCGTTCGATGCCCTCCGGGTAGGTCGCGGAAAAGAGCAGCGTCTGCCGCTCGGCCGGGCAGCGGCGCGCCACCTGGGCGATGTCGTCGAAAAAGCCCATGTCGAGCATGCGGTCGGCCTCGTCGAGCACCAGGGTCTTCAGGCCCTGCAGCTCCAGCGTGCCGCGCTCCAGGTGGTCCATCACCCGCCCGGGCGTGCCGACGACGACGTGCGCGCCATGTTCCAGGCTGGTGATCTGCCCGCGCAGCGGCACGCCGCCGCAGAGGGTGACGACCTTGATGTTCTCCTGCGCGCGCGCCAGACGGCGGATCTCGGTGGTCACCTGGTCGGCCAACTCGCGCGTGGGGCACAGCACCAGCGCCTGCACGCCGAAGTGGCGCGGATTGAGACGGTCCAGCAGCGCCAGGCCGAAGGCGGCGGTCTTGCCGCTGCCGGTGCTGGACTGGGCGATCAGGTCGCGCCCGAGCAGCGCGGGCGGCAGGCTGACGGCCTGGATCGCCGTCATGCGCGTGTAGCCCAGCTGCTGCAGGTTGGCCAGGGTGGCGGGGGACAGCGCCAGCGCGCTGAAGTCGGCAGAAGAGGTGGTCATCGCCCGATTATCCCGGCCCCCCGCCGCGCCGGGGCGAAGCGGCGCGACACGGCATCGATATCGCCGCGGCGCAGAGGCCGGCGGCGCGGGCAGGTGCCCCGCAGTGCATGACAATAGAGCCATGGCCCAGATCCCCGACTTCACCGAAACCACGCTCCACACCGATCCGGCCGACGCGCTGGCCGAGGTCCAGCGCATCTACCAGCAACAGATCGGCCATCTGCGCGACGCGATGCAGCGCTTCGTCGCGGGCGAGACGCCGCCCAGCCACGTGCGCGCCTTCTACCCGTTCGTGCGGGTGCAGACCACCACGGTGGCGCGTGCCGCCACCCAGCTGGCCTACGGCTTCGTCGAGGGCCCGGGCCGCTACGAGACCACGCTGACCCGGCCCGACCTGTTCGCACGCTACTACGCCGAGCAGTTCCGCCTGCTGCGCGCCAGCCACAACGTAGAGCTGGAAGTCGGCATCAGCAGCCAGCCCATCCCCATCCACTTCTCGTTCGCCGAGCACGACCACATCGAAGGCTCGCTCACGCCCGAGCGCCGCATGCTGATGCGCGACGTGTTCGACCTGCCCGATCTGGCTGCCATGGACGACGGCATCGCCAACGGCACCTGGACGCAGCGCGCCGGCGAGGCGCACCCGCTCTCGCTCTTCACCGCGCCGCGCGTGGACTATTCGCTGCACCGCCTGCGCCACTACACCGGCACGGCGCCCGAGTGGTTCCAGAACTTCGTGCTGTTCACGAACTACCAGTTCTACATCGATGAATTCGTGCGCCTGGGCCATGCCGAAATGGCCCGTGAAGACAGCGAATACATCGCCTTCATCGAGCCCGGCAACGTGGTCACGCGCCGCAAGGGCCTGCCCGCCGATGCCGGCGACGAGCTGGGCGTGGCCCCGCCGCGCCTGCCGCAGATGCCCGGCTACCACCTGGTGCGCGCCGACAAGAGCGGCATCACCATGGTCAACATCGGCGTGGGGCCCTCCAACGCCAAGACCATCACCGACCACATCGCCGTGCTGCGCCCGCATGCCTGGATGATGCTGGGCCACTGCGCGGGCCTGCGCAACAGCCAGCAGCTGGGCGACTACGTGCTGGCCCACGCCTATGTGCGCGAAGACCACGTGCTCGACGAGGAGCTGCCCCTCTGGGTACCCATCCCCGCGCTGGCCGAGATCCAGCTAGCGCTGCAGCAGGCCGTGGCCGACGTGAGCCAGGTGCCCGAGGCCGACCTGAAGCGCATCATGCGCACCGGCACGGTCGCCAGCACCGACAACCGCAACTGGGAGCTGCTGCCCGACAACACGCCCCAGCGCCGCTTCAGCCAGAGCCGCGCCGTGGCGCTGGACATGGAAAGCGCGACCATCGCCGCCAACGGCTTCCGCTTCCGCGTGCCCTACGGCACCCTGCTGTGCGTGTCCGACAAGCCGCTGCACGGCGAGATCAAGCTGCCCGGCATGGCCAACCACTTCTACCGGGAACGGGTGGACCAGCATCTGCGCATCGGCATGCGCGCCATCGACATCCTGCGCGAAGGTGGCGTCAGCCGCCTGCACAGCCGCAAGCTGCGCAGCTTTGCGGAAGTGGCTTTCCAGTAATTCCCGTCACGTCAGCGCGCGAAAGAAGGAAGGAAGGAAGGAAAGGCGGTTCGGCCTGAGTGCCCGCGGCCAAGCAGGCCGCGCGCCCGCGGCGCGGACGCCGGCAATGCCGCCGCCAGGGACCTGCACGCGATGCGTGCCCCTGGCCAGGCACGGCGTCATGCCGCTGCAGCTGCTCCGGCTGCCGGCACCCGCTTCTTGAAGAGACCCAGCGCCAGCGCCGTCACCACGGACCCTGCCACGATGGCCGCCGCATACAGCACCACATGGTTCACCGCGTTCGGAATGGCGAGCACGAAGATGCCGCCGTGGGGCGCCTGCAGGCCGATATTCCAGGCCATGGACAGGCCGCCCGCCGCGGCCGAGCCCAGCATGCAGGCCGGGATCACGCGCAGCGGATCGCGCGCCACGAAGGGAATCGCGCCTTCGGTGATGAAGGCCAGGCCCAGCACGGCGGAGGCTTTGGAGGCTTCGCGTTCCTCGGCCGTGAAGCGGCTCTTGAACAGCCAGCAGGCCAGCGCGATGCCCAGCGGAGGCGTCATACCGGCGGCCATGGCTGCGGCCATGGGGTTGGCCACGCCGCTGGCGATCAGGGTGGTGGAGAAGACGTAGGCCGCCTTGTTCACCGGCCCGCCCATGTCGAAGGCCATCATGGCGCCCAGGATGATGCCCAGCAGCACGGCGCTGCCGGTCTGCAGGCCCTTGAGCCATTCGGTCAGCGCGCTCATCACGGCGGCCATGGGCGCTCCGATCACCATCATCATCAGCACGCCGACGATGGCCGCCCCCAGCAGCGGCAGGATCAGCACGGGCTTCAGCCCGTCGAGGCCGCGCGGCAGGCGGATGGCGCGGTTGAGCCAATGCACCGAGTAGCCCGCGATGAAGCCGGCCGCGATGGCGCCCAGAAAGCCCGCGCCCACGGTGCCGGCCAGCAGCCCGCCGATCATGCCGGGCGCGATGCCGGGCCGGTCGGCGATGGAGTAGGCGATGTAGCCCGCCAGCGCCGGCAGCATCAGCGCAAAGCCCGCCTTGGCGCCCACCTGGAACAGCACCCAGCCGATGGTGCCCTTATGCGCGTCGTCATACACGTAGATACCGCCCAGCGCGAAAGCCAGCGCGATCAGCAGGCCCCCCGCCACCACGAAGGGCAGCATGAAGGACACGCCGGTCATCAGGTGCTTGTAGGCGCCTGAGGACTCCCGCTTGGCCGGCGCCGGGGACGCAGGAGCCCCGCCAGCGGCGGATGCCGAAGAAGCGCCCGCCGCATCACCCCACACCTGGGCTTGCGCCTGGGCCTGGGCGAACACAGCCGCCGCGTTGTGGATGGCGGCCTTGGTGCCGGTGGCGTAAAGGCGCTTGCCCGCGAAACGGTCGCGGTTGACCTGCGTGTCGGCGGCGATCACCACCAGGTCGGCGGCGGCGATCTCGGCGGCGGTCAGCGTGTTCTGCGCACCGACCGAACCCTGCGTCTCGACCTTGATGGTGTGGCCCAGGGCGCGCGCCCCCTGCTCCAGCGCCTCTGCGGCCATGAAGGTATGGGCCACGCCCGTCGGGCAGGAGGTGATGGCGACGATGTGCAGCGGGCCAGTGGGCGCGGCAGCGATCGGAGCCGCAGCCGGCGCAGCGGCCCCTCCGGCCATGCGGGCCAGCGCATCGCGCACCACACGGGCGGCGTCGTCCAGCACGGCCTGCGGCGTGGCCTCGTGGATGGGCGCGGTGATGGTGCCGAGCAGGTCCTGCCGGTCCACCGGCATGTCGGCCGCGATGATGACGGCGGCGGCAGAAGCCAGTTCGGCGTCGCTGAACGCGCCCTGCGTGCCCAGGCTGCTGTGGACGCTGAGGGCCAGCCGGTGGCCGGCGTTTTCGGCCGCGGCGCGCAGCGCCTCGGCCACCATGAAACTGTGGGCCGGGCCGGCCTGGCTCGCGGCGATGGCGATGAGTTGGGCCATGGTTGTCTCTCCTGTGTCTTTAGATGGGCCGCGCCGTGATGGCGGCGGCCAGGGCATCGACCTCGGGCCGCGGTGGCAGGCCGGGCGCGATGCGCTGGATGCGCGCGGCCGCGCAGGCCATGCCGAAGGTGGCGGCGCCGGGCATGGCCTGGCCTTGCGAGAGCGCGGCCAGCGTGCCGGCCACCAGCGCGTCGCCCGCGCCCACGGTGGTGGCGACGGGCACGCGCGGCGCGGCGGCATGCCAGCAGCCCTGGGCCGTGGCGATGACGGCACCCTCGCCGCCCAGCGACACGGCCAACTGGCGCACGCCGTGCTCCTGGCAGAGGCCGCGCGCAGCCGCAGCCACGTCAGCCAGTGCAGGCAGGGCGCGGCCGGCCAGCTCTTCGAGCTCGGCGCGGTTGGGCTTGATGAAGGCCACCGGCACGGCAACGCCCCGGGCCGGGTCGGCCAGGTCTTTCAGCAGCTGCAGCAGCACGGCGCCGCCGGTGTCGATGGCGATGTGCGCGCCCTGGGCATGCAGCGCCCGGGCGATGCGTTCCCACACGCCGGCATCGGCGCCGGGCGGCAGGCTGCCGGCCAGCTCGCACCAGTCGCCGGGGCGCACGCGCTCGGCGAGCGCGGCCCGCAGGCCGGCTTCGGCGCGGGCCAGCGCATCGGGCGCGAGCGCCAGGCCGGGCAGGTTGATGTCGGTGGAGTCGCCGCGCGAGGCGTCGGCGATCTTGATGTTGGTGCGGGTGGCGCCGGGCAGGCGCAGCATGGCGTCGGCGATGCCGCGCGCGGTGAAGGCCTCGGCGAAGACGGCGTCGTTGTCCGCGCCCAGCCAGCCGGAGGCCGTGACGGGCACGCCCAGCGCGGCCAGCACCGCGGCCACGCCCACGCCCTTGCCGCCGGCCTCGCGCTGGTCGCCCTGCGCGCGGTGGACCTCGCCCGGCACCAGCGCGGCCACGCGCACGGTGTGGTCGATGGCGGGGTTGAGGGTGATGGTGAAGATGCGGGCGGCGTCAGCCATGGCGGCCTCCTGCAGCTTGCAAGCCGAATCGGCCTGCAGCGCTTGATGCACCTCGGCTGCCAGCTATGTTTTCAGTAGCAATCATTGCAAATCCTTGGAAGACGTCCGGAGCCGTCATTGCGCGGCGGCGGCAGGCCGCAGCTCGGCGCCCAGGGCGCGCACCTCGTCGGCCGTATCCACCTGCAGGGCGCGCTGCGCCAGGGCCTGTAGCTCGGCCAGGCTGTGGCGGCGCAGCAGGGCCTTGACGGTGCCGATGTCGCCGGTGCTCATGCTCAGCTCATCCACGCCCAGGCCCACCAGCAGCGCGGCGCCCAGCGGCTCGCCGGCCAGGCCCCCGCACACGCCCACCCAGCGGCCGTGCTGGCGCGCGCCGGCCACGGTGCGTTCGATGAGGCGCAGCACGGCGGGGTGCAGGCTGTCGGCCATGCCGGCCAGCTCGGGGTGCTGCCGGTCCACGGCCAGCGCGTACTGCGTGAGATCGTTGGTGCCGATGGAGAAGAAGTCCACATGCGCGGCCAGCCGGTCGGCGATGAGCGCGGCCGAAGGCACCTCGATCATGATGCCCACCGGCACGGCCGGGGCGTTCAGCTCGGCGCGCACCGCTTCCATGCGCTGGCGCAGCGTGATCACCTCTTCCACCGTGCTGATCATGGGGAACATGATCTGCAGCGGGCCGTGCTGCGCGGCGCGGTAGAGCGCGCGCAGCTGGGGCACCATCAGGTCGTCGCGCCGCAGTGCCAGGCGCGCCCCGCGCACGCCCAGGAAGGGGTTCTCTTCCACGGGCAGATCGAGGTGGGGCACCTGCTTGTCGCCGCCGATGTCCAGCGTGCGCACCACCAGCGGCTTGCCCTGCAGCGCCTCGGCCATGGCGCGGTAGGTCTGGTACTGGTCTTCCTCATCGGGCACGGTGTCGCGCTCGAGGAAGAGGAATTCGGTGCGCATCAGGCCCACGCCCTCGGCGCCGGCCTCCAGCGCCTTGGCGGCCTGGTCGGCGCGGTTGGCGTTGGCGGCGATCTCCACCGTGTGGCCGTCGGTCGTGGTGGCGGGCTGCTGACGGGTGCGGGCCTCTTCTTCCTGGCGGCGCGCCAGGCGCTCCATGCGCTCGCGGGCTTCGATCAGCGCGGTCTCGCTCGGGCCCACGTAGAGGCGCCCGCGGTAGCCGTCGAGGATGGCCACGGCGCCGGCCAGCACCGGCGCGGCCGCATCGCCGCTGCCGCCGGCCAGCACGCCCGGGCCGGCAGCCACCACGGCGGGCAGGCCCAGGGCCCGCGCCAGGATGGCGGTGTGCGCCGTGGGGCCGCCGCGCGCGGTGCAGAAGCCCCGCACGCGGCTGGTGTCGATCTGCGCGGTGACGGAGGGCGAGAGATCGTCGGCCAGCAGGATGGCGTCATGCGGCCAGGCAGCCACGTCGGTGGATTCATGGCCCCGGCCCAGCAGGTGGCGCAGCACGCGCTCGCCCACGTCCTGCAGGTCGGCCGCGCGCGCCGCGAGGGTGGCGTCTGCCAGGGCGCGCTGCGCAGCCACGCGGCCGGCCATGGCATGGCGCCAGGCCCAGGCGGCGCCGTGGCGCTGCACCACCTGGCGGCTCACGGCCTGCAGCAGGTCGGCGTCCTGCAGGAGGCCCTGGTGAGCGGTGAAGATGGCGGCCTGCTCTGCACGGCCACCAGCCTGGGCGTCGGATGCCAGCTGGCGCAGCTGGGCCAGAGCGGCAGCCAGGGCGCGGTCCAGCGCGGCGGCTTCTTCGGCGATGGAGGTGAAGCGGTCTTCCACCTCCAGCTCGGTGCCCTCGGCCTGCACCAGCGTGCCCACCACCAGGCCAGGGCTGGCGGCGATGCCGGTGAAGGTGTGGCGCGCGGTGGGCTGCCAGTCGCCCAGCTCGCTGCCCAGGCCCTGGGCCTGCGCCTGGCGGGCGGCCGACAGTTCGGCCTGCCGGCTTTCCTCCTCGCCCAGGCGCTGAATGGTGGCGTGCAGGGTGGAGAGCGCCGCCGCCGCATCGCTGCCCTGGGCCGAGAGGCGCAGTTGCGCGCCGCGCCCGGCGCCCAGGCCCAGCAGGGCGGCCACGCTCTTGGCGTCGGCCACCGTGTCGCCGCAGCGCACGTGTACGCGCGCCTGGAAGCGGCCGGCCACGCGGGCCCATTCGCCGGCGGGGCGGGCATGCAGGCCGTTGGGGTAGTTGAGCGACAGCTCACGGCCGAGCGGGAAGTCTTCCAGCGCGGGGGTGCTGGCCGCGCCGCCCGCTGCGGTGGAGGCGCCCGAGGCATCGTCTGAAGTGAGGGCACGCACGATCTCGCCGGCATCGGTGGTGGTGGCCAGGTGCTGCATGAGGGCGCTGTCGCGCATCAGACGGGTGAGGCGGCGCAGCACCTGGATGTGGTCGTCGGTGGCGGCGGCGATGGCGACCACCAGGTGAGCCCGCTTGGCGTCGTCGCCCCAGCGCACGCCAGCCGGCACCTGCAGCACAGCCAGGCCGGTGCGCTGCACAAGGTGCTTGTCTTCCACCATGCCGTGAGGGATGGCGAGGCCTTCGCCCAGGAAGGTGTTCGCCACCTTCTCGCGCTGCAGCAGGCTGTCGATGTAGGCGTGCTGGATGTGGCCGGCCTGGGCCAGCAAGGCGCCTGCGGCGCGCACGGCGTCTTCACGGTTGTGCGGGGCTGCGCCCAGGCGCACTTCGACCGGAATGGTGGACATGCAATGTCTCCTGCGAAATTTGGTATCGATTCCAGACCCGATTATCTGCCGCGGGCTCTGGGCCTCGCAAGCGCCAACCGCTCATCTCGCGTGCAAATACTAGGGAAAACACCGAGAAATACCGGCGTATGTAGAGCCTGATTGGCCCTATCCGGCAGCGTGCCCGGCCGTCTTTGCAAAAAATTCTGGAATCGTTACCATGCCCTGGATCAACGCATCGACGATCGCGTCGCAACGAATTCCAGGAGCCTTTCCGCTTGGCCAGCATCAAGGATGTCGCGCAGCGCGCCGGCGTTTCAACCACCACCGTCTCGCGCGTGCTCAGCACACCGGAGGCGGTGCGCGCACCGCTGCGCGAGCAGGTGGAGCGCGCCATCGCCGAACTGGCCTACCGCCCCAACCTCGCGGCGCGCCGGCTGCGGCAGCGCCGCGCCTCGCTGGTCGGGCTGATCGTCTCGGACATCCGCAGCGCTTTCTTCACCGACGTGGGCCGCGCCGTGGAAGACGTGGCCTACCGCCACGGCCTGCGGCTCATCCTCTGCAACAGCGACGAAGACCCGGCCAAGGAACAGTCCTACCTGGAGCTGATGGCCGACGAGCAGGCCAGCGGGGTGATCCTCTCGCCGACCATGGCGGGCCTGAAGCATCTGCGCCCGCAGGCCTGGCCCTTTCCGCTGGTGCTGGTGGACCGGGCGCTCGACACGACCCGGACCGACCGCGTGGTGCTGGACAACCAGGCCGCCGCCCGCCGCGCCACCGAACACCTGCTGGACAACGGCTACCGCCGCATCGCTCTGCTGGCCGGCACCCACAGCACCACCGGCCAGCAGCGGCACGCGGGCTATGCCGACGCCCTGCACGCGCGCGGCCTGGCGCCGTGCCCCCTGTGGATGGACCCGACCCGCGAGACCGGCGAACGCGCCACCACCGCCCTGCTGGCCGGCACCGACCGCCCCGACGCCCTGCTGGCCACCAATGGCCTGCTGCTGCTGGGCGCGTTGCAGGCGGTGCAAGCCGCCGGCCTGCGCCCGCCGCGGGACATCGGCATCGCCGGCTTCGACAACAACGATTGGACCGCCCTTCCCGCGCTGGACGTGACCACCATCGCCCAGCCCACCTACGACATCGGCCGCACGGCGGCGGAGCTGCTGCTGCAACGCATGCGGGAGCCACAGCGGCCCGCACGCCAGGTGGTGCTGGAAGGCGCGCTGGTGGTGCGCGGCTCCAGCGCCGGGCCGGCGTAGGCCGCGCCGGCGTCGATCCGAAGATCAGGCGTGCGGCGAATCCGACGCCGGCTTGGGCAGCCGCACGTCCTGCGGGCAGCCGGCGGCGGTCAGCAGCACGTCGGTGGAGGAATTGAGCGCCGTTTCGGCCGAGTCCTGTACCACGCTGATCACGAAACCGATGGCCACGACCTGCATGGCTACGTCGGCCGAGATGCCGAACAGACTGGTGGCCATGGGAATGAGCAGCAACGAGCCGCCAGCCACGCCCGAGACGCCGGCCGCCGCCAGCGACGACACGATGCACAGCAGCACGGCGGTGAGCAGATCGACCTGGATGCCCAGCGTGTGGGTCGCCGCCAGCGTCATCACGGTGATGGTGACCGCAGCGCCCGCCATGTTGATGGTCGCGCCCAGCGGGATCGAGATGGCGTAGGTGTCCTCATGCAGACCCAGCTTGCGGCACAGCTGCAGGTTGATGGGAATGTTGGCCGCCGAGCTGCGCGTGAAGAAGGCCGTGATGCCGCTCTCGCGCAGGCAAGTGAACACCAGCGGATACGGATTGCGGCGCAGCTTCCAGAACACGATCAGCGGATTCAATACCAGCGCGACGAACAGCATGCAGCCCACGATGACCAGCAGCAGCCGGCCGTAGCCCGCGAGAGCGCCCAGCCCCGACTCCGCCAGCGTGGCCGCCACCAGGCCGAAGATGCCCAGCGGCGCGCAAGAGATCACCAGCTTGATGATGCCGGAGATCGCATCGGAGAGATCGAACAACATGCGGCGAGTGCTCTCGCTGGCGTGGCGCAGCATCACGCCCAGGCCGATCGCCCAGGCCAGGATGCCGATGAAGTTGGCCTCCATCAGCGCTTTCACCGGGTTCTGCACGGCGCTCAGCAGCAGGTTGCGCAGCACCCCCAGAATGCTGCCGGGCGGCTCACCGCCCACTGGCGGCGCGTTGAGCACCAGCGTGGTCGGAAACATGAAGCTCGCTGCCACCGCGACCACCGCCGCGCCCAGTGTGCTGATCAGATAAAGCAGGATGATCGGCCGGATATGCGTGGGCTGGCCTGCCTGGTGCCCGGCGATCGCAGCGGCCACCAGCACGAGCACCAGCACCGGCGCTACCGCCTTCAGGCCCGCGATGAAGAGCTCGCCGAGCAGCCCCGCCGGCGCGGCCCAATTCGGCGCCAGAAGGCCCAGCAGCACCCCCAGCACCATGCCGATGAGGATGCGCGTTACCAGCCCGCTGCGTTGGCAGCGGCGTGCCGCTGCAGAGAAATCAAATGCCATCGTCCTTGTCTCCTAGGGAAACTCCTATGGTACGGGCGCGGAGCGCTCTCCCTGGCCGAACGCAGGCCGGGCGTTGCCTGGCTCAGCACTCGATGAAGCTCACGGCCAGCCCGCCACGCGAGGTTTCCTTGTATTTGTCCAGCATGTCGCGGCCCGTGTCGCGCAGGGTGCGGATCGCCTGGTCCAGCGAGATGGCGTGGGCGCCGTCCCCGCGCAGCGCGAGCTGGGCCGCGTTGATGGCCTTGACCGAGGCCATGGCATTGCGCTCGATGCAGGGCACCTGCACGAGCCCGCCCACCGGGTCGCAGGTCAGGCCCAGGTTGTGCTCGAGTCCGATCTCGGCCGCGTTCTCGACCTGCTCGGGCGTGGCGCCCATCACCTCGGCCAGGCCCGCGGCGGCCATGGCGCAGGCGGAGCCGACCTCGCCCTGGCAGCCGACCTCGGCGCCCGAGATCGACGCGTTCTTCTTGAACAGGGTGCCGATGGCACCCGCCGTGAGCAGGAAGTCGGCCGCCTGGCCGGCGCTGGCGCCGGGCTCGAACCGGGTGAAGTAGTGCAGCACGGCGGGGATGATTCCGGCCGCGCCGTTGGTGGGCGCCGTCACCACGCGGCCACCGGCGGCGTTCTCTTCATTCACCGCCAGCGCGAACAGGTTGACCCAGTCGAGCGCGCCCAGGGTGCGGGCGATCAGGTTGCCCTCGCCGGCCTCGCGCTCGCGCAGGCTCCGGTGCATGGCGGCGGCGCGCCGGCGCACGGCCAGGCCGCCGGGCAGCACGCCCTGCTGCACCATGCCGCGCTGCACGCAGTCCTGCATGGCCTGCCAGATCTGGGCCAGCGCGGCGCGCGTGTCCTCTTCGCTGCGCCAGGCGCTTTCGTTGCGCAGCATCACCTCGCTGATGCGCAGGCCCTCGCGGCGGCAGACGGCCAGCAGCTGGGCGGCCGTGTCAAAGGGCAGCGGCAGCTCGACCTCTTCGCCCTGCGGCACGCCGGCCACGGCCGTCCGCTCATCGACCACGAAACCGCCGCCCACGGAGTAATAGGTGTTCTCGTGGAGCAACCCGTCCGCCCCGTGCGCGGCCAGCTTCAGCGCGTTGGGGTGGTAGGGCAGGCTCACGGGCAACAGGCGCAGGTCCGCCTCCCAGTCGAAGGGCAGCGCCACCTGGCCCGCCAGCTGCAGCAGGCCGCTGGCGCGCACCGCATCCACGGCGGCCGCAGCGCGGTCGGGGTCGATGCGGTCGGGCCGCTCGCCCATCAGTCCCAGCACCACGGCCCGGTCGGTGCCGTGGCCGACGCCGGTGGCGGACAGGGAGCCGTAGAGCCGCGCCTCCACACGCCGCACCGCCGCCAGCGGGATGCGCTCCGCCAGTTCATGCACGAAATCGTGCGCCGCGCGCATTGGCCCCACAGTGTGCGAACTCGAAGGCCCGATGCCGATCTTGAACAGGTCCAGCACGCTGATGGCCATCTCGTATTTCTCCTCGGGAGGTCGTTTTGTTTAGGATTTCTGATGCGATGCACCACACAGGCAGTGCAGCCGCGGATTCTTTCCCTACGCCGCCTTACCGGCAAACCAAATATTCTGGCCTCCGATTCAGCAAAACTAAACCATGATCGACAACGCCCCCGCCTTCGTGCATGCCCGGCTCAAGGTCTTCCTGGCCGCCGCGCACCATCTTTCATTCACCCAGGCGGGCGAGGAGCTGCACATCACCACCGGCGCGGTGAGCCAGCAGATCAAGTCGCTGGAAGACTGGCTGGGTGTGAAGCTCTTTCGGCGCCTGCCCCGGCGGCTGGAGCTGACGGACGAGGGCCAGCGGCTACAGGTCGCGGCGCAGCCGGCCTATGCGTCCATCGACCTGGCCATCGGCCGCCTGCGCGGCGGCGCTCTGAGCGGCGTGGTACGCATGCGTTCGGTGCCCTCGTTCCTGGCGACCTGGCTGGTGCCCCGACTGCCGCTCTTGATGCAGCGCCACCCGGCCATCGAGCTGCAGCTGGAAGCCGAAGACAGCACCCGCTCGCTGCGCGACGGGGAGTTCGATCTGGCCATCGACCTGAACGACGGCGCCTACCCGGGCTTTCAGAGCACCCCGCTGGTCGAGGAAGACATTTTCCCGGTCTGCGCGCCCGAGCTGCTGCAGGGCCGCCCCGCCCTCACCCGCCCGGAGCAGCTGGCTCACTACCCGCTATTGCACGACATGACCGCCTGGCGCGGCAGCCAGCCCTATGCCGAGTGGGAACGCTACCTCAAGGCCGTGGGCGCGCCGCAGGTGGATGTGCGACGCGGCTACATGTTCAACCGCAACCACATCACCATCCAGGCGGCCATGGCGGGCATGGGCGTGGCGATCGCGCGGCGCATGCTGACCACCAACGAGATCGCCAGCGGCAAGCTGCTGGCACCCTTCGGAACGCAGGCCGTGCCCACCGGCAAGCGCTATTGCCTGGTCTATCCGGCCGGCGCCCTGGACGACCGGCGGGTGCAGGCGGTGCATGACTGGATCGTGGAGCAGGCACTGACCGCCTGACCGAGTGACCTCCTGAGCGCGGCCGGCTGGCCGCCCCGCGGATCAGGCCTGGCGCGGCTTGACCTTGCTCGCGGCCAGCTTGGCGTTGGCGCGGGCCGTGTCCACATCGGCTGCGCGGGCGACGGCCACGCCCATGCGGCGCTTAGTGAAGCTCTCGGGCTTGCCGAAAAGGCGCAGGTCGGTGCCCGGCACGGCCAGGGCTTCATCGACGCCGTCGAAGGCGATGCCCAGGGCATCGACGCCACCGTAGATCACGGCGCTGGCGCCGGGGTTGCGCAGGCTGGTGTCCACTGGCAGGCCCAGGATGGCGCGGGCATGCAGCTCGAATTCGCTCTGGTGCTGGGTGGCCAGGGTGACCAGGCCCGTGTCGTGCGGGCGCGGGCTGACTTCGCTGAACCAGACTTCGTCGCCCTTGACGAACAGCTCCACGCCGAAGAGGCCCAGGCCCGAGGGCTGGCCGTCCAGGCCCCGGCCCAGGTCGTCGGTCACGGCCCGGGCGATGTCCTGGGCGCGCTGCAGCGCGAGGGACGGCATGGGCTGGGGCTGCCAGCTTTCCACGTAGTCGCCGCTGACCTGCTTGTGGCCGATGGGTTCGCAGAAGGAGGTCTGGATGCTGCCGTCGGCGGCCTTGGCGCGCACGGTGAGCAGGGTGATCTCGTATTCGAAGTCGATGAAGCCTTCGACGATGACGCGGCCATGGCTCACGCGGCCGCCGGCCATGGCGTAGTCCCAGGCCTTTTGCACATCGGCCGGACCGTCGAGCTTGCTCTGGCCCTTGCCGGAGCTGCTCATCACCGGCTTGACCACGCACGGAAAGCCGATGGCGGGCTGGCCATCGGTACCGTCGATGGCGGCCTGCAGTTCCTCGGCCGAATCGCAGAAGCGGTAAGGGCTGGTGGGCAGGCCCAGGGTCTCGGCGGCCAGGCGGCGGATCCCTTCGCGGTCCATGGTCAGGCGCGCGGCGCGGGCGGTGGGGATGACGCGCACGGTGCCGGCGGCTTCCAGCTCTTCGAGCATGGGCGTGGCGATGGCCTCGATCTCGGGCACGACCAGGTGCGGGCGTTCGGCCTCGATCAGGCTCTTGAGCTGCGCCGGATCGCTCATGGTGATGGTGCGCGCGTGGTGGGCCACCTGCTGGCCGGGCGCGTTCTCGTAGCGGTCCACCGCCGTGGTTTCGACGCCCAGCCGCTGCAGGGCGATGAGGACTTCCTTGCCCAGTTCACCGCTGCCGAGCAGCATCACTTTGGTGGCGGAGGGCGAGAGGGGGGTGCCGAGGGTGGTCATGGGCGAAGCGGTGCAAAAGTATGGACAAGGAGGGACCGGAGAGTGCCCGCCGGGCGGGTACTGCAGCCGGCGATGATAGAGCGACTGCGTGTCCCCGCGCCCATGCAGTTCACGCCGCGGCCTCCCGCACCCAGACGCTGCGGGAAAAGCCGCGCAGCCGCCCAGGCGGCGTGTTCCCCTCAATAGGCCTTGTACGGCAGGAACTTGCCCGACAGCACCACGTTCACGCGGTCGCCCTTGGGGTCGGCCTCGCGCTGGATGTCCATGCTGAAGTCGATGGCGCTCATGATGCCGTCGCCGAACTCCTCGTGGATCAGCTCCTTGATGGTGCTGCCATATACGCTCACCACCTCGTACCAGCGGTAGATCAGTGGGTCGGTGGGCACGGGCGTGGGCAGCGACCCCTTGTAGGGCACCACCTGCAACCACTTCTGCTCTTCGTCGGTCAGATCGAAGATCTTGCCCAGCACTTGAGCCTGTTCGGGCGATGCGGTCATCTGGCCCAGGCAGAGCGCCGTCGTCCATTCCTTGGACTGGCCGACCTGGCTCGCGATGTCGTGCCACTGCAGGCCTTTGAGCACCTTGGTGCCGATGATTTTCTCGGTGACGTCGTTGCGATTCATGGGCTGAAAACTTCCGTGTCGGATAGGCCCCCAACCCAAGCAACGTGCGTGCCACCAGACATGTTCTTGAGCACATCCAGCGGCGCAGCCACCGCCCTTTCGCGCTTCAGCCGCCGCCGTGCAGCAGGTCCACCGCCTTCTCCGCAATCATGATCGTCGGCGCGTTGGTATTGCCGCTCACGATGCGCGGCATGACGGAGGCATCGACCACGCGCAGGCCCTGCAGGCCATGCACGCGCAGCTGCGCATCCACCACGTCGAGCGGACCGGGGCCCATGCGGCAGCTGCCCACCGGGTGATAGACCGTGTCGGCATGCCGGCGGATGAAGGCGGCAATCTCGGCATCGCTCTGCGCACCGGCGGATCGGGCCAGCTCGCGCCCGCCCAGGCCGGCCAGCGCGGGCTGCGAGAGGATCTCGCGCATGCGCCTTACGCCACGCACCAGGCGATGCAGGTCGTCTTCGTCGGCAAGGAAGGCAGGGTCTACCAGCGGCAGGGCGTGGGGGTCGGCACTGGCCAGCGTCACGCGACCCCGGCTGCGCGGCTGCAGCAGGCAGACGTGGCACGAATAGCCGTGGCCCCAGCTCAGCTCGCGCCCGTGGTCCAGCAGCTTGGCGATGACGAAGTGCAGCTGCAGATCGGGCGCGGGCTCCTCTGGGCCGCTGCGAATGAAGCCACCGGCTTCCGCGAAGTTGGTGGTGAGCGCGCCGGTGCGGCGCGCGCGCCATTCGAGCGCGCCGCGCAGCAGCTGGCGCGCCCCGGTGAGCGAGAGGCCGAACAGATCGGTGAGCGCGGGCGCATCCACCACCTGCACCACATCGGGATGGTCGTGCAGATGCTCGCCCACGCCGGGAAGTTCGTGCAGCACGGCGATGCCGTGGCGTTGCAGCTGCGCAGCCGGGCCCACGCCCGAGAGCATCAGCAGCTGGGGCGAAAGCAACGCGCCTGCCGACAGCAGCACCTCGCGCGCGGCGCGCACGGTGTGCAGCGTGCCGCCCTGCAGGTACTGCACACCCACGGCGCGGCGGCCGTCGAAGAGGATGCGCGTGGCCCGGGCGCCAGTTTCCACACGCAGGTTGGCGCGGCCGAGGTGGGGCGTGAGATACGCCTTGGCGGCGCTGAAGCGCTCGCCCCCGCGGTGCGTGACCTGGTAGAGGCCCACGCCTTCCTGCGCGGGGCCATTGAAGTCCGGGTTGTGCGGGTGACCGGCCTGCACGCCCGCCTGCACGAAGGCGCGCGCCACCCGGTGCGGCGCCTGCAGGTCGGCCACATTCAGCGGGCCGCCCGTGCCATGCCAGTCGCTGGCGCCACGTTCGTTGTGTTCGGCGCGCAGAAAGTAAGGCAGCACGTCGCGCCAGCCCCACCCAGGATTGCCGGCCTGCTCCGCCCAGTGGTCGTAGTCGGCCGGCTGGCCGCGCACGTAGATCATGGCGTTGACGGAGCTGGAGCCGCCCAGCACCCGGCCGCGGGGCTGCAACCCACGGCGCCCGCCCAGGCCGGGCTGCGGCGTGGTGTGCTGGTTCCAGCTGAGCGAGGGGATGCGGTTCAGCCCGGCCAGCCCGCCCGGGCAGTGGATGAAGGCGCTGGCGTCGGGCGGCCCGGCTTCGAGCAGGCAGACCCGCACGGCCGGGTCCTGCGTCAGCCGGCCCGCCAGCACGCAGCCGGCCGAGCCGCCGCCGATCACGATGTAGTCGAACATGGTGGATGCCTCCTGCCTGCGCTTGTACCACTGCGGGACCGACCGGGCCATGGCGGGCTGTCACCCGCATTGCGGCCGCTGCGTGGATTGCCGATTACCATGCGGCAGGGCCTGCCGGCCCCCCCTTTTCCTTCCAGCCAACCAGACAGACACGCAAGGACATTCACATGACGATCACGACCGTCGGCATCATCGGCGCGGGCACCATGGGCAACGGCATCGCACAGGCGTGCGCGGTGTCGGGCATCGACGTGGTGATGGTGGACATTTCCGAGGCCGCCGTGCAAAAGGGCCTGGCCACGGTGGCCGGCAGCCTGGACCGGCTCATCAAGAAGGAAAAGCTCACCGCCGCCGACAAGGACGCGGCGCTGGCGCGCATCAAGACATCCACCCGCTATGACGACCTGAAGGCCGCGCAGCTCATCATCGAGGCAGCCACCGAGAACCACGAACTCAAGGTGAAGATCCTCACGCAGGTGGATGCGATCGCAGCGCCCGAGGTGATCGTCGCCTCCAACACCTCGTCGATCTCCATCACGCAGCTGGCCGCGTCCACCTCGCGGCCCGACCGCTTCATCGGCATGCACTTCTTCAACCCGGTGCCGATGATGGCGCTGGTGGAAATCATCCGCGGCCTGCAGACCAGCGACGCCACGCACGATGCGGTGAAGGCCCTGGCCGAGCGCCTGGGCAAGAGCCCCATCACGGTGAAGAACGCGCCGGGATTTGTGGTCAACCGCATCCTGGTGCCGATGATCAACGAGGCCTTCTTCGTGCTGGCCGAAGGCCTGGCCACGCCCGAGGACATCGACGCTGGCATGAAGCTGGGCTGCAACCAGCCGATCGGCCCACTGGCATTGGCCGACATGATCGGCCTGGACGTGTGCCTGGCCGTGATGAACGTCTATCTGGACGAATTCGGCGACAGCAAATACCGCCCCTGCCCGCTGCTCAAGGAAATGGTGGCGGCGGGCCGCCTGGGCCGCAAGACGGGCCAGGGCGTTTACAGCTACTGAGCTGGTCCCGGGCCCGTGCCGCCGCTGCGGGCAGGCGGGGTTCTCGGCGGGGGTTCCGGGCGCATGGCGGCTGTGGACCCCCACGAAATGGCTACCGCTTCGCGGCGCAGCGGTATCTGACCCATTTCAGCCCGCTGCCCAGAGGCGCCGGGCGCCAGGTATCGGGCGCCGGGCGTCAGAGCAGCAAAGACCATTCCTCGCAGAAGGTCTCCCCGCATTTAAGTTTTGCACAATTTAATTGCCAGCAATAATTCAACCCATGCCCCGCCCCCCAGCCACCGCCGCGATACCCAGCACCGCCCTGCTGCAGCTGGACAACCAGGTCTGCTTCGCGCTGTATTCGGCATCGCTGGCCATGACCAAGTTCTACAAGCCGCTGCTCGACGAGATCGGCCTGACCTACCCGCAGTACCTCGTGATGCTCGCCCTCTGGGAGCGCGACGGTGTCACCGTCTCCGAACTGGGCGAGCGCCTCTTCCTCGATTCGGGCACGCTGACCCCGCTGCTCAAGCGGCTCGAAGCCTCGGGCCACCTGAATCGGCTGCGCGATGCCGAAGACGAGCGCCGCGTGCGCATCAGCCTCACGGCACAAGGCCGGGCTCTGCGTGAGCAGGCCGAGCGCATTCCCAACTGCGTCCTGGAACGCACGCAATGCACGCTGCCAGAGCTCACAGCCCTGACCGGGCAGCTGACCGCGCTGCGCGACCGCCTGACCCGCCAGGCCGCACGGCCTGCCTGAGACGGCAGCCACAGCCGCCGTCTGCCCGGCCTCTTCTTTCGTTTCACACCGGCCTGTTAGGCTTTTTTCTCCACCCCAAGCAACC
Organism: Paracidovorax sp.; assembly: GCF_057642795.1. NCBI lineage: Bacteria > Pseudomonadati > Pseudomonadota > Betaproteobacteria > Burkholderiales > Comamonadaceae > Paracidovorax > Paracidovorax sp. Next base: position 116,572 of record NZ_JBXYZY010000040.1, read on the forward strand.
TCAAGGAACGCACCATGACCACGCTCGACAAAGTTCTCTACACCGCCCGCGCCCACACCACCGGCGGCCGCGATGGCGCATCGCGCACCGACGACGGCCGTCTGGACGTGAAGCTCTCGTCCCCCGGCACCAGCGGCACGGGCACCAACCCCGAGCAGCTGTTCGCCGCCGGCTACTCCGCCTGCTTCATCGGCGCCATGAAGGCCGTCGCCAGCAAGGTGGGCGTGACGGTGCCGCAAGACGTGTCGATCGACGCGGAAGTGGACCTGGGCCCCATCCCCAACGCCTACGGCGTCGCCGTTCGTCTGAACATCTCCCTGCCCGGCGTGGACAAGGCCAAGGCCCAGGAACTGGTGGACGCAGCCCACCAGGTCTGCCCCTACTCCAACGCCACCCGCGGCAACATCGACGTGACCATCACCCTGGTCTGATCGCCGGCGCGCGGGGCCCGGGGTTCTGCCGCTATCGAAAAAAGAGCTGCCAGCGCTTTTCCATCAAGCGCTGGCGGCTTTTTTCATGCGTGCTTCACACCCCTGCATCGGCCCGCCCCGGCGCAGAGGCAGACAATGCACGCATGCAGATGCCTCCCGCCCCCTCCCCCTCTTCCGACGCCACGCCCGGCAGCAACCACCATCCCTACGCGGTCCTCACGCCGGACCTGGTGCTCGATGCGCTGGCCAGCGTCGGCCTCTACGGCGACGGCCGGCTGATGGCCCTGGGCTCCTACGAGAACCGGGTCTATCAGGCCACGCTGGAAGACGACGGAGCTCGGGTGGTCGCCAAGTTCTACCGCCCGGGCCGCTGGAGCGAGGCGCAGATCCTCGAAGAACACGCCTTCGCGGCTGAACTGGCTGAAGCCGAAATCCCCATGGTCGCGCCCCTGTCCATCGCGGGCCGCACGCTGCACCGGCATGCCGGCTTCGCGTTCTCGGTCAGCCCCTGGCGCGGCGGGCGCACGCCCGAGCTGGACGACTTCGAGGTGCTGGAATGGATCGGCCGCTTTCTCGCGCGCATTCACACCGTGGGCGCCGCACGGCCCTTCGTCCACCGGCCGGCGCTGGATCTGCAGGCCCTGGCCCAGGAGCCCCTGGCATGGCTCACGGAGCACGAGATCGTCCCGCTGGACCAGCGTTCGACCTGGCAGGGCGCATGCCAGAATGCTATTAATTTAATAGCTGAATGCCTTGATGGCAAGAGCGCCCATGGCCGTTTTGGCTTGAAAGACGCGCAGCTGCTGCGCCTGCACGGCGACTGCCACCCGGGCAACGTGCTCTGGACGCCGGTGGATGAAGACACCGGCCGTGGCGGCCCGCACTTCGTGGATCTGGACGATGCCCGCACCGGCCCGGCCGTTCAGGACCTCTGGATGCTGCTCTCGGGCGATCGCCGCCAGCGCACCATGCAGCTGTCGGCACTGCTGGACGGCTACGAGCAGTTCCGCCCGTTCGACCGCCGCGAGCTGGCGCTGATCGAGCCGCTGCGCACGCTGCGCCTGATCCACTACAGCGCCTGGCTGGCGCGGCGCTGGGACGACCCGATCTTTCCGATCAACTTCCCCTGGTTCGGCAGCAGCGACTACTGGCGTGGCCAGGTGGACATGCTGCACGAGCAGATCGAGGCCATGGGCGAGGCGCCCCTGGCGGCGTAAGCAGAGGGGCAGACGCCCCCTGCCCCGCCCGCAGGGCCGGGCTGAATCAGTCCTTGCGCGGCGTGAAGACGTCATCGCCCGAGCGCAGGCGGTCCTCCGGCGGCGGGCCGGCGCTGAAGGCGTCGAGCGCGCGGGCCGAGGTCACCGAATACAGCGTCTGCGTGCGCGCCAGCCGCGCGCCGCCATCCCGCGTGAGCGGCGTCCAGAAGATGGTGCCGGTGGTCGGCGTGGAGCGCGGCAGGATGGCATCGAACGGGAAGGACACGTAGAGGCCCTTGTCGAAGCTGCCCTCGCCGAACTGCGCGGCCGACACGTTGGTCTTGGTGGCATAGGCGCCGATGACGACGCCGTTGGCGAAGCGCCGGCTCACGTCCAGCGTCGCGCCCTTGTCGCCCGCCAGATACTGGCCCGCGCTCAGGCGCACGTTGACGCCGTTCCAGCCCGTGTCCCAATAGATGGAGGCATGGCCGGTGGTCACCTCGTAGTCGCGGAAGCTGAAGTTTTGCTCGAAGGCGCGCTGGCGCACCCGGTTCACATCGACGCCAAAGGCCCAGCGGCTGCGCAGCGGGCGATAGAGGTACTCGGCTCCCACGCCGCCGTACATCGGCTCCAGCAGGCCGCCGTAGATGCTGGCGAAATGGTTGCCGCCCAGCTGCTCGGCATGGGTGACCTGCAGGTTGCTCAGCGTGAAGCGCGAGGTGGTGACGAATTCACGGGCCAGTGTGCGCACGCGCGGCAGATTGCTGGGCGCCGTGTACTTGAACTTGTCGTAGTTGTCGATCAGGCGCAGGTTGGCCGAGGCATTCACCCAGGTGCTGCGCGTGAGGCGGTACTCGGCATCGCCCTTGATGCCGATCTGGTAGAGCACGAAGCTGTCCGGACCGCCCAGGGTCTGCCAGAAGCTCGGGCCCAGGCCGCCGGTGAAGCGGCCGTCGGCACTGCGCCAGAAGCCGGCATACGTCTTGGCGCCGGCCGGGGTGGGCGCAGCAGGCGCGGCGCTGGCCTGCCGCTGCGGCGGCTGCGCCGGGGGTGCGATGTCGGCAAGCGGGGCCGTCGGCACGTCGCCGCCGAGCGCCTGCCGCTGCGCAGGCGACTTCGCCTCGGTATGGAGCGCGACCCAGTCGGCGCGGTCGATGGTCTTGCTGCCCATGACCATGCCGTGCTCGACGAAGTCGATGACGAAGCGGTTCACGTCGGCCGCGGAATCGCGGTGCAGATAGGCGACCAAGCGGTCGAAATGCCCGGAGCGGTACAGGCCGGTGGCGCCGCTCACGCTCACGCGCAGCGTGTCACCCTCACGCACCGCCTCCGTCACGCGCCAGCCCGTGTCGCGGTTCATCTGCGAAGACAGATCGTTCCAGGACGCCTGGGCCGCGGGCCGCGCGGCCTGCACGGCGGGCGCCGGCGTATCGAACAGCTTGGGCGATTGCAGGCGGTTCAGCCCGCCGTGGAAGGTGATGCCGAAGCTCACCTTGTCGCCGCGCTCCACGCCCGCCGAGATGTCGATGTGCGGGGAATAGCGATAGACCACGCCGACGTTGATCGGCACGCGCTGCTTGAAGGTGGCGGCAAAGGGCTCGCGCTGGTAGTTGTTGCCGTCGTATTCGAGCTTGACGACCAGCGGCTGGTAGGGCGACTGCCACTGCACGCCGCCGAAGAGGCTGGTCGGCCCGCGGAAATAGCTGGTGGTGTTCGCCAGGCCGGTTTCGCCGGCCGCGGCGCCGGGGCGCGTGGAAAACTTGTCGCTGATGAACGAGAGCGGATTCTTCAGATTGCCTCGCGCGCCCAGATAGCCCCAGCCCAGGCCCAGGCTCCAGTCGAAGTTGCCGGTGCGCTTGTTGGCCACCACGTATTCGCCCGAGAAAAGCCCCGTGCCGCCCACATCGCGCGCACCCACCGCGATGCTGGGCAGGTAGCGCGATTCTTCCCAGAGGCGCAGCTTGACGTCGAGATTCTTGTCCTTGTAGGACTGGCTGGAGCTGGGAATGCCGTAGGGCCGACCACTGACGCTGATGTAGCGGAAGCCGAACTCGATCCAGTCCAGCGGCTGGAACATCACGGTGGCGCGCGTGTAGGGCGTGGTGCGGCTGATGCTCAGGCGCGCATCCCCGGCGGCTTCCATGCGCGCGGTAGGGGTCTGCAGCAAGCCGATCTCGCCCCAGTCGCTGGCCGTGAGCGGCAGAGCGCGCTGGCGCACGCCGCCGCCGTCGGGCAGGCTGTCCGCGACGGGCGGCACGGAATAGCCCTGGGTGTCGGGCGCCGCGCCCTGGGTCGCCAGCAGGCGGATCAGCGCATCGGACAGAGAGGCCGGGATGCGGCTCTGCCGCGCCGGCGCCCAGATCCAGGCGCCTGCGGCCGGAGGATCCTGCGCCTCGCCATTCCAGAGGCCTGTGCCGTAGCGGTAGGTGCGCCCATCCGGCTGGGCGATCCAGACCACGTCGCGATCGGCGGCATCGGTCACGCAGGCGCGCACATAGTCGAAGGCCATGACGCCGGCCTGCGCGGGCACGCGGCAGCGCTCCCCGTTCTCGAGCACCACCGTCACGGTGCGTGGACGCACGGGCAGTTCCAGAGAGTCGCCTGCCTGGCGCAGCACCGGGTCCTGGTCAGGATGGACCTCCAGCCAGCGCCCATCAGCCGATGCCAGCGTCGCTCGGCCGGTCACCGGTAGCTCTGCCAGCCAGTCGGCCAGGCGCGGCAGGCCATTTGCGGAGTCCAGCGGCAGGGCGCGCAGGCCGTCCACGACCTGGTTGCGCAAGGCCTGCTGCGCGGGCTTTTCCGCCGGCACCAGCCAGGCGGCGCCCCCGTCGTAGCGCTCCGCGGGCTGCCGCAGCAGCCAGGCGCTTGCGCGCTCGGGCGCCGTGGGGGCAGGGACGGGCTCGGTGGCCCAGGCATCCAGCCCCAGGCCCGCGAGGAGCGAAGCCGCCAGGGCGGAGAGGGGCCAGCGGCGCCGGCACGACAACGAACAGGTCAACGATGGGCGCACGAGGACATCCGGCTAGCTAAAGGGGAAGACGAAATCAGCGCGCGGCCGCAGCAGCGGGCGCTGGCGCGGCTGCTGCCATCGGCCGCAAGGCCAGGCACAGATCGACGGCCAGGCACTGCTGCGAATACACCACGCGCTCGGCGCCGTTCGACAGATCCACGGCAAACAGCGACGCCGGCAGCTGCGCGGCCGGCGGGCGTGTGACGGCCACCTCCTCGAACCACTGCACGGACGCCGGCACCTGCACCGACACCAGCGTTTTGCCGGGCGCGGCAATGGGACGGATGGTGACGGAGTCCTTCACGCCGGTCAGCGCGCCGGGCATGCTGTCACGCGCACGCTGATAGGAGCCCATCGATGGGCGCTCGAGCACGCTGCGCCAGGACGGCACGGCAGAGAAGCTCACGTCGCGCCATTCACGGGGCAGTCCGGCGGCACCGGCGAGCCGGCCATGGCGCAGCCGCAGCACCTCCTTGGAGGCGCTGTACCAGACTTCTTCGGGCGCGCCCTGGGGGTCGTCCTTCACGGGATCGAGGTAACCCAGCGCCATCAGGGCCGCGCCCCCCTGGGAGGTATCGACGCGCAGATAGCGCAGGCGCGGGTCCAGCTGTGCCTGGGCGAGCGGATCGCCGGGCAGCACGTAGCGGCTGACCATGCCCTGCAAGGTGGAAGAACTCGCGCTGCACCCCGCCAGCACTGCGGCAATCACGCAGGCCGACGGCACAAAAAACAAAACCCGGTAGAAACCGGGTTTTGACTGGGCGGCAGACAGCTGCACCAGCGGAAAGGGCTTAGCGGGTGGTGCCCGTGGTGCCCGTGGTGCCGGAATCGCTGGACGAACCGGCGACGGCAGCGATAGCAGCCACTGCGACCACGCCGACGGCGATGGTGCCGGCGGCCACGCCGCCCACAGCGCCCACGGTGGCAGCGGAGCTGCCGCCCGCGCCGGCACTGGCTGCCGAGGAGGACGAGGAAGAGGAAGAGGAGGACGTGGAAGCACCAGCTCCCGCAGCCTGAGCGTGCGACAGCGCGGGAGCAGCCACCAGTGCTGCGGCAGCGACGAAGTAACCGAGTTTCTTGAAGTTCATGAATTTCTCCCAATAAAAAAGGACGAGGCGTGCCAATCCTAACGCCAAGCCCTGATTTCGTGGTCTTTTTCCGGAACAACCAGACAAATGAGCCTCAGAAATCGCTTTTTTCCGACAAGGCTCTTTGTAATAACTTACAACAAAAGGGCGTTTACCCGCTTCACGTAAGCCGCGGGGTCTTCCGGCAGCCCGCCTTCGGCCAGCAGGGCCTGGTCGAAAAGGATGTGCGCCAGATCGTGGAAATGTACGCTGCCCTCGAGCTTCTTGACCAGGGCATGCTCCGGGTTCACCTCCAGCACCGGCTTGGTGTCGGGCGCCTGCTGGCCGGCCTGCTTGAGGAGGCGCGCCAGCTGGGTGCTCATGCCGTCCTCGGTGGTGACCAGGCAGGCGGGTGAATCGACCAGGCGGGTGGTGACGCGCACGTCCTGCGCCTTGTCCTTCAGCGCTTCCTTGAGTTGGGCCAGCACGGGCTTGAAGCTTTCGGCGGCTTCCTCGGCGGCCTTCTTCTCGGCCTCGTCCTGCAGCTTGCCCAGGTCCACAGCCCCCTTGGCCACGGACTGCAGCGGCGTGCCGTCGAAGTCGTGCAGGTAGTTCAGGGCCCACTCATCCACGCGGTCGGCCATCAGCAGCACTTCGATGCCCTTCTTCTTGAAGACTTCGAGCTGCGGGCTGTTCTTCGCGGCGGCCAGCGTGTCGGCGGTGATGTAGTAGATGGCCTCCTGGCCTTCCTTCATGCGGGCCTTGTAGTCGGCCAGCGACACGGTGGCACCCTCGGTCGTGGTGGACGGGAAGCGCAGCAGCTTGGCGATGCGCTCGCGGTTGGCGAAATCCTCGCCCAGGCCTTCCTTGAGCACCGCGCCGAACTCGGCGTAGAACTGGCTGTACTTGCCTTCCTTGGCCTTGTCTTCCTCGCTCACCACGTCGGTCACGCCGTCGGCGCCCTCGCCGGCGTCATGGCGGTCATGCTTGGCCAGATCTTCCAGCATGGCCAGCACGCGCTTGGTGGAGCCCTCGCGGATGGCGCGCACATCGCGGCTTTCCTGCAGCAGCTCGCGGCTCACGTTGAGCGGCAGGTCGCTGGAGTCGATCACGCCCTTGACGAACCGGAGATAGGTGGGCATCAGGGCCTCGGCGTCGTCCATGATGAAGACGCGCTTGACGTAGAGCTTCACGCCGGCCTTCTTGTCGCGGTTCCACAGGTCGAACGGCGCCTTGGCGGGGATGTACAGCAGCTGCGTGTATTCGGTATTGCCCTCGACCCGGTTGTGGCTCCAGGTAAGCGGGTTCTCGTGGTCGTGGCTGATGGCCTTGTAGAAGTCCTGGTACTGCTCGGCCGTCACGTCCTTCTTGGGGCGGGTCCAGAGCGCGCTGGCCTTGTTCACGGCCTCCCACTCGCCGGTCTTGACCATCTCGCCGGGCTGATCGTTCTCGCCATCCTTCCACTCTTCCTTTTCCATCAGGATGGGCAGGCTGATGTGGTCGGAATACTTGCCGATGATCGATTTGAGCTTCCAGGCGTTCAGGAACTCTTCGGCGTCATCGCGCAGGTGCAGGATGATGCTGGTGCCGCGCTGGGCACGGTTGATGGTCTCGACCTCGAAGTCGCCCGTACCGCCGCTGATCCAGCGCACGCCCTCTTCCGGCTTCAGGCCCGCGCGGCGCGATTCGACGGTGATGCGGTCGGCCACGATGAAGCCCGAATAAAAGCCCACGCCGAACTGGCCGATCAGCTGGCCCTGCTCGCTGGCGGTTTGCTTCTGGTCGCCGGAAAGGCGGCTCATGAAGTCCTTGGTGCCGCTCTTGGCGATGGTGCCCAGGTGGTCGATGGCCTCCTGCTGGCTCATGCCGATGCCGTTGTCGGTGATGGTCAGGGTCTTGGCGGCCTTGTCGAAGGACACGCGCACTTCGAGGTTGGGCGCGTCTTCATAGAGGGCGCTGTCGTTGAGCGCCTCGAACCGCAGCTTGTCGCACGCATCGGAGGCGTTCGAGATGAGCTCGCGCAGGAAGATTTCCTGGTTGGAGTACAACGAATGGGTGACCAGGTGCAGCAGTTGCGCCACTTCGGCCTGAAAGGAATGGGTTTGCTTGCTCATGGTTGGAACGATCTGACGAAAAAAACAGGTTCAGATAAACACGACGCCGGGGCAGATAGGGCCGGGGCAGGAATTATCAAGAGGTTCGAGGCGGCTGGGCAGGCGAAACCTGCGGCGCCGCGCAGCAGACCGGAGCGCCGCGGGTCAGAAACGCTCGTGGGGACCCAGATAGCGCCACTGGCCCACCGGCAGGTTGCCCAGCACCACACGGCCGATGCGGATGCGCTTGAGACCCACCACCTTCAACCCCACCAGCTCGCACATGCGGCGGATCTGGCGCTTTTTGCCCTCGGTCAGCACGAAGCGGAGCTGCTCGGGGTTCTGCCAATCCACCTTGGCAGGCTTGAGCGCCTGCCCGTCCAGCGACAGGCCATGACACAGGCGCGCCAGCTGCTCGCGCGGGAACACCGACTGCACGTCGGTGGCCACGTCGCCGTACTGCACGCGAACGAGGTATTCCTTGTCCACCTCGGAGTTCTCGCCGATGAGCTGGCGCGCCACGCGGCCGTCCTGCGTGAGCACCAGCAGGCCGACCGAGTCAATGTCCAGCCGGCCGCAGGGGGCGAGCCCCCGCAGCTGGGGCGGCGAAAAGCGCATGCCGCTCGGGTCCTCGCGCCAGTGGGTGCGCGGGTTGATGAGCGCCACGGCCGGCGTGTGGCCGTCTTCGGCCTGGCCGCTCACGTAGCCCATGGGCTTGTGCATGAGGATGGTGACCTTCTGCTCCTGAAAGCCCTGCGCCACGCGCTCGACCTCGATGCGGTCGCCCGGGCGCACCTGCAGCCCCATGGGCGCGACCTCGCCGTTCACCTTGACCCATCCCTGGGCGATCCAGTCGTCGGCCTCACGCCGCGAGCACAGACCCAGCTCGGCCATGCGCTTGTTGAGCCGCTGGGTGTCACCAGGCCGCGCTGCCGCCGCAGGCGCAGCCGGGGCGCGCACCGTGGCCGGCGGGCGGGCGGACGGAGCCTGCGGACCGGACCGCGGCGGCACACGCGGCACGGCACCGCTGCCGGGGGCGGCGAAGCCGCCGCGCCCGAGCCCGCCCGAGGCGCCGGTTCGCGGAGCAGGGGTGGCCCCCCGGCGCACGGGCGCCGACGCAGGCGGGGCGGCGGCCGGCCGGCACAGCGTGGAACGGGCGGGCGCGCTCTGCGGCCCGGGGGGGGAAGATGCAGGACCGCTGCTGGAGGCGGGCCGGTCGGTGCCGGCAGGCGGAGAAGACGGAGTGCGGCGGGGCGGCGTATCGGACATGCCGCTATTGTGTCGCCCCGGACGGTGCAGGCGCCGCCTCCTGCGCACGGGCGCGCTCCATCCAGGCCAGGAAAGCATCCTCCGGCAAGGGCCGGCTGATGAAGTAGCCCTGCGCCTCGTCGCAGTGCAGCGCCTGCAGGTGCTGCAGCACCTCTTCGGTCTCCACGCCTTCGGCAACCACCGTCAGGCCCAGGTTATGCGCCAGGTCGATGGTCGAGCGCACGATCTGCGCGTCGCCATCGGCCGAGGCCATGTCCATGACGAACGACTTGTCGATCTTGAGTTCGTGCACCGGCAGGCGGCGCAGGTAGCCCAGGGATGAATAGCCCGTGCCGAAGTCGTCGATGGACAGGCGAAAGCCCATATCCGCCAGCCGCTGCAGCATGGCAGCGGCGCGCGCGGGGTCGTCCATGATCGCGCTTTCGGTGATCTCCAGCCCGAACGACCGGGCAGAGAGCCCTTGCCGCCGCAGCACCTCGCCCAGTTTGTTGTGCAGCTCCGGGTCCAGCAGGTCGTGGGCGGAGAGATTGACCGACACGCGCAGCCCCGAGCCCTGCAGCGCGGGCCCGGACAACAGGCGGGCCACCTCGCCGAACACCCAGAGCGTGAGCTGCCGCACGAAGCCGGTCTGTTCCGCGAAGGGGATGAACAGCATCGGCGGCACCAGGCCGCGCTCGGGGTGCTGCCAGCGCAGCAGCGCCTCGGCGGACACCGCCGGCGAACCCCTCAGGCCCACCTTGGGCTGCAGATGGACCCGCAGCTCGCCCTGGTCCACCGCGCGCCGCAGGTCGGTCAGCATCGACAGGCTCTGCGGACTCGACGAGTCCATGGACGTGTCGTACTGCCTGATGCCACCCAGATGCTGCTTGGCTGCGTACATCGCGATCTCGGCATGGTTGAGCAGGGTGTCGGCATCCTTGGCCGGCCCCGGGCAGCATGCGATGCCGATGCCGGCGCTGATGTCCAGCGTCTGGTCGCCCAGCGCCAGCGGTGTCTCGAAGGCGCGCTGCACCCGCTGCGCGACGGCGGCGGCCTCTTCGGCGCTGGCGCCCGGCAGCAGGATGCCGAACGCATTGCCGCCAACGCGGGCCACCACATCCGCCTCGGTGCGGAACTGCCCGGCGATTCGCTCGGCCACGGAGCGCAGCAGGTGGTCGCCGACCGCATAGCCCAGCACGTCGTTGACGTGCCGGAAACGGTGCAGGTCCAGCGACAGCACGGCCAGGCGCGCGTCAGGCCCCTCGTTCTCCAGCGCCTGCACCACGAGGCGGCGGAAATGTTCTCGATTGGGCAAGCCCGTGACCCGATCGGTGTGGGCCAGCCGGTGGATCTCGGCCTGCTGACCGGCAATGTCCACGCGCATGTGGTCGAAAGCGCGCGCCAGGTTACCGATCTCGTCGCGGCGCTCCATGTGCTCCATGGGAACGGCATAGTTGCCGCTGGACAGCCGCTGGGTGCCCGCGATCAGCGAGCGCAGCGGAATGGTGAGGCGGTGCGCCATCCAGGCATTGGCCGCAGCGAACAGCAGCAGGCCCGCCAGCGTGATCGCGCCCAGGAGCACCTGCAGCCGGCGGTAGGGGGCAACGACCTCGTCCACCGAGCGCAGGATCACGGCCTCCACCTGTCCTCCGACGCTGTCCATGGGAACCACGCGGGCCAGCAGCACGCCCTGCGCAGTGTGCAGCTCGCGCACGGCACCTGTCCGGCGCAGCTCGTCCGTCGCATCGGCCGGCAGGGTACTGACCGGCACCGACAGGCTGCCGTCGGCGAGCCTGACCACCAGCGCGATGTCCACCGAGCGCAGCCGCTGAAGCTCTTCAAGCTGCGCTTGGCTGATCGGAAAGCCCATCAGCACCCAGCCGATGGTGAGCGGCGCCCGCATGGGCACCATCACGAACTGATAGGGCACCCCCTCCACCACCACGATGCGGCCGATGTCCGAGGTGGCGCCGACCTGGCTCACCGCCTGCAGCAGCGCCGCCGAATGGTCGCCGCTGACGTCCTTGGTGCTCGAGGCCACCAGCACCCGACCCAGGTCCAGCATCGCCGTCACAGTGGCGCCGATGCGGCGCCCATGGTTGTCGAGCACCGACTGCATCGTCTCCACGTCGCCCGACAGCACAGCAGAGCGGAAACCATAGTCGGACGCCAGCAGGGTCGCGCCCTGTGTCAGGCGGTCGGCATTGTGCTCAAGCACGCGCGGCCAGGCACGCTCGTCGCCGTAGAGCGCGGCATCGATCTGGGCATGCGCGTTGCGGTCGATGGTCGCGCGCACCACCGCGAAGCCGGCCAGCTGCACGATCAGCAGCAGCAGCAGGGACAGGCCCACCAGTCGGAAGATAAGGCTGCGCGGCAGCGCCAAGCGCTTCACGGTTTCACCGCTCCCAGACGCACCACGACGGGCGCTCCGCCGGGCTCGGAAACCGTCAGGGCCTGGGCATGGGCGCCCACCCCAACCGGCAAGGTCTCGTGCCACACGCGCAACTGGTAGCTGCCGGCAGGCACGTTGTCCAGGCGCAGGCTGCCGTCGGGCGCTGTGCCCTGGACGTAATAGGGCGTCTCCATCACCAGCACCCAGCCCACCATCTGATCGTGGATGTTGCAGCCCAGCACCACCACGCCCGGCTGATCGAACAGCACCGGATTGGCCGGAACGCCCGCATAGAGCTTGAGCTCGAACTTCTTGGCCGGCGAGAAGGAGTACACGTGGTGCCGCACGGTGTCGTGGTTGGGGAAGCGCACCGCCGTGCCCGCGGGCACCACCAGCACGTCCGGGTTGAAGCGCAGCTTCTGCTGGACGATCTCCGCCCCCGCCAAAGGCCGCACCAGGCGCTTGGCCTCGGGCGACTCCAGAAACGCCACTGCACCAGGCAAGGGCTTTCCAGCCCCATCCTGCACGATGACCTGCACGGTGGCGGCGCATGCCTGCACGGACAGCCCCAGAGACAGGGCGACCATCGAAATCTGGCCGACAAGCCGGCCGACGCCGCTCACGGAACGCATGCAAAACCCTTACGTGTTACACAAACAGCCATGATAGAACCGCCAGCTCACGTAGCGAGCGGCTCGGCCAAGCATTATGAATGCTACTGAATTGATAGCTAAAAATTACGCCACGGCTTGGCACGGTTGATACTCTAAATGGTTATGGTCAGACACGTGCTGCCAGCTGTCATTGTCAGGGGCTGCCCGAGGGCTCTCTTTTTTTGTAACAGAAGAGTGAAAATCAAGGCATCTATCTTGCTGCGGCCCATGGCAGCAATTCCCCGAACGTCATACAACATGTCCCAATCGAACCGCCTTCGGTCCCTTTCCATCGCCACGCGCCTCTGGCTGGGGTTCGGCTGCATGCTGGTGCTCGTACTTGCCATCGCGCTGGTGGGGCTGTGGGCGCAGTCCTCCATCCAGACGCAGATGCAGTACATCACCGCCACCAGTGCAGCCAAGACGCGTTTGGTCAACAGTCTGCTGGACAGCGTGAGCGCGATGGGCCTGCACAGCCGCTCCGCAGCCATGCTCTCGGAGATGGACCCCCAGCGCGCCAACGAGCAGATCGCAGCCACCAGCAAGGCCCTGGACAACTACACGCGTGACGAAACCCGGCTGAAGGCGCTGCTGGACGAGGCGGGAAGCACCCCGCAAGAGCAGCAGATGTTCGCCGAAACGCAGGCCCTGGCTCGCAAGGTGACGCCGGAAGTGATCGCCTCGGGCAAGGCCATCGCAGATGGCGACACCGTCACCGCCACGCTGGGCCTGATGACACGCGTGGCACCGCTGGAATCCGCATGGCGCACGCAACTGGGCAAGATGGAACAACTGCAGCAGACGCTGAACGCCACGGCCGTGGAAACCGCCAGCGCCACCCAGCAACGCGCGCGCCTCACCAGCGCGCTGCTGGTGGTGGTCGCCCTGGCGCTGGGCTGCTTGATCGCCTGGCGAGCCACGCGCAGCATCACGCAGCCCATCGGCCGCGCCGTGGTGGTGGCCGAGCGCATCGCCCGGGGCGACCTGACCTCGCAGGTCGAAGTCCGCATCCACGACGAGACCGGCCGGCTGCTGCTCGCCATCGCCGCCATGCAAGACCGCTTGCGCGCGCTGGTGGGCGAGATCAGCACCACGGCCGGATCCATCCTCGGGGCCAGCGGCGAGGTCGCCTCCGGCAACCTGGACCTGAGCCAGCGCACGGAACACACCTCGCGCAGCCTGCAACAGGCCGCATCCGCCCTGGGCGAGGTCACGCACACCGTGACGCAAAGCGCCGAAGCCTCGCACCAGGCGCATCAGATGACCACTGCCGCCTCCGAAGCGGCCACGCGCGGCGGCGAAGTGGTGGCGCAGGTAGTCCACACCATGGACACCATCAGCGCCAGTTCGCGCAAGATCGGGGACATCATCTCGGTGATTGACGGCATCGCCTTCCAGACCAACATCCTCGCGCTCAATGCCGCCGTGGAAGCAGCCCGCGCAGGCGAACAGGGCCGGGGCTTTGCGGTGGTGGCCAGCGAAGTCCGGGCGCTGGCCGGCCGTTCTGCCGATGCCGCGCGCCAGATCAAGGAACTGATCCTCGCCAGCGGCCAGCAGGTGGACCAGGGCAGCACCCTCGTCGGCCACGCGGGCCAGACCATCCGCGAGCTGGTGGATTCGGTGCGCCGCGTCTCGGACATCATGGGCGAGATCACCGCCACAGCCCAGTCGCAGAGCCAGAGCGTGATGCAGGTGAGCCAGGCGATGGGCGAACTCGACGGCATGACGCAGCAGAACGCGGCCCTGGTCGAGCAAAGCTCGGCCGCCGCCACCAGCCTGAAGGAGCAGGCAGACCGGCTGATGCATGCGGTCGGCCAGTTCCGCCTCTCACGCGACCCGGACCAGGGCGGCAGCGGCAGCGGCAACAGCGACGCCCGCCTGCCTCTCGCTCCTTCAACGCGCCCCCAGGTCCAGCCCGCAATGCGGCTGCAACCGGCCGCACCACGCCGGCCTCAGCTCAGCAACCACTGAGCGTCAGCGCAGCCGCCGTGCGCGCCCGGCGGCTGCGGCGGGCGCGCGTGCCGGTCCCGGTGGCGGCAGCCTCCGCAGCGGCAGCGAAGTCCCCGCTGCGCAGCGCCGCCAGATCAAGCACCCGCAGCCCGCCGTATTCCACGCGGATCGCCCCTTGCGCCTCCAGCGCCGCCAGGGCCTCGTTCACGCGTTGGCGCGATAGCCCCACCAAGTAGGCAAGCTCCTGCTGGGTGATGCGCAGCACCGCACCCACGCCGGGATAGAGCACGGGATTGAAGAGCGCCGCCAGGCTGCGCGCCACGCGCAGGTCAGGGTTGGTCATGCGGTCGATCTCGCGGGCGGCGATGAACTGACCGAGCCGCTCGTTGAGCTGCCCCATCACGAACCGGTTGAAGCCGATGGAATGATCGAGCAGCCAATGGAAGGTCTCCAGCGGCAGGCCCGCCACCACGCTGCGGCGCAATGCGCGCACGTGGTAGCGATAGGGCTCGCGCTTGACCACCGTGCCCTCGCCAAACCAGCCGCCTGGCGGCATTCCTGCAAAGGTCATGGTCTGGCCCTGCTCGTTGTCGGTGCTCATCTTCAGGAGCCCCTCCACCACGCCGAACCAGTACGTGACGGGCCGCCCGACCCGGCACACGTAGTCGCCCCCCAGCGCATCGCCCACGCAGAGCGCGCGCACCGCCCGCTCCCGCTCCAGTGGCAGCAGCGCGTCCAGCCACGGAATGCCGGCGAGTTCCTGCGCCGTAGGCGCGCGGCGGCGCTGATGCAAGGAGAGATCCTGGTTCATCCGCCCGAGCATGGAACAGGATGTGGCCCGGGCGGATGGGGGAATACCACGATGGCCCGGTGCGGCGGCCCGAATGCTACGAATTCAATAGCGCAAAGCCGTGGATGGGAAAAGGCCGCAAGCCAATACCACTCTCAGAAAGCAGCTATCTGGAGGGCACGGCGTAGCGATAGCCCTGGAAGCCCCAGACCGTACGGCCCGGCTCCACGCGCTCCAGCGTGAGGCCCGGCGCGGCGGCATCGCCCTCGTGCAGCACCTGGCCGTTGACGATGGCCATGCGGTAGGCCGGGTTGGACGAATAGGTCACCCCGGCGATCTGCAGCGTGGGCAATTGCTCGCGCACCGAAGCCGGCAGATCGCCCGGCGCGAAGACGGTGCCAGCGGTCGCGCCAGGCCGGGCCGGCGCCGGTGTGGCGGGCCGGGCCAGTGCCGCTTCGGGGGCCACCGATTGCCGGGCGGCCGCCGGCGGCGGTGCAGAAGGCGACGGCACCGTACGGCTTTCAGCAGGCCGGGGAGCAACGGGTGGCCTGACGGGCGCCGGAGCGGGTGCCGGCGCAGGCGGCGGGGGCGGAGGCAGCACCGCTGCCGCCCCGGCGGCCGGAGCACGGGCATCGGAGGCGGCGCGCGCGGCCGGACCCGCCGACCTCTGCCACCACCACATGCCGCCTGCAGCCAGCGCCGCTGCGGCGACGGCTGCCAGCGCGGCCACCGCCACGGCCTGGGCGCGGCCGGGCGTGGCGCCATCCGCCTGGCCCGGCGCAGGAGTGCCCGGGGTGTGCAGGCCGGGCACGGCGCCGCGCCCGCGTTCGGCTTCGGCGCGCCGCAGCGCATCAAGGATGTAGGACATGGTGTTTCAGTTTCCGGTGCTGAGGCGCGGTTCGCTCACGCCGGCGGCGCGGTTGAGTTGCATGAGGGTGAGCGGCCCGGCGCTGCCATCGGGCGTGAGGCCTTGGGCTACCTGGAAGCGGCGGATGCGCGCGCGGCGTTCCTGCTCCGAACCGCCTTCGCGCCCGGCTGCGGCGTCGGGCGGCAGATGCTGGTCGATCCAGTCGCGGCCTGCAGGCAGGATGGCCACATCCCGCCCGGTTGCCACACCCTCGGGCGCGCGCCAGAGGGTGACCATATCGCCCCGCCAGACCTGCGCGAGCTCGGCCACCGGCACGCGCACGGTGCTGCCTGCCGCGCCTTCGAGCGTGGCGAACTTGCCGTCCAGCTGGCGCAGCACGGCCGCGACGGGCGCCGCGCCGCCGGCGGGGTGCAGGGTCAGCAGCGCAGGCCGGTCGAGCTGGCGCAGCAGGCTCAGGCTGGCGCGGGGTACGGCGTAGCAGGCCAGGCGGGCCGCAGCCAGCCAGGCCGGGCAGTCATCGCCGTGCGCGGCGGCCGCGCCAGCAGGGGGGGCGGCGCCCCAGGCGCGGGCCAGGTCGGACCATGCCGTGCCCTCGCCCGCCGGCTGCGCTGCCAGAAACGCCGTCAGCCCACGCACCGCAGAGCCCGCGGCCGATGCAGCGGAAGCCGGTGCCGAGGCGCCGGCCAGGGCCGTCCCCGCCGTCGCAGACGGTGCCGCAGGAGCGGCCGAAGCAGCGGGCCCCTGCGCCTGCCAGGCCCAGACACCCGCAGCCACCACGGCCGCGCCGGCCAGCGCGCCCAAGGAGCCCACCACGGCGGCAGGCCAGCGGCGCGCCCGATGGTCGGCTGGCCCCGGCGCGGCGCCGAACACCTCGCGCGCGGCACGGCGCACGATGGCATCCGTCACCACGCGCACGCCGGCCGCATAGGCGCCCAGCAGCGCGCGGTCGCACAGCAAATTGATGCGGCGGGGCACCCCGCGCGCCAGCCGGTGCACGCGCTGCAGGGCGCGCCGATCGAAGGGCTGCGGCCCGGCCAGGCCCGCCACACCCATGCGGTGGGAGATGTACTGGGCGGTTTCCTGCTCGCTGAGCGCGTCGAGGTGGAAGCGCGCGATCACGCGCTGCGCCAGCTGTTCCAGCTCGGGGCTGGCGACCATGCCGCGCAGCTCGGGCTGGCCGATCAGGATGATCTGCAGCAGCTTGCGCTCGCTGGTCTCCAGATTGGTCAACAGGCGCAGCTGCTCCAGCACGTCGGGCGCGAGGTTCTGCGCCTCGTCGATGATGAGCACGTTGTTGCGTCCGGCCGCGTGCTGCGCCAGCAGGAAGGCGTTGAGCGGGTCCAGGCAGTCCTTGACGGTCTCCGCGCCCGGCACGGCCGGGGCGTGGGCCACGCCGAACTCGTCGCAGATCGAGCGCAGCAACTCGGTGGCCGTGAGCTTGGGATTGAAGATGTAGGCGACATTGCAGTGCGCCGGGATCTGCTCCAGGAAGCACCGGCACACAGTGGTCTTGCCGGTGCCGATCTCGCCGGTGAGCAGCACGAAGCCCCCGCCTGCGTCCAGGCCGTAGAGCAGGTGGGCGAGCGCCTCGCGGTGGCGGTCGCTCATGAAGAGGTAGTGGGGGTCCGGCGCGATGGAGAACGGCGCGTGCTCGAGGCCGAAGAACGGGGCGTACATGGGGCGCGAGGATACCGCTGCCGCATGGCGGATCACCTCCTCAAAGCCCCTCGCTTGCTGCGCTGCAGCGCAGGGTTAGACCCGTCAGGTGTTTCCCGCAAATTGTCGTCGTGAAGACAGGTTGGCGTCAAAGTGATTCCTACCATGGGCTCAACGCAGGGCAGGAAGTCTGCGGACTGCCCCTGCCCCGCACTGCGGCGCCCCCAGCCTTGCGGCCCGGCACGCCCCCACCCCACCCATAGGAGCCGGAATGACGACCACGTTCCCCCACCTGCTGCTGCGCCATGCCGCCGAGCGCCCCGACGCGCCGGCGCTGCGCGAGAAGGAATACGGCATCTGGCAGACCCGGACCTGGCGCGAGGCCGCGAGCACGGTGCGGCACATGGCCTGTGGCCTGCGGGCGCTGGGCTTCGAGCGGGGGCAGAACCTGGCGTTCGTGAGCGACAACCGGCCGCACGTCTATCTGGGCTTCGTCGCCGTGCAGAGCGTGGGCGGCGTGCCGATCCCGCTCTACCAGGACGCAGTGGCCGCCGAGATGGTGTTCGTCATGCAGGACGCGGACGTGACCGTCGCCTTCGCCGAGAACCAGGAGCAGGTGGACAAGCTGCTCGAAGTGCGCGAATCGGTGCCCGGCATCGCCCACATCATCTACGACGACCCGCGCGGCCTGCGTCATTACGACCAGCCGGGTCTCATCAGTACGGCCGAGCTGCTGGCGCTGGGCGCCGCGTGGGACCGCGAGCACCCCGGCGCCTGGGAGGCCCTGGCCGCGCAGGTGGCGCCCGACGACGTGTCGGTGATCCTCTACACCTCGGGCACCACCGGCCAGCCCAAGGGCGTGTGCCAGACGCACGCGAGCTTCATCGCCTCGGCGCGCGGCGGCGTGGAGGTGGACGGCCTCTCGCCCGCCGACAACGTGATCTCGTACCTGCCGCCGGCCTGGGTGGGCGACCACCTCTTTTCCACCGCGCAGTGGCTGGTGGCGGGCTTCACCATCAACTGCCCCGAATCAGCGGCCACGGTCCAGATCGACCTGCGCGAGATCGGCCCCACCTACTACTTCGCGCCGCCGCGCGTGTTCGAGGGCATGCTGACCTCGGTCTCCATCCGCATGGAGGATGCCTCGGCCGCCAAGCGCTGGCTGTTCGAGCGCTGCATGGCGCTGGCGCGCCGCGTGGGCGCCGACCTGCTCGACGGCAGGCCTGTGGGCGGCTGGGACCGTTTCTGCTACGCGCTCGCCGACGCGGCCATCTACGGCCCGCTGCGCAACGTGATGGGCCTGTCGCGCATCCGCGTGGCCTACACGGCAGGCGCGGCCATCGGGCCCGATCTGTTCCGTTTCTTCCGCTCCATCGGCGTGAACCTCAAGCAGCTCTACGGCCAGACCGAGACCTGCGCCTACGTCTGCATCCAGCGCAACGGGCAGGTGCAGCTGAACACCGTGGGCGCAGCGGCGCCGGGCATCGAGCTGAAGATCGCCGACAACGGCGAAGTGCTGGTCAAGGGCGTGTCGGTGCTCAAGGAGTACTACAAGCGCCCCGACGCCACGGCCGAGGTGATCGACGCAGCCGGCTGGTTCCGCACCGGCGATGCGGGCGTGATTGATGCCGCCGGCCAGCTGCGCATCATCGACCGCGCCAAGGACGTGGGCCGGCTGGCCGGCGGCGCCATGTTCGCGCCCAACTACATCGAGAACAAGCTCAAGTTCTTCCCGTACGTCAAGGAAGCCGTCTGCTTCGGCCACGGGCGAGATCAGGTCTGCGCCTTCGTCAACATCGACTTCGAGGCCGTGGGTAACTGGGCCGAGCGCCAGGGCCTGCCCTACGGCGGCTACGTCGATCTGGCCGCCAAGCCGCAGGTGATCGCGCTCATCGGCGACTGCATCGCCCAGGTGAATGCCGACCTCGCCGCCGAGCCCGGCATGGAGGACACGCAGGTGGCGCGTTTCCTCGTGCTGCACAAAGAACTGGACCCCGACGACGACGAGCTGACCCGCACCCGCAAGGTGCGCCGCAAGTTCGTGGCCGAGAAATACGGCGTGCTGGTCGATGCGCTCTACGCCGGCAGCACCGAGCAGTTCATCGAAACGCAGGTGAAGTTCGAGGACGGCCGCAAGGGCAGCGTCAGCGCCACGCTGCAGCTGGCCGACGCCCGAACCTATCCCGCCGCCGCGCAGCGCGCCGCCTGACGCGATCCCCTCTCAAGCACCGCAACGACGGCCCCATGACCACACCCAAGAAGATCGGCGACGTCATCCTCGACGTGCGCAACATCAGCCTGCGGTTCGGCGGAGTGAAGGCGCTGACCGACATCTCGTTCGACGTGCGCGAGCACGAGATCCGCGCCATCATCGGCCCCAACGGCGCGGGCAAGAGCTCCATGCTCAACTGCATCAACGGCGTCTATGCGCCGCAGGAAGGCTCCATCACCTTCCGCGGCCAGACCTTCTCGCACATGAACAGCCGGCAAGTGGCCGAGATGGGCGTGGCGCGCACCTTCCAGAACCTGGCGCTCTTCAAGGGCATGAGCGTGATCGACAACATCATGTCGGGCCGCAACCTGAAGATCAAAAGCAACCTGCTACTGCAGGCGCTGCGATGGGGGCCGGCCGAGCGCGAGGAGATCCGCCACCGGGAATTCGTCGAACACATCATCGACTTCCTGGAGATCCAGGCCTGGCGCAAGACCCCCGTGGGCCAGCTGCCCTACGGCCTGCAAAAGCGCGTGGATCTGGGCCGGGCCCTGGCCATGGAGCCGCAGGTGCTGCTGCTGGACGAGCCGATGGCGGGCATGAACGTCGAGGAAAAGCAGGACATGTGCCGCTTCGTGCTCGACGTGAACGACGAGTTCGGCACCACCATCGTGCTCATCGAGCACGACATGGGCGTGGTGATGGACATCTCCGACCGCGTGGTCGTGCTGGACTACGGCAAGAAGATCGGCGACGGCACGCCGGACGAAGTGCGCAGAAACGAAGACGTGATCAGCGCCTATCTCGGCACATCGCACTGAGGACCACCATGGCATTCTTTCTGGAAACCCTCATCGGCGGGCTCATGGCCGGCATGCTGTATTCGCTGGTGGCGCTGGGCTTCGTGCTGATCTACAAAGCCTCGGGCGTCTTCAACTTCGCGCAGGGGGCGATGGTGCTGTTCGCCGCGCTCGCGATGGCGCGGCTCTCGGAATGGATTCCGAAGTGGACCGGCATCGAGAGCGTCCTTTTCGCCGGCGTAGTGGCCTTCATCCTGGCGGGCGCGCTCATGTTCATCGTGGCCTGGTGCATCGAACGTCTGGTGCTGCGCCATCTGGTGAACCAGGAAGGCGCTACCCTGCTCATGGCGACGCTGGGCATCACCTACTTCCTGGAAGGCCTGGGCCAGACGATTTTCGGCAGCGACATCTACAAGATCGACATCGGCATGCCCAAGGAGCCGATCTTCGCGTTCGATTCGATCTTCGAAGGCGGCGTACTCATCAACAAGGAAGACGTGATCGCCGCCGCCATCGCCGCCGGCCTGGTGATCCTGCTGAGCGTCTTCTTCCAGAAGACCTCCACCGGCCGCGCGCTGCGCGCCGTGGCGGACGACCACCAGGCGGCGCAGTCCATCGGCATTCCGCTCAACCGCATCTGGGTGATCGTGTGGTGCGTGGCGGGCGTGGTGGCGCTGGTGGCCGGAATGATCTGGGGCAGCAAGCTGGGCGTGCAGTTCTCGCTCACCACGGTGGCGCTGCGCGCACTGCCGGTGGTGATCCTGGGCGGACTCACCTCGGTGCCGGGCGCCATCCTGGGCGGGCTGATCATTGGCGTGGGCGAGAAGCTCTCCGAGGTGTACCTGGGTCCGTTCGTGGGCGGGGGCATCGAGATCTGGTTCGCGTATGTGCTGGCGCTGGTCTTCCTCCTCTTCAGGCCCCAGGGCTTGTTCGGAGAGAAGATCATTGACCGCGTGTAACCCATAACGACCAGAACACAGGAGACACGCCATGATCTACCGCGAAAACGGCCAGTTCAAGACGAGCTACCGCGCCGACCAGCAGATCTTTCCCATCGCGCAGGACCGCATCGCCATCGCGGTGCTGCTGGCGGTGGCCTTCGTCGCCGTGCCGATGCTGGCAAGCGACTATTTCTTCCGCGCCATCCTGATCCCGCTGGTCATCATGTCGATGGCGGCGCTGGGGGTGAACATCCTCGTGGGCTACTGCGGGCAGATCTCGCTGGGCTCCGGCGCCTTCATGGCCGTGGGCGCCTACGGGGCCTACAACTTCTTCGTGCGGCTGCCGGGCCTGCCGCTCATTCCCGCCATCGTGCTGGGCGGGCTGTGCGCCACGTTCTTCGGCATCCTCTTCGGGCTGCCGAGCCTGCGCGTGAAGGGGCTGTACCTTGCAGTGGCGACGCTGGCAGCGCAGTTCTTCAGCGACTGGATGTTCCTGCGCATCAAGTGGTTCACCAACCATTCCGACTCGGGCTCGGTGTCGGTCAACGGACTGCAGGTGCTCGGCATGCCCATCGAGAGCGCGCAGTCCAAGTACCTCTTCTGCCTGGCCCTGCTCGTGGTGGTGGCGCTGCTGGCCAAGAACCTGGTGCGCGGCGCGGTGGGCCGCGAGTGGATGGCCATCCGCGACATGGACGTGGCCGCCGCAGTGATCGGCATCCGCCCCATGTACGCCAAGCTCAGCGCCTTCGCCGTCAGCTCGTTCATCGTCGGCATGGCCGGCGCGCTGTGGGCCTTCGTGCACCTGGGTGCGTGGGAGCCTGCTGCGTTCTCGGTCGAGGTGTCCTTCCGGCTGCTGTTCATGGTGATCATCGGCGGACTGGGCTCGATCATGGGCGGCTTCTTCGGTGCGGCGTTCATCGTGGTGCTGCCCATCGTGCTCAACCAGTTCCTGCCGGCACTGCTCGGCCTGTTCGGCATCGGCATCTCCACGGCCGGCGTGTCGCATGCCGAGCTGATGATCTTCGGCGCGCTCATCGTGTGGTTCCTCATCGTCGAGCCGCACGGCCTGGCCAAGCTGTGGTCCACGGCCAAGCAGAAGCTGCGCCTCTGGCCCTTCCCGCACTGACATGACACACCACCCTGAGTCGCTTCGCGAATCCCCTTCTCTCGCTACGCGGGAAGGGGGACGACGCCCTCGCTGCGGGGCGGCCCTTGCTCGGCGTCCCACCGATGTACCGCGCCCGCTGGACTGAAAGGCTTGCCCATTCCCCCCGTGCTTCAGACCATTCAATTTCCAAGGAGAGACAAATGAAGCTTTCGAAACTCGTGATCGCTGCCCTCGTGGCGGCAGGCAGTGTGTCCGTGGCGACCAGCGCCTTCGCGCAGGCCAAGGAGCAGTTCTTTCCGCTGCTGTCGTACCGCACGGGGCCGTATGCGCCCAACGGCGTGCCGTGGGCCAACGGCAAGCAGGACTACATCAAGATGATCAACGCCCGGGACGGCGGCGTGAACGGCGTCAAGCTCACGTTCGAGGAATGCGAGACCGGCTACGCCACCGACCGCGGCGTGGAGTGCTATGAGCGCCTGAAGAGCCGCCCCGGCGTGGCGCTGTTCGACCCGCAGGCCACCGGCATCACCTTCGCCCTGACCGAAAAAGCCCCGGTGGACAAGATCCCGCTGATGACGCTGGGCTACGGCCTGTCGGTCGCGCAGGACGGGATGGCCTTCAAGTGGAACTTCCCCTTCATGGGCAGCTACTGGACGGGCGCGGACATCCTGATCCAGCACATCGGCAAGCAGGCCGGCGGACTGGACAAGCTCAAGGGCAAGAAGATCGCGCTGGTCTATCACGACAGCCCGTTCGGCAAGGAGCCCATTCCCGTGCTGCAGGAACGCGCCAAGATGCACGGCTTCGAGCTGCAGATGCTGCCCGTGACCGCCCCTGGCGTCGAGCAGAAAGCCACCTGGCTGCAGGTGCGCCAGAGCCGCCCCGACTACGTGCTTCTGTGGGGCTGGGGCGTGATGAACTCCACAGCGCTGAAAGAAGCGCAGGCCACGGGTTTCCCCCGCGACAAGCTCTATGGCGTGTGGTGGGCCGGTGCCGAGCCCGATGTGCGCGACGTGGGCGAAGGCGCCAAGGGCTACCACGCGCTGGCGCTGAACGGCTACGGCACGCAGTCCAAGGTAATCCAGGACATCCTGAAGAACGTGCACGACAAGGGCCAGGGCACGGGGCCGAAGGACGAAGTGGGCTCGGTGCTGTACACGCGCGGCGTGATCATCCAGATGCTGGCCGTGGAGTCCGTGCGCCGCGCGCAGGAGCGCTTCGGCAAGGGCAAGGTCATGACGGGCGAGCAGGTGCGCTGGGGCATGGAGAACCTGGCGCTCGACCAGAAGCGGCTTGACGCGCTGGGCTTCACCGACATCATGCGGCCTCTGTCCACGAGCTGCTCCGACCACATGGGATCGACCTGGGCGCGCGTGCACACCTGGGACGGCAAGAAGTGGAACTTCTCCTCCGACTGGTACCAGGCGGATGAGCAGATCCTGAAACCCATGATCAAGGCCGGCTCCGACAAGTACCTGGCCGACAAGAAGATGACGCGGCGCGACGCAGCCGACTGCCAGTCTTGAGATCCCCCCCTGAGGCGCTGCGCGCGTTCTCCCTTCTCTCTTGGCGCTGCGCGCCGCGGGAAGAGGGACGACGCCAGCAGCCCGGCAAAGCCGCTTCTGCGGCGTCTGCTGCCGTGGTCCGCGCCGGTTTTCCAGGCTGTTTTACAGCCGCCAGCCGAAAGCGCTGCACGGCAGCCCTTCCGATTGGCACAGCGAAGGCAACACCATGGAACCCAAGAACATCGTCCTGAACGTCAACGGCATCGAGGTCATCTACAACCACGTGATCCTGGTGCTCAAGGGCGTTTCGCTGCAGGTGCCCGAAGGCGGCATCGTTGCCCTGCTGGGCGGCAACGGCGCGGGCAAGACCACCACGCTGCGCGCCATCTCCAATCTGCTGCAGGGCGAGCGCGGCGCGGTCACCAAGGGCAGCATCGAGCTGCGCGGCGAGCGCATCGAGAACCTCTCGCCCGTCGATCTGGTGCGGCGTGGCGTGGTGCAGGTGATGGAGGGGCGCCACTGCTTCGCCCACCTGACCATCGAAGAGAACCTGATGACGGGCTCGTACACCCGCACCGACCGCGCCGAGATCGCGGCCAATCTGGAGAAGGTGTACACCTACTTTCCGCGCCTGAAGACCCGCCGCACGTCGCAGGCGGCCTACACCTCGGGCGGCGAGCAGCAGATGTGCGCCATCGGCCGCGCACTGATGGCCAACCCGAGCGTGGTGCTGCTGGACGAACCCTCCATGGGCCTGGCGCCGCAGATCGTCGATGAGGTGTTCCACATCGTCAAAGACCTGAACGCCCGGGAGAAAGTGACCTTCCTGCTGGCCGAGCAGAACACCGGCATGGCGCTGAAGTACGCCGACTACGGCTACATCATGGAAAGCGGCCGCGTGGTGATGGACGGCGCCGCCAGCGATCTGGCCAGCAACGAGGATGTCAAGGAGTTCTACCTGGGCATGGGCGGCGGCGAGCGCAAGAGCTTTCGCGACGTCAAGAGCTACAAGCGGCGCAAGCGGTGGCTGGCCTAAAGATGAACAACCCCCTGAGGCGCTGCGCCCCTCGGCACCGATGCTGGAAGCATCGGCTCTTCGGGCACGTCCAAGCCTGCGCAGGCAGGCTCGGAGCCGCGACCCTCAGCCCCTTCTCTCGCACCGCTGCGCGATCCGGGAAGGGGGACGCAGCCGGCGCGGCGGGGCGGCCCTTGCGCGGCTGCCGCTGGGCTAGGCCGTGCGGCGGTGAATGCCGTGCCATGTGGCTTTAGCCATCCTTTCAATTGCCATAGCAACTCGCGCTTGAGATACAGGCGCCAGCGGCAGATTCGTACAAAACACACGCAGGAGTTCCGGCATGAGCACCTTCCACGACGCCCTGGAGACCCGCAGCCCGCAGGAGCGCGAGGCCGCGCTGCTGGCCGCGCTGCCGGGGCAGATCGCGCAGGCGCAGCGGCGCTCGCCCGCGTTAGCCGAGATCCTGGCAGGCGTGGAGGCCGGCGGCGTCACCAGCCGCCAGGCGCTGGCCCAGCTGCCCGTCACGCGCAAGCACGAGCTGCTGGAGCGCCAGCAGGCGCAGCGCGCGCGCGACGTGTTCGGCGGCTTCAGCGCGCTGGCCTTCGGCGCGGCCATGCCGCGCGTCTTCGCCAGCCCCGGCACGATCTACGAGCCCGAAGGCACGCGGCGCGACTACTGGCGCATGGCGCGGGCGCTGCACGCGGCGGGCTTTCGCGCGGGCGAACTGGTCCACAACAGCTTCAGCTACCACTTCGTGCCGGCCGGCTCGATGATGGAAGGCGGCGCGCAGGCGCTGGGCTGCACCGTGTTCGCGGGCGGCACCGGCCAGACGGAACAGCAGGTCCAGGCCATGGCCGACCTGCGCCCGGCCGGCTACACGGGCACGCCGAGTTTTCTCAAGATCCTTCTCGAAAAGGCCGCCGAGCTGGGCGTGGCCCTGCCCGGCCTGACCAAGGCGCTGGTGTCGGGCGAGGCCTTTCCACCCTCGCTGCGCGACTGGTTCGCCGAGCGCGGCGTGGCCGGATACCAGTGCTACGCCACGGCCGACCTGGGCCTGGTGGCCTACGAGACCACCGCCCGTGAAGGCCTGGTGCTCGACGAAGGCGTGATCGTGGAGATCGTGCGCCCTGGCACCGGCGACCCGGTGCCCGAGGGCGAGGTGGGCGAGGTCGTGGTCACAACGCTCAACCCCGACTACCCGCTGATCCGCTTCGGCACGGGCGACCTCTCGGCCGTGCTGCCCGGGTCCTGCCCCACGGGCCGCACGCAGACCCGCATCCGCGGCTGGCTGGGCCGGGCCGACCAGACCACCAAGGTGCGCGGCATGTTCGTGCATCCCGGCCAGATCGCCGCGGTGGCCAAGCGCTTTCCGCAGGTGCTGCGCGCGCGGCTGGTGGTGAGCGGCGAGATGGCCAGCGACCAGATGGTGCTGCGGGTCGAATCGGCCGAAACCTCCGGCGGCCTCGCCGAGCAGCTCGCGGCTGCCGTGCGCGAAGTGACCAAGCTGCGTTGCGAGGTGCAGGTCACGCCGCCGGGCTCGCTGCCCAACGATGGCCGCGTGATCGAGGACGTACGCAGCTATCGCTAATCGCGGATGCAGGCCTGCCAGCCACCGCCCCCGGGCAGGCCCGTGCGGGTTGCGTGCCAGCGCACACCGCCAGCGCATACGTAGTACCCACATGCTCCGCTTTTAATAGCATTACATCAAGGATACAAAAGGGCTTCGAGGCAAAAACATTTGAATACGAATGCCCCTGCGGCTAGTGATTACCTTAATGCCAAGGGTTGGGTCCGATGACATCATGGCGCCTCTTTTCTGTAGGAGCATCATGAAAAAGCCGTTCCAATTCGCACTGTCCGCCATCGCTGCCACCGTGGCCTTCGGCGCCTTCGCCCAGGACTTCCCGGCCAAGGACCGCACAGTCACCATCGTGGTGCCTTTCTCCGCTGGCGGCCCCACCGATCGCGTGGCGCGTGACCTGGCAGAAGCGCTGCGCAAGCCGCTGGGCGGCGTCAGTGTGGTGATCGAAAACGCTGCCGGCGCTGGCAGCACCATCGGCACGGCCAAGGTGGCGCGTGCGACTGCCGACGGCTACACGCTGCTGCTCAACCACATCGGCATGGCCACCATGCCAGCGCTGTACCGCAAGCTGCCGTTCAGCGTGCCCAACGACTTCGAGTACCTGGGCATCGTGAACGACGTGCCCATGACGCTGATCGGCCGCCCCACGCTGCCAGCCAACAACTACAAGGAACTGGCCACCTGGATCGAGCAGAACAAGGGCAAGATCAACTTGGGCAACGCCGGCCTGGGTGCCGCCTCGCACCTGTGCGGCCTGCTGTTCCAGAGCGCCACCAAGGTCGAAATGACCACCATCGCCTACAAGGGTACGGCACCGGCCATCACCGACCTGATCGGCGGCCAGATCGACCTGCTGTGCGACCAGACCACCAACACCACCTCGCAGATCGAGGCCAAGAAGGTGAAGGCCTATGCCGTGAGCACGGCGCAACGCCTGAAGACGCCCTCGCTCAAGGACCTGCCCACGCTGGCCGAGTCTGGCCTGCCGAACTTCGAGGTGACCATCTGGCACGGCCTCTACGCGCCCAAGGGCACGCCCGCCCCGGTGCTGGCCAAGCTGAACGAGGCCGTGAAGGCCGCCGTGAAGGACCCGGACTTCATCAAGAAGCAGGAAGGCCTGGGCGCCGTGGTGGTGGCCGACAAGCGCGTCGAGCCCGCCGAACACAAGAAGTTCGTGCAAGCCGAGATCAACAAGTGGGGCCCCATCATCAAGGCCGCCGGCACGTACGCAGACTGACCTCCGGCTGCTGAATCACTCGCCGCCTGCGCACCCGAGCCAGGCGGCTTTTTTGCGCCCGCAAAACGCCAAAGCAAAAGCCGCGGGGCCTCCGCTGCCCGCGCGCCTCAGATCACCAGATAACGTCGGCCTTCTCGGCAGCACTGCGGCGCAGCATGTCGATCAGCGGGGCGGCGCGCTGGTACAGATGCACGGCGGGCGCGGCCTTCTCGCTGCCGGAGCCCTTTTCGCCCTGGTCCTCCTCCTCCGATGCCTTGGAGCGGGCCTGGTCCTGCGAGACGGCTGCCTGCAGCGCCTCCAGGGCGGCAGGAATCTGCGCCACGGTGACGATGCCATGCGCGTCGGGCGATTTGCCCATGATCTCCAGCAGCTGCCGGCCGTTGGCCTCCAGCATGATCACGTCGGCGGTGGCGCGGGATTTGAATTTGTAGAGCATGGTGATGAGGTGCCGCACGTCGTCACGGCGCCGGAAGTGGGTTCGTAAGCCCCGAATATAGGGACTCGCGGTGGAACGGATAGTCGGACTGCGCGCCGACCATCGTTCCCGTCTGCAGGTGGCCATCCGGCCGGATGGCCACCATCTGGTGCAGGGCCATCCAGCCCCGCTCGAAACCCATGGCGCTGCCGGCCAGGTAGAGCCGGTAGGCGCGCAGCGCGCGGCCCGCCGCCTCGGGCCCCTGCTGCCGGGACAGCACGGCCAGGGCTTCGTCCAGCCGGCTCTCCAGCGCGTCGGACCAGGCCCAGAGCGTGCGCGCGTAGTGCGGCCGCAGGTTCTCGGTGTCCACCATCTCCAGGCCCGCCCCGGCCATGTCGTGCAGCACGGCGCTCACATGCAGCAGCTCGCCGCCAGGAAAGATGTATTTCTCGATGAAGTCCCCCAGACCGGCGCCCAGCTGGGCGTTATCCACGCCGCCGGCGGTGATGCCGTGGTTCATCAGCAGGCCACCCGGTCGCAGCAGGCTGCGCACGTGGCGGAAGTATTCGGGCATGTGCGCCCGGCCCACATGCTCGAACATGCCGACCGACGCGATCTTGTCGTAGCCGCCGCCTTCGGCCTCCAGCTCGCGCCAGTCACACAGGCGCACGCGCACACGGCCTTGCAGCCCGCTTTCTTCGATCAGGCGCTGCACATGGGCATGCTGGTTGCGCGACAGCGTGATGCCGGTGGCGTCCACGCCATAGCGCTCGGCCGCCCACAGCAGCAGCCCGCCCCATCCAGCGCCGATGTCGAGCAGGCGCTCGCCCGGCGCGAGCCGCAGCTTGCGGCAGATGAGGTCGAGCTTGGCCTCCTGCGCCTGCGCGAGCGTCATGTCGGCCCGGGGGTAGTAGGCGCAGGAATAGACCCGGCGCGGGTCCAGCCACAGCGCGTAGAAGTCGTCGGAAAGGTCGTAATGGAACTGCACCTGCCGCGCGTCGCGCGCGATGGTGTGGACCGCGCGCGATCGCGCCCGGGCCATCATCTGCTGCCACCAGCCGGCGTTGGCGCGCGCCGGGTCGCCGCGCAGCAGTCCTGCGGCGGCGGCCATCAAATCACGCATGGAACCCTGCAGCAGCACCCGCCCTTCGACGATCGCAGCGCCTACGTCGCCGATCTCGCCCAGCACGAGCGCGGTGAGCGAGCGCCGGTCATGAAAGCGCAATGCGACAGGTGCGTCGGCTGGGCCGACCTGCTGGCCGCCGGGCAACTCCAGCGCCAGACCCACAGGCAGCCCTTCCAGCCGGGCCTGCAAGGCATCGGAAAAAGCGTTCATGCGTTTATGTATGCCTTTTTAGAGGCGGGAGTCAAACCGTAGCGCCCTACAAATCACTGCGCCCAGGGTCTCGGCGAAGCCCCTGTTGGGCAGGCGCCGCAGGCTATGGCCTAATAGCGGGTTCTCATTTCTTGAAATTTTCTTCTGCAGGAGCTGCCACCATGGGCAACAAGATCGTTACCGAAGCCGACCGCAAGCGTACCCCCCGTCCCGTCACCCCTCCCGGCGTGACCCTGGCAACGCCCGGCCGTGGCCAGCGCGTGAGCCTGGAGCGTGGCGTTGCCACGCGCAGCAAGAAGAACCCCGGCAAGCGCTCCAAGAAGGGCGGCTGATCGGGCGGCGCCTCGCGCGCGCCTGCTCGCGGCGGCTCCACCGGGGCCCCCGCGCCGTATCCCGAGCCCTCCCCTGCGGAGGGTTTTTTTTCGCCCGCGCTTCGCGCTTCAGGCCCGCGGCACCTGGAAGTCAGCCCGCGCATCCAGCGCTTTCTGACGGACGTGGCAGCCGTCGAAGTGGTCATTGACCAAGCCCATGGCCTGCATGAAGGCGTACATAGTGGTCGGCCCCACGAAACGGAAGCCGCGCTTTTTCAGGTCCTTGGAGAGCGCCAGCGCCGCAGGCGAGGTGGTCAGCGTGCGCGCCACTGCGGCCGTCAGGCGTGGCGGGCGCCCTTGCTGGGCCAGGGGCTCGAAACGCCAGATGTAGTGCGCGAGGGAGCCGAATTCCCGGCGCAGCTCCAACACGCACTGCGCATTGCCGATGGCCGATTCGATCTTGCCGCGATGCCGCACGATGCCGGCGTCGGCCAGCAGGCGCTCCACGTCCGCCGGGCCGAAACGTGCCACCTGCTCGGCATCGAACTGCGCGAAACCGGCGCGAAAGGCCTCGCGCTTGTTCAGGATGGTGATCCAGCTGAGGCCGGCCTGGAAGCCTTCCAGGCAGAGCTTCTCGAAGAGGCGCCGGTCATCGGCCACCGGGAAACCCCATTCGTGGTCGTGATAGTGCCGGTAGGCCGGCGTGGCGCGGCACCAGCCGCAGCGCGGACAGCCGCCCTCGTCGGAGAAAAGGCCGGTGGCGGCATCCACGGCGGTGGGCTGCGGGTCGAGGGGAGCGGCGTGGGTAGGCATGGCGCCATTCTCGGGCCATCGCCGCGCAGGCGAGGATCGCTATGCTTGGCCCCATGCCACGTCTTCGCGCCCTCGCCCTTGCGCCCACCTGGGTGCCCGCCATCGCCCTGAGCCTGCTGCTCGCGGGCTGCGCCGGCACCGGCCAATCGCTGGCCTATTACTGGCAGTCCGCGCGCGGGCACCTGCAGCTGATGAGCGCGGCCGAGCCCATCGACGACTGGCTGGCGCGCCCGACGACCAGCGCCGCGCTGCGCGAACGCCTGCAGCTGGCGCAGCAGGCCCGCCGCTTCGCCGTGACCGAACTGGGCCTGCCCGACAACGCCAGCTACCGCCGCTATGCCGACCTGGGCCGCCGCGCCGCCGTGTGGAACGTGGTGGCGGCCGGGCCCTACAGCCTCACGCTGCACACCTGGTGCTTTCCGGTCACCGGCTGCATCGGCTACCGGGGCTATTTCGACGAGAACACCGCCCGCGCCGAGGCCGAGCGCCTACAGGCCCAGGGGCTGGAAACCAGCGTCTATGGCGTGCCGGCCTATTCCACGCTGGGCTACATGAATTGGGCCGGCGGCGACCCGCTGCTGAACACCTTCATCGGCTGGCCCGAGGGCGACTTCGTGCGGCTGCTGTTCCACGAACTGGCGCACCAGGTGGTCTATGCCCAGGGCGACACGCGCTTCAACGAATCCTTCGCCACCGCCGTCGAGCGCATGGGCGTGCAGCGCTGGCTGGGCGAACGGGCCACGCCCCAGGCGCGGGCCGACTACGCCGCCAGCGAGGCGCGCCGCCAGGCTTTCCGCGACCTCACCCGAGCCACGCGGGATCGGCTGGCCACCATCTATGCGTCAAAACCGGGCCCAGCCCAGGAAAAATCTGCGCTTGAAGCTATGAAAAAGAGAGCATTCGAGCAATTCCGCGACGACTACGCCGCGCTGCGCGCCCGGTGGCTGTCTGGCGGCGCCACGCCCGCGCAGCTCGCCGGGCTGGACCAGTGGGTGCGCACCGCCAACAACGCCAGCTTCGGCGCCCAGGCCGCCTACGACGATCTGGTGCCCGCCTTCATCGCTCTGTTCGAGCGCGAAGGCCGCGACTGGCCGCGCTTCTACGCCGCCGTGCGCACCCTGGCCAACGCGCCGCGCGCCCAGCGCGATGCGGACCTGCACGCACTGATGCCGGCGTCCTCCTCCCCCGACCACCCACCCCACCGCACGGAGCCCCCGCTTGCCTGACCACAACACCCTGCACATCCACCGCCCGCACGCCCTGGGCCTGCCCGCTGCACGCCAGGCTGCCCATCAATGGGCGGAGAAGGCCCAGGCCAAGTTCGACATGCAATGCACCTATGCCGAAGGCCCGGCCGATGCCGGCGACACCCTGCACTTCAGCCGGCCCGGCATGGAAGGCACGCTGCAGGTGACCGGCGAGCGCTTCGAGCTGCAGGCCGAGCTGGGCTTTCTCTTCGCCGCCTTCAAGGACCGCATCGCGGCCGAGATCGAAGCGCAGTTCGACAAGCTGCTTGCCGCACAGCCAATGCACCGGACGGCCTGAGCCCCATGCAAAACGCCCCCGCGCCACAGCGTGGCGGACGGGGGCGTGCATAGCCGCAGCCGTTGCGGCAGCAGGGCCGCGAGCGATCAGCTCAGCGATTCGATCAGGTCGATGTACTGCTGGCGGGCGGCGTCGCCGCTCGTGCCCTTGAGCTTTTCCCAGGCGTCCCACTTGGCGCGGCCCACCACGTCGGTGAAGCTGGGCTTCTTCTCGGCGTTGTCGCCGGCCGTGGCCTGTTTGTAGAGCGCGTAGATCTTCAGCAGCGTGGGGTTGTCAGGGCGCTCGCTCAGGTTCTTGGACTGGGCAACGGCGGCCTCGAAGGCAGCGTTCAGGTCGGACATGCAACGGTCTCCGTGTGGTTGGGTAAAAGGGCATGGTAAGGCAAGGCAGAGCGCCTTGGCCCCATCACCCCGCCAGCCTGCGCGCCTGCGTGACAGGCACCGCCGGCCCGGCCTGCATCAGGCCGCCCTCCTCGCCCGCCAATCGAAACACCGCCGTGGCCCGGACCAGCTCATGGGCCTGTGCGCTCAGGCTGCTCGTGGCCGCGGCCATCTCCTCGACCAGCGCGGCGTTCTGCTGCGTCGCCTGGTCGATGTGGGCGATGGCCTCGCCGACCTGGTCCACGCCCGAGCTCTGCTCGGAACTGGCCGCGCTGATCTCTCCCATCAGATCGGTCGCGCGGCGGATGGCGGCGACCACCTGGTGCATGGTCTGGCCGGCCTGGTCCACCAGCTGGCTGCCGGCATCCACGCGCTGGCCGCTGTCGGTAATGAGCTGGCGGATCTCGCGCGCCGCGTCAGCGCTGCGCTGGGCCAGTACGCGCACCTCAGAGGCCACCACGGCGAAGCCCCGGCCCTGCTCGCCCGCGCGGGCCGCTTCCACGGCGGCGTTGAGCGCCAGGATGTTGGTCTGGAAGGCGATGCCGTCGATCACGCCGGTGATATCGCCGATGCGGCGGCTGGAATCCTGGATGCCGCGCATGGTCTCCACCACCTGGGCGACCACAGCGCCGCCCTCCTCGGCCACAGTCGATGCGTTCTGCGCCAGCTCGTTGGCAAGGCGGGCGCTGTCGGCGTTCTGGCGGACGGTGGAGCCCAGCTCCTCCATGGATGCAGCCGTCTGCTCCAGCGCTGCGGCCTGCCGCTCGGTACGCACGGAAAGGTCGTGGTTGCCGGCGTCGATCTCCCCGCTGGCGTCCGACACGTTCTGTGCGCTGGCGCGCACCGTGCGCACCACATCGGCGAGCTGCGCGCTCATGCGGGCCATCGCCGCCATGATGCTGCTGCTGTCGCCCGGGCGCAGCGCGATGTGGGCCGACAGATCACCGCGGGCCACCGCATCGGCCGCCCGGCGCAAGCGATCCGGGTCGCCACCCAGCTGCCGCACTATCGAACGCAAGTAGGCGCCCAGGCCCAGCAGGCAGGCCCCCAGCAGCAGCATGGCGGCAAGGGTGATCACACGGTCGGTGGCGGCCAGCTCCGTCACCTCGCTGATGCGGGCCGCGAGGCCCTCGCCCTGGCGGTCCTTCTCCCGACCCAACGGCGCCAGCAGGCGGTTACGGGCTGGAATGGTCTGGTCCACCAGGAAGGCGAAAGCGTCGTCCTTGCGGCCTTCCCGGATGAGCTGGATGTTGCGCTCGCCCATCGCCCAGAATTCCTGCATCAGTCCAGGCAAGGGAGCAAAAGCACTGCGCCCTTCTTCCGAGATCATGCCGTCGCCGAAGGCCTGCAGCGTGCGTTGCAGCACCTGGCGCTTTTCGCCGATGTCAGCCAGCGCGGCGTCCATTTCCTGCGGGTTGCGCGACAAGATCGCGTGCCGCAGCTGCAGCGATACCCGCGTCACGTTGAGCTCCAGCTCCGCGATGCGCTGCAGCTGCGGCACGCTGCTGGCCCGCACCTCCTGGGCATCGACGATGAGCCGCCCCATCATGAACCAGATGGCAACGCCCGTGGAGACCAGCAACAGCAGGATTACGCCGTTGGCCAGCAACAGGCGGCGGGCAACGGTACTGGATGGCGGTGCCGTCATCATGGTCCGAATCCTCACGGTCAAGGTTTTCCAGGCAGTGCCAGCGCCCCGTCCATGAAAAACAGCACGGCACGGTGGCCGTAACATTTTCAAACAGCCGGGAGTGGCGCACCACGGGAAGAGTCGCCCACGGGACAAATTCCGCGCCGTTCCGGCCCGCGGAAAGCGATTCCAGCTGCCGCGGCAAGCATCACCAAGCGAAGAGGCGACAAAAAAGGCGGCGACGGCTCACACGCCACCGCCGCCTTTCTTCAGGCCTGAACCACGAGGTGAGACCGCTCAGGCAGCCGGTGCGGCTGCCGAGCGCGCCGCCAGCCAATCCTGAGCGAGTCGCACCCAGTAGGTGGCGCCCATCGGGATCAGGTCGTCATTGAAGTCGTAGCTGGGGTTGTGCAGCGTGCAGGGGCCGCCGCCATGGCCCATGGCGCGGTGGTCTCCGTCGCCGTTGGCGATGAAGCAATAGGCGCCGGGCTTGGCCTGCAGCATGTAGGCGAAGTCTTCCGCGCCCATGGTGGGCTCCTGCGGCACGACGTTGGCCTCGCCCACGATGCCCTGCATGACCTTGCGGGCGAACTCCGCTTCGGCCGGCGAGTTGACGGTAGGCGGGTAGTTGCGCACGAACTCGAATTCGCAGGTCGCGTCGTGCGCGGCACAGGTGTGTTCGGCCACCTGCTTCATGCGGCGCTCGATCATGTCGAGCACCTCGATGGTGAAGGTGCGCACCGTGCCCTGCAGTTCGCAGCTGTCGGGCACCACATTGGTGGCCTCGCCCGTGTGGACCATGGTGACCGAAATCACGCCCGCATCCACCGGCTTCTTGTTGCGGCTGATGATGTTCTGGAAGGCCAGCACCATCTGGCAGGCCACCGGCACCGGGTCGATACCCATGTGCGGCATGGCGGCGTGGCTACCCTTGCCGCGGACGACGATCTTGAATTCGTTGCTGGAAGCCATCACCGGGCCGGGGCTCACGGCGAACTGTCCGGCCTTCATGCCAGGCCAGTTGTGCATGCCGAACACCGCCTGCATGGGGAACTTCTCGAACAAGCCGTCGCTCATCATCTCGCGCGCGCCGCCGCCGCCCTCTTCGGCCGGCTGGAAGATCAGATAGACGGTGCCGTCGAAGTCGCGGTGCCTGGCAAGGTGCTGCGCCGCAGCCAGCAGCATCGCGGTGTGGCCGTCATGGCCGCAGGCGTGCATCTTGCCCGCGTGCTTGCTGGCGTGCTCGAAGGTGTTGAACTCGGTGATGGGCAGCGCGTCGATGTCCGCGCGCAGGCCGATGGCATGGCCCGAAGCCCCGCCATCGCGCCCCTGGAGGATGCCGACCACGCCGGTCTTGCCCAGGCCCCGGTGGATGGGGATGCCCCACTCTGTGAGCTTGGCGGCGACCAGGTCGGCGGTACGCACTTCTTCGAAGCAGAGCTCGGGATGGGCGTGGATGTCGCGCCGCAGGGCGGCGATGGATGCGGCCTGCGCGACGATGGAGTCGATGACTTTCATGGGCAAAAGTGTTCCTTGGCTGTTCTGCGGAGTCTAGGCCCGCGCACGGCGGGCGGCCATGCGGGGTTATTCGGACGATGGGAAATCAGGCACTGCCACTGCAGCATGAATCGCGCCACGCTCGCCCCGGCACGCGCCGCAAGGCATCAGACCAGCACGCGCCCGTCGCCCGTCAACATGGACATCTCGACGAAGCGCGAGCCCGCATGGCTGCTGGCGCTGAAGCTGAGCGGAAAGCCCGACACACCCTGCGGCCCGATGGACTCCAGCCCGGTGATGAGGCCCTCGCGCGTGGGCCGCTCGCCCGCACGGCGCAAGCCTTCGCCGAACACCCGGCCAGCCAGATAGCCCTCCAGAGTGGAATAGTTGGCCTGCACCTTCCCGCCGCCCTTCTTGATCGCATCGAGGAATTCGCGCGTGATCTGCTTGGTGGTCTGGTAGGGCGAGGGCATGACCTGCGAGACGACCACGCCGGCGCCTTCCTTGCCCAGCGCGTCGGCCAGCGCCTGCGTGCCGACGAAGGACAGGTTGTAGAAGTTGCCGCCGTAGCCGGCCTTGCGTGCCGCCCGCGTGAAGGCGGCGCTCGCCCCGTAGGTGCAGACCAGCACGATCGCCTCCGGCCGGGCCGCCACCAGGGTACGCACACTCGCCGTCACATCGCCTGAATTGCGCTCTACGGTGGCACGGGCAACGGGCTCCAGGCGCTGCTCGGCCAGCGCGCGCACCATGCCGTCCAGCCCCGCACGGCCGTAGCTGTCGTTCTGGTGCAGGACGGCGATGCGCGTAAGGCCCAGATGCGTGAGCTGGCGGGTGATGAGCGCGGTCTCGTCGTCGTACGAGGCCCGCACGTGAAACACCAGCCGGTTGAAGGGTTGGCGCAGTGCTCCCGCCCCGGTGAAGGGGGCGAAAAACGGCAGCCTCGCCTGCGTGGCGAGCGGCAGCGCGGCCAGGCTGGTGGGCGTGCCGATGTAGCCGAAGAGCGCGAACACGTCGTCCGCGATGAACTGGCGGGTGTTGGCAACGCAGCGCTCGGGCTCGTAGCCATCGTCGAGGCTGCGCAGTTCCACCGGCCGCCGCGGGCCTTGCGCGTTGTACTGGTCGAAGAAGAGCTTCGCCCCCTGCTGGAACTGCAGGCCCAGCTGCGCAGCCGGCCCGGACAGGGCCGCCGACTGGCCTAGCACCAGCGGGCCATCGCTCTGGGCCTGCACGCTGGCGAAACCGCCCAACGCCGCAGCGCCCAGGCCGATGGAAAACTCTCTTCGCCCGCTAGGCGTGTGGTTCTGCTTCATGGTGAAATGTCCCGATTCCGGTGAATCTGGCTGAGGGGCGGGGCGGCCTGTCATGCAGGCCGCCCCGCCGCGCCCGATCGCAGCCCCTTGTGCATTCCCTTGGGTTCTTGGATTGCGATCACCCCAGCAGTTTTCCTCCCCCACCGGGCAGTTTAGCGACCGCCCCCTACTTTTCCCTCCGGCCCCACGACATCATTACGCCGATGACCGCCACCACCGCCTCCACCCCGCAGACCGTGCGCGGGGCCTGCCCCCACGACTGCCCCGACACCTGCGCGCTGCTGACGACCGTCGAGAACGGCATCGCCATCCGTGTGCAGGGCAACCCCGCGCACAGCCACACCGACGGCGTGCTGTGCGCCAAGGTCTCCAAATACGCAGAGCGCACCCACCACCCGGAACGCCTGCTCACCCCCCTGAAGCGCAGCGGCCCCAAGGGCAGCGGGCAGTTCATCCCCGTCAGCTGGGACGATGCCCTGGACGACATCGCCGAGCGCCTGGGCGCCATCGCTGCACACGACCCACAGGCCATCCTGCCCTACAGCTACGCCGGCACCATGGGCCTCGTGCAGGGCGAGAGCATGGACCGTCGCTTCTTCCACCGCCTGGGCGCCTCCCTGCTGGGCCGCACCATCTGCGCCTCAGCCGGCGGCGAAGGCCTGAACCAGACGCTGGGCGGCAAGGTCGGCATGAAGGTCGAATGGTTCGCAGAATCGAAGCTGATCCTCATCTGGGGCAGCAACTCCATCGGCAGCAACCTGCATTTCTGGCGCTACGCGCAGCAGGCCAAGCGAGAAGGCGCTCGGCTGGTGTGCATCGACCCGCGCAAGAGCGAGACGGCCGACAAGTGCCACGAACATCTGCAGCTGCTGCCCGGCACCGACGCCGCCCTGGCGCTGGCGCTGATGCACGAACTCATCGCCAACGACTGGCTGGACCACGACTACATCGCCCGCCACACGCTGGGCTGGGCGTCCCTGCGCGAACGCGCCCTGCAGTGGCCTCCCGAGCGCGCCGCCGAAGTCTGCGGCCTTCCCGTCGAGCAGATCCGCCGCCTGGCGCGCGACTACGGCACCACCGGCCCGGCCGCCATCCGCCTGAACTACGGCATGCAGCGCGCCCGCGGCGGCGGCAACGCCACCCGCGCCGTGGCCTGCCTGCCCGCGCTGGTGGGCGCCTGGCGGCACCGGGCGGGGGGTCTGCTCATGTCCAGCTCCGGCATGTTCCCCGTGCAGCGCGCCGCGCTGCAGCGACCCGACCTGATGCCCGCGGGCCAGCCGCCGCGCACCTTGAACATGTCCACCATCGGCGACGACCTGCTGCGGCCCGCGTCCGACGCCTTCGGCCCGCGCATCGACGCGCTGGTGGTCTACAACAGCAACCCGGTCGCCGTGGCCCCCGACTCGGCCAGGGTGGTGGCCGGTTTCGCGCGCGAAGACCTCTTCACCGTGGTCCTCGAACACTTCCAGACCGATACCGCCGACTACGCGGACTACGTGCTGCCCGCCACCACGCAACTGGAGCACTGGGACATTCACGTCGCCTACGGCCACACCGATGTGCTGCTCAACCGCCCGGCCATCGCCCCCGTCGGCCAGGCCCGCCCCAACACGCAGATCTTCCGCGACCTGGCCGCGCGCATGGGCTTCACCGACCCCTGTTTTGCCGACAGCGACGAAGATCTGTGCCGCCAGGCCTACGGCAGCCATGTGGACTTCCAACAGCTGCTGGACGAGGGCTTCGCCACCCTGCCCGCGCCCGATGCACCCTATGCCGAAGGCGGCTTCCCCACGCCTTCGGGCCGGTGCGAATTCCACAGCGAACGCCTGGCCGCACAGGGGCTGGACCCGGTGCCCGACCACCTGCCCAACCGCGAGCGGGCCGGCGTGTCGGCCGAATACCCGCTGGCCATGATCTCGCCGCCGGCACGCAACTTCCTCAACTCCACTTTCGTGAACGTCAAGAGCCTGCGCAATATCGAGACGCAGCCGGTGCTGGAAATCCACCCCGACGACGCCGCCGCGCGCGGCATTTCCGACGGCGGGCGGGTGCGCGTCTTCAACGCCCGCGGCAGCTACGAATGCCATGCCGCCGTGAACCAGCGCGCGCGCCCCGGCGTGGTCAACGGCCTGGGCATCTGGTGGCGCAAGTTCGGCGTGAGCGGCACCAACGTGAACGAGCTGACCAGCCAGGCCCTGACCGACCTGGGCGCGGCGCCCACGTTCTATGACTGCGTGGTGCAGGTGGAGGCGGTCGAAGCCTGATAGCGGCTGACAAGGCCCGGCGAAACGGATATGGCCCGGCGCTACATCGCAGGCAGTACGAGTAGTACGACAAGATGGGGCAACCACGCCAGAAAGGTTTCGTTAGGCGCCCTAAATCGTGATCCCGCCATCGATGCCGTAGTTCTGCCCCGTGACGAACGAAGACTCGTCGCTGGCCAGGAACACCACCAGAGGCGCGATCTCGTCGGCCGTGGCGAGCCGCCCCATGGGCTGGCGGGCCACGAACTGGCGGCGGGCCGCCTCGGCATCGCCCATGGCGGCGATGCGCCCTGCCAGCGAGGGCGTGTCCACCGTGCCGGGGGAGATGCTGTTGCAGCGGATGCCCGCGCCCACATAGTCCATCGCCACCGACTTGGTCAGCCCGATGACGGCCGCCTTGCTGGCGCCATAGACGCAGCGGTTGGGCAGCCCCTTCACCGAACTGGCGACGCTGGCCATGTTGACGATGCTGCCCGCGCCCTGTTGCAGCATGCGTGGCAGCGCCGCGCGGATGCTCCAGAACTGCGAGCGCACGTTGAGGTCCATGGCCTGCGCCCAGTCATCGTCGCTGGCCTGCAGCACGGTGCCGGAATGCACCATGCCCGCGCAGTTGAACAGCACGTCGATGGCGTCGAGCCC
The DNA here is from genome assembly GCF_057642795.1 of Paracidovorax sp. Taxonomy (NCBI): domain Bacteria; kingdom Pseudomonadati; phylum Pseudomonadota; class Betaproteobacteria; order Burkholderiales; family Comamonadaceae; genus Paracidovorax; species Paracidovorax sp. Next base: position 156,463 of record NZ_JBXYZY010000040.1, read on the forward strand.
GGCGAAGAAGGCATCGATCGCCGCGCGGTCGCAGACGTCGAGCACGGCCGTGCGGATGCCTGCCGAGCCCTCCAGCGAGGCCAGCGCGGCAGCGCTGATGTCGGTGGCCCAGACCTGGGCGCCTTCGCGCGCCATGGCGAGGGCCGTGGCTCGGCCTATGCCCTGGCCGGCGGCGGTGACCACGGCGGTCTTGCCTGCGAGCCGCCCGGTCATTTCTGCAGCCCCAGGCGGGGTACCAGTTCGGCGTAGAAGGCACGGTCGTGGTCAATCACCTTCTGGAACGCGTCGGCATCGGCATAGGCCCAGCCCAAGTTGGCCTTGGCCAGCGTGTCGCGGAACACCGGGTCGGCCGCGGCCTTGGCCGCCACGTCGCTGAGCGTGCGGACGATGTCGGGCGGCGTGGCCTTGGGCACGGCCAGGCCCCGCCAGACGCCGATGGACAGATCGATGCCGCGCTCCTTGAGCGTGGGCACCTGCTGGAAGAGGCCGCCCACGCGCTGGTCGGCCATCACGGCCAGCGTGCGCAGCTTGCCGGCGGCGACGTGCGGCGCCACCTCGCCCGGGCTGACCGCGATGGCATCCACATGCCCGCCCAGCAGCGCGACGGCCGCCGGCGCCGCGCCCAGGAAGGGCACATGGTTCACCGGCAGCGCCAGCTTCTCGGCGAAGGCCGCTGCCGCCATGTGCCAGATCGAGCCCATGCCCGCATTGGCGATGGACACCGGCTCCTTGCGCTTGCGCGCGTCGGCGATGAATTCCTCGATGTTCTGCCAGGGCGCATCCGCGCGCACCGTGATCGCGGCCGGGTCGGCATTGAGCCGCGCGATGGGCCGCACGTCGGCAGCGGTCTGCTTGGTGATCCCCAGGTTCGGGATGATGGCGATCTCGCAGATGATGATGCCGATCTTGTAGCCGTCGGGCCGGGCGTTGATCAGCTCCGCCGTGCCGATGGCGCCGCTGGCGCCGGGCTTGTTGACCACGATCATCGGCTGCTGCGGCAGGTATTTCTTGGCCGATTCCGCGAAGGCCCGGCCCACGATGTCGGTGCCGCCGCCGGCCACCACGGGCACGATGAGCTCGATGGGTTTGGAGGGATAGTCGCTGGCGGCCCTCGCGAGCGAGGCCCCGCTGCCCAGTGCCGCGGCGCAGGCCGAGGCGATGATCTGGCGTCTGTTGAAGTGCATGGCGTTGTCTCCGTTGTGAATTCTTTTTTTCGCGCCGGACCGGCCGTGCCCCAGGGCACGGCCGGCCGTCCGCCGGTATCAGTAGGTGGCGCGCCCGCCCGAGAGGTCGAAGACCGCCCCGGTGGTGAAGGAGTTCTCCTCGCACACCAGCCAGGCCACCATCGCCGCGACCTCGTCCACCTCGACGAAGCGTGCGCGCGGGATCTTCGAGAGCATGTAGTCGATGTGCTGCTGCGACATCTGCTCGAAGATCCGCGTGCGCGCCGCCGCCGGCGTGATGGCGTTGACCGCCACGTTGCTCAGGGCGGTCTCCTTGCCCAGGCTCTTGGTCAGCGCGATCACGCCGGCCTTGGAGGCGCTGTAGGCCGAGGCATTCGGGTTGCCCTCCTTGCCCGCGATGGAGGCGATGTTGACCACCCGGCCGTAGCCACGCGCCACCATGCCCGGCACGATGGCCTTGTTGACGTGGAAGGCGCCATCCAGATTGATCGACAGCACCTTGCGCCACTCGTCCAGCGGGTAGTCGCCCAGCGGCATGTTGGCGCCGGCGATGCCCGCGCTGTGCACCAGCATGGCGATGGGGCTGCCACCATGCTCGGTCTGCCGGACGGCGACCTCGACCTGGGCGAAGTCGGTGATGTCCACCGTCACGCCGGCCACGGCGCTGGCCACCGTGCCCGGGCCCACGCCAACGAGGGCCTGCTGCGCGGCCGCGATGGCCTCGGCATCGCGGTCCCAGAGGCAGACCCGGGCGTTGCCCGCCAGCAGGCGGCGGGCCACCGCCAGGCCGATGCCCTGGGCACCGCCGGTCACGACCGCCGTGCGGCCTGCATAGTCGTAATGGACCATGGCGCCGGCCTCAGGCATCCACAGCCGTCTGCCGCTGCTCGCCCAGGCCCTCGATGCCCAGCCGCATGGTCTGGCCCGCGCGCAGAAAGACCGGCTCGGGCTTGACGCCCATGCCCACGCCGGGCGGCGTGCCGGTGGAGATCACGTCGCCGGGCTGCAGCGTCATGAAGCGGCTCAGGTAGGCGACGAGCTGCGGCACCTTGAAGATCATGGTGCGCGTGTTGCCGTTCTGGAAGCGCCGGCCGTCCACCTCCAGCCACAGATCGAGCGCATGCGGGTCGGGCACCTCGTCGGCCGTCACCAGCCAGGGGCCCGTGGGGCCGAAGGTGTCGCAGCCCTTGCCCTTGTCCCACGTGCCGCCGCGTTCGAGCTGGTAGCTGCGCTCGGAGACGTCGTTGACCACGCAATAGCCCGCCACGTGGCGCAGGGCGTCGGCCTCGTCCACGTAGTTCGCGGTGCTGCCGATGACCACGCCCAGCTCGACCTCCCAGTCGGTCTTCTCCGAGCCGCGCGGGATCTTCACGTCGTCGTTGGGGCCGACCACGGCCGAGGTCCACTTGTTGAAGACGATGGGCTCGGCGGGAATCGGCATGTTGGACTCGGCCGCGTGGTCGGCGTAGTTCAGGCCGATGCAGACGAACTTGCCGATGGCGCCCACGCATGCGCCGATGCGCGGCGTGCCAGGCACGGCGGGCAGCGTGGAGGGGTCGATGGCGCGCAGACGGGCCAGCGAATCCGGCGAGAGGGCAGCACCGCCGATGTCGGCCACATGGGCCGAAAGGTCGCGCAGCGTGCCGGCCGCATCGAGCAGGCCAGGCTTTTCCTGGCCCAGCGGGCCGTATCGAAGCAGTTTCATGAAGAGTTCTCCTTGCGAGTCGGATTCTGGACAGCGCCCTGCATGCTGCATAGTGAGAGCTATGCATGGGGTAATAGCTTCAAGAAATCACCGATGATCCCGAGCCTGTCTTCGATCACGTCACGCCTGCGATTCCGCCAGCTCAACCTGCTGGTGGCGCTGGAGGAATGCGGCAGTCTGCACCGCGCGGCCGAGCGGCTGGGCATGACCCAGCCCGGCCTCACCAAGGCGCTGCGCGAGGTGGAATCCACCTTCGGCACCGAGCTGTTCGTGCGAACCCAGCAAGGCGTGAGGCCCAACGAACTGGGCCAGTGCCTGATCCGCCATGCCCGGCTGGTGGATGCCGACCTGGAGCACCTGCGCGAAGAGATGAATGGGGTGCTGCGCGGCAGCGGCGGCCGGGTGGCGGTGGGCGCCATCACAGGCGCGCTGCATTCGGTGCTGATAAGCGCCGTCTCCGAGCTGCGACGGCTGCAGCCCGCGCTCTCGATCGAGATCCGGGAAAGCACCAGCCTCGAACTGCTCAATGCGGTCAACGAAGGCCGGCTCGATCTGGCCATCGGCCGCACCACCGTATCGAGCAACGTGGAGCAGTTCGACTACGAAGAACTGATGGACGAATCGGTCGCTGTGGCCGTGGGCCCGCAGCACGGGCTGGCGAAATCGCGGCGCGTGACGCTCGTGCAGCTGGCCCGCTACCGCTGGGTCTTCTATCCGGGCAACATGCCGCTGCGCAAGCTGCTGGAGCGCGAATTCCGCGAGGCCGGGCTGGAACTTCCGCCCTACCCGATCGAAACCTCTTCCTCGCTGGCCACCATGCTGATGCTCAAGGAAGACCCGCACCTGGTCGCGCTGATGTCGTCGGCGACGATGGACTTCTGCGAAGAGCACGGCATCGCGCGGCGGCTGCCGCTCGCCATCGGCTCGCGCCACGAGGCTTTCGGCATCGTCACCCGGCGCGGCGCGCGCCTCACGCCCGCAGCGGCGATGCTGGTGGAGTGCCTGCGGCGGGCCGCCGGCCAGCCGGCGCGGGAAGGCGGCTGAAATGAAGCCCCCGGCCCGGCCGCCGCTCACCCCTGGCGCGGCATGGGCACCACGCGGCCGCCCGCCACATCGCGCAGCACCGCCATGAAAGCCTGGGCGGCCGGCGTGGGTGTTTCGCCCAGGCGCACCAGCATGCCGTAGTCGGGCATCGCCCGGGGCACGTCCACGTGGATTTGCGCGAGCAGCCCCTGGGCGACGTACTTGTCCGCCAGCGCGCTGGGCTGCAGCGAGAGCATGTCGGTGGCGCGCAGCGATTCCAGCGCGAAAAGGAAGGACTGCGTCTCCATCACGCCCGAAGTCGGCGTCATGCCGATGGCGCGGAAGATGTCGTCGGACACTTTGCGCAGCGCCGTCGATTCCGGGTAGAGCAGCCACGGCCAATGCGCCAGGCGGCCGACCTCCAGCCCCTGGATGCCGCGCAGCGGGTGGTGCGGGCCGCCCACCACCTGCAGCGTCTCGCCCGAGAGGCGCTCGTACTGGAAGTGCGCCTGCTGCGCCTCGTCGGTGAAACGGCCGATCATCAGGTCGATCTTGCGTTCGCCCAGCCAGGCGATGAGCTGGTCGCTGCTCCGCTCGCGCACCTTGAGCACCAGCAGCGGCCGGCGGCGCTGCATCTCGGCGATGGCGGTGGTCAACAGGCGCGCCGCCGACCCGGAGATGGCGCCGATGGCGAGCTGGCCATGGCCGCCCTGCTTGAGCGCGTTGAACTCATCCACGAACCGGGCCTGGCCCGCCAGCGCGGACGCGGCATAGCCCAGGGCGAAGAGGCCCAGCTCGGTCGGGCGCATCTCGCGCGGCAGGCGTTCGAAGAGGCGCGCATCGAAGATCTCCTCCAGGTCCAGCAGGATCTTGGTGGCGGCCGGCTGGGTCACGTGCATCTGCTCGGCGGTGAGCCGCAGGTTGCGGGTACGGCCCAGGATGTCGAGGAACTGCAGGTGCCTGGCACGCAGGCGGCTGCAGGCGGTGGCGATGGATAAGGGTTTTCCCGTCATTTTGGGGCGCCCGATAACTGAATGGAATGACCCGTCCAAAAACACTGATTGGACGGCGTATGCGGTGGCCCGTAGTCTGCACCTTCAAAGCCTCATGAGACATACACAGGAGACACGACATGGGATTGAACGCAGGCAACAGCAGCATCATCAAGACCTTCGCGCTGGCCACCGCGCTGGCGGCCCTGATGGCGGCACCGGCGCTGGCGCAGGTGCGCGAGCGCAACTTCAAGATCGGCACCGGCATCACCGACGACCATCCGCAGGCCCAGGCCTCCCGGCACTTCGCCGAGGTGTTGTCCGCCAAGAGCGGCGGCAAGATGCGCGCCAAACTCTTCGCCAACGGCACGCTCGGCAACGACGTGACCATGATCTCGGCGCTGCGCGGCGGCACGCTGGAGATGACGGTGCCCGACAGCTCCACCCTGGTACCGGTGGTCAAGGACTTCGGCGTGCTGAACCTGCCGCTGACCTTCAACAATGAGCAAGAGGCCGACGCGGTGCTCGACAGCGACTTCGGCAAGAAGCTGCTGGCCAGGCTGCCCGAGAAGGGCCTGATCGGCCTGGGCTACTGGGAAAACGGCTTCCGCCAGATCACCAACTCGCGCCGCCCGATCCACAAGGCCGAAGACCTGGCCGGCCTGAAGATCCGCGTGATCCAGAACCAGCTGTTCATCGACAGCTTCAACGCGCTCGGCGCCAACGCCACGCCCATGCCCTTCACCGAGCTTTATTCGGCCATGGAGCAGAAGGCGGTGGACGGCCAGGAGAACCCGAACGCGACCATTCTGACCAGCAAGTTTTACGAGGTGCAAAAGCACCTGGTGCTGTCGCGCCACATCTACAGCACCTGGGTGTTCCTGATGTCCAAGAAGACCTGGGACACGCTCTCGCCCGAAGAGCAGAAGATCGTCCAGGAAGCCGCGAACGAGGCCACGGCCTTCGAGCGCAAGGCCATCCGCGCGCTCAGCGACAAGGCGCTCGGCGAGCTGAAGAAGCTCGGCATGCAGGTGACCGAGCTGCCCGCCGCGGAGCAGGCGAAGCTGCGCGACAAGCTGCAGCCCGTGGTGGCCAAGTACAGCAAGGAATTCGGCGAGGACAGCACCCGCGAAATGTTGGCCGAGCTGGAAAAGGCCCGCCGCAAGTGATCCCGAGGGCGCCCCTGGCGCACCTCGTACCGCCACTGAGCCATGCCGCGCAGCCACGGGCCGGCATGCATCCTGCCACCCACCCCTCACCCCGCTGCCCTCCAGAACGCCATGACGACACCCGAAGGCCGTCGCTTCCGCTCGCGCGACTGGTTCGCCGATCCGGCGCGCTCCGACATGACCGCGCTCTATCTCGAACGCTTCATGAACTACGGGCTCACGCCCGAGGAACTACGCTCGGGCCGCCCGATCATCGGCATCGCCCAGACCGGCAGCGACCTCTCGCCCTGCAACCGCATCCACCTCGACCTGGCGCGCCGGGTGCGCGATGGCATCCGCGACGCGGGCGGCATTCCGCTGGAATTCCCGGTCCATCCGATCTTCGAGAACTGCCGCCGCCCCTCGGCCGCGCTCGACCGCAACCTCGCCTACCTGGGACTGGTGGAGATCCTCTACGGCTACCCCATCGACGCAGTGGTGCTGACCACCGGCTGCGACAAGACCACGCCGGCCGGCATCATGGCCGCCTCCACGGTCGATATCCCGGCCATCGTGCTCTCGGGCGGGCCGATGCTCGACGGCTGGCATGAGGGCGAACTGGTGGGCTCGGGTACCGTGATCTGGCGCAGCCGCCGCATGCTGGCGGCCGGCGAGATCGACGAGGAGGAATTCCTGCAGCGCGCCTGCGACAGCGCGCCCTCCGCCGGCCACTGCAACACCATGGGCACGGCCTCCACCATGAACGCGGTGGCCGAGGCGCTGGGTCTCTCGCTGCCCGGCTGCGCGGCTATCCCCGCGCCCTACCGCGAGCGCGGCCAGATGGCCTATGCCACCGGCCGCCGCATCGTCGAGATGGCGCACGAAGACCTGCGCCCTTCGCGCGTGCTGACCCGCGAGAGCTTTCTCAACGCGCTGGCCGTGGTCAGCTGCGCAGGCGGCTCCAGCAACGCGCAGGTGCACATCCAGGCCATGGCGCGCCATGCCGGCGTCGAGCTGCATCCGCGCGACTGGACCGACCACGCCTACGACCTGCCGCTGCTGGTCAACATGCAGCCCGCAGGCAAGTACCTGGGCGAGCGCTTCTTCCGCGCCGGCGGCGTGCCGGCCGTGATGTGGGAGCTGCTGCAGGCGGGCCGCCTGCACGGCGGCTGCGCCAGCGTCACCGGCCGCAGCATCGCCGAGAACCTGCAGGGCCGCGAGGCCAAGGACCGCGAGGTGATCCGGCCCTTCGCCGAACCGCTCATGGATAAGGCTGGCTTCCTCGTGCTCTCGGGCAACCTGTTCGACTTCGGGATCATGAAGACCTCGGTGATCTCCGAAGCCTTCCGCGCGCGCTACCTTTGCGAGCCCGGCAACGAGGGCGTGTTCGAGGCCCGGGCCGTCGTCTTCGACGGCGCCGAGGACTACCACGCGCGCATCAACGACCCCTCGCTCGCGATCGACGAGGACTGCATTCTGGTGATGCGCGGCGCCGGCCCGCTGGGTTGGCCCGGCTCGGCCGAAGTGGTCAACATGCAGCCGCCCGACGCACTGATCCAGCGCGGCATCCGCGCGCTGCCGACGCTGGGCGACGGCCGGCAGTCGGGCACGGCCGACAGCCCCTCGATCCTCAACGCCTCGCCCGAGAGCGCGGCGGGCGGGGGCCTCAGCTGGCTGCAGACCGGCGACCGCCTCCGCATCGACCTGAACCGGGGCCGCTGCGACGCACTGGTGCCCGAGGAAGAGATCGCCCGCCGCCGCCGCGAGCTGCCGCCCCCGCCCGTGCCCGCCAGCCGCTCGCCCTGGGAAGCGCTCTACCGCGAAAAGACCGGCCAGCTGGCCGATGGCGCCACGCTGGACTTCGCACTGCAGTTCCGCCGCATCGCCGAACAGACGCCGCGCCACAACCACTGACCGAGGAAACGAACGCATGAACGACGATCGCACGGGCCTGCTGCCCGAAGACGGCCTGGCCGGCACGCTGGTGGCCCGGGTCTGGATGAGCGCCGCGCCCGCCGGCCCCGCCGTGGTGGCGCTGCGCCCCGAGGGCGTTTTCGACATCAGCCGCGCCTTTCCCACCATGAGCACCCTGCTGGACGCCGAGCGCCCCGCAGAGGCCGCACGCGCCGCCACCGGCGAGCGCCTGTGCGCGGTGGAGGAACTGCTGAACAACAGCCGGCCCGGCACCCGCGACCCCGCCCGCCCCTTCCTGCTTGCGCCCTGCGACCTGCAGGTGGTGAAGGCCGCCGGCGTGACCTTCGCAGCCAGCATGGTCGAGCGGGTGATCGAGGAACAGGCGCGCGGCGACGCCTCGCGCGCGCAGGAGCTGCGCGGCAAGGTACAGGCGCTGATCGGCGAGAACCTCGCCGCCATCCGCCCCGGCTCCGACCAGGCGATGGCCCTCAAGGCGCTGCTGCAGCAGCAGGGGCTGTGGTCTCAGTACCTGGAAGTCGGCATCGGCCCCGACGCCGAGGTCTTCACCAAGGCCCCGGTGCTGGCGTCCGTCGGCAGCGGGGAGGAGATCGGCATCCGCAGCGACTCGGCCTGGAACAACCCCGAGCCCGAGGTGGTGCTGGCCGTGAACGGCCGCGGAGACATCGTCGGCGCCACGCTGGGCAACGACGTCAACCTGCGCGACATCGAAGGCCGCAGCGCCCTGCTGCTGGGCAAGGCCAAGGACAACAACGCCTCCTGCGCCATCGGCCCGTTCATCCGCCTGTTCGACCGCAGCTTCGGCATGGACGAGGTGCGCCGCGAGACGGTGCATCTGGAGGTGCGCGGCACCGACGGCTTCGTGCTGCGCGGCATCAACACCATGGCCAGCATCAGCCGCGACCCGGAGGACATCGTCGCCCAGACCCTGGCCGCGCACCAGTACCCGGACGGCTTCATGCTGTTTTTGGGCACGCTCTTCGCGCCCATCGAAGACCGCGACCAGCCCGGCGGCGGCTTCACCCACAAGCTGGGCGACGAGGTGACCATCCGCAGCGCCCGGCTGGGCGTGCTGCGCAACCGGGTGACGCACAGCGAGACCGCGCCGCCCTGGCGCTTCGGCCTGCGCGCCTTCATCGCCCACCTGGCCGCGCGCGGGCTGCTGGACGGCCGCAGCCTCTGACCCGACGACTGCCGCCCGCCGCCGCTGCACGCACGCACGCACGCACGCACGAAGAACGGAACGGGATCGAACCCCGTCCACAAGGAGACGAACCATGAAACGTTGGATGGATGGCTATTGCCGCATGCTGGACTTCCTCATGGCCGGCGCGCTGGCGGTGATGGTGGTGATGGTGTTCGGCAACGTCGTGCTGCGCTACGCCTTCAACACCGGCATCACCGTGTCGGAAGAGGTCTCGCGCTGGCTCTTCGTCTGGCTGACCTTCCTGGGCGCGGTGGTCGCCATGAAGGACCACGGCCACCTGGGCGTGGACATGCTGGTGAGCCGGCTGCCCGACGCCGGCAAGAAGGCCTGCGTGGTTGTCGGCCAGGTACTGATGCTCTGGGTCTGCTGGCTGGTCTTTTCGGGCAGCTGGGACCAGGCCTGGCTCAACCGCGATGTGACCGCGCCAACGACCGGCTGGTCCATGGGCGCCTTCTATTTCGTGGGCGTCGTCTTCGCCGTGTCGGCCGCTGTATTCCTGCTCTATGACCTGTGGCGGGTGCTGAGCGGCCAGCTGCAGGGCGACGCGCTGGTGATGGTCAAGGATTCGGAAGAGACGGCGGAATTCGACGCCCTGCAGGCACGCCTGGCCGAAGAGGACCGGCTGGCGGCGCAGGGCCGCAACGAGGCCGGCGAGGCCGCACCCGGCCCTGCGGCCGGAAAGCGCTGAAGGAGGCTGGCACCATGACCATCGCCGTCTTCCTCCTCTCGCTGCTGGGCGCCATGGCGATCGGCATCCCCATCGCCTTCTCGCTGCTGCTGTGCGGCGTGGCGCTGATGTGGCACTTGGACATGTTCGACGCCCAGATCCTGGCGCAGAACCTGATCAACGGCGCCGACAGCTTCCCGCTGCTCGCCGTGCCCTTCTTCATGCTGGCCGGCGAGATCATGAACACCGGCGGCCTCTCCAAGCGCATCGTCGATCTGGCGTTGACCCTGGTCGGCCACGTGCGCGGCGGGCTGGGCTATGTCGCCATCGTCGCGGCCTGCGTGCTCTCGGCGCTGTCGGGCTCGGCGGTGGCCGATGCGGCGGCGCTCTCGGCCCTGCTGATTCCGATGATGGTCGCGGCCGGCCACGACAAGGCCCGCTCCGGCGGCCTGATCGCCGCGGCCGGCGTGATCGGCCCGATCATCCCGCCTTCGATCGGCTTCGTGATCTTCGGCGTGGCGGCCAACCTGTCGATCAGCAAGCTCTTCCTGGCGGGCATCTTCCCCGGCATCCTGATCGCCGGCGCGCTCTGGACGACCTGGTGGTGGCTGGTGCGCAAGGAACACATCGTGCCGCCGCCGCGCCGCTCGCGGGGCGAGGTCTGGCTCGCGTTGCGCCAGGCCGGCTGGGCGCTGATGCTGCCGCTGATCATCCTCGTCGGCCTGCGCTTCGGCGTCTTCACCCCGACCGAGGCTGCCGTGGTGGCCGCGGTGTATTCGCTCTTCGTCGCGGTGGTCATCTACCGCGAACTCAAGCCCTCGCAGATCTACGGCGTGTTCGTCACCGCCGCGCGCACCACGGGCGTGGTGATGTTCCTGGTGGCCGCGGCGCTGGTGTCGGCCTGGCTCATCACCGTGGCCGACCTGCCGGGCAAGGTAGTCACGCTGCTGGAGCCCTTTATCGGCAGCCCCATGCTGCTGATGGTGATGATCATGCTGCTGGTGATCGTGGTCGGCACGGCGATGGACATGACGCCCACCATCCTGATCCTCACGCCGGTGCTGATGCCGGTGGTCAAGGCCGCGGGCATCGACCCGATCTACTTCGGCGTGCTGTTCATCATCAACAACTCGATCGGGCTGGTCACGCCGCCGGTGGGCACGGTGCTCAACGTGGTGGCCGGCGTCGCGCGCATCCGCATGGACGACGTGATCCGAGGCGTCTGGCCCTTCATGCTCGCCGAGTTCGCCATGATGTTCCTCATGGTCGCCTTCCCCGCGCTGGTCATCTGGCCCGCGCGCCTGCTCTACGGCTGAGGCGCGCAGGCCACCGGGCAGCTTTGGAGCGGCGAACAAAACCCAGCGAAGCGGTTCTGGCTAGGCGCTGCATCGCAGGCAGTACGAGTAGTACGACAAGATGCGGCAACGACGCCAGAAGGGTTTTGTTCGCCGCTCTCAAGGCATCGTCGGCAGCTCGTTCGGCCGCAGGTCGAAAACCAGCACCTCGGCACCCTCGCCCCCGGTGAAGCGCAGCGGCCCGGCGTTGCGGATGCGGGCGCCGTCGCCGTCCGAGAGGCGCTCGCCATTCACCTCCACGCTGCCGCGCGCCACATGCACATAGACGTTGCGGTTCGGGCCCACGGCCAGCTCGGCGGACTCATCGCCGTCGAACAGGCCGGCATAGACCCGCGCATCCTGGCGCACGGCCAGGGCGCCGTCATCGCCCTCGGGCGAGATGATCTGGCGCAGGCGCCCGCGCTTGTCGGCCTCGGAGAAGTGCACCTGCTGGTAGCGCGGCTGAGCGCCGCGCTGGTTGGGCACGATCCAGATCTGCAGGAAGTGCACGGGATCGGTGCCCGAGTGGTTGAACTCGCTGTGCTGCACGCCGCTGCCGGCGCTCATCATCTGCACGTCACCGGGGCGGATGACCGAGCCCGTTCCCATCGAGTCCTTGTGTTCCAGCGCGCCTTCGAGCACGTAGGAAAAGATCTCCATGTCGCGGTGGCCATGGGTTCCGAAACCGTTGGACGGCGCCACGCGGTCGTCGTTGATGACCAGCAGGTCCGAAAAGCCTTGCTGGTTCGCATCGCGGTAGTGGCCGAACGAGAAGGTGTGGCGCGACTGCAGCCAGCCGTGGTTGGCGATGCCTCGTTGCTGGGCGCGGCGGATATCGAGCATGGTGTCTTTTCCTTCTTTCTTCATCGATGGAATTCACACTGAAAGAAAGCGCTTTCAGTGCTGCGATGGAAGAAGTATCGGCCTGCGCTGCACCCTGCAGGTTGAAAGGTGTGGCGCGCCATCATCGATAATTTCGATGATTCACCACACCCCGGGAGCCGCATGCTCAAACTCACGCTGGAAGCCATCGAACTGGTGGATGCCATCGCCCGCAGCGGCTCGTTCGCGGGCGCATCGGAACAGCTGCACAAGGTGCCCTCCACCATCTCTTACGCCGTGGGCAAGCTGGAGGAACAGCTGGGCTTCGCGCTCTTCACGCGCAACGGCCCGCGCGTGGCGCTGACGCCCGCCGGGCAGGAGCTGATCCGCGAAGGCCGCTGGCTGCTGGCCGCCGCGCGCCAGCTCGAATCGCGCATGCGGCAGGTGGCGACCGGCTTCGAATCCGAAGTGCGGCTGATGCACGATTCGCTGATCCCCACCGAGGCCTTCAACCAGGACATCTGCGCCTTCGAAGACCTGCAGTGCGGCACCCGCCTGCGCATCGCCAGCGAGGCCATGACCGGCACCTGGGAAGCCCTGCGCGAAGGCCGTGCCGACCTCATCGTGGCCGCCGGCGAAGGCCCGGCCGGCGGCGGCTACAAGGCCGTCGCCGTCGGCAGCCTGGCCTTTGCGTTCTGCACCACGGCCACCCACCCGCTGGCCCGACTGCAGCGCCCGCTGACCCGCGCCGACCTGCTGGAGCACACGGCCGTGGTGGTGGGCGACGGCGCCCGCTCGCTCGCCGACCGCACGGTGGGCCTGCTCTCCGGCCAGCGCCGCATCACGATGCCGAACATGCAGGCCAAGATAGCCGCCCAGGCCGCCGGCCTGGGCCACGGCTTCGTGCCGCGCGCCTGCGTGCGGGTGGAGCTGGAAACCGGCGTGCTGGTGGAACTGCCCGTGGAAGAGCCGCGCCCGGACGAAACCTTCTGGCTGGCCTGGCGGCCCGAGCATATGGGGGAGGCGCTGAAGTGGTGGAGCCAGCGGTTGAACCGGCCGTTGCTGCCGGGGATACTTCCGTATTGATGGGTGGCGTTGGCGGGCATGTCTGCAAGAGCCAGGACTGCGACGCGTCGTCTTCGCTGCGCCCTCACCCGCGCGCAAAGGTGCTTGACGACTCGGGGCTTGGCCTCTGTCGGATACTCTTTCATCAACCCCATGACGGCGTCCCACTCTTGGAGAAAGGTCCAGATGCGGGACGGAACAGGCAACCGCTAACCCACTTCCGCCGCGGCCCAGCAGTTGCCCCGTTCCCGCTTATCGCCCCAGGCGGAATAGCCGTCGCATCAAGCACGGCACGGCCTGCCCGTCCCGATACATCCCCGCATCGCCCATGGTTCTCGATCCCGTCACCCTGCTCGTCATCACCGCCGCGATGGCTGCTGCCTCTGCGCTGTACCTGGTTTCTGAGTGGAGCAGCGTGCGCGAGCGCTCTCTGCTGCTGTGGAGCGCTGGGTTCGCCGTCATCGCCGTCGGCAGCGTCCTGGCCCTGCTGCGTTCCAGCGGCTTCGTGTTCGTGGGCATCTGGTTCTCCAACGGCTTGTTGATCGTTGCCCACGCGCTGTTCCTGGCCGGCGTTGGAGCGTTCAGGCGCGCCCGGTTGCCGCGCGCATGGTGGTGGTGGTTGGCCGCCGTCTGGCTGGCCATGCTGATGCTGCCCGACGGACCCTGGTGGTCCAAGACGATGCTGGGCGTGCAGTCGCTGCTCATCGCCGCCATCACCCTGCGCGCCGGCCTGCTGCTGCGCCCGCAGGCCGGCGCCGCTTTAAGCGTGGGCGCGGCGCAGCTGCGCTGCGTCCTGTGGGCCCACGGCCTGTTCTACCTCGCCAAGGCCGCTTCGGTGGTGGCGCTCGACGCATTCGTCAACCTGGCAAGCTTTCGGGGCGTGGTGATCCAGGTGTCGCTGGTGGAAGGCGTCATGGCGACCATGCTGCTCGCCATGTCCATGACGGGCACCGAGCGCTATCGCCGCGAGGAACGCATGGCGCAGATCGCCGCCCTCGACCCCCTCACCGCTTTGAACAACCGCCGCGCGCTCTATCTGCGCGCCCCGGCGCTGCTGGAGCAGGCCTCGCCCGCCCGCCCGGGTGCCTTGCTGCTGATGGACATCGACCACTTCAAGCAGGTCAACGACCTGCACGGCCACGATGCAGGCGACCGCCTGCTCATCACGCTCAGCAACCTGATCCGCAGCACGCTGCCCAGCGACGCGCTGGCCGCGCGGCTGGGCGGGGACGAATTCGTGATCCTGCTGCGCAATGCATCAGCTTCAGCCGCGCACGCACTGGGCCAGGAGCTGCGCCAGGCCTTCGCACAGCAGGCGAGCACCATGTTCGCAACCCCGGAGCCCGTGTCCCTCAGCATCGGGGCGACCTTGTTCGACCAGCCCGATGCCGAGCTGTCGCATTGGCTCAAGCGGGCGGACGAAGCGCTGTATGCATCGAAGCGGAAGGGGCGGGATCGGATGGAGCTGGTTCCGCCGACTCTGGCAGGGCGGCCGCAATGATGCGCCCTGGCTCGACAGACAGGATTGGGTAGGCCACCCTGCCGTCTTTCACCTTTAGCGGCGGCGTTCTGGCACGATGGTGCACGCGAGCGTGCGGGTATTTTTGAATTCAACGCCGTCATCGAACAGTTCGCCTGCAGTCACCAGCGAACGCCGAGGAACCGACCTTGGCGAGGCGGCTTCAGGCTGGTTGTGGTAGTTCACCAATGTCGGTTTTTGGGTGCGTAAGTGCCGATGAACAGCTCCCGAGAGCCGAGCGTCCCTATCCCGGAAGAAGGCGAGCCATTAACCCTGACGTCCGCTCGACTTGTACGGCGGGAGGGGTCGGTCAGAATCGCTCAAGGAACTCAGCTTGGTTAACCCCGCGCGCCTGCGCATATGCTTCGTATCGGGAAGGGTAATGAACGTCGAATCGGCTGGGGGCGAACTGCATCAGCGCGGGAGGCCGCCGAATCAGAGCGCAATGTTGGCGTGTGTGGCGAAGCCATTCGCCTTCAACAGATCACGACCGGAGCCAACTTGAAGGACCAGTTTCATGTCCGGCGATGAACGTCGGCCCATGGAAAGCTAAGCACGCAAATTGCCCAAGAACGCCTCATTTTGTTAGACCGGGCGCCAGTCGGTCAGTCGTCCACTACATTTAAGGCAACAAGACAAGGATGCCGGCATGAAAATATCAAGAATTTCAGTTGAAAACTATCGCGCTTTCAATGAGCCAGCGGCGCTTTCACTGGCTCCGCTAACCCTCATCTTTGGCCAGAATAACGCGGGAAAGAGCTCGCTCGCGCGACTACTTCCGTCGATTGCAAACTCTTGCAGCGCCAATGAGAGATTTTCATTTATCCCTGTAACCACGTCCGAATGGGAGACAAACGGTCGTGACTTTCTCTACGGCAGAGGCAAGTCCCCCACGCTTCGTCTTGAAATTTGGTTTCAGCATTCTCCTGAAATTCAATACAAGGCAACTTATGAGATATCGCTACTTGCCGACAGAGAATTATCCTTGGTATCCAATTTAATTATCGAATTGGGCGATGTGAAAGTGGCGGAGCTTATTTGGTCCGCCGATAATATCTCCACATCACACCCACACCGAAACCGGTATCTCGTTAAATCCTCGGGCGGAGAGCAAGATGCATTTATCGAATTTGATGGACTTGTTCCTCGCCATCAAGTTGAAGCTGGCGCATATAAGTTCGCTCTTGATGCTCTAGCCTCGGCCCTTGACGCCTTTGCAAAAAGGGTGCATTGGCTCGGCCCATTGCGCCACATTCCAGACCGAATCGAGCGTCGCGCCTACCAAGGCGTAATCTTAAACTCGACTGGAAAACAGGCCACACAAATCCTCGCTACTAGCTGGAAATCAAAAACGCCACTTTTTGGCAGGGTCAGCGGATGGTTTGAACAGGCCTTGGGCCAATGCCTTGTTTGCATTGATGGCGCGTTCGATGGCGACGAACTATTTAGCATTGCCTTATCACCTACTCCCACCAGTCCAATTCGAGTGCCAATTGCGGATTCGGGCGCAGGGATTGCACAAGTCCTTCCCATCATCGTCCTTGGAATGTTGGCATTCGAAGGCAATTTAGGGGAAGAGCCAATTTTAGTATTCGAAAATCCAGAATTGCATCTCCACGACTCCTTGCATGATGATATTGGCAAGTTCCTGGTACAAGTATCAAAAGCAGCCTGCAACCCAATCATCTTGGCCGAGACCCACTCCGAAAATGTGCTTCTGGCAGTCGAACTGGCCGTCGCGAAGAAGGACCTTGGCGCCGAACAGGTCGCCATCAACTGGGTCCGGGCAACCCACGAAGGAAGCGCTGTAGAGGCAGTTGCGCTCGACGACACTGGGACGCCGTCCAACCAGTGGCCTCGCGAAGCCTTTGAGACAGCATCAAATCAGGCGAAAAAACTATTTCTACTGAGACAGGGGTCTAGCGAAAGGTAGGCGATGCTTTTTATTCTCGTAGACGAAATATTTAAACCCCAGCACTCGACCGATATCCTGGCACTCATCTCCGGAGCCGCCAGATCCAGTCGACACTACGTCGTCCCGGCAAACCCCTTCTCTAAATCACTTCTAGGTTGGCTCAATTCACTAGGCGGAAATCTGGCGCCCGGTGTAAGCTCAACTCTAGACACTAATATTCGGTTCGTCGCATCGAACCGGGGCATGAGAATCCGCAAGGTTTCCGCGACGGCAACAGGTCAAAACACGATTGCACTTTCTCATGCGCTACAGCTAGTTCACGCCCCGCTTTCAATATATGTCGAGAATTCTCGCAATGACCGGAGCTTCTTGCTTTCAGTCTGCACCGATAGTCAAAATGAATATTTGACCAAACTCGAAAGGAATGGCGAAATCCGCTTCATCAATGGAGGCGGCATATCGGAACTGTTACAGCAACTCGATGCAGAATATCGAAATGGGACATTACGACCAGAAGAGTCGTTTGTTCTGTTTGATAGTGACTCATTGCTACCGGGACGAATTAGCGATCAAGCGGAAGCATTGAAAGCCAAATGCCTACAACTAAAGCTAAAACACGAGTGCTTGAAGCGGCGCGCAATCGAAAATTATCTCACCAAATCCACGCTACGCTATTGGGCTTACGCCAAGAGCGGCAATCGATCCTCGCCGCAATACAGGGCACGCACCGAAGCATTTGCCGCATATATCGAAATGAGGCCAGACTTCCGAAATCATTTTAATATGAAACATGGAATCAAAGGCGACAAAGCTCGCAAGGACCTTCCAAAGGGTGTGGATTTGTATTTCGGAATTTCTGCCGAGCATCAGTCAGCACTTGCAGAGGGGTTCGGGCGAGATGTTGCATCCATGTATGAAGATAACCGAATGCAAGAAAGCGAACTAAAATCGGACGGCAGCTGGGATGAGCTTCAAAATTTGATTGTGGAGATGGAGAACTTTCTATGAATTTCGGTCAAAATCCGTCCTCCGCTTCGTATTACAGCGAACCTCATATTCAATTCCTTTCTCAATTGTTAGTGGAAATTGCTCGGGGAGAGCTGCTCATCCCGAGATTTCAAAGACCTTTCGTTTGGCGGCCGCAACAGCAACTCGACCTATTGAATAGCATTCGGCAGGGAATTCCAATTGGCGCGATTATGGTCTGGCGCACGGCAGTCAGTCAGATTTCTTGCTACGACACGCTGGGCCCATTTTCACTTCAACGGCGAGATATCATCGGCACCAGGGACTACCTACTGGATGGTGTACAACGTCTTTCAACTCTCTTCGGCGCCCTGAATTCACCATCAGATTCGGCCGGCGACTATAAGGAAGAATTTGATGATGAATACGTCGGCGAGCCACCAGAGAAGGTTGTATTTGACCTCCAACGGCGGGAATTTTGCTTCCTCAAAAGCGAGGAATCTCTGCTGCCTTTTCAATTGCCGTTAAGCATACTTCTAGACAGCGTAGCGCTACTCAGATTCCAACGCTCACTCAGCCACAGTGTTTTGCACGAAGCAGACGCCATGATTTCTGAAAGCGATAAGCTCGCGGCAGCATTTCGACAATACAAGATTCCAATCATTCCAATTGCGACAGATGACTTGGGCTTAGCCACCTTGACTTTTCAGCGGGTGAACAGTCAAGGGCAAAAGATGAGCGATTACCACATGCTCCACGCGCTCACTTGGTCGCCGACCTTCGACCTTCTTCAGAGAGTTCGAGAGTTAAGAAGCGAGTTTTTGAGCCCGCACGGCTGGGATGAGTTAGACGACGACCCAATTCTTAAGGTGGTCAAGCTGCGCTTAGGCCTTGATATTTACAAAGCAGACATTGATGAGCTCAGCAATCGACTGGTCGCGCACCCAACGGCACTTGAGAGCGCATTTCGGTCACTCTCAAAGGCCGCGGATTTTCTTCGCTGCGAACTACACATTCCCACACCAGAATTAGTGCCATATCAATTGCAGATTGTTCTGCTGGCGAACGTTCTTTATGATTTCGACGCACAAACCAAACATCAACACGAGCTTCTCATCAGTTGGTTTTGGTTCACGACATATGCGGAGGCATTCTCCAGCATCTCCGATGATAAGCTTCGATTAGCAATAGACGATTTGAGGCAAAGCATTCTGGAGTCAAAGACAATCTGGAGGAATAAGCATGAATTCACTAAACTTAAGCCCCTCGTTAGATTCGATTTTAGAGCCGCGAGAACCAAGAGCTTCATCCTGCATTTGGCTAGAGAGCGGGCGAAGATAGACTCGCAAGCGGAAGTAACGCGACTTCTTGAGGAATTTGGACGAAGAGCTGTGCAGCAGCTGTATTCGGGAAACTCGCTTGTGCCGCTCGACCGAGCGCTCCTTGGTTCTTCCGGCAACAGAGTGCTTTGCTCCCCGCAGGAATTGAATAGCCTGAGGCTTTGTCAAAACTCCGGTCAAGCGCCGCAGCCTTCTGCGTTTGGGATGTCAATGATGAACGCCCTTGGAGCCGAGCCTCGTGAGGTTATTCAGGGCAGGGAGAAATATCTCTTTGAAACAGAATCTGATTTCGCAGAGTCTACTGCCGGGCAATTTTGGGCGAACTCACAACGGAAAGGTAGGTTTGGAATTTGAGTGGCAAAAAAACTGTCACGATTTCGCGTCGGCTTGTCAAAATCTGAGCTGCCTTCGCCCAATCCTGCATTTCTTAGGTTTCCGGACGATAACACTTCGGAGCGGCGCGACTTCGAAGCAGAAATACGAGTGATGTGCGTCCGGTGTGCATCAAATCTGTCCACGCCTCGTAGGTGAATGCGGCAAGGGTGGGTAGGTAACTTTAGCTTGAATGTCTAATTCGTTCTACTAAGCGCCTACGGTGCCAGATAAATTCGAGAGTTGAAAGACCGCTCGCGGGCGTCGAATTTGGAAAAGCGCAGGACCGCACTCGCTGCAAAGCTGACCTCCGCACGCATAAACAGTAG
Organism: Paracidovorax sp.; assembly: GCF_057642795.1. NCBI lineage: Bacteria > Pseudomonadati > Pseudomonadota > Betaproteobacteria > Burkholderiales > Comamonadaceae > Paracidovorax > Paracidovorax sp. Next base: position 175,983 of record NZ_JBXYZY010000040.1, read on the forward strand.
GACTAAGACCAGTCCGCAGTGGCCCGGCTGGTGCCCCGTCAAGCCCTCGTTCGGGGATCTACAAGGTCGGAGGTGGTGCGCAAAGCCATCCGACCATAGCGCCAGCGCTTCCCCCTGAAGCGCTGGCGCTCATTTCAAACACAACCCAGCGGCAGCCTCACTTCAACAACTGCAGCAACGCCTCAGCCGCCGGCTCCGACGAAGCCGGGTTCTGCCCCGTCACGAGCTTCCCATCGGTCAGCACGAACGGCGCCCAATCGGCGCCCTTGGCGTATTCGCCGCCATTCGCCTTGAGCATGTCTTCGACCAGGAAGGGCACCACCTTCGTGAGCTGCACGCCCTCTTCTTCGCTGTTGGTGAAGCCAGTGACCTTGCGACCCTTGACGAGTGGTTCGCCGCCGGGCGCCTTGGTGTGGCGCAGCACACCGGGGGCGTGGCAGACCAGGGCCAGGGGCTTCTGGGCGGCGAAGGTCTTTTCGATCAGGGTGATGGAGCGGGCGTCTTCGGCCAGGTCCCACAGCGGGCCGTGGCCGCCGGGGTAGAACACGGCGTCGAATTCTTCGGGATCGACGCTGGCGAGCGGCACGGTGGAAGCCAGCTGCTTCTGCGCGTCGGCATCGGCCTTGAAGCGGCGGGTGGCGTCGGTCTGGGCGCTTTCGTCGTCGCTCTTGGGGTCCAGCGGCGGCTGGCCGCCGTGGGGGGATGCCAGGGTGATGGTGGCGCCCGCGTCCTTGAAGACGTAGTACGGGGCGGCGAATTCTTCGAGCCAGAAGCCGGTCTTCTTGCCGGTGTCGCCCAGGCGGTCGTGCGAGGTGAGCACCATGAGGATGCGGGGTGCGGAAGAAGACGAAGAGGAGGTGTTGGGGTTGTTCATGCGTTGGCACTCCATGCAAAGGCGGGGACGAAAGCCCCCGAGCCCTGCAGTGTCGCCACCTGATGCCCGGCACCCGGTAGGACGCAGCCGCTAACGCCCTTCCCCTCCGGCGGCGGCCTGCGTCAGTCCAGCTTGATCCCGGCGGTCTGGATGATGGGGCCCCAGCGTTTCGCCTCGGCACGCGCCATGGCGCGGAACTGCTCGGGCGTGCCGGGCAGCGCCTCCATGCCGAAGCCTTGCAGGCGCTGGCCCACGGCGGGCGTGGCCAGGGCCTTGTTGATCTCGGCATTGAGCTGGCCGACGATAGCCGGCGGCAGACCGGCCGGGCCGAGCACGCCCTGGAAGGCATAGACCTCGGCATCGGCCACGCCCACCTCGGCCAGCGTGGGCACATCGGGCAGGCTGGCGGCGCGGCGGCTGGAGCCGATGGCGAACACCCGCACCTTGCCCGACTGGATCACCGGCAGGCCGGCCGCCAAGTCCAGGAACATGCAGGGCACCTGCCCGCCCATCACGTCCTGCAGCGCCGGGGCCGCGCCGCGGTAGGGGATGTGGGTGAGGAAGGTCTTGGTGCGGTTCTTGAACATCTCCATCGCCAGGTGGTGGGGCGAGCCGTTGCCGGGCGAGGCGTAGTTGAGCTTGCCCGGGTTGGCGCGGGCGTAGGCCAAAAATTGCGCGAAGTTGCGCGCCTCGAAGGCCGGGTTGACCACCAATGCGAGCGGAAAGCGGCTGAGCCCGCCCACGTAGCTGAAGTCCTTTTCCGGGCTGAAGGGCAGCTTGCTGAAGAGGTGCTCGTTAAAGGCCAGCAGGGCGTTGTCGGCCGACATGAGCGTGTAGCCGTCGGGTTTGGCGGTGGCGACCAGCTGCGCGCCGATGTTGGTGGAGGCGCCTGGGCGGTTGTCCACCACGATCTGCTGGCCCAGCGGCACGCGCAGCGCCTCGGCCATGGTGCGGGCCAGCACGTCGGTGCCGCCGCCGGCCGGGTACGGCACGATCCAGCGGATGGGCTGCTGGCTGGGGTAGCCGGGCTGGGCGAAGGCGGCGGGCGTGGTCGCGGCGGCGCCCGCGAGGGCGATGGCGTTCTGGAGGAGCTGTCTGCGCTGCATGGTGTTTGTCTCCTGGGTTGCAGGCGGGAGGGGCAGGTGCGCCGCGCTATTTCTTTGATAGCTGCTGGCGCTTTTCTTTAAAGGGCTATAGGCACTTTGGGCAAGAAATCAATCGGCCGGTGTGGCGGACGGGAATGGCACACGCTCCACCTTGAAGCCCTGGTCGGCCAGCAGCGCCGGCAGCCCCTGCGGGCCGACCAGGTGCAGCGCACCCACGGCGGCGAACACGCTGTGGCCAGCGCGGTGCTGGGCCTCGATGGCAAGGGCCATGCCCGGATTGCGGCCAGCCACCAACTGGTCGAAGGCCTTGCGTTCGGCGGGCGTCTTCATGCAGGCGCACCAGCCAGGGTAGGTCTCCAGCAGGGCGGCGCGGCCGTCGGACCAGGCCGTGGCCAGGGTGGCGAGGGCATCGCCCGCTGCGTGGCTTTCCAGCTGGGCCAGCCCGGCTGCGACGTCGGCCGCCGTTTCCTGTGGATCGTCGGAGGCCAGCAGGCGCATTTGCTGCTCGGGCGACTCCAGCGACAGCACGGGCTTGCGCAGGCCGCGGGCCAGGCCGTCCAGTACCAGGTCGATGCCGTAGGCCGGATCGAACCCCTCGCGCCGCGCAGACAGGGTCAGCAGCGTGCTCACCTGCAGTTCTGGCCTCAGCTGCGCCATCGAGGGATCGACACAGGCGGCCTCACGCTGCGCGGCCAGGCGCCGGGCCAGCTCGGGCGGCAGCGGCGGCGCATCGGCGGGGTTGCGCATGGCGGCCAGCAGCGCCTGCATCACGGCCGGGTCCAGCAGGTCCAGCTCCAGCGCCACGCGGTCGCTGGCCTTGACGGCGGCGAGCACGGTGGGGCCGGGCAGCATCCAGTCGCGCCGGGCCGCATGGACGGTGCCGTAGAGCCAGCTGGTGTGGCCGCCCTGCTCCACGCGCCAGAGCAGGCCCCGGTCGTGGGCGCGGCGCAGCGCCTGGGGCACGGTGCGCGGATCGAGCGGCCGGGGCAGCGGCGGGCAGTCCGCGCTGCGTGGCGCGGGGGTCGGGGCAGTGGCCGCGGGCGGTTCGGCAGGGGAAGGCCCCGCCACCTGGGCCGGCACGAGCGCGGGCCATGCCAGGGCCAGCAGCCCGGCGGCGAAGATCCGGCGCAGGGCGGCGGGCAGCGGCGATGTCATGGGGGTCACTCCGTCAGGCTGGCGATGGTCTGGTCGATGGCGCCGAACAGGCTCTGGCCGGCGGCGTTCTTCATCTCGATGCGGATGGTGTCGCCGAACTTCATGAATTCGGTGGCGGGCTGGCCGTTCTGGAGGGTCTCGATGCAGCGCTTTTCGGCGATACAGCTGTAGCCCTTGGGCCATTCCATGCGGCCGTTCTTCTCCACGCCCTGGTTGCTGACGGTGCCGCTGCCCACGATGGAGCCGGCGCGCACGTTGCGCGTCTTGGCAATGTGGGCGATGAGCTGGCCGAAGTGGAAGGTCATCTCAGGCCCCGCGTCGCACATGCCGACCTTGCGGCCGTTCCAGGTGGATTCGAGCGTGAGATGCAGGCGCCCGCCCTGCCAGGCCGCGCCCAGCTCGTCGGGCGTGATGGCGACCGGCGCGAAGGCCGTGGCCGGCTTGGACTGGAAGAAGCCGAAGCCCTTGGCAAGCTCGGCCGGGATGAGGTTGCGCAGGGAGACGTCGTTGGCGATGGTCACCAGGCGGATGCCGTCCAGCGCCTGCTCGGGGCTCGTGCCCATCTTCACGTCGCCGGTGATGACGGCGATCTCGGCCTCGAAGTCGATGCCCATCGCCTCGCTGGGCACGACCACGTCGTCGCAGGGGCCCAGGAAGTCGTCGCTGCCGCCCTGGTACATGAGCGGGTCGGTGTAGAAGCTCTCGGGCACCTCGGAGTTGCGCGCCTTGCGCACCAGCTCCACATGGTTGAGGTAGGCCGAGCCGTCGGCCCACTGGTAGGCGCGCGGCAGCGGTGCCATGCACTGGGCCGGGTCGAAAGGAAAGGCGTGGCGGGCGCGGCCGGCGTTGAGCTGGTCGTAAAGGTCCTGCAGCTGCGGCGCGAGGAAGTTCCAGTCGTCCAGCACCTGCTGCAGGCGGCTGGCGATGCCGGTCGCATAATGGGCCGAACCCAGATCGCGGGAGACGACCACCAGCTGGCCGTCGCGGGAACCATCCTTGTAGGTGGCGAGTTTCATCGCTGCGTGCTCCTTGTCTCCGGTCTTCGTTCGGGCAGCCCGCCCTACGCGAATTACGAATGGGTGAATTGATTTACCTAAACAGAACTCACAAATTCTAGTGCAGATGGATAAGGAACGGGCCGGCATCCAGTCGGTGGAAGTGGGGTTCGCGCTGCTGGACGGGCTGACCCGTTCGCGCGGGCCGCTCATGCTCAAAGACCTGGCCGCCGCCGCCGGCATGAGCGCGGCCAAGGCGCACCGCTATCTGGTGAGCTTCCAGCGGCTGGGCCTGGTGGTGCAGGACGCGCGCACCGCCCGCTACGACCTGGGCCCCGCCGCGCTCAAGCTGGGCCTGGCCTCGCTGGCGCGGCTGGACGCCATGAAGCTGGCCCGCGAACGCATGCCCGCGCTGATGGAGACCGTGGGCCACACCCTGGCGCTGGCCGTGTGGGGCAACCGCGGGCCGACCATCGTGCACTGGGAGGAATCGCCCCAGGCCGTCACCGCCAACCTGCGGCTGGGCGACGTGATGCCGCTGCTGGCCTCCGCCACCGGCCGCTGCTTTGCGGCCTACCTGCCGCGCGAGGTCACCGCCTCGCTGGTGCAGGAAGAGCTGCAGCACGCCGCCCGCCTGCGCCGCACCGACCTGCCCGCCGACGCTGCCGGCGTGGACGCCCTGCTGCGCGAAGTGCGCGAGCGCGGCTGCGCCCGGGTGGTGGACACGCTGCTGCCCGGCATCGTGGCCTTCTGCGCGCCGGTGTTCGATGCCGACGGCCATCTGGCGCTGGGCATCACCACGCTGGGCTCCGTCGCCACCTTCGATCCCGCCTGGGGCGGCGCCGTGGAAGCGCCGCTGCGCGAGGCCGCAGAGCGCCTCTCGCGCGACCTGGGCCAGGCCGACGCCGCCGCCGCCCGGGCCCCCGCAGCGGCGGCGCCGCGCTGAGCGGCCCGGCCAGGACCGCCGCCGATGCCGCGCCGCGTGATGCTCGTCCTCGCCTGCGCCGTGCTGGCGCTGCACCTGCTGGTGATCAGGCAGCTGCCGCTGGGCGGCACCGCGGCGAGCGACAAGCCGCAGCAGCAGCTGGCATTCCAGACGCGCATGGTGGAGCCGCCCGCGCCTGAACCTGTCGCCGTGGCCGCGCCAGCGCCAGTCCCGGCGCCACCGCCGCCCCCCAAGCCCAAGCCACGCCACCGCCCGGCCCCCAAGCCGGCCCCCGCACCCCCGCCGGCCGAAGCACCCGCGCCGGAACCGGAGCCCGCGCCGGCTGAAGCCCCCACCGCGCCCACCGCGCCCGCCGCGATGCCGGCACCTGAGCCGGCCGCCACGGCCGATGCAGTATCTCCTCCGCCCGCGCCGGACGATGCCGCCGCGCCAGCGGATTCGGCTGCGGCAGCAGCACCAGCCACCGCACCGCAGCAGGATGCCTCCGCCGCCGTAGCCCAGGCACCCGCTCCGGCAGACACCGCCAGCGCCCCCACTTCCGCCCCGCCCACGGCGGCATCCAGCGCCCCGGCTGCCAATGCCCCTGCGCCCACGGCTCCTGCCACCACCGACACCCAGGCCGGCGTCACCATCCAGTCCCCGGGCAGCGGCACGCCGCCGGTCGATGCTTCGGCAGCCCCGGTGCGGCTACCGCCTTCGGCCCGCCTGAGCTTCGACGTGACCGGCGAAGCCAAGCGCTTCCACTACAACGCCAGCGCCGAACTGCTCTGGCGCAACCTGGGCGCCACCTACGAGGCGAGGCAGGAGGTCAAGGCCTTCCTGCTGGGCTCGCGCTCGCAAACCAGCACTGGCCGCATCACCGCGCAAGGGCTGCGGCCGATACGCTTCGGCGACCGCGCCCGGGCCGAGCAGGCCGCGCATTTCGACTACGACCGCAACCTGGCCACCTTCAGCGCCAACACGCCTGACAGCCCCATCGGCCCCGGCGCGCAGGACCGGCTGAGCGTGTTCATCCAGCTGGGCGCGCTGCTGGCGGCCGCGCCGGAGCGCTATCCGCCCGGCACGCGCATCACGCTGACCACGGTGGGCGCGCGCTCGGCCGACCGCTGGAGCTTCACGGTCGAAGGCACCGAAACCCTGGACCTGCCCGCCGGCCCCACGCCCGCGCTGAAGCTGCAGCGCCTGCCCCGCGCCGACAAGGACCGCGACCAGCAGGCCGACCTGTGGCTGGGCACCGGACTGGGCTACCTGCCGGTACGCATCCGCATCACCCAGGCCAATGGCGACTTCGCCGACCTGGCGCTGAGCGGGCACGAGACGCCCTGAGAAGGTGAACACGTTCTGAGAACCCGCCAGCGCCAGCGCATCGAACAGCCCCTTTGTGCGTCTGCACTCACACAGCCGTGGGACACCGCGCCGATTCGTGCAAGGCCAATCCCCCGCGAGCCCGAAACCCGCGCCAATCCGTGAAATACTGTGTTCCAGCAGCACTCCCGGTGCAGGCGTCTTGAAGTCAGCACCGGGGCTGCCATCTGAGTGGTGCGAGAGCCGCCGTCCGAAGCCTTCGGTGCGAACGGCCCTCGTGAATGCAATGCACTGACAGGGGGAACGCCATGCACATGCTCTACGACTCTGAATCCTTCGTGGTGGTCCACATGCAACCGGACGCCGCCGACGCCCAGGCAGATACCCCCGCTGCCTCTGCCCTCGTGCCCCAGCTCGCCCGCCACGGTTTCGAGATCGTGGACAAGCGCTCGGGCAAGGAGGTCTATCTGGACGGCTCCTGGGCCGAGATGTTCCAGGAGCAGATCCTCGCGTGGCAGCGCGACACGCCCACCCAGGAAGAGGTGGACGACACGCTCGACGGCTACGTGGGCCTGGCGCAGAACCCGGTCGTCATCCACTGAACCGAAACCAATGCGCCGGCACGCAGGGGTGCCTCAGGCACCCTGCTTCGACCCCGGCACGGCCAGCGTCGAAAGATAGGCCTCGGGCCCGGGGCGCTGGCGCGCCGCCTTCGGGGCGGCGGCACTGCCCACACTCAGGAAACACAGCGGCTCCTCGCCATCGGCGAGCGCGAACAACTGCCGCACCGCGCCGGAATTCAGCGCCTTGCCGCTGGTGAGCGCCGAGCCGAAACCCAGCGACGTCGCCATCAGCAGCATGTTCTGCAGCGCGCAGCCGGCCGCCACGATGCGCTCGGCGGCGGGAATGGCCGCATCGCCACGCGCCAGATCCACCACAGCCAGGAGGAGTACGGGCGAGCGGTAGGCCTTGTCGCGGGCCTGTTCGATCTGCTCGGGCAGCGCTTGGGCGTCCCGCTCGATCAGCGCCTGGGCGAAGGCATCGGCCAGCGCCGGGCGGGCGTCCCAGGGCACCAGCACCAGGCGCCAGGGCTGCAGGCGGCCATGGTCGGGCGACTGCCCGGCCGCGGCGACGATGGCCGCGAGCTGCGCGGCGTCGGGCCCGGGCGGGCCCAGGCGCTTGGGCAGCAGGGTCTGGCGCTTGTGCAGCAGAGCCATCAGGGCTGCGCCGTCGCCAGTCTCGGCCGTCAGCACCGCCGCTGGCGCCTCGCCCTTTTCCATCACCTTCCGATCCATCAGCCGCAGCTCCCCAGGTGGCCGCACTGCGTGCAGTAGTCGCAGCCGTCCTTGCGGATCACGGCATGGGCCCCGCATTCGCTGCATTTCTTGCCGGCCATGGCGGGCGGCATGCCGGTGGACAGGGGCGGCTCGTCCAGCGGCAGCACCTGCTGCTGCATGGGCTGGTCGGCGCGCCGCGCCAGGATGTTCTGGATGGCATAGGCCATGGCGGCGACTTCCGATTCGTGCCAGAGCGGCACGGGCGTGCCGTCGTCCTTGCGGTGGGTGCCCAGGCGCACGGGGCCGCGGTCCCAGGCGACCTTGCGCATGTCGGACAACGCCCGCTCCAGGAAACCGCCGCGCGCGGCCAGCGACAGCAGGCGCATGCTGGAGGTGATCCACTGCTGCGATTCGCCGCTCTGCCCCACGGGCATGAAGAACTCGATGGCCCGGTCCACCGTGCCGCCGCGCCCGTCGGGAACGGGCAGGAAGGAGACGACGAGGTAGAGCGTCTTGTGGCCTTCCTGCGTCCAGTATTCGAGCTTTTCGGCGACGGCGGAAAGACCGCCCTTGGGCCGGCTTTCGATCACGGCGCGCATCGGGTCCACGGGCGCCGCCATAGCTTCGGCAGGCGGCGGCGGCGCAGGCACAGCAGCGGGCGCTGTGGGCGCCGTGACCTCCAGCACCGATCCCAGGATGGTGTTGGGCCGGTAGGTGGCCAGCCCCTTCAGGCCCGCCTGCCAGGCCTGGCGGTAGAGGCTCTTGAAGTCTTCGTACGGGTAGTCCGCCGCCACGTTCACCGTCTTGGAGATGGCCGTGTCCACATAGGGCTGCACGGCCTGCATCATGGCGATGTGGTCGGCCGCCGGCATCTCCAGCGCCGAGACGAAGTAGTCCGGCAGCCGGTCCACGTCGCCTCCCAGCAGGCGGTAGAGCCGCCAGGCGTGGTCTTCCACCGCGTATTCGCTGGTGCTGCCATCGGCCTCTCGCTTGCGGCGGGTGTAGGTCCACGAGAACGGAGGCTCGATGCCGTTGGAGGCGTTGTCGGCGAAAGCCAGGCTCACCGTGCCGGTGGGCGCGATGGACAGGAGGTGGCTGTTGCGGATGCCGTGCTGGCGGATCAGCGCCTGGATGTCGGCCGGCAGCCGGCTGGCGAAGGTGCCTTCTTCCAGGTAGCCGTCGGCATCGAAGCGGGGGAAGGCACCCTTTTCCTGCGCCAGCGCCACCGACGCGCGGTAGGCCGCATCGCGCAGATGGCGGGCGATGCGCACGGCCATGGCGCGGCCCTCGGGCCGGTCGTAGCGCAGCCGCAGCATGGCCAGGGTGTTGCCCATGCCGGTGAAGCCCACGCCGATGCGCCGCTTGGCGCTGGATTCCTCGCGCTGCTGCGGCAGCGGCCAGAAGGTGAGGTCGAGCACGTTGTCCAGCGCCCGCACCTGCGTGGCGACGGCGGCCTCGAAGGCGCCGAAGTCGAAGGCCGGCTCGCCGCCCTGCAGGCCGAAGGGCTGGCGCACGAAGCGCGTGAGGATGATGGGGCCGAGGTCGCAGCAGCCGTAGGAAGGCAGGGGCTGTTCGCCACAAGGGTTGGTCGCCGCGATGTCTTCGCAATAGCGCAGGTTGTTGTCTTCGTTGATGTGGTCCAGGAACAAAATGCCCGGCTCGGCGAAGTCGTAGGCCGACTGCATGATGGTGTCCCACAGCTCGCGGGCGGACACGGTGCGGTACACCCAGAGGCCGTCGGCGCGGCGCCGGGCGCCCTGGGCCTGCAGCGCCGCGCCGGGTTCGGCGCGGTGGACGAGTTCCCAGTCGCCGCCCGCCTCCACGGCGGCCATGAACGCGCCGGGCACGCCGACCGAGACGTTGAAGTTGTTCCAGCGGCCCGGCGTGCGCTTGGCGGTGATGAAGTCCAGCACGTCGGGGTGGTCGATGCGCAGCACTCCCATCTGCGCGCCGCGCCGCGCGCCCGCGCTCTCGACCGTGGAACACGACTGGTCGAACACGTTGATGTAGCTGCACGGGCCCGAGGCCTGCGAGGCCGTGCCCTTGACGATGGCGCCGCGCGGGCGGATGCGCGAGAAGTCGTAGCCCACGCCGCCGCCGCGCCGCATGGTTTCGGCGGCCTCGCGCAGGGCTTCGTAGATGCCGGGGTAGCCGCCGTCGTCCACGCCCTGGATGCAGTCTCCCACGGGCTGCACGAAGCAGTTGATGAGCGTGGCCTGGATATCGGTGCCCGCGGCGCTCATGATGCGGCCCGCACCGATGGCGCCGGCGCGCAGGTTGGCGAGGAACAGCGCCTCGTGACGGGCGCGCTGCTCCGCCGGCTCCACGCTGGCCAGCGCCCGCGCCACGCGGGCGAAAAGCGCTTCGGCGTCGGGCTCGCCATTCTTCAGATATTTCTCGCGCAGCACGTCCAGGCTGATGGGCTGCGGCGTGTCGGTGGGCTGCGCCGGGATGTGAAGGTCGGGATGGAGGTCGCGTTGCATGTCGGGAGGCCCTATTGCGCAAGGCTGCCCGGCAGGGCAGCGGGCGCTCTTTTTACACCCGGGCCCGCACCACGGATAGCCCCGAAGTCCAAGCCCATCCATGCGGCAGGGACGTCGAAGCAGAGTCCTTGCGGCAGCGCAAGCGGGGCATTGGTTCTCCCCATGCAACGCAGTGTTGTTCCAGGCGCCACTGGCAAGACGACGTGGAGCCCCTACATTCTCAGGCCCTTACAAGATTCAGAAAGCTGTCTCCATGTCCGATACGCACACCACCGATGCCTCTTCGCTGATCGAGCGCCTGAACTGGCGCTATGCCACCAAGAAGATGGACCCGACCCGCAAGGTGCCGGCCGACAAGCTGGAGCGCATCATCGAGGCCGCCCGTCTGGCCCCCACTTCCAGCGGCCTGCAGCCCTTCGAGCTGCTGGTGGTGACCGACCCGGCCGTGCGCGCCCGCATTCAGCCCATCGCCTGGAACCAGGGCCAGATCGTGGACAGCTCGCACCTGCTGGTCTTCGCTGCCTGGGACAACTACACGGCCGAGCGCATCAACACCATGTTCGACTACACGAACGAAGTGCGTGGCTTCACCAACGAAGGCTGGGAGAACTACCGCCAGCAGCTGCTCAACGCCTACCCGCAGCGCGATGCGGAAGTGAACTTCGAGCACGCCGCTCGCCAGGCCTACATCGCCCTGTCGGCCGCCCTGATGGCCGCCGCCTACGAAGGCGTGGACAGCACGCCCATGGAAGGGTTCGACCCGAACGCGCTGGACGAGATCCTGGGCCTGCGCGCACGCCACCTGCGCAGCGTGGCTGTGCTGCCGCTGGGCTACCGACTGGCCGAACAGGACTGGCTGGTGAATCTGCCCAAGGTGCGCCGCCCGCGCGAGCGCTTCGTCACCGAAGTCTGAGCGCCGCAGCATGGGGCCGGGTGACATAACCGGCCCCCGCCCTTTGATTGCCAGGGCAGTTAGCTATCAACTCCATAGCAAACCAACCCCGCTGCCTGCGGGGCTCAGCGAGCTGGTGCCTGCCCGCGCAGCAGCTCGCTGAATTCCTCGGCCGGCAGCGGCCGGGAGCAGAGGTAGCCCTGAAAGCTGTCGCAGCCGCGCGCATGCAGAAAAACGCGCTGATCCTCCGTTTCCACCCCCTCGGCCAGCACTGACAGCCCCAGGCTGTGGCCCATGGCGATGATGGCGGCGCAGATGGCCATATCGTCGGTGCTCTGGGGCAGGTCGCGGATGAAGCTGCGGTCGATCTTGAGGACGTCGATGGGGAAGCGCTTGAGGTGCGCCAGCGACGAATAGCCGGTGCCGAAGTCGTCCACCGCCAGCCGCACGCCCAGCTCGCGCAGGCGCAGCAGCAGCTGGCGCGCCTCTTCCGGGCGCTCGGCCAGGGCGCCCTCGGTGATCTCCAGTTCCAGCCGGTCGGCCGGAAAGCCGCTGGCGTGCAGCGCGCCGGCCAGGCCCGCGACCAGGTCGCTCAGATGGAACTGCCGGGGCGATAGGTTGATCGCCAGCGTGCCCGGCAGAAGACCCGCATCGAGCCAGATCCGTCCCTGTCGGCACACCTCCGCCGTCACCCAGTCGCCCAGCGGCCCGATGAGACCGGTGCGTTCGGCCACGGGGATGAAGCGCGTGGGCGCGATCGGGCCCTCGACCGGGTCGGTCCAGCGCACCAGCGCCTCGGCGCCGACGATGCGGCCGCTGGCGATGTCCACCTGTGGTTGGTAATGCATCTGGAGGTGGCCTTCGGCCATCGCCAGGCGCAGCCGGGCCTCGAGCGCCAGCCGTTCGCGCGCCGCGGCCCGCAGTCCCTCGTCGAAGAAGCACCAGGCGCCGCGGCCGTGCGCCTTTGCGCCATGCACGGCCGCATGCGCGCCCTGCAGCAGCGCCTGCGCCGTGGTGCCGTGCGTGGGAAAGAGGCTGATCCCCACACTGGCTCCAGCCACCACCTCGAAGCCCTCGGGCGAGCGCCAGGGCTCGGCGGCAGCCGCGATCATGGTCTGGGCGATGGTGCCGGCGTCCTCGGGCCGAGCCAGGTGGCGCGCCAGCACGCCGAGCTCGTCGCCGCCCATGCGGCCCACCAACGCGTCCGCCCCCATGGCCAACTGGACCTTCCGGGCGATGTGCTGCAGCACCTGATCGCCCACGGCATGGCCGTAGCTGTCGTTCACGTCCTTGAAGCGTTCGAGGTTGAGCAACAGCACGGCCATCTGCTCTCCGCTCGGTCGTGCGGCCTGCACGGCCTCCTCCAGGCGCTCCGCGAAGTGGCTGCGGTTGACCAGGGTGGTAAGAGGGTCGTTGTGCGCAAGGAATTCCAGCCGCTGGTACTGGGCTTTCTCTTCGGTGATGTCGGTGAACACGCAGACGTAGTGGGTGGTCTGGCCCGCCGCATCGCGCACGGCCGACAGCGACATGTGCTCGGGGAACACTTCGCCGTTCTTGCGCCGGTTCCAGATCTCGCCCTGCCAGTGGCCCGAACGGCCCAGGCGCCCCCACATCTCGGCATAGAAGGCGCGGTCGTGCCGGCCGGACTTGAAGATGCGCGGCGTCTGGCCCAGCAGTTCGTCCTCGGTGTAGCCCAGCAGCCGGGTGAAGGCGGAATTGACCCAGAGGATACGGCTCTGCGCATCGGTCACGACCACGCCCTCGACGGTGTTGTCCACCACGGCGATGGCCAGGCGATGCCGCTCCTCGTCGCGGCGCTGCTCGTCCTCGTCGGCCAGGGTGCCCAGCAGGCGGCGGGGCCGGCCCTGGGCGTCGAGCTGGCGCCGGCCATGGGCGCGGAACCAGCGGTATCGCCCGTCAAAGCAGCGCAGCCGCAAGCTTTCGGAAAACGGGCCGTCCGACGCCAGCGCATGGCGGGCCGCGACCAGCAGGCGCGGTCGATCGACCCGCAGCACGCGGGACAGCAGGTGGAAGTCGTGCGCGAAATCGTCGCCCTCGTAGCGCAGCAACCGCTCCACCCCGCCAGCGAAATCGAGCCGGCGCCGGCGCAGGTCCCAATCCCACACGCCGATGCCGCCGCCGTAGAGCGCCTGCTGCAGCCGCGCCTCGCTGCGCTCCAGCGCGCGGCGGGTGGCGCGGGTGTCGGTCAGGTCCTGCAGCACGCAGAGCAGGTGCTCGGGCGCGTCGTCGGTGGCGGGGATCAGGCAGGTCGTGCCCAGCAGGGGGATTCCGGCCTCGTCGTCATCATCGCCATCGTCGCCCTGGGCGCCCGGCGCCCGGCGCAGGCGGTACTGGGCCACGTCGTTGTCCACGGTGCCCGAGCGCAGGCGTTCGGTCAGTCCCGCCACGGCCTGCGGCTCCACCGGCTGCACCAGTGCGTGGAAATCGAAGCCCTCCGGCACGGCGCCGTCTCGGGGCAGGCCCAGCCACTGGCGCAGGCAGGCGTTCATCCACAGCAGGCGCCCGCCCAGCGCGATGTGCGCCATGCCTACCGGCAAATGCCGTGCGAGCTGGTCGTGCTCGCGCTGGGTGGCCTGCCGGAGGGCCTCGCCGCGCCGCAAACGCAGCAGCAGCCAGCCTGCCAGCGCGGCCCACAGCCCCACGCACAGCAGACCGCCGGCACCGTGCAGGAACGCGAGCTGCGGCGCATCGCTCGCCCAGGCATGAAGCGCGGCTTCGCCTGCCAGCACCCCCAAGATGCCAGCGACCAAAGATAAGAAGGCCCTGCGCCATGCAGAGCCCTTCGGGCCCGAGCCCTTGCTGTCCATTGATTTCCTCGTTGCGTAGACCCGCCAGCGCGGCACCCGCGCTGCGGTGCTGCGACAATCGCCCGGCTATGACCCAAGCCTACATTCTCACTCTGTCCTGCCCCGATCGACTGGGGCTGGTGCATGCCGTTTCCGGTTTTTTGCTGGAACAGGACGGCAACATCGAAGAGGCCGCGCAATACAACGACCACGACACCGGCCTGTTTTTCATGCGCCTGCAGTTCGCCTGCGCCACGCACGACCAGGCCACGCTGCGCGAGCGCCTGGCCGCCTTCGCCGCGCCGCACCAGATGCGCTGGCACCTGCACGCGGCCAGCGAGCCGGTGCGCACCGTCATCATGGTCAGCCGCGAGGGCCACTGCCTGAACGACCTGCTGTTCCGCTGGAAGTCGGGCCTGCTGCCGGTCCACATCGCGGCCATCATCAGCAACCACCGCGACTTCTACCAGCTCGCGGCCAGCTACAACGTGCCCTTCCACCACATCCCGGTCACCAAGGACAACAAGGCCCAGGCCGAGGCGCGGCAGTTCGAGATCATCCAGCAGGAAGGCGCCGAGCTGGTGGTGCTGGCGCGCTACATGCAGGTGCTGTCGGACGACCTGTGCCGCAAGCTCGAAGGCCGGGCCATCAACATCCACCACAGCTTCCTGCCCAGCTTCAAGGGCGCCAAGCCCTACTACCAGGCGCACGACCGCGGCGTGAAGCTGATCGGCGCCACCGCCCACTATGTGACGGCCGACCTCGACGAAGGCCCGATCATCGAACAGGACGTGGCCCGCGCGGACCACACCGACACGGTGGAAGACCTCACGGCCCGCGGCCGCGACACTGAGAGCCAGGTGCTGGCCCGCGCCGTCAAGTGGCACACCGAGCGCCGCGTGCTGCTCAACGACCACAAGACCGTCGTCTTCCGCTGAAGCCCCCGCCATGGCCACCGGCAGCAGCACCCCGAAGGACGCCTTCTCCACACGCGGCCAGGACGGCGCTGCCGCCGGCTGGGCCAGCGGCGCCCGGCGCATCCCGCCCATCCAGTGCCTGGTCACCTTCGAGGCGCTGGCCCGGCTGCGCAGCGTGACGCAGTCGGCCGAGGAGCTGTGCGTGACGCCCAGCGCGGTGAGCCACCGCGTCAAGCAGCTCGAACAGATCCTGGGCACGCGGCTCTTCGGGCGGGCGGACTTTTCCCTCACCACCGAAGGCAGCGCCTACCTGGCCCAGGTGCGCGAGGGCCTGAGCGCGCTGCAGCGCTTTCCGGGCAGCGACGCCACGCCGGGCAAGCGCCGGCTCAAGCTGGCCGTCACGCCCACGTTCGCGCGCGCCATCCTGATTCCGCGGCTGCGGCAGTTCACCGAGGTCTATCCCGAGATCGACCTGGCCCTGCAGGTGTCCATCCCGCTGCTGGACGTGGTGGCCGAGGACGCCGACCTGGTCGTGCGCTTCGGCCCCGGCCACTACGCCGACATGGAGCACGTGGAGATCGCACGCGACATGGTCACGCCGCTGGCCTCGCCCGCCTTCCTGCGCGAGCACGGCCCCTTCGAGCGGCCCGAGGACCTGGAAGGCACCCCGCTGCTGCGCAGCCCGCTGGAGCCCTGGCGGACCTGGTTCGCCGCCTGCGGCCTGGACTGGCCCGCGCCCAGCGAAGGCTCGCAGTTCAACGACATCGGCCTGATGTGCGATGCCGCCGCCGCCGGCATGGGCGTGGCGCTGGTGCGCCTGAAGCTGGGCGCCCCCTGGCTGGACCAGGGCACGCTGGTGCGCCTCTTCGACGTGCAGGCGCCCAGCCCGCATGCGCACTACCTGTGCTGGCGCACCGGCACCATGGACCGCTGGGAATGCGCGGCCTTCGCCGAATGGCTGCAGCGGGCGATGAACTGACCGGGCCTCCGGCAGCCCCTTGCTGCCACTTTCGGCGGCAGCGCTCACCCCGCCGCGCCAGCTGCTATTAAAAAAATAGAGGAATCCTCTCCCTCTCATCGCCCATGGCCCAGCCCCCCCACGACGCCCCCGCCGCAGCCGCCGCCTTCAAGAAGCGCTACCCCACGCTGGAGCAGAACGCCGTACTCAACGCCACGGCGCGCACGGTGCTCATCAGCGCCCTGGCGGGCACGGGCAAGACCACCACGCTGGCGATCAAGGCCGCCGACCTGGTGCAGACCCGGGGGGCGCGCCGCGTGCTGATGCTGGCCTATTCCGACGCGGGCCTCGCCGCCATCCACGACCGGCTGGCGCGCTTCATGTCCTCCGACGCGCGCGAAGTGCAGATCATGACGGTGGACCAGCTCTGCGCCGGCCTGCTGGAAGCGCAGGGCCTGCCCGTGCAGCGCCTGACCGAGCCGCTGGAGCGCAATCTGCTGATCCGCCAGGCCCACGCCGCGCTGCAGCAGCAGGCCGACGCACCGCCCGAGGCGGCGGACTTCCTGGCGCGCGAGCTCGACGTGCAGGCCTTCACCGACTTCGAGGCCCTGGCCAAGCAGCGGCTGCTGCAGCAGGGCATCGCCCGCGATGGCCTGAGCGCCGCCGCCTACTGCCGCGAGCAGGCGCTGGACTACGGCCTCTACCTGCTGCTGCGCCAGTACGAGCGCCTGCGCCGGGGCCCGGACGACGAGCCCCTCTTCTACGCCCCGGGCGACTGCACCTACGAAATCGCCCGTCAGCTCTGGGAGCTGGACTTCGGCGACGCCTACGCCCCGCTGCAGGGCCGCTACGACGCGGTGCTGTTCGACGAGCTGCAGGATCTGGACGAGGCCGCCATGCTGGTGCTGCGCCACCTGGTGGCCGGCGGCAATGGCGTCTTCGTGGGCGCGGGCGACTTCAACCAGCACATCCTGCCCGGTGCCTTCTCCGTCTTCGGCGACGGGCTGGAACGCATCCGCCAGCAGCTGCCCGAGCCGCCCGAGGTGCTGACGCTCAACACCACCTACCGCTTCGGACCGGCCATCTGCGACGGGCTCAACCCGCTCTTCGGCGTGGACTTCGCCGCGCACTACGCCACCAAGCCGGCGCGCTTCGAGCGGCTCTCGTATGCAAGCGACGAAGACTGCGCCCAACAGCTGCTGGCCATCCACCAGGCCGTGCGGCGCGAACCGCCCGCCGCGAACGGTACGGCGCCCTGCCTGCACGTCGTGCTGCGCTCGCCCGAAGATTCGGTGCTGCTGGAATGGCGCTTCGCCCACGAGGGCGTGCACTACGCCTGCAAGGGCCTCAAGCGCTTCTACCAGCGCCGCGAGATCGCGCTGGTGCTGGCGCTCTTCTGGGCCCTGCCGGGCTGCGGCAGCCAGGTGCGGCTCACCCAGGGCATTCTCAGCAGCGCCATCGAAGGCCTGCTGCGCTACGTGCGCCGCGCCAGCCGGCCCGACGCCGACCGGCTGGCCAACGGCCTCTTCGACCTGCAGGCGCTGGCGCAGACCTCCGCCGCCGAGGTGGACACCCGCGCCGTGGCTGCCGAGCTGCTGGCCCAGCAGGAACGCATGCGCGGCTTCCTGCTGCGCGCCAGCTTCGACCCGAACGCGCCCGTGGCCTCCGCCGCATGCGAGGCCTGGCTGGCGCTACCGCCCGAAGTCTGCGCCGACGCCGGCCGGCTCTGCCGCCACCCGCTGCTGCACCGGTTTTTCACCGAGGCATCCATCAGCCCCGAGGAACTGCGCCAGTGCCTGGACAGCCTGCAGGCGCTCTCGCGCATCTGCGCGGGCCTGAGCGTGGATGAATTCCTGGGCCAGCTCGCGCTCATGGTGCAGTCCAGCATCCGCCAGCACCGCCAGAACGAGGCGCCCAGCCTGCAGCTGCTGACGGTGGAGCGCTGCAAGGGCCACGAATACGAGCACGTCGCCGTGCCGCTGGTCGAGCGCGGGCGCTTTCCGCGCACCGCCGCCCCGCAGGAGGCCTACCGCGAGCGCAACATGCTCTACGTGGCCCTCACCCGCGCCACCCGCCGCCTGTGGCTGCTGGAGGGCCGCGACCGGCCGGTGAGCCCCGGGCCGGTGTAAGCGCCTCTCAATTACTGAAGGAATCAGGCCACAGCCTGCCATCTACCTGGGCATGGCGCTCATCTATCCATAGCAAACACAAGCCGCAGCCCTGGTGCAGCCCCGATGCCGCCGGCCTGCGCCCGCGATGCCGCCCTTCACGCGGCGCTGAAAGAAAACTCACGCACCGGCGCGCGTCCATCCTCTACAGTGGCGGGCATGAGCGCCGCCGTATCCCTTCCCTCCGCTTCCGCCCCTGACTCCGCCCCCAGCGCCGCCGAACGCGCCGCCCGGCAGGCGCAGGTGGTGCAGGCCCTCTCGGCCCACCTGCCCGCGCATATGCTGCTCTGGCATGCGGAAGACACCACGCCCTACGAATGCGACGGCCTCACCGCCTACCGCCAGCGCCCGCTGGTGGTCTGCCTGCCCGAGACCGAGGCGCAGGTGCAGGCCGTGCTGCGCACCTGCCATGCGCTGGGCGTGCCCGTGGTGGCGCGCGGTGCGGGCACGGGCCTGTCAGGCGGGGCCATGCCGCACGCCCTGGGCGTCACGCTGTCGCTGGCGCGCTTCAACCGCATCCTGGGCATCGACCCGGTCAGCCGCACCGCTCGCGTGCAGTGCGGCGTGCGCAACCTGGCCATCAGCGAGGCGGCCGCGCCCTGGCAGCTCTACTACGCGCCCGACCCATCCAGCCAGATCGCCTGCACCATCGGCGGCAACATTGCCGAAAACTCCGGCGGCGTGCACTGCCTGAAATACGGTCTCACCGTGCACAACGTGCTGCGCGTGCGCGGCTTCACCGTGGAAGGCGAGCCGGTGGAATTCGGCAGCGAGGCGCTCGACACCCCCGGCTACGACCTGCTGGCCGCCGTGATCGGCAGCGAAGGCATGCTGGCCGTGACCACCGAGGCCACGGTGCGCCTCATCCCCAAGCCCCAGCTGGCGCGCTGCATCATGGCCAGCTTCGACGATGTGCGCAAAGCCGGCGACGCGGTGGCCGCCGTCATCGCGGCCGGCATCATCCCGGCCGGGCTGGAGATGATGGACAAGCCCATGACCGCCGCCGTGGAGGACTTCGTCAAGGCCGGCTACGACCTCACGGCCGAAGCCATCCTGCTGTGCGAAAGCGACGGCACGCCCGAAGAGGTGGAGGAAGAGATCGGCCGCATGAGCGAGGTGCTGCGCGCGGCCGGCGCCACCGCCATCACCGTGAGCGAGAACGAGGCCGAGCGCCTGCGCTTCTGGAGCGGCCGCAAGAACGCCTTCCCGGCCAGCGGCCGCATCAGCCCCGACTACATGTGCCTGGACTCCACCATCCCGCGCAAGCGCCTGGCCGACATCCTCCTGGCCATCGCCGAGATGGAGAAGAAATACCGCCTGCGCTGCTGCAACGTCTTCCACGCCGGCGACGGCAACCTGCACCCGCTGGTGCTTTTCGACGCCAACGACCCCGACGAGCTGCACCGCTGCGAGCTCTTCGGCGCCGACATCCTGGAAACCAGCGTGGCCATGGGCGGCACCGTCTCGGGCGAACACGGCGTGGGCGTGGAAAAGCTCAACAGCATGTGCACCCAGTTCACCACCGAGGAGAACGCGCAGATGTTCGCACTCAAGGCCGCGTTCGACCCGGCCGGCCTGCTCAACCCGGGCAAGGTCATCCCGACGCTGAACCGCTGCGCGGAGTACGGAAAGATGCTGGTGCGCGGCGGGCAGATCGCGCACCCGGACCTGCCGCGGTTCTGACGCGGCGCCGCGCGAGCCGCCTGGCATCTGCTCCAGCGAAGTCAGATGCTGGCGAGCACCGCGCGCGCAGCGTCCATCAGCTCCCGGGCGTGCGACAGCGCGAAGAGCAGCAGCCCCACCAGCCCGCCCACCACCGTGCCGTTGATGCGGATGTACTGCAGGTCGCGGCCGATGTGCAGTTCGGCCAGGCGCGCCATCTCGCGTGCATCCCAGCGCTCGACAGTGGCGCGGATGTGGTCGGCCACCGAGCGCGACACATCGGGCGCCCACTGGGCGGCCCAGAGTTCGAGCCGCACGTTCAGGCGCACGCGCAGCGCCGCATCGCCGGCCAGCGACATGCCCAGCCACTGGCCCATGGCGGCCACCTGGCGCGAGACCTCGGAATGCTCGTCGTTCAAGTCGCGGCGCAGCGCCTCGCGCACCCGGCCCCACAGCTCCGCCACATAGGCGCCGAGCTTGGGGTCGTCCTGCAGATAGGCGCGGATCTCCTCGCCGCGCCGGGCCCAGTCGGGGTCGGTCTGCAGTCGGTCCACCAGGCGCTGCAGGGCGGTGTCCAGCGCGTCGCGCAGCTGGTGGTGCGGGTCCTGGGCGACTTCTTCGAGCAGGCTCTCGATGGCGTGGGCGATGGCGCCGGCACCCTTGGCGCCCAGCCAGTCGGTGGGCAGCACCTTTTCCTTCAGCGGGTGCTCGCGCCGGATCCACTGCACCAGCGTGTCGGCGATGAAGGCGCGCGTCTCGGCCGACTGCAGCATGCCGCCCAGGCGCAGCAGCAGGTCGTCGAGCAGCGCCTGGTGGCGCCCGCCCTGGGTGAGCGCGCCCAGGGCCGCGCCCATGGACCGGCTGAGGTCGATGCGCCCGAGCAGCGCGCGCGCCGCCTGGCCCAGCAGTTCCTGGATCTTGGTGTCTTCCACGGTGTCGAGCGCGGCGGCGGCCAGGCGCGCGACCTGCCGGCCCAGCAGGCCGGCATTGGCCGGTGCCGTGAGCCACTGGGCCAGCATGTCGGCCGGGTCGTGCCGGCGGATCATGCTGACCATCGAGGGCGCGTCGAGGAATTCCCCGCGCACGAACTCGGCCAGATTGCCGCCGATGCGGTCCTTGTTGCGGGCGATGATGTCGGTGTGCCCGCCGACCCAGGGCAGCGGGATGCGGCGGAACAGCGCGGAGACGGCAAACCAGTCGGCCAGCGCGCCGACCAGGGCGGCCTCGGCCACGGCGCGAACGCAGTCCACGGCCAGGCCGCGCGGGAAGAGATAGGTGGCGGCGAACACCGCCACCACCATCAGCAGCAGGCCGGTGGCCTGGCGCTTGGCGCGCTGCAGCAGCGCTTCTTGGTCCTGTCGGGGGGCTTGCAACGGCATGGCCCAAAGAATAGCCGCCGGGGCGGCGCCGCGCCAAGGCGCGGCCTCTTTCCCTGCAGGGTCAGCGGGGGATGACCTGATCGAGGGCGGTGCGCAGATGGCCCACGGTGCGCTCCACGTGGTGCCACTTCTCCAGCCCGAAGAGGCCGATGCGGAAGGTGCGGAAGTCCGCGCCCTCGCCGCACTGCAGCGGCACGCCGGCGGCGGTCTGCAGGCCCGCGGCCGCGAACTTGGAGCCGTTCTGGATGCCTGGGTCGGTGGTGTAGCTCACCACCACGCCGGGCGCCTTGAAGCCTTCTGCCGCCACGCTGGGCAGGCCGCGCGATTCGAGCAGCTCGCGCACCTGGGCGCCCAGGGCGATCTGCTCGGCGCGCACCTTCTCGAAGCCGTAGTCGCGGGTCTCCAGCATCACGCCCCGCAGCTGCACCAGCGCGTCGGTGGGCATGGTGGTGTGATAGGCGTGCTGGCCCTTTTCGTAGCCTTCGGCGATCTGCATCCACTTCTTCAGGTCGCACGAGAAGCTGGAGCTCTGCGTGCCTTCGATGGCCTCGCGGGCGCGCTCGCTCAGCATCACCATGGCGCAGCAAGGCGAGCCGCTCCAGCCCTTCTGCGGCGCGCTGATGAGCACATCCACGCCAGTGGCGCGCATGTCCACCCACATGGCGCCGGAGGCCACGCAGTCGAGCACGAAGAGCGCCCCCACCTCGTGCGCGGCGTCGGCCACGGTGCGCAGGTAGTCGTCCGGCAGGATGATGCCGCTGGCGGTTTCCACGTGCGGCGCAAAGACGACCTTGGGCCGCTCGGCGCGGATGGCCGCGGCCACCTCGTCGGCCGGGCATGGCGCCCACGGGGCCTGCGCGCCCTCGCCCTGCTGGCGGGCTTTGCACACCACGGCGCCGCCACCCAGGCCGCCGGCGTCGAAGATCTGGCTCCAGCGGTAGCTGAACCAGCCGTTGCGCACGATCAGCACCTTCTCGCGGTTGGCGAACTGGCGCGCCACGGCCTCCATGCCGAAGGTGCCGCTGCCCGGCACCAGCACGGCCGTGTGGGCGCCGTACACCTGCTTGAGCGTGGCGAGGATGTCCTGCATCACGCCGGTAAAGCGCTTGGACATGTGGTTGAGCGCACGGTCGGTATAGACCACCGAGAATTCGAGCAGACCGTCAGGGTCGATATGGGGCAGCAGGCCGGGCATGGAAGGGTTCTCCGAATCGCAGACGAACAAGTCGCGGGGCAGCTTAGCACGCACCTCTTGCACCCTCTGTCGCGTTCCATTCGAGACCCTCGAGCCGCCGCTGAAGCGCGCCGCGTGAGAGTGGCCGCCTGCTGGCGCAGGCCTTGAAGGCCAGTCCAGCTCCCACGACACGCATCCCACCGTCCACCCAATACCTCCATCCCGTGCGGTACCGGTGGGCCTCACAAGGCACGCCGATCAGGCCCCGCACACACCTCCAGCTCACCGCTGCGGCATATCCTTGTCCGTGTAGCAAAGGCTCACCGTCGCATCCTGCGGAATGGCCGGCATGCTCGCATTCCACGCCTGCCACGCCTGCACCATATCCGCCAGCCGTCCGGGCTGCAGCGGCGCCAGATTCGCCCGCTCGCGCTCGTCCTGCGACAGATTGAACAGGTAATCGACCCCATCCACCCGCAGGTATTTCCAGTCGCCGTGCCGCATGGCGCGCTGGCCGCGGTGGTTCATGCGCCAGAAGAGCGGGCGGTCGGCGGCGCCCCTCCAGGCCGGGTCTTGCAGCAGGGGGGCCAGGGTCTGGCCATCCCATGGATAGTCGGCAGGAGGCCGGGCGCCGCCCAGCTCCAGCATCGTGGCGGACCAGTCCATGGTCAGGCAGGGCTGGGCGCTGGTGCCGCCGGGAGGGATGGTGGCGGGCCAGTGGGCGATCCAGGGCACACGGATGCCACCTTCCGTCAAATCCATCTTGCCGCCCACCAAGGGCCAGTTGTCGGAGAAGCGTTCGCCGCCGTTGTCGCTGGTGAAGACGACGAGGGTGTCGCGCTCCAGGCCGTGGGCGCGCAGGGTGGCGACGAGCTTGCCGATGCCTTCGTCCATGTGGTGGATCATGCGGCGGTAGGTTTCGACGTTGCCGCCGGCCAGGTGGTAGATGGCCTGCTTGATTTCGCGCAGTTCGTGGGCCAGGGCTTCGTCGTCGCGGGTTTCCCACGGCCAGTGGGGGGCGGTGTAGTGAACGCTCAGGAAGAAGGGCGTGCCCTGCTTCGCGCCTTCGGCCATGCGCTCGATGTAGTCCACCGAATGCTCGGTGATGAGGTCGGTCAGGTACCCCTCGTGCGCCTTTTCCTCTTCGCCGAACCAGAGGTCGTGCGTGCCGTTGGCACCGCAGTGGGTGAAGTAGTCCACCCCGCCGGACATGGGGCCGAAGAATTCCTCGTAGCCCGACTTCAAGGGGCTGAAGTGCGGCGGGTAGCCCAGGTGCCACTTGCCCATCAGGGCGGTGCGGTAGCCGGCCTCCTTGAGCAGCGAGGGCAGCGTGGGATGCGCGGGCGGCAGGCCCAGGCGGTCGTTGCCGCGCGTGGCGGTGCGGATGGGTTCTTCGGCCGCGCCGCGCAGGCGGTACTGGTAGCGCGCCGTCATCAGCGCGAAGCGGGTGGGCGAGCACACGGGCGAGTTGGAATAGCCCTGGGTGAGCTTGAGCCCGCCCGCGGCGAGCGCATCCAGCACGGGCGATACGGGGCCGAAGGCGGCGTCGCGCCCGCCGTAGCACCCTAAGTCGGCATAGCCGAGGTCGTCGGCCACGATGAAGACGATGTTCGGGCGTGGGGGTTGCGGCATGGCGGCCATCTCCGGGCTCAGGGGCGGTAGCCCGATTCGCGGATGACGGGCACCCACTGCTTGCGGTAGGCGGCCAGGCTCTGGCGGGTCTGGGCTGGCGTGCTCACCACGGGGTCGAGGTGGTTGGCCTTGAACTGGCGGACGACCTCCGGGTCCTTCATCACCTTCTGGATGGCTTCGGCGTAGCGGTCGGCCTGCGCGGCGGGCATGGAGCGGGGCGCGAACACGGTGTTCCAGCCCGATGCGGCCAGATCGACGCCGGCCTGCCGCAGCGTGGGCACCTTGGGCAGTTCGGGCACGCGCTGTTCGCTGGAGACGGCCAGCAGGCGCAGCTTGCCGCCTTCGAACTGGGGCTGCAGGGCGTCCAGCGTGTCCACGGCGACGGGCACCTGCCCGCCGATCAGGTCGGTGATGAGCGGAGCGGAGCCGCGATAGCCCACGGCTTCGATGGGGACACCGGCCTTCTTGCCCAGCATGAGCGCGAAGAAATGCGGCAGGCTGCCGGTGGCCGGCACGCCGATGTTGGCCTGGGCGGGGTTGGCGCGCAGCCAGGCCAGCAGGTGCTGCAGCTCCTGCACCGGCACGGCCGAGGCCACGGCCACGCCGAACACGTAGCTGTTGACCTCACTCAGGGGCACGAAGTCCTGCTCGGGCTGGTAGCCCACGTCGGGCACCACCAGGGGCGAGACGACCATCACCGCCGGGTTGGCCAGCAGCAGCATGGGCTGGCTGGCGGGGGCGCTCTTCACGTACTGGGCCGAGATGCGGCCGCCCGCGCCCACCTTGTTCTCGACGATCACGGCTTGGCCCAGCACGCGCTGCAGCCCGTCGGCCACGATGCGGGCGACGCGGTCGGACGAGCCGCCGGGCGGGTAGCCCACCACGATGCGCAGGGGACTGTCCTGCGCCCAGACCGGCGCGCAGGCGGCCAGCAAGGCGGAACGGGCGAGGAACTGGCGGCGAGAGGTCATCACGGGAACTCCAGGCTGTGGATGAACGCAATAAGGGGAGAAAAGAGCGAAGAAGGGAACGCCGTCCGCCATCGTGCTCTCAGTAGGCAGCCGACGGCGCATGCTGGCACAGAACTGATCATCCCGCGTTATGTCGACAGGCCGGAGCGAGGGAACGCACCGATTCCTTGATCCGAGGCAAGACCGCGGCCGGCCCGGGCCAGCCGGCCCTGCGACAATGCCCGCCATGAGTTTCGCCCCGCTCCAGAACGACACGTTCCTGCGCGCCTGCCGGCGCCAGGCCACCGACTACACGCCGCTCTGGCTGATGCGCCAGGCCGGCCGCTATCTGCCCGAGTACAAGGCCACGCGCGCGCGGGCCGGCAGCTTCATGGGGCTGGCCACGAACGTTGATTACGCCACCGAGGTCACGCTGCAGCCTCTGGCCCGCTTCCCGCTGGACGCGGCGATCCTCTTTTCCGACATCCTCACGGTGCCCGACGCCATGGGCCTGGGCCTGTCCTTCGCCGAGGGCGAGGGCCCGCGCTTCGCCCAGGTGGTGCGCGACGAGGCGGCCGTGGGTCGCCTTGCCGTGCCCGACATGGACAAGCTGCGCTACGTGTTCGACGCGGTCACCTCCATCCGGCGGGCGCTGAACGGCCGGGTGCCGCTGATCGGTTTTTCGGGCAGCCCCTGGACGCTGGCCTGCTACATGGTGGAGGGCAAGGGCAGCGACGACTACCGGCTGGTCAAGACGCTGATGTATTCACGTCCCGACCTGATGCACCGCATCCTGGCGGTCAATGCCGATGCCGTGGCGGCCTACCTGAACGCCCAGATCGACGCGGGCGCGCAGGCGGTGATGATCTTCGACAGCTGGGGCGGCGTGCTGGCCGACGGCGCCTTCCAGCAGTTCAGCCTGGACTACACAGCCCGCGTGCTGGCACAGCTCAAGCGCACCGGCACGGATGGCACCGACGTGCCGCGCATCGTCTTCACCAAGGGCGGCGCCCTGTGGCTGGAGGCCATGGGCGGGCTCGATTGCGAGGTGCTGGGCCTGGACTGGACGGCCAACCTGGCCCGCGCCCGCGACCTGGTGGGCGGCGCCGTGGGCGGCCCTGGCAAGGCGCTGCAGGGCAACATCGACCCGAACGTGCTGTTTGCCCCGCCCGACGCCATCGCCACCCAGGTGCGCGCCGTGCTGGACAGCTTCGGCACGCCGCACACCGACCGCGCCACCACCGGCCCCACCCACATCTTCAACCTGGGCCACGGCATCAGCCAGTTCACCCCGCCCGAACACGTCGCCGCGCTGGTGGAGGCCGTACACAGCCATTCCCGCGCCCAGCGCAACGACGCCTGACGCAGGCCCCCTCGTCCGGGGGCTTGACTTATGCACACCTGCAAGCGAGCGGCGGCCCGCGTGAAGCGCTGTGGGTGCCGCGCTTTGGGATAGATCAACTTTCCGCAAGCCCACGCTAAGTGGTTGATTTATATAGAGGCATGCCCACTGCCGTTTTTGCGTGCAACCAGCAGAAACCTAATGTTTTCAAGGCTCTTGCACGATTGGGCCGGATGTATCAACAAAGTTATCCACAGAAAACCAGGATTTCTCGGCAAACCTCGAAGAATCAAGCACTTGGCATCGAAACTGCACGCACAATCCTGCAGCACGGCACCGGGCTACCACAAAAACCGGCCTCGCCCAGCCCTTGACAAGCGCACTTATGCACACATCCCAGGCAGCGGCGGGTTTTCAAGCGGGTTGCCACGCCATCCCCTGGCACACGCTGCACTGCAGCAAAGAGCGTTGATTCCTATACGTTTTTAAGAAACGCCCGTTTCACAGGCAAACTGCCGCAACCGAGCGCCGATGCGGCTTGCACGCCGGCATGAAGCAGATGTCAACAAAGTTATCCACAGAAAAGCCGAAGAGCTGTGGATTACCCGAAAAATCAAGCACTTAGCCCCCTCACCCGCCCCATCTTCTGAAGAAGTGCCCGCAAGTCCATCGTCCCCCCCCCTGAGTGCCGAGCCGGCCGGCCATGCGGCCGCGCTGGTCCACGTGGCTGTGCAGACGCCTGCGCACAGCGGGGTGGGCCACCTGCTGAGCTACGCCAGCGAGGGCCCGCTCACGCCCGGCACGCTGGTGCGCGTGCCCTTGGGCCGACGCGAGGTACTGGGCGTGGTGTGGGATGCACCCGCACAGGGCGACGCCGGGCTGCCGCCGGGCTTCGTGCCGCGCGCCATCGCGGGCGTGCTGGAAGGACTACCGCCGCTGGGCGCGCCCTGGCGCCGGCTGGTGGCCTTCGCCGCGCGCTACTACCAGCGCTCGCTGGGCGAGATCGCCCTGGCCGCCCTGCCGCCGCAGCTGCGCGACCTTTCGCCCGAGCAGCTGGCGCGCCGCCTGCGCCGCCCGGCCGCGCCGGCGGGCGATGCGGCGGACGCGGGCGATGCCGCGGCCGCCATCGCGCTGAGCCCGGAGCAGGCTGAGGCCACCGCGCAGATAGAGGCCCAGCCGGGCCCCTTCCTCCTCTACGGCAGCACCGGCAGCGGCAAGACCGAGGTCTATCTGCATGCCGTGCAGCGCGTGCTGGCGGCCGACCCCGCCGCGCAGGCGCTGGTGATGGTGCCCGAGATCAACCTCACGCCGCAGCTGCAGGAGCGCTTCGAGGCACGTTTTGCCGGCCGCTACGGCGCAGGCAGCGTGGTCAGCCTGCACAGCGGAATGACCAACCCGCAGCGCCTGAAAAGCTGGCTCGCGGCGCATGCCGGCACGGCGCGCATCGTCCTGGGCACGCGCATGGCCGTGTTCGCCAGCCTGCCGGGCCTGAAGCTGATCGTGGTGGACGAGGAGCACGACGCCAGCTACAAGCAGCAGGAAGGCGCCCGCTATTCGGCGCGCGACCTGGCCATCTGGCGCGGGCGCGAGCAGGGAGCCAAGGTGATCCTGGGGTCGGCCACGCCGTCGCTGGAGACCTGGCACGCCAGCCGCCCGCCGGAAGGCGACGACCCGGGCGGGCGCTACCTGCGCCTGGCCATGCCCAGCCGCATCGGCTCGGGCGCCCTGCCCCGCGTGCGGCTGGTGGACCTGGCCCAGCAGCCCCGGGGCTCCGTGTTCTCGCCCCCGCTGATCGCCGCCATCACCGAGCGGGTGGAGCGCGGCGAGCAGTGCCTGGTGCTGCTGAACCGGCGCGGCTTCGCGCCCGTGCTGCACTGCACCGAATGCGGCTGGAAGAGCGACTGCCCGCACTGCAGCGCGCACCAGGTGTTCCACAAGATCGACCGCACGCTGCGCTGCCACCACTGCGGCTGGGCGCAGCGCGTGCCCTTTGCCTGCCCCACCTGCGGCAACCCGGACATCGCGCCCATCGGCCGGGGCACGGAGCAGCTCGAAGAGCAGCTCGCGGCACTGCTGCGCAACGTGATCACCCCCGAGCGCCGCGCCGCGCGCGTGGCCCGCATCGACGCCGACACCACCCGCGCCAAGGGCGCGCTCGAGGAACAGCTGGCCCAGGTGCATGCGGGCGAGGTGGACGTGCTGGTGGGCACGCAGATGATCGCCAAGGGCCACGACTTCCGCCGCATCACGCTGGTGGCGGCGGTGCAGCCCGACGGGGCGCTCTTTTCCAGCGACTTCCGCGCGCCCGAGCGGCTCTTCGCCCTGTTGATGCAGGCCGCCGGCCGCGCCGGCCGCGACGCGCAATACGTGGCCGCGCAAGGCGGCCGCCCCAGCGAGATGTGGGTGCAGACCTGGCACCCGGAGCACGCCCTCTACGCTGCGCTGCGCCGCCACGACTACCCGGCTTTCGCTGCCGCCCAACTGGCCGAGCGCGTGGAGGCCGGCATGCCGCCCTTCGCCTACCAGGCCCTGGTGCGCGCCGACGCCCGCACCCAGGAGGCCGCGCAGGCCTTTCTGCGCGCCGCCGGCGAGGCGGCCCAGGCCGCCGCCCTGCCGGGGATCGAGCATGTCTTCATCTTCCCGCCTGTGCCGCTGGCCGTGCAGCGCGTGGCGAACGTGGAGCGCGCCCAGATGCTGCTGGAAAGCCCGATCCGGGCCGCGCTGCAGCACTTCCTCTCGGCCTGGCAACCGCTGCTGCACGCCACGCGGGCCGCGCCCGAGCACAAAGGGCTGGTGCGCTGGTTGGTGGATGTCGATCCGCTAGCGATCTGAGCACCTGTTCAGCGTGCTTGAGAAGATCTCGCAGCCCGCGTGAACCGGCGTGAGAGCGCGCCCGTCTGCGCGGCAGCGCTGCGGCACAGAACCCTCCAATGGCCGAAAGCCGCTGTATTTCCTTGGCCCTACGCTCTCCAAAAGAGAGCAAAAAGCGCTATGCCCGGCCACCCGCGGTGCAGCGGGGCGGCCGGGGGATTACGGTCAGAGCGCGCCGTCGCCCAGCACGATGCCTTCGCGGCGCGGGTCCACTCCGCCTTCCAGTTGCAGCGTGGCGCCGCCGCTGCGCTGGACCCGCATGATGGTGGACACGCCGCTGGACTGAGCCGAGGTGGACACCGTGTGGCCCTTGGCCTGCAGCCCGCTGACCAGGCCGGTGAGGTCCAGCGCGGTGTTGGACCCATCCACGTTGGTGGTCGTGCTGTTGGTCGCGCCGAAGTTCACCAGCGACGTGGCCTGCTGCGCGTTCAGCTTCCAGTCCACGGCCCCCACGACCGTCTTCAGCACGTACTGGATGATGGTGCCGCCGCCCGGCGAGCCGGTGGCCATGAGGAAGTCGCCCGGCGCCGTGCCCTTGAACACCAGGGTCGGCGCCATGGTGCTGCGCGGACGCTTGCCCGGGGCCACCCGGTTGGCCACCGGCGTGCCGGAGCTGTCGGCGGGCTGGGCCGAGAAGTCGGTCAGCTGGTTGGTCAGCAGGAAGCCGCCGACCATGTGGAAGGAGCCCATGCTCGACTCCACGGTGGAGGTCATGGACAGCACGTTGCCGTAGGCATCGACGATGGAGAAGTGCGTCGTGCCGTGCTCGACCGTCTTGTCCACGCCCAGCGGCACCGAGCCCAGGTCACCCGCTGCGACTACGCCGAGGGAGTTGCCATTGGGTCGGATCAACGCTGCGCGCTGCTTCAGGTAGGCCTTGTCGAGCATCGTTGCCACGCCCTTGCCGGGCAGGGGTACGAAGTCGGTGTCGGCCACGTACTTGTCGCGGTCGGCATAGGCCAGGCGCTCGGCCTCGGACACCAGGTGCACGCCCATCACGCTGGGCACGCCGCCTTCGTTGGCCGGGTTGGACGGCGCGTACTGCGACAGGTCGAAGTTCTCCAGGATGCCCAGCGACTGCGCGATGGCGATGCCGCCCGAGGACGGCGGCGACATGGTGCAGACGTAGTAGGCGTCGCGGTAGGTGGTACACACCGGCTCGCGCTTCTTGGCCTGGTAGTTGCGCAGGTCGTCAGCCGTCATCAGGCTGGGGGTGATCGGTGTCCGGGCAGCGTCGTCGCCCACCGATTGGGCAGCCTTGGCGACGATGGCCTGGGCCATGGGGCCGCTGTACATCGCGCCCGCGCCCTGGCTGGCCAGGGTGCGCAGCGACTGAGCGTAGGGCGCATTGGTCATGGTCGTGCCCGCCGCGCGCGGCGTGCCATCGGGGTTGAAGAACACCGCCACGGCGTTGGCGTCGAGCCGCAGGCTGGCCGCGTTGCCGCTGATGGCGCTGCCCATGCGGGCGGGGATGGTGAAGCCGCCGGACGCCAGGCGCACGCCCTCGTCGAACAGGCCGCTCCAGGCCAGCCGGCCATAGTCGCGGTGGGCCATGTCCAGCATGCGCATCACGCCGGGCACGCCGATGGAGCGCCCGCTGCGGCGCGCGTTGGGCACTGGGGCCGGGGACGCGGCGCTGGACTGGTCCTGCCGTACCAGGTAATGGCCGGTGGCGGCGGCGGGCGCCGTCTCGCGGCCGTCGTAGGCGACGACCTTGCGGCTGGCCGCGTCGTAGTACATCAGGAAGGCGCTACCGGCGATGGTGCTCGACTGCGGCTCCACCAGGCCCAGCACGGCCTGCACGGCCACCGCGGCATCCACCGCGGTGCCGCCGGCCTTGAGCACGTCGCAGCCGGCCTTGGTGGCCAGCGGCGTGTTGGCGACCACCATGTAGCTGTTCGAGTACTTGGCCTTGTTGCCCAGGCGGTAGCCGGAAGCGGGTTCAGGTGCTGCCGGGTCACCCGAGGCGCCGGAGCCGACCACCACCGCCGAGCCGGTGCTGGAGAGCACAGAGCAGCTTTGCGCGTTGCTGTCCACAATCGCCGGCGCCATGCCGGAGCCCCCGCCGCCGCAGCCATAGAGAGCCGCCGCCAAGGCCAGGGGCGTAATCGCCCAAAGCCACGTTTTCTTTGCCATACATTGAGTCCTGTGGTGTGTGGTGATGATCTACCCGGCCCGTACCGGCCGCCCCGGCATTCAAGCAAAGATCATGCCTCTGAAGACACACACACGGGGCGTACACCTGTCGCTGCCGGGACGGCACGGAACGCACACCCCATGCGCCCGCATAGCTGAAGGCGTGCAGCGATCGTTGGCGACGCGTCAGGCCGCCTGCGCGAGCAGCACGGCGATGGCCTGCGGCCCCTGCTGGACCACGCAGCCCGTGCGCTGCAGCAGTGCGCCAAACGCCTCAGAGGCCAGGTAGGCGGCCTCCACCGGGCGCTGGTTGCCGATGGCGTCGCCAGGCACCGCGCCCGATGCCGGGTGGCACATGAGCAGACCGCCATGCGGCACCTGGGGCAGCCACGCGTCCATCTGCGCGCCGTAGTCGGCCTCGGTGGCCGCGTCGAAGCCATAGACCCCGCCAAAGCCCTGGTTCATCGCCACGCCGGCGCGGCGTAGCCGGCGCGTGGCCGTCCAGCCGCCCAGCAGCGCGATCACGGCGGCCTTGGGGCTGCGCCACAGGCGGCCGGCGGGCGCGGTGGAGCGCACCCAGGGCCGCTCGTGCGGCGCGTAGCGGGACTGCAACTCGGCCAGCAGCGCATCGCGCAGGCCGGGCAGCTGATGGACGTGCTGATGGCCGTCGATGAAGTCCGGAGGCGTGCCCAGGGCGCGCTCGAAGGCATCGAGCTGCCCGCACCACGCGGCGCGCAGCGCACCGGCGGCCGGCCGGCGCAGATACGCCTGGCGGATCACCGCGCCCAGCGCCTGCGCGGGATGGGCGCCACCATGGGCTTCGGTCAGATTGAAGTGCAGGCCCACGGCCAGCTGGGGACGCAGGGCAGTCAGGCGCGCGGCAGCGGCCGGCCAGCGCGGCGAAGTTGCCATGCAGCTGGTGGCCGAGAGGCGCCCCGCCCGCGCCAGACGCTCGACCGCTTCATCCACCAACGGGTGCAGCCCGTAATCGTCGGCGCAGAGAACGATCGAACGCAACCGGTCTCGTGCCTGCGCATCTGACTGCGCTGCCATCATGTGTGATGGTCTCCGCCGCGCAGCGGGCTATGGTCTTCGTCGCGGGCGACGAGGTACTTGGGCCGGCGCTTGACCTCGTCGTAGATGCGGCCGATGTACTCGCCCAGGATGCCAATGGACATGAGCTGTACGCCCGAGAACAGCATGATGCTCACCGCCAGCGTGGGCCAGCCGTCCAGCTCGCTGCCGAAGGCCAAGGTAGCGACGGCGATCCATAGGCCATAGGCCAGGGCCACCACCGAGATGGCACCGCCCAGCAGGCTCCACATGCGCAGCGGCAGCGTGGTGAATGAAGTGAGCCCCAGCATGGCGAGCGAGCCCAGCTGCCGCAGCCGGAAACTGGACACCCCCGCCGCCCGCTCCAGCGGCACGAAGGGCAGTGCAGCGGTCTTGAAGCCGACCCAGGCATAAAGACCCTTCATGAAGAGGTTGCGCTCGGTCAGCGACCGGAGCGCATCGACCACGCGGCGGTCCAGCCAGCGGAAGTCGCCTGCATGCGGAGGCACCTTGACGGAGTTGCCCAGGTTCATCAGCCGGTAGAAGACGTTGGTGCCCACGCGCTTGACGCCGCTCTCTGCGCAGCGGTCGGCGATCACACCATAGATCATCTCGTAGCCCGACTGCCAGAGCGCGTGCATCTCGGGCAGCAGGTCCAGCGGGTGCTGGAAGTCGGCGTCGATCAGCAGCACGGCGTTGCCGCGGGCGTGGTCTATACCGGCCGAGAGCGCGGCCTCCTTGCCGAAGTTGCGCGACAGGGCGATGTAGCGCACCGGGAGTTCGGCTGCCAGCGCCAGCGCGACCTCATGCGTGGCGTCGCGGCTGCCATCGTTGACCACGATGATCTCGAAGTCGGGCGTGAGCGCCGCGACCGACTGCGCCAGGGCGCGCACGAAGCGGTCCAGGTTGAGCGCCTCGTTGTGCGCGGGCACGACGCAGCTCAGCCGCAGGGGCGCGCGCGGCAGCGGAGCCCGGGGCGCGTGCGGGGCGAACTCGGCATAGAACTGGGGTTCGGCAGCGGGCTGGAAGGACATGGGCAGGCGGGCGTTATGGGGTCAGGTCGATGGATCGGTGTGCAGAGGATTCAACGGTATCGGGGATCAGGGCAGGGGAGCGCAGGCCGCCGGCACGTAGGTGCGCCAGTGCATGGCCATCGGCGCGCCAGCGCGCTTTTCGGGCCAGTCCACGATCCACACACCCTGCTGCACTCGCATGCCGGCGTCGGCGCCCAGGCGCTCCACCCAGGGCGGCGGCACGTCGCTGCCCAAGCCCACCCATAGCGTACCGTGCGCAGCCAGGCGCTGCGGCGTGATCCAGGGTGAATAACGCTCGTCGCCCGCGATGAAGACCGAAGGCCGCTGGGGCAGTTGCGCCGCCAGCAGTCCCACCAGCCAGTAGTCGCCCGACACCGAATCGATCACGCAGCGCGACTGCGCCTGCCAGGTGGCTGCCGCCTGCTGCGCCATCGCGGCCTGGGGCCAGTCCATGCGCGAGGGGCGCTGGCGCCACTGGGCCCCGTAGGCCAGGAAGGCGAAGGTCACCAGCGACACGATCACCAGCCACACCGCCAGCCCGCGCAGCAGATACGTCTGCATGGCGCGCAGCCCGGCCGAAGGCAGACACGCAGCCACCAGCAGCCCGCTGAAAACCCACATGGGCACGCCCCACATGTCGCGCACGCGCAGGCCCATGGCCAGGCCCAGCCCGGCCACTAGAAGCGCTGGACCCACCGACAGTGCCAACAGATAGGCCGGCATGGATGTGTGCAAGCGCCAGCGCGCATCCGCCGAGTCGGCTGCAGCCGGATTGCTGCGCCGACCCCGGGTGCAGAGCACCGCCACCAGCACGATCAGCGCGAGCGGCACATGGTTAAGCGCCTGCACGAGCAGAAAGTTGAGCGCGTCCGCCCGGCTGACCTCGCCGTCGGTCGCCGCGCGGCTGCTGGCATAGGCCATGGGCATCCAGTCGGTGAACTGCAGCCAGCGCAGGTGTGGCCAGAAGATGAGCGCCATCAGCGCTGCAGCGAGCCACGGGCCCGGGCGTAGCATCTGGCGGCGCGCCGGCGTGGCCAGCAGGTAGATCGCCAGCGTGACCAGCAGCGCGCCCACCGAATACTTGGTGATGAGCCCCAGGCCGCCCGCCACGCCCACCAGCGCCCAGTGGCGCAGCCGCCCGTCCTTCTGCAGCGCGGCCGTGACGCCGTAGCCCACGGCGGCCCAGAACGGCATCTGCGCGATGTTGTGGTTGAACTCCAGGGCCGGGCGGGTGTAGTAGACCACCCCCATGGTCAGCAGCGTGCCGATGAAGGCCCGCTCGCGCGACATCAGCCGGCAACCCGTGCGCCATACGATCCAGAGCGTGGCAACGATGAAGAGCTGGCTCAGCAGGAACGGGCCGGCGTGGCCGAAGGCACGATAGGCCAGCTCCAGCAGCACCGGCGCCAGCGGCGGGTGCTTGTAGTAGCCCCACTGCCACTCATGGCCCCACGACAGGCTCTCGGCCACGTCCAGCGGCATGCTGGAGCTGAGCAGCGGCGGCAGCAGCGACCAGGCCAGCACATAGACGAGGGCGAAAAGCGCGACGGCGCGCAAGGGTGCGAAACGCTGCGGCGCGCGGGGCGTCGAGGAGTGGGCTGGCATGGGGTGGGGAGATGCAGCTGCGCGCTGCGAGGCGAAGAGGACGCGATTGTAAAATTTGCAACATGCCTGACGGCCGATAGGGCTTGTGCCCACTCCGGTGAGGCGCCTTTCCCAGCACACTCCACCACGCTACACCCAACGCCATGGACGCTACCACCTTCCAGAGCCAGCTCAACCAAGAGGGCTTCGATCACATGGTGCGCGTGGAACGCGAACCCGGCGGCATGTGGGACGACCACAGCCACGAATTCGAGGCCAAGGCGCTGATCGTCTCGGGCGAGATCCGCATCCGCACCGAGGACGGCGCCGAGCGCACCTACCGCGAAGGCGAGGTCTTCCACCTGGGCGCTGCGCAGCCCCATGCGGAGTGGTACGGCCCCGAGGGCGTGACTTATCTGGTGGGCCGGCGCGTGCCGGCCGGAGGCTGAGTTTGCAGCATTCCAGCCACCAGCGCGCACGGAACCTGCGCACCATGCTATCAATTAAATAGCATCAGACTTTCAACGCCACGGCCGCCGAAAAGCTCAGGAAGGCCAGCGCGGTCGATACCAGGATGATCCGCGCGATGCGCCCGTTGTGGGCGCCGAAGCGCTCGGCCAGCAGCGACACGTTGCTGGCGCTGGGCAGCGCCGCCGCCAGCACCAGCGCGGTGTGCGCCAGGGGCGAGAGCGCCAGCCCCGCCGCGATGGCCGCCCCGCCGGCCGCCCACACCAGCAGCGGATGCACGAACAGCTTGGCCAGCGCGATGGGCAGGTAGTCGCGCGGCGCCACGCGCTCGCCGGGGTCGTGGCCGGCCTGCATGCGCGAGCGTGCCAGCACCGCGCCGATGGTGAAGAGCGCCACGGGCGAGGCGGCCTGGGCCAGCAGCGCCAGCGTGCCGTCGATGGGCGCGGGCAGCCGCCATTGCGCGGCCGATGCCACCGCCCCCAGCGCGATGGACCAGGGCATGGGATTGGCCAGCATGCCGCGCAGCGCGCGCCGCAGCGCCACCGCCACGCCGTGCGTGCCCGCGCCGTCGAGCCGAGAGAGTGCGATGCACAGCGACGTGGTGAACACCATGTCCACCAGCATGGTGAGAATCGCCGGCCCTGCCGCCGCCGGCCCCAGCAGCGCGACCAGCAGCGGCACGCCTATGAAGCCGGTGTTGGGAAAAGCCGCCACCAGCGCACCGAAAGCCGCATCGTTCCAGCCCAGGCGCCGCCGCGTGAGCGCCACCGTGGCCGCCACCAGCGCCACGGCGCAGAGCGCATAGACGCCGGCCGCCGCCGGGTCCAGCAGCTGGCCGATGGGCGTCTGCGCCCCGAAGCGGTAGAGCATGCAGGGCAACGCAAAGAAGAGCACGAAGGCGTTCAGCCCCGGAATGGCGGCCTGTGGCAGCAGCCCCCCGCGCGCGGCCAGGTAGCCACAGAGCACCAGGGCGAAGAAGGGGAAGGTGATGGCGAGGACGGAGAGCACGCGCTGCATTCTCCCCGCCCCGGGCGGGAAGCGCCCGGTCTGTATCATTCGCGCTCCGCCCGGCAGCCCGGCGCTCATTGCGAGGCATGGCCGGGCCGCACCCCGCGCAGCACGCCCGCCCGTCTGCCGCCTGCCTTCCTGTCCGCCACCCGATCTCTCCAACGCCGCCCATGTCCGCAGGACTCAACCTCGCCCAGCTTCAGGCCGTCCACTACACGGAGGGGCCCTGCCTGGTGCTGGCCGGCGCCGGCTCCGGCAAGACCCGCGTCATCACGATGAAGATCGGCCGGCTGATCGAGACGGGCCTGGCGCCCAAACGCATCGCGGCGATCACCTTCACCAACAAGGCCGCCGCCGAAATGCGCGAGCGCGCCCAGCACCTGATCGGCCGCGTGGCCAAGGATGTGATGGTCTGCACCTTCCACGCCCTGGGAGTGCGCATGGTGCGGGAAGACGGCCACGTGCTGGGACTCAAGCCCCAGTTCAGCATTCTCGACTCCGACGACGTGACCGGCATCATCAAGGACGCCGCCGGCGGCACCACCGACCTCGCCACCGCCCGCCAGTGGCAGTGGACCATCAGCGCCTGGAAGAACGCCGGCCTGGACAGCGCCCAGGCCCTGGCCCAGGCCAAGGACGACAACGAGCGCAGCATCGCCCTCATCATGCAGCGCTACGAAGAGCGCCTGACGGCCTATCAGAGCGTGGACTTCGACGACCTGATCGGCATGCCGCTGCGCCTCTTGCGCGACTTCCCCGAGGTGCGCGCCAAGTGGCAGGCAGCGCTGGGCCACGTGCTGGTCGATGAATACCAGGACACCAACGCCACGCAGTACGAATTGCTCAAGCTGCTGGTGGGAGAGCGCGGCCGGTTCACCGCCGTGGGCGACGACGACCAGTCGATCTACGGCTGGCGCGGCGCCACGCTGGACAACCTCAAAAAGCTGCCGGTGGACTACCCTCAGCTCAAGGTCATCAAGCTGGAGCAGAACTACCGCTCCACCAGCGCCATCCTGCGCGCGGCCAACAACGTCATCCAGCCCAACCCCAAGCTGTATCCGAAGACGCTGTTCTCCGAGCTGGGCGAGGGCGAGCCGGTGCGCATCGTCGATGCCGACAACGAGGAGCACGAGGCCGAGCGCGCCGTGGCCCGCATCCAGAGCCTGCGCGCCGCGCTCAACCCGCAGCCGACGTGGAAGAGCTTCGCCATCCTCTACCGTGCCAACCACCAGGCCAAGCCGTTCGAAAAGGCGCTGCGCAAGGCCAACGTGCCCTACAAGGTCTCGGGCGGCACCAGCTTCTTCGACCGCGCCGAGATCAAGGACCTCTGCGCCTGGTTCCGCCTCTGGATCAACAACGACGACGACCCGGCCTTCCTGCGCGCCATCACCACGCCGAAGCGCGGCATCGGCCACACGACGCTGGCCAAGCTGGGCGAATTCGCCACGCAGCACAAGGTGAGCATGTTCGGCGCGCTGTTCAACCACATGCTCGAAGCCGTGCTGCCGCGCAAGGCGCACGAAAGCGTGATCGAATTCGGCCGCTACATCAACTACCTCGAATACAAGGCGCGCCAGACGCAGGGCGCCGAGGCCTCGCGCGCCTTCATGACCGACTGGCTCAAGGAGATCGGCTACGAGCAGTACCTCTACGACAGCGAGGAAAGCGAGACCGCCGCCGCGTCGCGCTGGACCAACGTGCTGGAGTTCTGCGACTGGATGAGCCAGCGGGCGGGCGGGCAGATCGAAGACGCCGCCGGCACCGTGATGGCCAAGGAAACCAAGAGCCTGCTGGAAGTGGCGCAGACGATCGCCCTGCTCTCCACCATCAGCGAGCGCGAGAAGGACGAAGATCTCGTGACCCTGTCCACCCTGCACGCCTCCAAGGGCCTGGAATGGCCGCACGTGATGCTGGTGGGCGTGACCGAGGGCATGCTGCCCTTCAAGCTCGACGACGATGAGGGCCGACAGCAGGTGGTGACCGAAGACACCCTGCAGCGCCTGCAGGAAGAGCGGCGCCTGATGTACGTGGGCATCACCCGCGCTCAGCGCAGCCTCGCCGTGAGCTGGACCAAGAAGCGCAAGAAGGGCCGCGAATTCGTCAGCGCCCAACCCAGCCGCTTCATCGCGGAGATGGGCCTGGACAAGAACACCGCCCGCGAAGACCCGCGCGAGAAGCTGCGCGCCTTGCGCGCCGAATTCGCGGCGCGCAAGGCTTCGCCGGCAGCCGGGGGCTAAGCCCCCCGCCCAGGCCTGGTTCAAGGCCGCTGATCCGATCGCACGGCACCTGCTCCTGCGGCCCGTAAACACGCCGGGCCCACGGTTGCCGTTATGGAAGCGAGAGGCGCGAGACCCCCCTGTTTTCGCGGGCCCGGCGCGGAGCGCGGGATTCGTCGCGGCGCACGGCCATGATGACGGTGCGGCAACCGGCATTGCTTGAGACGTTGCGATACCCCTCAGACAGCGTGCGTGCCGTCGCGAGTGGCACCCCCATGACGCTGTCCTGTTCCGCGCGTCGAGATCGCGACTACGGGGCTCCCAGGGCCACCAGGCCGGTGATGAACAAGGTGTGCCAACAGGGGGCTTACCCACGCGCCTGTCGATAGAAAACGGACGCAGATTCGTGTCTTACCAAGCAGGACGCACACCTGCCCGCTGGATATTCAAGGAGAGATGTATCATTTGTATGCCTCTGTGACATTCATCCCTCACCCCTGCACGGCTGGCGGTGGCCGTAACACGATGCTGGCCAAGCGATGCGCTTGAGAGGGCAGCGTACAGGCAGCAAGGCATGACGGCCCCTCGAAGTCGTCCAAGCCGCGGCCAGTGCAGGCGTTCCCAACCCACCGGCCCAGCCCAGAGCCAGGGCCGGCGATACTCGCCGGTCGCCGCTGCCGGCAGAATCCGATGCGCACCATGCCCCTCCCGCCGTTTACTTCCGTTCCCCGCACCACCTCCCTCGCTATCGCCCTGGCGATGAGCGCGCCCATGGGCGCCGCTCTGGCGCAACAAACCCCGGCCGCACTGGCCGCCGGAGGCGACACCGCTTGGCGCCGCTGCGCAGCCATGACCGACAGTGGCGAGGCACGGCTGGCCTGCTTCGACCAGTGGGCCGCCAGCTCGGCGATCAGTGCGCCAGCGGCCTCATCCTCCGCAGCGCCCGCCACCGCCACGTCGGCAGCGCCCGCCGGCGGTGGCAATGCCGCGCTGCCCAAGCCGGTGGACGCCACGCTCCCCGCCACCCGCATCATCGAGGTCGCCCAGACCGACGGCTGCCGCGACGAGCAATACAGCACGCTCTCGCGCTTCTGGGAGCTGGAATCCGGGAGCGACTGCGGCAGCTTCCGCTTCCGCGGCTATCGGCCAATCAGCGTATCGATCACCAAGGCCAGCAGTGTGAACCGCCAACCCAGCTCCGATGCGCCGGGCCACATCGCAGCCACGGCCACCGACTACCGCAGCGCCGAGATGCGCGTGCAGCTGTCGGTGCGCACCAAGCTCGCGCAGAACATCCTGACCTCCGAGAACTCCAACCTGCGTGACTCGCTGTGGCTGGGCTACTCGCAGCAGTCCTACTGGCAGGTCTTCAGCCCCGCCATTTCCCGCCCGTTCCGCACCACCGATCACGAGCCGGAGGTGATCTACGTCTATCCCACCACCGCGCAACTTCCCTTCGGCTGGCGCTGGCGCTATTCGGGCCTGGGCCTGGTCCACCAGTCCAACGGCCAGAGCCTGCCGCTGTCACGCAGTTGGAACCGCGCCTACATGATGACCGGCATCGAGCTCGACAACCGCTGGACGGTCAGCGCCCGGCTCTGGAAGCGCCTGCACGAGAGCACCGCCGACGACGACAACCCCGGCATCAGCAACTACCTGGGCCGCGGCGAAATGACCGTGAGCTGGCAACGCGACCGCAGCAACACGTTCATCCTGACGGGCCGCCACTCGCTGGGCGGCGCCCACCGCGGCTCCGCGCGCCTGGAATGGCTGCAGACGCTGGGCCAGAACGTGGGCGCAGGCAAGAGCAACCTGCGGCTGCACACCGCCATCTTCTCGGGATACGGCGACAGCCTGATCGACTACAACCGCAAGCGCACGGTATTCAGTGTGGGGCTGAGCCTGGTCGATTTCTGAGGTCGGCACCACGGCCGGCGCGCCGGCCCGGCTGAAGGCGTCACAACAACCCGTTACCCTTTGCCCGGCCGCGGGGGCCTGCGACCGCCGGCCGGCACGACACAATGCGGCGACCCGGTAGGCCATTGCGTGACGGCGCTGCGATAAGCGCTGGTTTCTTCTTGTTTTCTTTGCCATGGCCCGCCACGAGCCCCCTGGACAATGCTGCTCGGAGGACGAACCCATGGAAATGCAATATCAACTCAAGTCGGGCAGCTACTACCTGTACGACATGCGTGATGCGCCCAGCGCGGTCACCGGCGAACGCCGGTTCAAACTGAAGACCGACACCGTGGCCATCGCCTTCGACCTGCACACCGGCCAGGTGCATCAGCACGGTAGCCCCCACCGCATCCAGTCCTGGGCCAGCAACACGCGCCGCCGCCTGCGCGCAGCTGGCGCTTTGGAGGCTGCCAACGACATCGTCGTGGTGTCCGGTCCACTGCCGGTGGACGAGCTGAACAAATGCCTCTGGATCAACGGCTACTGCCGCCGCATGTTCAAGCGGCTGTCCAGCCTGCCGCACGGGAAGTTCCAGCGCACAGCAGAGCCCTTCCGCCAGGCGGCCTGACGCGCCGCGGGGACGGACCCTGCGGGCGCAGCGAGGCCCTCCCACTGGCCGGCTGCGGCTAAGCGCTCCGTTCCCGAACTTCTTCCACATCCCCTCCTTCTCCCGTCGCCGCCACCGCATCGGCGTGCTTGACGATGGTCACCGGCACCGGGCTGGCCTGCACCAGCTCCTGCGAGACCGAGCCCAGCAGCGCGCTGGCAATGGCGCCATGGCCGCGCGCGCCGATCACGATGTGCCCGCAGCCCTGCCGCTCGGCGATATCCACCAGCGTGTGCGCGACCTCGCCCACGCCCACCTCGTTGTCATAGGGCACGCCGGCCGCATCAATCAAGGCGCGGGCCGAGGCCATCAGGTGCTGGCCGGCCTCCAGACTGGCCGCGGCGATCAGGTCCGGATCGCGCGACACCACCATTTCATAGAGCGACGCCGGTTCCTGCACATGAGCCAGCACCAGGCTGGCGCGCAGGCCGGACTGCAGCAGCGCCAGCGCATGGCGCACCGCATCGAGGGAAAGGTCGGAGCCATCGACGGC
Source organism: Paracidovorax sp. (assembly GCF_057642795.1). Taxonomy (NCBI): domain Bacteria; kingdom Pseudomonadati; phylum Pseudomonadota; class Betaproteobacteria; order Burkholderiales; family Comamonadaceae; genus Paracidovorax; species Paracidovorax sp. Next base: position 217,434 of record NZ_JBXYZY010000040.1, read on the forward strand.
AATGAGGATCTTGAGGGACATGGTTTCACTCCTGAAAGGGATGGGAATGCGTCGATCCAGTGTAGAGCCTGGCCCCGCGCCTCTCTGCCGCGTGCGCCGTCTGGGACAATCCCGCACATGCTTCAGTTCGACCTTCTCAAGACCGACCCCGCAAGCCACGCGCGGCGCGGCACCCTCACCCTCAACCACGGCGTGGTGCAAACGCCCATCTTCATGCCCGTGGGCACCTACGGCACCGTCAAGGGCGTCATGCCGCAGAGCCTGCACGACATGGGGGCGCAGATCATCCTGGGCAACACCTTCCACCTGTGGATGCGCCCAGGGCTGGACGTGATGCAGAGCTTCGGCGGACTGCACGGCTTCGAGCAGTGGAACAAGCCCATCCTCACGGACTCCGGCGGCTTTCAGGTCTGGAGCCTGGGCGCGATGCGCAAGATCACGGAGGAAGGCGTCACCTTCGCCAGCCCCGTCAACGGCGACAAACTCTTCATGTCTCCCGAGGTGAGCATGCAGATCCAGACCACGCTCAACTCTGACATCGTGATGCAGCTGGACGAATGCACGCCCTACGAGACGCAGGGCCGCAAGACCACCGAGGCCGAGGCGCGCAAGTCCATGGAGATGAGCCGTCGCTGGGCGGTGCGCTCCAAGAACGAATTCGAGCGCCTGGGCAACCCCAATGCGCTCTTTGGCATCGTGCAGGGCGGCATGTTCCCCCATCTGCGCGAAGAGTCGCTGCAGGCGCTGGTCGAGATGGATTTCCCCGGCTACGCCGTGGGCGGCGTGTCGGTGGGCGAGCCCAAGGACGAGATGCTGGAGATCATGGCGCACACGCCGCATCGGCTGCCCGCCCACAAGCCGCGCTACCTGATGGGCGTTGGCACGCCCGAGGACCTGGTCCAGGGCGTGGCCGACGGTGTGGACATGTTCGACTGCGTGATGCCCACACGCAACGCGCGCAACGGCACCATCTTCACGCGCTACGGCGATCTCAAGTTGCGCAACGCACGCCACAAGACCGATCACCAGCCGCTGGACCCCACCTGCACCTGCCACGCCTGCGCGGGCAAGGACGGCATCGCCTGGGCAGACGGCGGCCGCGGCGGGTTCAGCCGCGCCTACCTGCACCACCTGGACCGCTGCGGCGAGATGCTGGGCCCCATGCTCACCACCATCCACAACCTGCACTACTACCTGAACCTGATGCGCGAGATCCGCGAGGCGCTGGATGCCGGCTGCTTTGCCCAGTTCCGCCAGCAGTTCGCAGCCGACCGCGCACGCGGGGTCTGACACCCGGCCGCCACCCATGTCCGCAGCCACCCCATCCTCCCTCCCCGGCAGCACAGCCGGTGGACATCAGCAGCCTGCGCGCCGCCTGGCCTGGGCCCGGGCTGCGCGCATGCCCCTGCTGATAGGGCTGGGCGTGCTGCTGGCCTGCCTGGCCGGAATCGCGATGCGGCCCACCGGCTTCTTCTCGTGTTTCTGGCCCGCCAACGCCTTGCTGGTCGGCGTGCTGGTGCGTCTGCGCCTCGTGCGTCGGCCGTCCGTCTGGGCCGGCGCGTTCGCCGGCTACGTGGCGGCGGACCTGATCAACGGATCGACCTGGACGCTTGCCACCTGGCTCACCGGCGCCAACCTGGCAGGCGTCCTCATGGCCGCGCTGCTGTTGCGCCGGCTGGCGGCGCCCGTGCGGCAGTTGCGCTGCCAGCTCTCGGCACTGCACTTGCTAAGGATCTCCGTCGCCGCCTCGGGAGTGGCAGCTCTGGTGGGCGGGGGTGCCGGCCCCGCAGTCTTCGGCACAGCCTGGCTGCCCAGCCTGTCCATGTGGTTCTCTTCCGAGCTGCTGAACTACCTGCTCATCCTGCCGGTGATGCTGACCGCCCCCGCGCGCGGCCGCCTGGGAACGGCATTCGCCACGCGGCACTCCGACATCCCCGCCTGGAAACAAGTGGGCCCGCTGCTCGCAGTGCTCGGCGCAGAAGTGCTGGTGCCCTTCGTCGGCGGGCCCTGGTCGGTGGCGATGGTCGTGCCGGCCCTGCTGTGGTACGCCGTTACCTACAGCCGCTTCGTCACCGCCCTGCTCTGCCTGGCAGTGTGCCTCTGGAAGACTGTGGAGCTGGCCGCCGTGACCGCTCTGGCGTTCAGCCCAGACCAGTGGCAGATGATCCTGGCGCTGCGCCTGGGCATCGCCATGCTGTCGCTGGGCCCGCTGGCCGTCGCCAGCGCCATGGCGTCCCGCGACGCGAGGCTGCTACAGCTGGGCCGGGCCAAGGTCGGCGACGACGACATGGCATCCTTCCTGGCGCAAAGCCCGTTCACGGGGCGGGCCCGGGATTGGCTCGAACGACCACTACCTGAAGGTCAGCGCCGCCCGGTGGGCCTGCTGATGATCGGCGTGGATTCGTTGCCACCCGTCATCGCGCGCCAGGGCCGCACCACCGGCGAGCGCGTGCGCGCCGCTTTCGCGGAAGGCATCGCACCGCTACTGCGCACGGAAGAGCCATTGGCGGCGCTGGGCGAAGAGAAGTTCGTGCTGCTGCTGCCCGGAGCCACCGACTCGGAGGCCATGGCGGCCGCCGAGCGCCTCTGCGCAGCCACCCGCGCTCTGCCCCTCGCGCTGGCCGAGGGACAGCCGCTGACCGTGACGGTCAGCATCGGCGCTGCCTTCTACGCCGACGTGGCGGTGCCCGCCGACGGCACGTCCGAGGCCCTGATCCGCTCCATGCTGCGCGATGCGGACCGGCTGCAGGCGCGGGCGCAGAACGCCGGGCGCGACTGCGTGGTGTTCCGCGCCCTGGACCGGCCCGGCAGCCTCGCGGAGACGGACTGGACGATAGCCGCCCATCCGACATGAAGGTGGTGGGAGCAGCGCCTACGATGCAGGCATGCTGACCGTTCACCACCTCGAAACCTCGCGCTCCCAGCGCGTCCTCTGGCTTCTGGAAGAGCTGGGCGTGCCCTACGCAGTCAAACGCTATGCGCGAAACCCCATCACGCGGCTGGCGCCACCCGAACTCAAGCGCATCCACCCGCTGGGCAAGTCGCCCGTCATCACCGACGAAGGCGAGGTGATCGCCGAGTCCGGCGCCATCCTCGAATACCTGGCCGAGCGCTTCGGAGACCAGGCCCCGCCCGAATTGGCCCAGCTGGAGCCGGCACGCGGCACCACAGCGCACCGCTATTGCCGCTTCTGGATGCACTACGCCGAAGGTTCGCTCATGAACTGGCTGGTCATGAAGCTGGTCTTCAAGACGCTGCCCACCCAGCCCATGCCCTTCTTCGTGCGGCCCGTGGCACGGGCCATCTGCAGCAAGGCCCAGCACAGGCTGGTGGACCCCAACCTCGCCACCGCGCTGGCCTACATGGACGACCACCTCTCGCGCCACCCCTGGTTCGCAGGCGATGCGCTGAGCCTGGCGGACTTCCAGATGAGCTTCCCGGTCGAGGCCGCGCTCTCGCGAGCAGAAGGAGCTGAGCGCCATCCACACCTGAGCGCCTACCGGGACCGCATCCGCGCCAGGCCGGCGTACCAGAGGGCGCTGGACAAGGGTGGGCCGGTGGTGATGGGGTCCTGAGCGACGCGCAAGACACTCCTGCACGGCGTTAGCCGTCAAGAGGTTTTTAGTGCTTGAAATCTGGACCTCACGAGATGCGGCCGGGTGAGACGGCGCGGGGCATTCAAGGCTTTGCAAGCCGCTGCGTGTTCCGCCCAGCGAAACGACCAACCATCGTCGCTGGGCAGGCGTTCATACGCTCGCCCAGCCCCGATTGACCAGCCACGGCACTCCGCAGGAACCAGACTGTCGCTTCCCTCTCTCGGGGATATAGGGGATGACACAGACGATGCGTGCGGGGCCGAGCGAGCCATTGGACCCGTCGATGGCTTGGGGCGAACATGCCAGACGCGACGATGCGCCGGCCTGGCCCTCCCACCCATCCCGATCAATCTCCGGTCCGCCCTGTCGGAACTTCACTCCGGACTCTGCCCGGGCGGCGTCGTGTCCGGCCCCATGAAGCTGCGCAGATCCACTTGCCGGCAGGTCATTGAATCGGCTCCTTGGCCAACCACTAGCATGCGCCCCAGGCCGCTGCCGGAAGGCCTGGCGCCCTCGGCAGGCTCACGCCCCATCTGCTTGGTGGCATCTGCCGCCACGAGCGACACGAGGCTGTCCACCAGAAAACCGCGCAAACGCTCGCCGCGACGCACCACGAGCACGCATGACTGCGGCGAAGCGTCCACCGCCGGGCTGCCCAGCAGGGTGCGCAGATCGAACACCTCCAGCGGCCGTCCCCTGCGCTCGACGAGGCCGCACATGCCGCCACCCGCCTCATCGACGCGCACGGCGGGCGCACGGTAGTCCAGGATTTCCTCCACGTCCACGAGCGGCGTCGCGCAACCGCCACCGGCTCGGTAAACCAGGAACGTGGTGCGCCCGCCTGCACCCTGCGGACCGCCCTGCAGGGCCGCCGCCTGCACCGACGCCTGGATTGCGGCATCGAGATGGGACTCCAGAAAGCCGGCGACGAGAGGATGGGCCAGCAGCGCCGGCACGCGCAGCACGGAGGCAATGCCGTGCCGTGCCGTGCGCAGGGCACCCGCATAGCACTCAGGCTGAAGAATGGCCCCTGTCCCGAGCGGCACGATAGCGTCGGCCGCCACCATTTCCATCCCCAGCAGGGCATCCACCTCCACGCCGATGCGCCGCTCCGCATGCTGCAGCACCATGAGCAAAGGGCGGCCCGACTCTGGCACACCACCCGGCACGCCCAGCAAGCGTTGCAGATCGACGACGGGAACATCCTTGCCGCGCCAAGCCACCAGGCCACGGATGGCACCGCTGGCGGCGAAGAACGAACGCATGGGCGGCATGGGCTGCACGTCGGGTACCTCGGCGAAGTCGAAGGCCAGCACCTGCGATCCCAGACCTGCCAACGTATGCCTGCGCAGCGCAGCCGCAGGCTGCATTGCACCGGCATTCGATCCAGGCACATCGGAGCGTTCGCGGGCGGGCATCACGCCGGGCGTGCGCTCCATCAAGGCCGCCACCTGCAGCACCGGCAGCGCGCGCGCATCAGGGCCGTCCGTGACCAGCCAGCGATCGAACAAGCCGCCCTCCATCCCGCCCATTGGGGTGACGGCAGAAGGCGCGACGCGCAGCACATCGGCGATGGCGTCCACACGGATGGCCAGGCGATGCCCGCCGTACGCGACCACTGCGACCTGCCTGGCAGCACGCTGCGAGGTCTCGGCGGCTAAGTCATTGAGCGGCAGCACCGGCTCAGCCCCAGCGGGCGCCATCAGGCGGTGCAGGTCCAGCACGGGAATCAGCTGCCCCCGCAGCAGGAACATGCCGGCCATCAGCAGCGAAGGCTCGGGCAGCGGCAGCAGTTGTTCAGGCATGTCCACCGCCTCGATCAGTTCGCTGGCGGCGATGGCGATGTCCTGGCCGGCCGTGCGGACGATGCCGTAATGCAGGACCGTCCCGTCGCCACTCATGCGCGCACCGGAGGGGCACTGCCCGACGTGGCGTCGGCGGCCTCGGCGGCGGGGTTGCCGCGCGAGGAGACTCGCGTCAGCTCTTCCAGCAGCGCCGAGACGTTGTCCGTGGCTACCGTCTGCGCGTCGGTGGCGGAAAGGATTCCGGCGATGGACATCGTGGTGCGCTCCACCCCCTGGACGATGCGTTCGAAGTTTTCCGCCGCCTGCGAAGAGATCTCGCCGCCCTGGCGCACCCGCGCCACCGATTCAGCGATCAGCTTGGTGATTTCGCGCGTCGCCTGGGACGACTTCTCGGCCAGCTTGCGCACCTCGTCGGCCACCACAGAAAAGCCCAGCCCGTGCTCACCCGCCCGGGCGGCCTCGATGGCGGCGTTGAAGGCCAGCAGGTTGGTCTGGTTGGCGATGTCGCCGATGACCTGCACGATGGCATGGATGTCGTCGGACGACTCCTGGATGGCCTTGGTGGCATCCAGCGAGCGCAGCAGGGTCTGGCTGCCGCGCCGGGCCTCGGACTGCGTTTGCGCAGCGAGCTCGGTGGATTGCTGCGTCGCGCGCGCGATCTCTCCGATAGTCTCGGTCAGCTGCTGGATGGAGCTGCCCATGGCGTGCACGCGGCTTCGGACGAGTTGTTCCCGCTCCACCTGCCCGCTCACGTCGATGGCGTACTTGATGATTTTCACCGGTGCCCCATTGGGACCGATGATGGGGTTATAGGTCGCCTGGATCCAGACGGGATAGCCGTGCTTGCTGATGCGCTTGTAGAGGCCCGAATAGAACTCGCCGCGGCTCAGGCGTGCCCAGAAGTCGCGGTATTCGGAAGAGCGCACAAACTCGGGCTCGCAAAACATCTTGTGATGCTGTCCGACCACTTCGCGCAGGGTGTAGCCCATCGCGTCGAGAAAGTTGGCATTGGCATGCAGCACATTACCCTCTAGGTCGAACTCGATCACCGCCTGAGCGCGGGACATGGCGTTGACCTTGCCCTCGTATTCGGCGTTGCGGATCTTCGCATCCGTGATGTCGGTGGCGTACTTGATGACCTTCACCTGGCGGCCCTCGCCGTCGAAGATGGGGTTGTACGAGGCCTGCAACCAGATTTCCCGGCCGCCTTTGGCGACGCGGTTGTACACGGAGGACTCGAATTCGCCATCGCCCAGCTTGCGCCAGAAGTCGCGGTAGGCGGGGCTTGCGGCGTATTCAGGGGTGCAGAACACGCGATGGTGCTTGCCCAAAATCTCGTCCAGCGTGTAGCCCGTGGTATCGAGGAATAGCTGGTTGGCGCCCATCACGATGCCATCCAGAGAGAACTCCACCACCGCTGTGGACCGGTCTATGGCCTGAACTCGGCCGGCGTTCTCCGTGGTGCGCAGCTTGCCTTCGGTGATGTCGCTGGCGTACTTGACCACCTTCACCGGGCGGCCGTCCTCGTCCAGCACCGGGGTGTATGACGCCTGGATCCACACGTCGCGGCCCGTCTTGCTGACGCGGCGGTATTCGCCCTGCTGGAATTCGCCAGCGGCCAATCGCTCCCAGAATTCGCGGTAGTCCAGACTGCGCACATGGGCGGCGTCACAGAACAAGCGGTGATGCACCCCTGCGATCTCCTCGGCGGAGTAGCCGAAGGTTTTCAGGAAATTCTCGTTGGCCTTGAGCACATGGCCCTTGAGATCGAACTCAACGACGGCCATCGAGCGGTCGATGGCATCCATGTGGCCTTCATATTCCCGCATCGTGGCGCGAAGCGCCGAAACATCTTCAAGCAGCAGTACGACCTGGGCCAGCGCCCCCTCCGCATCACGCAGCAGATAGGCCTGGGTGCGCGTGACGCAATCACGCTTCCAGCTGCCGAAATGCCGCCCCGTTACGGCTTGAGGGGCCGCTTCGCCGGCGGCCACACATGCGTCGATCCATTCGGCAGCAAGCGGAAAGCATTGACGGTAGTGATGCCCTAGCAATTCGTCCGCCGGGTGCTGGGTCATGGAGAGGAAGGCTGCATTGGCAGAAACGATCTGACCCCGCCCATCCAGTCCCAGACAAGGCTGCGCCTCCAGGATGCCCCGGGCCAGGACAACGAGCATCTCGTCAGAAGGAGAAACGACTGAGTCCGTCATTTTGTTTCCAATTGATGTTTTTGATTCAATGGGTTACATGCTAGCGAAGTCGAAAGATATCTGCAACGCGCAGCGGCGTATCCCCATGCTAGGCCGGCCATCCGGTACACCTGCAAAGCAAATAAGGAGTCATAGGCAGCCTGAGGGCTTTAAGCCCCCGTATGCGCCCCCTGCGTGGACTCCGGTCGCACAGGGGCCGCAGCAGCCCCGCACGCATGGCAAAAGCGTGCGAAACCGCTCTTGCGGGTGGCGCAGATCCCGCAGCGGTCAAACAGGCCGATGCCGCAGTGCGGGCAGTAGTCGATCGCCGGGTCTTTCAGGTCCACCTGGCGCTCGCAGCCCGGGCACACGCCCTTGGCGAGCCGTGCCAGCGCGACGTCGTAGCTCAATTCTTCGCGACGCTGGGCATCGGGCAGCGATTCGGCCAGACGCTGGCGCTCCCGATAGCGGTTGAGCGCGGCGACGGCCCAGCGCCCGACCAGCACCGTGACCACGATGCCCACCGCGTAGCGCACGTAGCCGCCGTAGCTGGGAAGGTAGGGCACCAGTTCGACGAAGAAGGCGAACAGCGCAAAGAAGATGAAGCCCCACACGAAGGGCCAGTAGGTGCTGCGGCGCTGCTTGGCGAACAGCCAGCCGGCTGCGACGAGCAGGGGAAGCGTCAGCAGCAGCCGATAGAGGAAGACACGCAGCTCGACCTGGCGCGCAACTGCCGACATGCGCTCGAAGCCGCCCGCCTCCAGCTCGCTCAAGCGCTGCCGGGCCTGAGCTGCGGCCTGCCGCGCATCGAGCGCAGTCTGCTGCTGTGCCTGCACCGCCTGCTGGGCCTGCTGCTCGCGGCGCTTGAGCCCGTCGAGCGCCTCCGTGCGGCGCACCACCTCGGGGTTGTGCTCCGCCTGCTGCGTGGCGCTGCGCGTCGCCAGCCAGTTGTCGAAGGTCTCGCGCTCGGCCGCGGTGCTGCTGCGTGCCTTGTCGAGCTGCAGCCGCGCCTGCTCCAGCGCGGTCTGTGCCGTGGCCTCGGCCCGCTCGGAGCTACGGACCTGGGCGCGCAGCGCCTCGGCCGCATCGCGGTCCAGGTAGTCGTCGAGCTGCAGCGGCGCCTCCACGCGGGGCAGATCGCCAACCACCGCGCCGCCCAGGCCGATCAGGAATCCGGCGAACACCAGCGCGACCAGCCAGAGTCCACGGCGGAACCATTTCTCCGAAAGGCGCAGTCCTTTGCTCATGGATTTTTTCTCCGGGCAATCATGGGGAGGAGGATCATGCAGCGCCTGCCGGAATGCCCGGCGCTCAGCAGCCACCCAACCACATCATCGCAGCCTCGTCAGACGGCAGGCAACAGCGCCAAAGCCATGTCACATGGCAAGCGAGGGATCAGAACGTTTCCCAGTCGTCCTCGCTCTTTGCCGCGGGGGCGGCGGCACGCGGGGGCGCAGCCGAAGCCAGCGCAGCCGGCTTGGCCGCCGGTGTCACTGCAGCGGGTGCCGCAGCCCGGAGCTTTGGGGCAGCAGCCTGTGCCACGGGCTTGCGTGCCGGCGGCGGTGCGACGGCCGGCGCCGCAGGTGCCGGCGAAGGTGCCGCCGCGCGGGGCGGCGCTGCGGCACGCAGCCCCTGGCCGGCCGCTGCATCCACCTGGAACACGCTCACCAGTTGCACCAGGCGGTTGGCCTGCGCGCTCAGGCTGCCGGCCGCAGCGGCCGACTCTTCCACCAGCGCCGCGTTCTGCTGCGTCACCTGGTCGAGCTGATGGACCGCGTCGCCCACCTGGGAAATGCCTTGCTCCTGCTCCTGCGTGGCCGCACCGATCTCGGCGATAAGGTCCGCCACGCGCCGCGCCTGGTCCACGATCTCACCCATGGTGGTGCCCGCCGTGCCCACGAGCTGGGAGCCTGCTTCGACCTTGGAGACGCTCTCGCCGATCAGGTCCTTGATCTCCTTGGCCGCCTGCGCCGAGCGCTGCGCCAGGCTGCGCACTTCGGAGGCCACCACGGCGAAGCCCCGGCCCTGCTCGCCCGCGCGAGCCGCTTCCACGGCGGCGTTGAGCGCCAGGATGTTGGTCTGGAAGGCGATGCCGTCGATCACGCCGATGATGTCGGCGATCTTGCGCGAGCTGGCGGTGATCTCGTCCATGGTGCGCACCACGCTGCCCACCACCTCGCCGCCGCGCGTGGCGGTGGCGGAGGCCGAGGAGGCCAGCTGGGCGGCGGTGCGCACCGTGTCGGCGTTCTGCTTGACGGTGGAGTTCATCTCCTCCATCGAGGCGGCGGTCTGCTGCAGGTTGGAGGCCTGCTCTTCGGTGCGCTGGCTCAGGTCGGCGTTGCCGGTGGAGATCTGCGTGGCGCCGGTGGCGATGGATTCGCTGGACAGGCGCACCTCGGCGACCATGCGCGAGAGGCTGGCGCGCATGGCGGCCATGGCGGCCAGGACGCTGGAGGTGTCGCCGGGGCGGACCTCGACGGCCACGGCCAGGTTGCCGCGGGCGACTTCCTGGGCGATGCGGGCGGCTTCGGCCGGCTCCCCGCCCAGCTGCCCCTTGATGCGCCGCGTGATCGCCCAGGACAGCAGGCCGCCGATCAGGCCAGCCACGACGGCCAGCAGCACCATCAACGTGGCCGCACTCTTCGCCTGCCCCTGCGCCTCCCGGCTGGTTTCCAGCATCTCGCGCTTGTGATAGCCCACGAACTTGTCCATCGCGTCGAAATAGACGTTCTGCAGGCTGCGGAGGTCCTTGAAGACCATCTCCCGCGCGGCGTTGGAGTCACCGCTCTGAGCCGATGCTGCGATCCGCAGCACCATGGCGTTGTAACTACTGCGCGACTGCAACAAGTCCTGCAGCAATCGGCGCCCCTCTTCCGACTCCGTGCTGGCCTCCAGCAATTTGAAGAGCTCCCCGTTCTTGTCGGTGGTCTCCTGGATACGCTTTCTCTCGCCCGCCATCGCCTCGGTGTCCTGCAGCATCACGATGTTGCGCACGATGCGAGCGACCAGATTCACGTTGTCCTTGATTTCCTGAGCCCGCATCACATCGGTCATGCGCAACGTGGCCAGAGAGTCGATGCTGTTGCTGAGCTTGTTCAGCCGCAGGTTCCCCACCACGGCAATGAACGTGCCGAGCAGAATCACGATGGTGAAGCCCATGCCCAGCATGGCACCAACTTTCATGTGACGGAATGCATTCATGGGGCACCCTTTTCAAAATGACATTTTTTACATTGGACAACTCAATCGAAATTTATTCTCACATTAAATAACTTGCAGCAATATATCCATTGCCCGCCCTGGGCTATGGCGCGACAGCCGGGCTCTGGCGTCAGCCGCTGCGGCAGAGGGGAAGGTCAGCGTGTGTCCGCCGTGGCGGATGCCGCTCCTGTGCGGCGGGAGCTGCGGGGTATATGACCGCGGTGGCCGGCTCAATCCGCTTTGATGCCTGCACTCTGGGCAATGGCGCGCATGCGCGGCAATTCATCGGCAATGCGCGCAGCTACGGCCTGTGCGGGCGCGGGGGCAGGCTCAAGCCCGCTGGAGAGCAGTTGGGCGCGCACATCCGCGTCCGACATCGAGTCGGCCAGCGCCTTCTCCAGCCTGGCCTTCGCTTCCGCCGGCAAGCCGCGGGGCGCCACCAACGCCAGCCAGGAATCCGCTGCGAAGCCAGGAAAGCCGCTTTCCGCCACGGTAGGCACGCCCGGCAGCTGCGGCGCCCGCGTGGCGCCCGTCACCGCGATGGCCTTGATCTTGCCGCTCTTGAGCTGAGGCAGCGCGGCAGCCACGGTATCCACCGTGAAGGGAATCTGTCCGCCGATCAGGTCGCTCATCGCCGGAGCGCTTCCTCGGTAAGGCACATGCGGCAACTGGATGCCCATGGCCGACCACATCAGCTCGCCCGCAAAATGCCCGGTGGTGCCGCTGCCGAAGGAGCCATAGACGAACTTGCCGGGCGCCGCCTTCACGGCCGTGACCAACTGGGCCACGCTGTTCACCGGCACATCACGATGGGCCAGCAGCACCAGCGGCACCCGCGCGACCATGCCGATGGGCTCGAAGCTCCGGATCGGGTCGTAGGGCAGCTTGGACTGCAGCGCCGGATTGATGGTGAACGTGGAGCCCGAACTGATGAGCAGCGTGTAGCCGTCGGCCGGCGCATTGGAGACGTACGACGCTCCGACGATGGTGCCGGCGCCGCCCTTGTTGTCGATCACCACCGCCTGCCCTAGCCGCTCGCCCAGCGGCTTGGCGATCAGCCGGGCGGTGATGTCCACGGCGCCGCCTGGCGGGAAGGGCACAACGAGCTGCACCGGCTTGGCGGGATAGCTTTGCGCGTGCGCGGCCGTGCCCGGCAGGCCTGCGGCGAGGGCCACGGCGGCCATCGACAGGAACGCACAGGCTTGCCGGCGCGATGGGAGGGACGGACAGGTCGTTGTCTTCATCGCGAAGCTCCTTGGAGGAACAAAAAAAGCAGCCGGCCCCTTTCCGCCCTTCAGCGCGCAGCCGGGCGAAGCGCGAGGCCCCAGCCCCGCGCGCTGGGTTAGCCGTTGCGGAAAAGGAAGCTGTAGGCGTTCAGCGCTGGCACTCCGCCCAGGTGGGCATAGAGCACCTTGGAGCCGGCCGGGAATTCGCCCAGGCGCACTTTCTCGATCATGCCGTGCATGGACTTGCCCTCATAGACCGGGTCGGTCAGCATGCCTTCCATGCGGGCGCACAGGCGGATGGCCTCCAGCGTGCCCTCGTTGGGCAGGCCGTATTCGGGGCCTCCGAAGCGTTCGTCCAGCACGACGTCGGCGTCGGTGATGTCGCGGCCCAGCTCCACCAGCTTGGCCGTGTTCTGCGCGATGCGCAGGATCTGGGCGCGGGTCTGGGCGGGTTTGGCCGAGGCGTCGATGCCGATCACGCGGTCCGCACGGCCATTGGCCGCGAAGCCGACGGTCATGCCGGCGTGCGTGCTGCCGGTGACCGAGCAGACCACGATGTAATCGAAGCGGAAGCCGAGTTCCTCTTCCTGCTGGCGCACTTCCTCGGCGAAGCCGACGAAGCCGAGGCCGCCGTAGGGATGCTCGGAGCAGCCCGCCGGGATGGGGAAGGGCTTGCCGCCGGCCTTCTTCACGTCTTCCATGGCTTGCTCCCAGCTGGGGCGGATGCCGATGTCGAAGCCCGCGGAGTCCAGCCGCACGTCGGCGCCCATGATGCGGCTCATCTCGATGTTGCCCACGCGGTCATACACCGCGTCGGAATAGTTCACCCAGTTCTCCTGCACCAGCACGCACTTCATGCCCAGGTGCGCCGCCACGGCCGCCACCTGGCGGGTCTGGTTGGACTGGATGCCGCCGATGGACACCAGCGTGTCGTAGCCGCCCGCGATCGCCTCGGGGATCAGGTACTCCATCTTGCGGGTCTTGTTGCCGCCGAAGGCCAGGCCCGAATTGCAGTCCTCGCGCTTGGCATAGAGCTCCACCTTGCCGCCCAGATGGGCCGACAGGCGCTTGAGCGGCTGGATGGGCGTAGGGCCGAAGGTCAGGGGATAGCGTTCGAATTTCTGCAGGTTCATGGAAGGTCTTCCGGCGTTGCGAAGCGGTGGATGAGAAGGTGGACGGAGTGCGCACGAAGCGTCCATCCGGTGAGCAAATGGTATGAAAATGCTTGCGCAACAGGGCTGCGAATCGAAGCTCATCTACCTCATCGAAATCCGCCAATTTCTAATATCACGCACTGCAATTTCTTAAATATCACCATGCGCGCAACAAAAGTAAATCGTACGACTGACGCCAGGGCGGTAGATCGCACGAACGATCTGGACCGCACGGACAAGGCCATCCTGCGTGCGCTGCAGCGCGATGCCTCCATTTCCAACGTCGCGCTCGCGGCCAAGGTGCATCTGAGCGCGCCGGCCTGCCTGCGGCGGGTGGAGCGGCTCAAGCGCCTGGGCTTGATCGACGGAATCGTGGCGCTGCTCAACCCGCGCGCGGTGGGCGCGGGCATGCTGGTGCTGATCGGCGTGGTGCTGGACCGCTCCACGCCCGACTCCTTCGCAGCCTTCGAGAAAGCCGCCGCGAAGATCTCGGGCTGCATGGAATGCCACGTCGTCACGGGCGAGTTCGACTACTTCATGCTGGTGCGCACGCAGGACAGCGAGAGCTTCAACCGCCTGCATGCGGAGCAGCTGCTCTATCTGCCGGGCGTGCGGCAGATACGGTCGTTCATGACGATCCGCAACGTGCTGTCCACCACGGAGCTGCCGCTGGCCCTGTGACGTTCGAATGAGCGGGCAAACAGGGGGGGCGCAGGCGCGCGAGGCGCCCGCGCGTCAGCCCCGCTGCAGCAGCAGCTCCACGCGGCTGCGCAGGGTCTCCGGAGTGAGCGTGGCGGCGTCCAGCGGCGCGCCCACGTTCAACCCCACGCGGTTGAACATGCCGCGGCGGAAGGGCCGCACCATGGCATTGCCCTGCTCCACCCGGCTGAAGAACGAGCCCCACAGATGGGTGAGCGCCATGGGGATGACGGGCGGCTCCAGCCCATCGGCACGGGCCCGCTCGACGATCTTCATGATGCCGCCCTTGAAGGGCTGCAGCGTGCCGTCGCGCGTGATGCCGCCTTCGGGGAAGATGCCCAGCAGGTCGCCCGCGCGCAGCACCTGGGCCGCGCGCTCGAAGGCGGCCTCATAGACGGCAGGGTCGTCCTTCTGCGGTGCGACCGGAATGGCGCGGGCCAGCCGGAAGACGGCGCCCAGCACGGGCACGCGGAAGATGCGGTGGTCCATCATGAACACGATGGGCCGGGGGCTGGCGGCCATCAGCAGCACCGCGTCGATGAAGCTCACGTGGTTGCAGGCCAGCACGGCCGCGCCCTGCACGGGGATGTGCTCGTCGCCCGCCACGCGGAAGCGGTAGATGCAGCGCGAGAGCACCCATGCCAGGCAGCGCAGCAGGTATTCCGGCACGATCAGGAAGATGTAGAGCGCCACCACCGCATTGGCGATGCCGGTGAAGAGAAAGACCTGCGGCACCGTGAAGCCCGCGCCCAGCAGCGCGCCGGCGATGAGCGAGCTGGCGATCATGAACAGCGCGTTGAGGATGTTGTTGGCCGCGATGATGCGCGCGCGGTGCGTGGGCTGGCTGCGCAGCTGGATCAGCGCGTACATGGGCACGCTGTAGAGCCCCGCGAACAGCGACAGCAACGCCAGGTCGGCCATCACGCGCCAGTGCGCAGGCTGCGCCAGGAAGGCCGCCAGCCCCATCACCGGCGAGGGCGGCAGGCCGCGCGAGGCGAAATACAGGTCGATGGCGAACACGCTCATGCCGATGGCGCCCAGCGGCACCAGGCCGATCTCCACCTGCCGGCGCGAGAGCACCTCGCACAGCAGCGCCCCCGCACCGATGCCGATCGAGAACACCACCAGCAGCAGCGAGGCCACGCGCTCGTCGCCGTGCAGCACCTCCTTGGCGAAGCTGGGGAACTGCGACAGGAACACCGCGCCGAAGAACCACATCCAGCTGATGCCCAGCAGCGAGCGGAACACCACCGGGTTGCCGTGCGCCAGCCGCAGGTTGCGCCAGGTTTCGCTGAACGGATTCCAGTTGACGGACAGCCCCGGATCGGTGGCCGGTGCGGGCGGAATGCGCTGCGCCGCCAGCCTGCCGGCCAGGGCCAGTGCCAGGCAGGCCAGCGCCACGGCGCCGTGGCCGATCTCCGGGATCGCCACCAGCAGCCCGCCGGCCACGTTGCCCAGCAGGATGGCGACGAAGGTACCCATCTCCACCATGCCGTTGCCGCCCGTGAGCTCCCGCTCGTGCAGCACCTGCGGCAGATAGGCGAACTTGACCGGTCCGAACAGCGTGGAATGCACGCCCATGAGGAACACGCAGGCCAGCAGCAGCGCAGGCAGCGCCAGCACGAAGCCGGCCGCGGCCGCCAGCATGATGGCGATCTCCAGGTTCTTCACGAAGCGGATGAGACGCGTCTTCTCCAGCTTGTCGGTCAGTTGCCCCGCCGTGGCCGAGAACAGCAGGAACGGCAGGATGAACAGCGCACCGATGACCAGCCCCGCCAGGCTGGGCGGCATCCACGCCACGGCGAGCTGGTAGGTCACCATCACCGTGAAGGCGAACTTGAACAGGTTGTCGTTTGCCGCCCCCGCGAACTGCGTCCAGAAAAAGGGCGCGAAGCGGCGCTGGCGCAGCAGGGCGAACTGGTTGGGGTGCGCGCCGCCACCGTTCCCCGCGGGGATGGCGTCGGAGGCGGTATCGGCGGTAGCCCTCATGGGGGCCTGCTCCTGGCTCATGCCATGCTCCTATGGAATTGGGGGGCGGGTGGACGTGCTGCGGCGCCGAGGCTACCTGCTGCCCGGGCCATGCCGCCCGTGCCGACGACGATGGTGCCCGCGCGGCCGATGGTATCGGGCTCTGATCGCCACGGGAAACGCACACGCAGCTTGCGAATTGCCGGTCCGCAACGGGCGGCGCGGAGCGCAGTGGGCGAGTGCACAGCGATCACCAGCGCGCAGCAGGAAACCATCGCGACCTCGCTCCCGCGGTGCGAGGCGCCTGCTGCGCAGCCTGCCTGCAAGGCGAAGTCCAGCATGACCGCCGCCCGAAAGCCCCGCGCCGCAGGTGAGAGGGGCCGAATCAATGGGTACCGTAAAGCCATGGCCCCGCACTGCGGGGCGGCCGCAGCGGCAATCAGTCGATGAGCAGCTCAGCGCGGCCGATACCGGGGAAGTCCGCCAGCACCCTATCGCCCCGCATCACCGTCGGCGTGCCGGTCCACGATCCGGTGGTGACCCACTGCCCGGCGCGCAAGCCGCCCAGGCTCTGCGCGCCGAAGTTGGCCAGCCACACCAGCAGGCGCAGCGGCTCGCCGGCCGGGTTGCCGCCGGCGTCTTGCACCACCACGGTGCCGCCGTTGACCTCCAGCCGCACGGACTGCCGCAGCACATCCACCGCCGCGCCATCCGGACGCCCCGTGCCCACGATCAACGCACCATGGCAGGCCTGGTCGGCCAGTCGGCTCAGCGGGTCCTGCCCGCCCCAGGAGGCAAAGCGGGTGTCGCAGACCTCGATGGCCGCATGCACGGCGCCCAAGGCGCCCAGCACCTCGCCGGGCGCATACGGCTCGCCGCGCGGTGGCAGGTCGGCGATGCACTGGAACACCAGTTCCGCCTCCACGCCAATCACCAGAAAATCCTGCGCCCGCAGGCGCACCACACCGTCGGCGCCGGCCACATGCACGCTGTCGCAGGCCAGCGCAGCGCGCGCGGGTTCGGCCTCGGGCGAGGCCGCGCCCACTTTCCAGCCCACGATGGTGCCGCGCGCCTGCGCCACCCTGTCCTGCACGGCGTAGGCCTGAGCCGCATCGGCAGGCCGCAGCGCGGCGGGCAGATCACTGGGGCGCGGACCCTCGCCAGTGCGGACGCGAATGAGGCAGTCGGCGGCGGGGCGAGGATCGAAGTCGGCGGGCATGGGCTGCGAGGATGATGCGTACGCGGCCGCGCGCCAGTGCAACGGCCGGGATGGTGGGATCAGGCACACGGCAGGCCCGAAAGGCAGGATTATCGAAGCCCTTCCGTGCTGCGCGGTGGAACGGCACTCGCCCCGGGCACACCATATGCATATAGCGTGCGGCGATGTGCCCTTGCCCACAATCGCGCCCTCGCCTTCCCAACACCACCGCCCCCGCCACAGGAACCCGCCATGCAACATCCCGCAGCCGCCACCACCCTCCGCCGCCGCCCGATTCCTTCCATTGCAACCGTCCTGGCCTGCGCCGCGGCGGTCCTCGCGGTACCTGCAGCTGCAGCCGCCGAAGCCTCCGCTGCAGCCGACTGGCCGCGCCAGCCGATCACGCTGATCATGGGCTTTCCCGCGGGCTCGGGCGTGGACGTAGTGGCCCGGGTGGTGCAGGAGCCGCTGTCGAACAAGCTCGGGCAGCCGGTGGTCATCGACTACAAATCCGGAGCGGCCGGCAACATTGCCAGCGAGTACGTGGCCCGCGCCAAGCCGGACGGCTACACGCTGGCCTTCGGCACGGCAGCCACGCACGGCAGCAATGCGGCGCTCTACAAGAAGCTGCCCTTCGACGTGGAGGCGGATTTCGTGCCGGTGGGCACGCTGATCGACGTCTCCAACGTGCTCACCATCAACCCCGCCGTGATCGACGTCAAGACGCTCAAGGAGTTCGTCGATGAGGTGAAGGCCCACCCGGGCAAGTACAACTACGCCTCGACCGGCAACGGCGCGGGCACGCACATGGCGTTCGCCGAATTCAACGCGCGCCTCGGCCTGAACATGGTGCACGTGCCCTACAAGGGCGGGCCCGAGGCCATCACGTCGGTGGTGCGTGGCGAGACCTGCTGCATCATGAACCAGGTGCAGACCGTGCTGCCGCACTACAAGGCCGGAAAAGTGCGCCTGCTGGGGGTGACCACCTCCAGGCCCGTGGCCGCGGTGAAGGAGGTGCCCACCATCGCCTCCAGTGGCCTGCCCGGCACCCAGGGTTTCGATAGCGCGATCTGGTTTGGCATCTTCGCGCCCAAGGGCACGGATGTTGCCCTCGTCAAGAAGCTCAACGCAGCGCTCAAGGAGGTGCTGGAGCAGCCCGCGGTGCGCGAGCGCTTCGAATCGCAAGGCAACGCCGTGCGCATCGAAACGCCGGAGCAGTTCCGCCAGACCGTGCATGCCGACCGCGCCAAGTGGGCGCAGGTGGTGAAAGACGCAAAGATATCCATCGACTGAGATCGCAGCGCCGACCGAAGCCAGCCCCATCGCATCCCGCCCGCACGCCATGAACAGCCCCTCCCCCGCCGCCGGCCTGGCCGCGCTCGAAAAACGTCTGCAGCACGACCTGCTGACCCTCAACTGGCGCGCCAAGCCCTGGCTGCCCCAGCGCACGCACGCGGGCCAGCCGGTCATCGACGTGCTCATCATCGGTGCCGGACAAGCGGGCCTGGCGGCCAGCATGGCGCTCGTGCAGCAGGGCGTGCGCTCGGTGCTGCTGGACCGCGCCGAACACGACTACGAAGGCCCCTGGGCCACCACGGCGCGCATGGAAACGCTGCGCTCGCCCAAGGAGCTGACGGGCCCGGCGCTGGGGGTTCCCTCGCTCACCTTCCGCGCGTGGTTCGAGGCCCAGTGGGGCGACGCCGCATGGGCCGCGCTCGACAAGATCCCGCGCCTGCAGTGGATGGATTACCTGCGCTGGTACCGCCGCGTCACCCGTGCCGACGTGCGCAACGGCCATGCGGTCACCGCCGTTCGGCCGCGTGGCGACGGCCTGGTGGAGCTGGACGTGCAGGCGCAGGGCCTCGCCACGACCTGGTTCGCGCGCCGCGTGGTGCTGGCCACGGGCCGCGACGGCCTGGGCGGGCCGCAGATCCCGGCCTTCATGCAGGGCGTGGACCGCAGCCGCTGGGCGCATTCGTCCGATGTGCTGGACTACGCCACGCTGCGCGACCTGCGCGTGGGCGTGGTGGGCGCCGGCTCCTCGGCCATGGACAGCGCCGCCACGGCGCTGGAATGCGGCGCCGCCAGCGTGGACCTGCTGGTGCGCCGCCCCGACCTGCCCCGCATCAACAAGTCCAAGGGCTCGGGCGTGCCCGGCCTCACGCACGGCCACCACGACCTGCCCGATGCCTGGAAATGGCGCATCCGCCACTACATCAACACCACGCAGGTGCCCCCGCCGCACGGCAGCACGCTGCGCGTCTCGCGCCACGCCAACGCCTTCTTCCACCTGGGCTGCCCGGTGCAAAGCGTGCATGAGAACCCGGCCGACGGCGCGCTGCACGTCGCCACGCCGCACGGCAGCTTCGCCTTCGACTTCCTGATCGTCTCGACCGGCTTCGCCATCGACTGGGCGCGCAAGCCCGAGTTCGCGGCCATCGCGCCCTACGTGCGCACCTGGAGTGAGCGCTACACGCCGCCGCCGGGCGACGAAGACCAGGAACTGGCCGATTCGCCCGACCTGGGCCCGGTGTTCGAGTTCCGCGAAAAAGCCCCCGGCGCCTGCCCCGGCCTGGAGCGCGTGCACTGCTTCTGCTACCCGGCCGCGCTCTCGCACGGCACCGTCTCGGGCGACATCCCGGCCATCAGCGACGGCGCTCGCCGCCTGGCCACCGGCCTCGCCAGCCTGTTCTACCGCGAAGATGTGGACTACCACTTCGGCGTGCTGCAGGCCTATGCCGAGCCCGAACTGCTGGGCGACGAATGGACGCCTGCGGACACTGCCCGGCGCGTCCTGCCCCGCTGAGAACGTGTTCACGATCTCCTTCCGGCCCCACCGCACCGCAACGCATCGCCCATGACCACCACCGACACCTCCATCGCTGCCCACGACACCATCGACCACATCGCCGGCCTCGCACCCGGCAGCGCGGCCCACGCCGTGCGCCACCAGCGCGACAAGGTCGCCACCGCCACGCAGGGCTGCGAAGACGCGCTCTTCGGCGCCGGCCTGCCCGGCGGCCTCTCGCAAGCCGAGCGCCTGGCCGTGGCGCACGACATTGCCCGCGTGAGCGGCCTGCCCGCGCTGGCGGCGCACTACCGCGCGGCGCTGCAGCCGCTGCATGCCGAGCCGGCCGTGCAGGCGCTCGTCGAGACGCCCGGCGCCGCGATCGCGGATGCACGCCTGCAGGCCATCGTGCATTTCGCCCGCACCCTCGCCACGCAGCCGGCCGAAAGCGACCAGGCCGCCCTGCAAGCGCTGCCCGCTGCGGGCCTCTCGGTGCCCGACACGGTGCTGCTGGCGCAGCTGATCGGCTTCGTCACCTACCAGCTGCGCGTGGTGGCCGGCGTGGCCGCGCTGGCGCAGCTGGGCGATGCAGGCAGCGCGCCCGCTGCTGCGGCAACGGCGCAGGCGGCGGACGCCGCCCCTTTCGTCCACCCCGCCAACCTGCCCGCGCCCGGCGAGCCGCTGCGCGTGAACGGCTACACCAGCGAGACGCTGGACTGGAAAGCCTGGCTGCCCGTGCTTGACCCGGCAGTGGCCACGCCCGAGCAGAACGCGGTGCTCGACCTCAGCCACCCCAAGGCCCGCACGTCGGATTTCTACCTGCTGCTGGCGCACCAGCCGCGCGTGCTGTCCGAGCGCTCGCAAGCCTTCAACGCCATCATGTACGCGCCCGGCGGCCTCTCGCGCGCAGAGCGCGAAGTCGCGAGCACCGTGGTGTCGCGCGTGAACGGCTGCGTGTACTGCGCCTCGGTGCATGCCCAGCGCTTCGAGCAGCTCGCCAAGCGCAACGACGTGATGGCGCAGATCTTCACGGACCCCGATATCGCCGGCACCAATGCGCGCGAGCGGGCCATCGTGCACGCCAGCGCGGCGCTCACGCGCACGCCCGGCACGTTCGGCGCGCAGCACCTGCAGCCGCTGCGCGATGCCGGCCTGTCCGATGTCGAAATCCTGGACGCGCTGCATGCCGCCGCCCTCTTCGCCTGGGCCAACCGGCTGATGCTGAACCTGGGCGAAGCGGTTTTCCCGCAGGCCCGCTGAACCAGCGGCCGCGCCGGGCGCTTCGCGCGGTGCGGTTTCGCTGCTACGATCCGCCCCGCAGGAGAGCGGACGGCCGGCACAGCGGGCGTTCCACCGAAGGCGCAAACTCCCATACACGCTCAGGTACCGTACTGCACACCATCGAATGCCGTCTGGAGAGCCGCCACCACACCCAGTGGCGCACCGAAGGAGCAAGCCCTGCGCCGTGTTGGCGTGCGGTGAATCTCTCAGGTACCAAGGACAGGGGGAGCGGCAGCTGGGCCACGCGCCTGCTGCACGCTATTGAATTCATAGCTGCCTGCGCACGTGTGTCCAGCACTTGAACCCTCAAAGGCTTCAACATGCGCGTGATCGTCCTCGGCGCCGGCTTGCTCGGCACCACCTCCGCTTACTTCCTCCAGCAGCTCGGCCACGAAGTGACCGTCATCGACCGCCAGGCCACGCCCGGCGCAGAGACCAGCTTCGCCAACGGCGGGCAGATCTCGGTGAGCCATGCCGAGCCCTGGGCCAATCCGGGCGCACCGCTGAAGCTGCTCAAGTGGCTGGGCCGCGAAGATGCGCCGCTGCTGTTCCGGCTGCGCGCCGATATGCGGCAGTGGCTCTGGGGCCTGCAGTTCCTGCGCGAATGCACGCCGGCGCGCACGCGCCACAACATCGAGCAGATCGTCGCGCTAGGCACCTATAGCCGCGACACGCTGCAGCAGCTGCGGCGCGACACCGGCATCCGCTATGACGAACGCACGCAGGGCATCCTGCACTTCTACACCAGCGCCAAGGAGTTCGACGCGGCCCTGGCCCCGGCCGAACAGATGCGCCAGCTCGGCTGCGATCGCCGCGTGGTGAACGCCGACGAGGCCGTATCGCTGGAACCTGCGCTGGCCACCATCCGCCCCCAGCTGGCCGGCGCCACTTACACGGCCGCGGACGAGTCAGGTGACGCCAACCTCTTCACCCGCGAGCTGGCGCGGCTGGCCGAGGCGGCCGGCGTCCGGTTCCGCATGGCCTGCCACATCACCGCGCTGCGCACGGTGGGCGGCGCCATCGACCACGTGGAGATCACCAATGCCGAAGGCCGCTACGAGCGCGTGAGCGCCGACGCCTACGTGCTGGCCATGGGTTCGTTCAGCCCGCTGCTGGCCGAGCCGCTGGGCCTGCGCCTGCCGATCTATCCGGCCAAGGGCTATTCAGTGACGCTGCCCGTGCGCGATGCCTCCGCCGCCTACACGGCCAGCCTGACCGACGACGAATACAAGCTGGTCTTCTCGCGTTACACCCGAGCCGCGCAGGACGGACAGCCCGCGCGCGACGTGATGCGCATCGCCGGAACGGCCGAGCTCAACGGCTACGGGCGCGCGCTGAACCACGTGCGCTGCGAGGCCATCGTGCGGCGCGTGGAAGCGCTTTTTCCTGGTGCGGGCGACACGGCGGGTGCGCAGTTCTGGTCGGGCCTGCGCCCGGCCACGCCCAGCAACGTGCCGCTGATCGGCAAGACCAGGCTGCCCAACCTGTACCTCAACACCGGCCACGGCACGCTGGGCTGGACGCATGCCTGCGGCTCGGGCAAGTCGATCGCGCGCATCGTGAGCGGGCTGGCGCCGGAGCTGGACTTCGCGTTCGCCGGGCTCCCCGCGGCATCCGCCCCCGCCTGCTGCCGGCCTGATGCCTGAGGCCCGCTTGCCCTGCGGCGAACGGGGCAGCGGGGCAGCGCAGCTCGGCGGTGAAGATGCGCGGCGAGAGGCGCCTGAGGCGCTCAGTTCGCCGCGTTGCCCACGAACACGGTCAGCACGCCGGTGTAGCCGTAGAGCCGGTCGTGCGCGATCTCGCCGGCGGCGAAGAAGCCCACCAGGGGCACGTCGCCCAGCGCATGGCGCACGATCTGCAGCTCCGCGCTGGGCCCGCCGAAATGCGGCCCGCCGCGGCCCGAGCAGCTGACGTAGATGGCACCCAGGATCTGCCGCTGCTGCGCCTCGCCCGGCGCGTCGGCGCCCGCCAGCGCGCGGGTGAGCGCGTTCTCGTCGTAGGTTTCGGGCGCCAGCTCCTCGCGGATCTCGGCGCAGATGCGCATCAGGTCGGCGCGCGCCGCAGCCACATGGCGCTGGCAGAAGGCCAGCCGCATGCCAGACTCCACGCGGTCGGCCAGGGCCACACCGCGCCGCGCGGCATCCAGGCCCACGATGTGGCGCACTCGCACGTCGGTGCCGAAGTGGCCGGTGCGGCCCTGCGGCTGCGCGCCCGCATCCACCAGGCCGGCGAGCGTGGCGCGCACCTTCTGCAGCGCGGGCTGCGGATCGCCGTCGAGCGAGACTTTCAGGGTCTCCAGCAGGACGTCGAGCGCGGGCCTGTGGTCGAGCTCCAGCGCGACGTTGTCCTGCGCGGCGGTCACCGTCATCAGCGGGCCGACGGGCTGGCAGCCCTGGGTGACGCGCGAGAGCAGCTGCACGCCGGCGCCGAAGGCCACGCCCGAGAGGCCGCCGTCGAACACGCCACCCGCCGCGCCCTGCCCCGCGATGTTGCCGTTGCCGGCCACGGCGAACTGCACGCTCTGCGCACGGCTGGCCGCCAGGCCGCCGAACAGATAGCCGGTGGCGGTGCGGTCAGCCACCTCGGCGATCAGCTCGGCGAGTTCGGGTGTGCCGCCATCGGCATGCACGAGGGCGGTGTGCGCCGTGAAGCCCCCCGCCGCCGCGCCGCTGCGCGAGAGCGGCGCCACGCCGGAGAAGACGCGGTACTGATCGGCCGGCACGTCCAGCAACATGACGGAGAGCGCCGGCTCGTCGAAGTATTCGGCGTTGTTGGCCGCAACGCCCACGCCGACGGAGCCACTCCAGTCGGTCACCTCGGGCAGCTCGGAGGCGAGCCAGTCGAGCAGCTCCGCCGCCGCATGCGCGTAGTGGTCGGTGATGTAGATCAGGCCCAGCGTGGGCGCGGATGCGTACTGCGGCTGGGCCATCTGCGCGCGCAGCTGCGCCAGCACCAGCGCAGCGGCCATGTTCCATTGCGGATGGGTGGCGTGTCCGTGGGGAAAGAGGGGCATGGAGGGATTGTCAGGGAAGGGCCGCGAAGGCCCAAGGCGAAGGGGCAAACGAAGCGGACCGGTCCCGCGCTCCGCCCGCGGGCCGGCCGAAGAAGGTGGGCTCAGCGCGCCGTGCGCGAGCGCCCGCTGGCAGCGCGCGCCGGTGCAGGCGCAGGCTTGCGCGCGGAGGCTGGGGTGGCGGTCTTGGCCGGGGCCTTCTTGGCAGGGGCCTTGGCTGCCGCGCGCGTGCTCGCCTTCTTGGCGGGTGCCCGGCGCTTGGTGGCGGCCTTGGGCGCATCGGCGGCAGGCGCGGCACTCGCCGCCCTGCGCGTGGCCTCCTGCACGCCCTGCAGCCCCTGCGCGGCCAGGTGCGATGCCATGTCAGTGGCGCTCTTCACGGCTTCCGCGGCCATGTCGCGCGTGGCATCAAACGCGCCCTGGTGCTGCGCGACGTCTTTCAGCGCATTGGCCGCGATCTGCTGGAACTGCGTGCCCAGCGCCGTCCACCATTGCATGGGATCGACCACGCCGGCGGGCTGGTCCGCGTCGGCGGCGGCATCGGCCTGCGCATCGGCGTCAGGGCCGGCTGCGTCTTCTGCATCGCGGTGTGGGGCTTGGTACGCGGGGGCGCTGGCCTGCGCAGCCGCATCGGCCGCCGCAGCCGGCTTGGGCGTGAACGCGCTGGCCAGGTCACCCATGGCCACGTTCATGCCCTTGAGCGTGGCGAGGGTCATCTTCTGCACCTCCAGCGCCTGCACGGTGGCGGTGAGCGCACGCGAGTTCTGGTCGAGCCAGAACTGCACGGCCTTCAATTCCTCGATGCGCTTTTCCAGCTCTTCTTCGCTCACCGTGGGCGCGACCCAGCTGGACATGCCGGGCATCGCCGGCATGGCGGGCATGCCTGCGGCGGAGTTCTTGGCCAGGTTCTGCAGGAAGTCAAAGCCCGGCACAAAGCGGCCGAAGCCGAAGGGGGTGTTGTCGCTCATGGCAGTCCTTCGCAAAGGGGTTTGTCTCGTGTGAGGCACGGCGGCGGCGCCGCGCGTTGCGGGTGCTGCAGCTTAACGCGGTGGCCGCGCAGGCAAGCCCCTCGCATTCCCGCGTCAGCCTGCTGCCAGCGCAGCGCGCGACGTGCAAAGCGCCTGTCCATGCGGGCTGGCGCGGCGTTTTGGGCTCGCGGCCCGCAGCACACCGAGCAAAGGTCCTAGAATTCGCCGACCAGCCTCGCTGGAAAGTTCTGCTCCGTTTCATCCAGAAGAGATCAATCAACATCATGGCAACTGCAAAGAAAACCACCGCGCCGGCCACCAAGGCCGCCACCACCACCAAGAAGACCGCCGCTGCTCCCGCAGCCGCCAAGAAGGTGACCACCGCTGCCGCCGCACCGAAGAAGGCTGCCGCGCCGGCCAAGAAGGCCACGGCCGTCGTGAAGAAGGCCGCAGCGCCTGCCGCCGCCAAGGCCACGCCCGCAGCCCTGAAGCCCGTGAAGGACGTGTTCAACAAGACCACGCTGGTGGCCCACCTGGCCACGCAAGCCGGTGTCGAGCCGAAGGCCGTCAAGGCCGTGCTGACCGCGCTCGAAGGCGCCATCCTGGGCTCCGTGCACAAGAAGGGCTCCGGCGAATTCACGCTGCCCGGCCTGATGAAGATCGGCCTGCAGCAAGTGCCCGCCAAGAAGAAGCGCTTCGGCAAGGATCCGTTCACGGGTGAAGAGCGCTGGTTCCCCGCCAAGCCCGCTTCGGTCAAGATCAAGACCCGCGCGCTGAAGAAGCTCAAGGACGCCACGCTCTGATCGGACGCGGCACGGCTCCGGTACCACCGGGGCACGCCCACAAAAAAGGCCGGCTCGATGAGCCGGCTTTTTTCGTTCCGGGGCTGCGCGCTGCGCGGTTCAGCTGCCGGCAGGTTCCAGGTACATCTGCGCCAGACGCGCACGCTCGGCCGGCCCCACGCCCAGCCGGCCCTGCAGGTAGCGGTCGAGCCCGCCGTGGTCGCGCTCGACCACGTCCAGAGCGGCATGCAGGAAGTCTTCCTGCACGCGCCAGAGCACGTTCATCACCTCGGCCGGGGCCGCGCGCAGGAAGTGGCTCGGCGGCTGGTAGAGGCCATTGGTGAGGAGGTAATCCTGCATCACCACGTCGCGCGGCACGCCCAGCGCCAGCAGGATGAGCGCCGCAGCGAAGCCCGTGCGGTCCTTGCCTGCGGTGCAGTGGAAGACCAGCGGCGCATCGCTGTGCAGCAGATGCTCGAACAGCGCGGCGAACTGCGCGGCGTTGTCGGAGACGAACGCGCGGTAGGTGTCCTGCATCAGCGCGACGGCGATGGCCGGCGTGAGCTGCTCGCCGGCCAGCGCCATCTCCTTGGAGCGCTGCACCACGGTGGGCTCGATCGGCAGCGCGTGGTAGGCCACGCCAGGCATGGCGTAGGCCAGCGAGGCACTCTCGGCCTCGCCGCGGAAGTCGATCACGCGCGCCAGGCGCAGCGGCTCCAGCACCTGCGTGTCCTGCGCGGTGAGCGAGGCCAGATGGTCGGAGCGGAACAACCGCCGCCAGCGCACGGGCCGGCCGTCCTGCCCGGCGTAGCCGCCCAGGTCTCGGAAATTGGTAGCGCCCGACAGGGGCAGTGAACGCGTGTAGGAAGACATGGCAGGCACTTTAGCGAAAGCGCCGCCGCATTCGCAATCACCTCCGCAACACGGAATAATCGCGCCCTTCACACGCATGCCACGATCGCCTGGGCCACCGCTACGGCGGCCTGTCGGCGCGGCATACGCGCAGTCGCCCTACAGCCGTGCCGCGCGGCGGATTCGACACTGTCGGACGCCCTGCGCCAGCGCTCTTCTCCATTCCCCGCTCTCCGCCATGTCCTCCGAACAGAACGTGCAGACTTCCTCGCATAACCCCACCGACTCCGCCACCGATCGCACTCCCGCCTCGTCCTACCGATGGCAATTCTTCCGCGCTGGCGGCGTGGACCAGGTCATCATCCGCAGCGGCCAGGACATCGCCCATCTGCCCGAGCTGGACCAGAAGCTCTGGGTGGCGCTGGCCTGCCCCACGCGCGGCATCGAATTCGACACCCGCACGCTCGACCTGATCGACACCGACCAGGACGGCCGCATCCGCCCGCCCGAGCTGTTGGCCGCCTGCGCCTGGGCCTGCAGCCTGCTGGCCGACCCCGAAGAACTGGCCCGCCCCGGCGACAGCCTGCCGCTGCAGGCGCTGGCCATCGGCAGCGCGGAAGGCGCGGCGCTGCAGGCCCAGGCCCAGCGCATCCTGGCGCTGGCCGATCGCCCCGAGGCCGACGCGATCACGCTGGCCGAGGTGCTGGCGCGCAGCGGCCAGTTGGGCGCACAACGCTTCAACGGTGATGGCGTGGTCAGCCCCGAAGCCGCGCAGGACGACACACTCGCCGCGCAGACCCTGCGCTGGATCATGCAGACGCACGGCAGCGCGCCCGCCGTGGACGACCAGCCTGCCGGGGTGAACCGCCCGCTGGCGGAGGCCTTCTTCGCCGACGTGGCGAAGTTGCGCGCCTGGCACGCTGCGGCCCTGCAGGCCACCGCCGGCCTGCCGCTGGGCGAAGGCACGCTGGCCGCCGCCCGCGCGGTGAACAAAGTCAGCGCCAAGGTGGAGGACTTCTTCGCGCGCAGCCGGCTGGCGGCCTACGACCTCAAGGCCGCCGCCGCGCTCAACCCCTCGCAGGAGGCCTATGCGGCGCTCGCCACGGGCCAGGACCTGGCCCTGTCGTCCGACTCCATCGCTGCGCTACCCATCGCGCCCATCTCCGCCGTGGGGCCGCACGGCGTGCTGCCGCTCGCCGACGGCGTGAACCCGGCCTGGGGCAGCGCGCTCGCCACGCTCAGCGCCCAGGCGGTGGAGCCGCTGCTGGGCGCAGGCACCGACCGCCTGACCGAGGCCCAGTGGCAGCAGGTGAAGACGGCGGTAGCGCCCTGCCAGCAATGGCTGGCGGCCAAGCCCGCAACGCCGCTCGAGTCCATCGAGGGCGAGGCGCTCTTCGAGGACGTGCTGCACGGCGATGCCGAGTCGCGCGTGATGGAGCTCATCACCCAGGACGAAGCCGAGAAGGCCCACAACGACGCCACGCTGGCGCTGGAAAAGCTGCTGCGCTTCAAGCGTGACCTGATGACGCTCCTGAACAACTTCGTGTCGTTCTCGGCCTTCTACCAGCGGCGCGGCGCCATCTTCCAGGCCGGCACGCTCTACCTGGATGCACGCAGCTGCGATCTGACCGTGCAGGTGCGCGATGCCGCAGCGCACGCCAAGCTTGCCGGGCTGGCCAAGAGCTACCTGGCCTATTGCGACTGCACGCGGCGCGGCGACAAGGGCGCCACCGAGAAGATGACCGTGGTGGCGGCCTTCACCGCGGGCGACGTGGACTTCCTCTTCACGGGCCGCAACGGCGTCTTTTATGACCGCCAGGGCCGCGACTGGGACGCCACCATCACCAAGATCATCGAGAACCCGACCAGCATCGCGCAGGCCTTCTTCTCGCCTTACAAGAAGTTCCTGCGCATGATCGAGGAGCAGGTCGCCAAGCGTGCCGCCACCAGCGATGCGCGCGTGGAGAAGTCGCTCAGCGCAGAGGCCGGCAGCCTGGCGGCCACGCCGCTCACGGCATCCGCCGCCGCAGCGGCCGCCAAGCCGGCAGTGACCGCGGCCGACACCAGCCTGCGCCGCACCGACGTGGGCACGGTAGCCGCCATCGGCGTGGCCCTGGGCAGCATCAGCGCGGTGCTGGTGGGCATCTTCGGCAAGTTCATCGAGCTGGGCCCGTGGATCCCGATGGCGCTGGCAGGCATCGTGCTGGCCATCTCGGGGCCGAGCATGCTCATCGCCTGGCTCAAGCTGCGCCAGCGCAGTCTAGGGCCGCTGCTGGACGCGAGCGGCTGGGCCATCAACGGCCGCATGCGCATCAACACGCGCCTGGGCGGCTCGCTCTCGCAGACAGCCCACGTGCCGCCCAATGCGCGCCGCATGCTGGACGATCCCTTCGCCGAGCAGCGCGGCGGCCTCTGGCTGGGCCTGGCGGCCGTGGCGGCGCTGGGCGCGGCGGCATTCGCGGTGTGGCGCACGATCGGTTTCTGATCGTTCACCCTGCCGGAATGCTATTTTTTCAATAGCGCGCCACCCAAACAGCTCAAGGGCTGCAGACCGAAACCCCTTGAAACCGCGAGAGCGGGGCAGCTACAGCCCCTCTTCGCCCCACCGCGCCGCGCCCTGCAGCGCTTTCATATCGGTGGCGCACAGATCGGCCTGGGCGGCGCGTTCCAGCGCATAGGCCGACAGCCGCTCGCTCGCCTGGCGCAGCGCCGGGTGCAGGGCGCCCACCGAATGCAGCGCACGCTGCAGCGCCACGCCCACTTCGACCGAAGCCGCCGCATAGCGCGCCAGCGGCTCGAACACGTCTTCCACCATGCCGGCCTCGCGCAGCCCGGGCGCGGTCACGCGGTCGCAGGGGACTGCCACGGCACCGGCTTCCCGCTCGGCCGACTGCTGCCGGTGCGCCCAGTGGGCCAGCGTGCGCGCGCCCGCGCCCATCACGTCCAGCGCCGTGCCGGGGTCGTTGACGGACGCCGACATGGCCCGCGCCGCCACCTCGCCCATCACCACGAAGCCGTAGCGCGGGTCGTGGTCGAAGCTGCGCCCGTTGCCGATCAGCACCGCCTGCAGGATGGCCTCGCGCTCCTCGGCGTCGATGGGCCGGTCGCTGGTCACGAGCACGGTATGGGGCGCGACGAAGGCGCCAGGCAGCACGTGCAGGTGCAGGTGGCCGTCCAGCGCCTCGGCGCGGGCCTGCAGCAGGTCCATGGCCACGTGCTGCACGAAGCCAGTGGCGTCGCTGCGCACGGCATGGGCGCCGCGCTCGCCAGGCCGCTGCCGGCGCCCGCCCAAAAAGGGCTTGGCCACGCGCTGATCAATGGCCTTGCGGGTGGCTTGCTCCAGCCGGCGGATGGTCTCGCCCAGGCGGCCCAGCACCGAGAGGTAGTCGATCCATCGCAGCAGCACCACGACCACGCCGAGCAGGATGAGCAGCGTGAAGCCGAACAGCACCAGCCGGCCGCCGTCGCCATACACCTGCACGTGCAGTCCCACCAGCGCGACGACGCTGTAAAGGAAGGCGCCGATGAACACCGCCAGCGTGTTCTGCACGGTGGAGTCCTCTGTCAGCAGTTGCGAAGCGCGCGGCGTGGCGCTGTTGGCCACGGCCGAGAACGCGGCCACCATGGTGCTGGCCGAGAAGATGGACACGGTGAGCATGCTGGAGGCCAGGATGTTCAGCAGACTGTCCAGCGCGCCCGAGCCCAGGTTCAGCGCCACGCCGTCGGGGATGTGGGGCCCGAGCCAGGTGGCCAGCGTGACGGCCGCCACGGCCAGCAGGGCAAAGAGTGCGCAGCGCAGCCAGGTCTTGCGCACCAGGCGCTGCAGGACAAAGAGCAGTTGTTCGGACATACCCTCGAATATCCGCAAGCGGTGGCCGGGGCGGGTCTCCGTCCGCTGCCGAGCGATGTAGGCGAATGCCGCCTCTTCAGCGCCGGATCACTTCATCACCAGCCCGCCGTCAACGAACAGCACCTGCCCGGTCATGAAGCCGCTCCACTCCGAAGCCAGGAACAGCACCGGCCCCGCCACGTCCTCGGGCCGGGCGATACGCCGGAGGGGCGTGGCGGCGGTGATCGCCTCGCGCAGCGCCTCCGGCGTGGACTGGCTGGCCTGCGTGGGATAGACCAGCCCCGGCGCCACACAGTTGACGCGGATGCCCAGCGGCCCCAGTTCGGCCGCCAGGTTGCGGCTGAAGGCCACCAGCGCGGCCTTGGCCGTGGTGTAGTCGTGATAGGGCACCACGGGGTTCTCGACCAGGTTGGTGGCGATGTTCACGATGCTGCCGCGCGCGCGCTGGCGCAGGTGCGGCAGCACCGCCTGGCAGACGTTGAAAGCGCCGCCCACGGCGCCGTCGAACTGGGCCTGGTAGTCGGTCCAGGGCACATCGCCGAACAGCTTGCGGTGGCGGGCATCGAAGGCCAAGGGCCTGAAGGCGTTGTTGACCACCACGTCGATGCGGCCGGCCTCCAGCACCACCGAATCCACCATGGCGCGCACCGCCTCGGCATCGCCCACGTCGGCCTGCACGGCCCAGGCATCGCCGCCGGCGGCGCGGCAGGCCGCCACCGTCTCGTCGGCCGCCGCGTGATTCGAGAGATAGTTAACCGCCACGGTGGCGGCTTCCTGCGCGAAGGCGCGGGCGATGGCCGCGCCGATGCCCCGGCTCGCGCCCGTCACCAGAACGACCTGGCCCTTGAACTTCATGGCGTGCTCCTCGCTCCTCAAGGCCTGCGGGTCACGCCGCAGGCAGCAGGCTGGCGTCCACCACGTCGGCCACGCGGATGTCACGCTGCACCAGGCCCAGCGCGCGGTAGGCATCGGCCGCCTTCTGCAGCGATGCAAGGTTGAACGCACCCAGTGGCTGGCCGGGCACCGACGGCTGGGCCGACGCGTTGCGTAGCCGGATCACCTCCAGGTTCGCGTCCTGCTGCGTGCCGTCGATCGCGACCTTCATGGCCAGCGCGGCGGCGTCTTCGGGGTGCGCCATCATCCAGGCGGCGCTGTCGCGGTAGCCCTGCAAAAAGGCGCGCAGCAGCGCCTTCTTCTGCGCCAGCACCTCGTTGCGCACCACGAAGAGATCGCTGGAGACATTGAGGTAGTCGCGCACCTGCATGACGTTGACGGCGCCCAGTCCCTTGCGGCGGCCCACGGCCAGGCCCGTGTCGGTGGCGGCCGTGGCATCGACCTGGCCCTGCAGCAGCGGCGCGAAGTTGAGCAGGCCGGTGACCACGATGGTCACGTCCGACTCCTTGAGCCCCGCCTGGTGCAGCAGCACCAGCAGGTTCTGCCGCGTGCCGCTGGAAAGGCTATACACGCCGATGCGCTTGCCCTTCAGGTCGGCCGGCGTGCGGATGCCCGAGGACTGCAACGACACCACGTTGAACACGTTCTGCGGGTAAATGTCATAAATGGCGGTGAGCTTCTCGCCTTTGTCCAGCGCCATGAAAAACGATCCCGGATCGGTGAAGGCCACGTCGCCCTGGCCGCTCAGCGTGTTGCGCAGGGCATCGCCGCCGCCCGCGCCGGGCAGGTAAGCCAGCTCCACGCCGCGCGCCTTGAAAAAGCCCTTGTCGGGCTCGGCCAGCAGGTTGGTGATCTCGCTGATGGGCTTGCTCCAGCCTGCGACGGTGATCTTGCCCAGGGCCGGCGCAGCAGGCGCTGCAGCGCCGGCCAGACGGGTGACGGCGAGGCCTGCGGAAGCCGCCAGCAGCGTGCGGCGCGAGAGGAATTCAGGTCGTTGCATGTCGTCCAAAAGGTGAGTTGAAAGAAGTTCAGAAACGATCGGCATAGGGCCGCAGCAGCCAGCGCTCCAGCCACAGCGTGGCCT
Source organism: Paracidovorax sp. (assembly GCF_057642795.1). Classification (NCBI taxonomy): domain Bacteria; kingdom Pseudomonadati; phylum Pseudomonadota; class Betaproteobacteria; order Burkholderiales; family Comamonadaceae; genus Paracidovorax; species Paracidovorax sp. The sequence continues at coordinate 249,979 of NZ_JBXYZY010000040.1, forward strand.
GGTACAGCAGCAGCCCTATGGCCGCAATGAGCACCAGCGCCGCGAACATCAGCGCGGTGTCCATCATCCCCTGCGCGGCGATCACCACCGCACCCAGGCCCTGGCTCGCACCGATGAATTCGCCCACCACCGCGCCCACCAGCGCCAGCACCACGGCCATGCGCAGGCCGGCGAGGATGGCCGGCAGCGCCTGCGGCAGTTTCAGGTGCACGAGCGTCTGCCAGCGCGTCGCGCCCAGCATGCGAAAGAGCTGCAGCCGTGGTGCATCGGCCTGCTGCAGCCCGGTGAAGGTGTTCTCCATCAGCGGAAAGAAGCAGATCAGCCCCGTGATGAGCGCGGTGGATGGAATGCCGAAGCCGAACCACAGCACGAAGAGCGGCGCCAGCGCCAGCTTGGGCACGACCTGGCTCACCACCACGTAGGGCCGAAGCACACGTTCCAGCAGCGGCGATTCGGCCAGCGCGATGCCGATCGCCAGTCCTGCGAGACCTCCGCCCGCCAGTCCCAGCAGCAGCGCAGACAGCGTGGCCCGCACATGCGGCAGGAAGTAACCCGTGCGCAGCCCCTGCCACAGCGATGCGGCGATGGCCGAGGGCGCGGGCAGCACCAACGCGGAAAGGCCCGAATGCCGGGCCGCCCATTCCCACGCGCCCAGCAGCGCCAGCAGCAGCGCGGCGCCCAGCGCGCGGTAGGGCCAGGCGGACGTGGTGGCAGACGACGGACCGAGTCGGCTCATGCGCCCACCCCGTCCAGGCTGGCGCGCACGCGGGCGCAGAGGCGGTTGAAGGGCGCATCGTGGCGCATGGCCTGGGTGCGCAGCCAGGGCAGGTCGATGCGGATGTCATCGGCAACGCGCCCCGACTGCAGCACGGCGATGCGGTCGCCCAGATAGACGGCCTCCGTGATGTCGTGCGTCACGAACAGCACGGTGGTGCCGCGCTCCCGGCAGGTGCGCAGCAGATCGTCCTGCAACTCGGCGCGGGTGATGGCGTCGAGCGCGGCGAAGGGCTCGTCGAGCAGCAGCAGCGCCGGCTCCAGCACCAGCGCACGCGCCAGCGCCACGCGGCTTTGCTGGCCGCCCGAGAGCTGGCGCGGGTGGCGCTGCGCGTGGCCGCCCAGCCCCAGCTGATCCAGCAGCGCCTGCGCGCGCGCCACGTCGGCAGGCTGCGGCCGGCGCTGCAGCGACACGGGCAGCAGTACGTTGTCGAGCGCGCTGCGCCATTCGAGCAGCGTCGGCGCCTGGAACATGAAGCCCAGCTGCGGCCCGGGCGCCACCACCTCGCGGCCCTGCATGCGCACATGGCCCGTCTGCGGGCGCAGCAGGCCGGCGGCCAGCTGCAGCAGCGTGGTCTTGCCGCAGCCGCTGCGGCCCACGAGGCAGTGCACCTCGCCCGCGGCGATGCGCCAGCTCACGCCGTCCACCACCGGGGCGCGGCCGGGATAGGCGAACACGGCCTGATCGATGTCGAGAAAGGCATCGCCCGCAAGCTGCGCTGCGCCCGCCATGGCATTCATCTCGGCTGCAGTCTCAGTCGGCATAGGGCGCGAAGGCCTCGGCGGCGGTTTCGGCGGAGGGCTCGATCTCCACCATGCGCACCAGGTCCAGCAGGTTGAAGCGGCCATCGTGGTGCCAGCCGGCTTCGGGCGTGCTCATCGCGCCGATGGCGCTGATGCGCGTCACGCCCGCCGCGCCCAGCAGCGCGGCGAGGCGCTGCAGTTCCTCAGGCGAGGCGGCGACGCCGGCGGTCTGCAGGAACGCGCCGTGGCCGGCGATGGCGCGCTGCACGTCGTCCAGCGCATCCACGGCCACCACCTGAACGCTGCGCTGCAGCGCGGTGGGCGAGAGCGGCTGCGGGGCGTCGCCATAGGCCACGCTCCAGGCGTCTTCGGGTGTGCCGATGAGCTCGTCCGCCGCCGCGCCGCCGGGTGACGAAAGGCCGCGCCACTCCAGCGCCTGCCGCCAGCCGGCCACGGCGGCGGATTCCTCCACGTCCAGCGGCCGGCGCGGAAAGCGCCGGGCCAGCTGCGCCAGCTCGCCCGCCAGATAGCCCGCGAAGGCGCGCGGCGACACGGCGCCACCGCGCTGCACGTAGAAAACATGCGGCGAATAGCAGCCCTGCTGGTCGTAGCGCATCACGTCCCACGCGGCGCGGCGGGCGACGGCCGGGGCATCGAGCGCATCGAGCGCCGCGGCCGTTACCACGCCGAAGCCCAGCTTGTGACCATGCGGCAGAAAGCGCGTGGTCACGGGCAGGCGGCGCCGGATGGCATCCAGCGATTCGTTGCCGCCATAGGCCAGCACCGTATCGGCCTGGGCATAGAGCGCCGCCGCATCGTCGCCGCCCGCGCCCTTCCACCACACCACCGCGAAGCAGTCGGCCAGCGGCGGATGCACCTCGGCCAGCAGCTGCGCGAACCAGCCCGCGAAGAGCGGCTCGGCGCTGGGCAGCTTGCCGATGCTGCCGGCCTTGACCAGCAGGCCGCACACGAAGCTCCAGAGCGCCAGCGCCGGCACGTTACCGGCCCAGCTGTGCACCAGCAGGCCGGGCCCGAAGGCCCGCACCGCGCCGCCCTTGGCCGCAGGCTGGAAGCCGTCGAGCGCCAGCGGGTTGGAAAAATCCTCGGCCACGAAACGGCGCAGTTGCGGCGCGCGGAAGTTCTTGAAAAAGCCTGTCAGCCCCAGGCGCACCATCTCGGCGTCGTAGCCGCTCACCAGGGGCAGCAGCGCCTCGGCCTGCCGGCGCAGCGGATCGCGGCGGTCCAGCAGGCGGGCAATGGCCTGGTCGATGATGGCGATGATCTGCTCCACCGCCATGGATTGAAGATGGTGGGCCGCGGCCTCGCGCACGCGCAGGGCCAGCGCCTCCATCTGCGCGGGAGTGAGCACGGGCACTTCCACCTCCAGCCGGGCGCTGCCGTGCGCGAAGGGCAGCACCTGCCAGGTGATGTCCGCGGGATCGAGGCCGGGCAGGTAGCCGGCCCGCACCCGCGGCACGGCAGCGGCGACCGCCACCTTGGGCGTCATTTGCCGGCGGCCCGCATGAAGTCCTGCACCGCCATCGAGCAGCCCTTGGCCTGCGCGCCTTCGGCCCGGCCCAGCAGCAGGAAGCCTCCGTCGGCCCACTCGCCTACGTCCTCGGTCAGGATGGTGGTGACCGAGTTGTAGTTGGCCAGATCGCAGTGCACGAGGATGCCACGCTCGCCGGGCGGCACATCGCGGCCCGTGGCCGGGTCCACCAGCCGCGAGCGGATCCAGTGGGGGCCGGACTTGACCGAGGGCACCTGGGCATTGCCGTCGTCATAGAACTGCGTGCTGAGTTCCGTCATGCCGTACATGTTGACGCAGAGCTCGCGCGGCACGCCCAGCATGTACGACAGCCCGGAATAGAACTCCTCGGGAGGCACCTCGCGCGACTGGCCCTTGTAGCCGCCCGTGTCCAGCACGCGGCTACCCGGTGGCAGCTTGAAGCGCCGGCCCTTCTCATGCAGGGACTCCATCAGATGCACGAAGCTGTAGCTCGCGCCCAGCAGGGCGTAGGGCGTGCCGGTGCGCTCTGCGGCTTCGAGCGCGGAGCACAGGCTCACCACATGCATGCCGTGCGTGCCCACAAAGTGCCGGCTGACCGGGCTGCCGAAGACGTCCTTGGCAAGCGCGAGATAGTGCGCCAGCGACGAGTTCGGCATGAGGTGCTCATCAGGAAACAGGATGCCCATCGGCATGGGCCCGGCGCCGCGCATGAAACGCCGCTGGAAGTTGCGCGCCATCGACATGTCGTACACGTCGAGCTGGGGGTGGAAATGCCGCCCGCGCACCTCGCCGCCGCGGGTGGTGCCGCTGGTCATGAAGACGCGTTCGTCCGGGCGCGGGGCCTCGCAGCGCAGCTCCATCGCCTTGAAGGCGTCGATGGGCACGGCGGGAATGTCCGTCCAGCGCTGCACGCTGCGCAATGTCGCGCCGCGGCGCTGGCAGAAAGTGCGGTAGGCTGGGTTGGATGTGTACTGGTACGTGAAGAGCCGCAGCGCGAGTGCATTGAACTGCGCATCGATGGACCCGCCCCCGCCGCCTTCTGGTTGTTGTTGTTCTTGTGGTGGTTCCATCGCAATGAATGCGAGGATGTCCGCGACCAGCGCGGCGACCTTGTCCATGGGGCTTTCTTTCCTTCGTGACCTACTGTGCCTGTGAACGGATGCTCCGAAGATCACAGGACCTGCCATGGCCACCCCGGGCAGGGTGGCGACTGACAGCTCTTCTTACGCCGGAATGACCCGGTTCAAGTTCTCGGGTGTGAATCTCAGCACGCGTGTGCACCCCGGAGCGTTAAGGCAATCTTACGGCAATGCCCTTACCCGGCGTTGCGGCGCGGCCCTCACGCTGGGGAAGCGAGCAAGTGGGCATGGTCACGGCCCGTGCGGGACACTGCGACTGGCCTGAACGGTCGGCACCATTGCGGATCGCTGTGGCAACTCATGACCCAGACAGAGCAACCGGCACACCATCCAGTGGCAGCCCGGGTCCCACGCAAGCCAAGCTCGCATGCGGAAAGGCCCGTGCGATGCCGAGGCCCGCGGTCGAGAAACAGCGCCCGGTAGAACGAATTCCTCAGCAATGGAGGCAAAAAAAAACCTGCCGCATTGCTGCGACAGGTTTTTTCATTCCTGCGTGAGCGGAATGCTGTTTGGTGGCCTGGGACGGAATCGAACCGCCGACACAAGGATTTTCAATCCTCTGCTCTACCGACTGAGCTACCGGGCCTAAGCCTTAAATTATAGCCAGAAAAAACCGAGTTCCCGAAAGAAACGAGATTTTTTCTCGAGACGCCTTGTCAGCCCCGCTTGCCGCGGCCCAGATCCACGCCCAGCTGGCGCAGCTTGCGGTAGAGGTGGGTGCGCTCCAGGCCGGTCTTTTCGGCAACGCGGGTCATGGAGCCGCCTTCGCGAGCCAGATGGAATTCGAAGTACGCCTTCTCAAAACCGTCGCGCGCTTCGCGCAGAGGCCTGTCCAGGTCGAATCCCTGGCGCGACTGGGGGCCGGAGCCCGCCGGGGCCGAATCAGCGGAGATGATGGTGGACACCGTCACGGCGCCCAGGGGAGCTGCCGCAGTGGCTGCCGCGCCCAGGGAAAGCGCGCCGCCGGGGCCCTCGGCGGGCTTGCCGATGTTCGCGCCACCCTGCGCGGCCGCGGCGGCCGGAGGCGTGGCGGGCACGGCGGGCTGGCTGGCGCTGCGAGCCAGGCCTTGCTCGACGGCCTTGAGCAGCTTTTGCAGGGTGATCGGTTTTTCGAGGAACGAATAGGCGCCGATGCGCGTGGCTTCTACGGCAGTGTCGATGGTGGCGTGGCCGCTCATCATGATGACCGGCATGGTCAGCGTGCCTGCGGTGGCCCATTCCTTGAGCAGCGAAACGCCGTCGGTGTCCGGCATCCAGATGTCGAGCAGCACCAGGTCGTAGTTCTGTGCGGCGCGGGCTGCGCGCGCGCGCGTGGCGTTCTCGGCGAGGTCCACGCTGTGGCCTTCGTCATTGAGGATTTCAGAGAGCAGGTCCCGTATGCCCAGCTCGTCGTCCACCACCAGAATATTTGCCATGTACTTCGATCCGCCTTGTGTGTGATGACTGCGTGTTGCTAAACCACCACCGTATGTTCAGGGGCAAATGATAGCGACACTTGCGCACCGATCACCGTGTCGCCGTCCATGCGGTTGAGCAGGTCGATGCGCGCGCCATGTTCGTCGGCGATCTTCTTGACGACCGCCAGCCCCAGGCCGGTGCCGCGGGCCTTGGTGGTGACGTAGGGTTCGAACGCACGTTGCAGGATGTGTGCCGGAAAGCCCCCGCCCTGGTCCTGCACAGTGAGACGCACGCGACGGGACGATTCGCTCCAGCGCGTGCCGATGCGTACCGGCGGCCAGGGGGTCGGCACACCGTTTTGCATGCAGGCCTGCTCGGTCGCATCCTGGGCGTTCTGCAGCAGGTTGTGCACGACCTGGCGCAGCTGCTGCGCATCGCCTGCGATGCTGGGGCACTTCGGGTCCAGATCGGACTCGACCCGCACATGGGCGTTTTCCTCGCCGTACAGATGCAGCACGTCAGAGACGAGCGCGTTCAGATCCAGCGGCTGCAGGTCGGCGGCGGGCAGGCGGGCATAGTCGCGGAATTCGTTGACCAGACGCTTCATCGCGTCCACCTGGTCCACGATGGTCTTGACCGATTTGGCAAGCACGGCCTGTTCGGCATCGGGCAACTTGCCCGAGAGCTTCATTTCCAGCCGCTCGGCCGACAACTGGATGGGCGTCAGCGGGTTCTTGATCTCGTGGGCCAGCCGGCGTGCGACCTCGCCCCAGGCCTGCGCGCGCTGGGCCGAGACGATTTCGGAGATGTCATCGAACACCAGGAGGCGCGAGGTGTCGGGCAGCTCCGCGCCACGCGCAATGAGGCTGGTGCCGTTGGGCACCACGCCGCCGCCGGGCGCGTGCAGCGCGAAGGGGTGCTGCCAGTGGTCCAGCCCATGGTGGTCGCGGTCGCCCAGGAAGATGTCGAACTGGGTCTGCACGGCGGTGGCGAATTCGGCCAGGCCCGGCACCTCAGCCAACCGCCGGCCCTCGAACGCGGCCATGGGAGCGCGCAGGATGCGCGTGGCGCCGGGGTTGGACGAGACGATGGTCCCGTGCTCGTCCAGCACCATGACGCCGGCGGTCAGGTTGTCCAGGATGGTCTGCAGATTGGCCCGGGCCGCGCTCACCTTGTCCATGCTCTGCTGAACGGCGCCGCGCGCATCGGCCAGCTGCTGGGTCATGAGCGCGAAAGAGCGCGTGAGGCCGCTGAGCTCGTCCTTGCGCTGCAGCACGGCCTTGGGGCTCAGGTCACCCGCGGCCACCTCGCGCACGCCCTCGGCCAGCAGCAGAAGCGGTCTCGCCAGCTGGTTGCCCAGCAGCACCGCCAGCAGCACGGCCCCGAAAACCGCCAGGAACAAGCTGAGCGTCAGGGTGCCGATGTACATGCGCCGCAGCCCGCCCCGCGCCAAGGCACGCTCCTGGTATTCGCGATTGGCTTCCTGCACGGTGATGGCGTTGGCCACCAGCGCCGTGGGCAGGGAGAGCGTGGCCTGCAGGTAGCGCGGCTCGGTCAGCACGCCCAGGCTGGGGTTGTCCACCGCGACCAGCGCCTTGACGCGCACGCGTTCGGCCCCGGCCGGGTCGGTCAGGTCTTCCAGACCGTCGATCTGAAAGGTGAGCCGCTGCTGCCGCGCGTTGCGGAACTGCTGCAGTGACGGCCGCTCGGGATTGAGGCTGAAGCGTGACTGTCCGGCGCTGGCCACGAACTGGCCCGAGGCGCCCCAGAGCACGACATCGTCCGCGCCGAGCTCGTCGCGCACGCGCTCGAGCACAAGGCCGGCCGCTGCGTCCGGCACCGTCGCCAGGCGGGAACTGGCCACGCGCGCCTTGTTGGCCTGGTCACTGGCCAGGGTATCCAGCGTGACGCGCGCCAGGTTCACGCCGGCGGCGAGAGCGCCCTCGACCTTCACGTCGAACCAGCTTTCGATTGATCGCGAGACGAACTGGTAGGACACGACGTAGATCATGAGCCCGGGCACCAGCCCCACCACCGCGAAGATGCCCACCAGCTTGAGCAGCAGGCGGCTGCCAAACCGCCCGCGCCGCAAACGCACCACGAGCCGCACCGACACCCACACCAGGATGGCCGCGAGCAGCAACGCCACGAAGGCGTTCACGCCGAGCAGCCAGGTGTAGTTGCGCTCGTACAGCGCCCGGTTGTTGGTGGCCAGCGTCAACAGGAACATCAGCACCAGGCCAATGGCGCTCATGACGGCGACGCCGGTGCCGACCACCCAGCGCATGAGGCGGGCCTGGCGCGCGGCGCGCGAACGGGCGGATGCAGCCGAGGGCGACGGCGTCTGGCCAGAACCGAAGGGGGTCATCGGGTGGGCTCGGCCGGCGTGAGCTCGGCGCTGCGCGACATCGAAAGCGACCAGCCCGAGCGCCCCATGGCGCCGATCTGGAACGGCCGGGGTAGCTGCGACATGTCCAGGCGGAACTGGTAATGCACAACGTAGGGCGCACCGGGCTCGAGCATGCCCGGCTCAGCGATGCGCCAGCGGGCGATGCGTTGCATGGCGCCGATGGCATCGCGCAGTTCGTCATAGCTCTGCCCCAGCGCCACGCCCAGGCCGGCCGCGCCGAAGGGAGTGGTCGACTGGTTCACGCGCCAGCGCCGCGTGAGCGGCTGGTAGCTCAGGCGCAGGTAGCGCACGGCCTGTGCGACCTGCTTGTCGGACCAATACCAGCGCTCGCGCACCACGACGGCCTCAGCCACGAAATGCATGGAAATGCCCTTGTAGAGCGCTTCCTCGGCCAGCGGCGGGAGCTCGAAATCCATGGAGGCCGAGAGAAAGAGGCCGTCGGCGCTGTAGTCCAGCTGCAGGTCGCTGACGGTGCCGCTGGACTGGGCTTGCGCCAGCCCCGGCGCCATCGCAAGAGCCAGGAAGGCGCAGAACCACAGCCGCGCCAGCCAGCCGCCGGCAGCGGGCGAGCGCGCAGCCTCAGGCCGGGGCTTTCTGGAAAAGCGCGTAGAAGAATCCGTCATGGTCACCTGCCGGATTGTCCGGGACGGCACCGGCCTTGTCCGCCAGGCCGGGAATTAAATGTCCCGGCGACGGCATCGGCACCGCATCGGTGTTGCGCTGAAGAAACGCTTGCACCTGGGCATCGCCCTCGGCGCGGAACACCGAGCAGGTGCAGTAAAGCAGCCGCCCGCCGGGGCGCACCAGCGGCCAGAGGCGCTCCAGCAACTGGGCCTGCAGCGTGGCCAGTTGGGCGATATCGGAGGGGCGGCGCAGCCAGCGCACGTCCGGGTGGCGGCGCACGATGCCCGAGGCCGTGCAGGGCGCGTCGAGCAGGATGGCGTCGAACGGCTCGCCGCCGCTGCGCGCCCACCAGTCGTCCGGACGCGCCGCATCGGCCACCAGGATCTGCGCCGGCGCCAGCCGCAGGCGCTGCAGCGTGTCGTGGATCCGCTCGGCGCGCACCGGGTCGATCTCCAGCGCGGTCACCTGCCACACCGCGCCGGGCGGCTGGTATTCGAGCAGGTGGGCCGTCTTGCCTCCGGGCGCCGCGCACGCATCCAGGAGGCGCAACGGAGCTGACAGGTCCATTCCCTGCAGCAGCAGTGGCGCGGCCTGTTGTGCGGCGGCGTCCTGCACCGAGACCACGCCGTCGGCAAAGCCTGGCAGCTGCTGCACGGGCTGCGGGTGGCCCAGCTCGATGCCGTCTGCGCCCACCGCTATCGCTTCCAAATTCATAGCATTCAGCGCTTGCAGATACTGCGCCGGCGTGCTTTTTTGCCTTGAAACCCGCAGCGTCATCGGCGCGTGGGCATTGTTGGCCTGCAGGATCTGCTGCCAGTGCTGGGGGTGGTCCTTGCGCAGCCGCTCGATCCACCAGGCCGGATGGTTCCAGCGCGCGACCGGGTCACCCTCGGTCGCGGCCACGCTGGCATCGCGCTCCCGCAGGAAACGGCGCAGGCAGGCGTTCACGAAGGCCGACTGCGCCTGCGTGGCGGGGTTGCGCTTGGCAGCCTCCACAGCCTGGTTCACGAGAGTGAAGGGCTCATAAGGCGCCTCTTCCGGATTCCAGGCCAACGCCAGCGCGGTGCAGAGCAGCGCGTCGATGCGCGGCGGCGGGTTGCGCGGGGCCAGTTGGCGGCGCAGGGCCTGAGCGCGCCCCAAATGGCGCAGAGCCTGGAACAGCAGGGCCTGCACGCCGGGCCGCAGCCCGGGGGCCACGGCCGCCAGGGCCGCCGTGCCCGACTGGCCGCCCTGCACGGCCTGCAGCGCCTCGGCCGTGGCCTGCAGCAGCTTCCAGAGCGCGGGAGCGAGCGCGTGGTCTGTGCCAGCGCCGGCGCCAGCATCGCCTTCGGCGCGGGGCGGCTGTGCGGCAGGGCCGACCGGAGGGCGTGGGCGGGGCTGGGAACGGTCAGGGGACATGTCGGGCGATCAGCGAAGCGAGAGAAAAGCCATGGTCACAGCGGGCGGGCTTGGTGAAAGCCGAAGAGCCATGCCAGGACACTAGCGGGAAATTGCGCGATGGCGCGGTTGTATTGCGCCACAGCATCGTTGAACTGCTGCCGGGCCAGGTCGTTGTGAGCGGCCTGCTGGTCGCGCCGGATGATCCAGGCGGCCAGGGTCTGGTCGGCGGGCGGCGCACCCGCCGCAGCGTAGGGCACCGGCCCATCGCCCACGCCATCCACCGGAGCGCCAGCACGATCGCGCACGACGGCCTGCCAGGCGACATTCAGCACCTGCTCGGCGGTGGAGAGCGCGGCGGCCGCGGCGGTATCGAGCGGGCGTGCCCGCGCGGCGGCCAGCGACGCGCCGAATTGCGTGGTGGCGGCCCAGAGCGCCGCCCGGGCGTCGGACGGCGAACGCTCGGGCAGCAGCGTCGCCTCGTATTCGCCCAGCATGGTGATGGTGCGCACCAGGTGCGCGTCCAGGCCCCCGAAGGCCTGGATGGCGGCAGAGCGCAGGCGCATCAGCCGGTTGTAGGCCCCCACTGCCCAGAAGAGCAGCACGGCCAGAAGAATCCAGGTAGTCAGCATGGCAGCGAGTCAGGCGCTAACGCGTTCAGCGATCGATGGCGGCGCGTTGCATTGAAGGTAACGAGGCAACCGGGGCGAGCGCCACGCGCTGCATGCAGCGCGCGAAACCGCCCATGACATGAAAAAGCTCCCGGCCTGCCGGGGTCGACAGGGCGGGAGCTTCTGGGTCGGCGGAACGGACGTTCCTGTCGGCTTATTCGGCCGCAGCGCCGCCCGTGTCGCCGGTCACTTCGGCGGCTTCGTCATCGCTGGAGCCTTGCAGTTCGGCGGCTTCGGCTTCGGCGATGGCGCGGCGCTCGGCGTCGTCCATGGCTTCCTTGGCCTTGCGTGCCTGGTGGTAGGCCAGGCCCGTACCAGCTGGGATCAGACGACCCACGATGACGTTTTCCTTCAGGCCACGCAGCTCGTCGCGCTTGCCCATGATGGCAGCCTCGGTGAGCACGCGGGTCGTTTCCTGGAAGGACGCGGCCGAGATGAACGAATCGGTGGACAGCGATGCCTTGGTGATCCCCAGCAGCACGTTGGTGTAGGTCGCGGGGATCTTGCCCTCGGCCTGCAGACGTTCGTTGGTGTTGAGGATTTCCGAGCGTTCGACCTGTTCGCCGGCGATGTAGCCGGAGTCGCCCGACGATTCGACCACGACGCGGCGCAGCATCTGGCGAACGATCACCTCGATGTGCTTGTCGTTGATCTTCACGCCCTGCAAGCGGTACACGTCCTGCACTTCATCGACGATGTAGCGCGACAGCTCTTCGATGCCCAGCAGGCGCAGGATGTCCTGCGGATCGGCCGGGCCGTCCACCACGGACTCGCCCTTGTTGACCACCTGGCCTTCGTGGACCAGCACGTTCTTTTCCTTGGGGATCAGTTCGTCCCAGACCTTGCCGTCCGGATCGGTGATCTGCAGGCGCACCTTGCCCTTGGTTTCCTTGCCGAACGACACCGTGCCGGTGATCTCGGCCAGCATGCCCTTGTCCTTGGGCGAGCGGGCTTCGAACAGTTCGGCCACGCGGGGCAGACCGCCGGTAATGTCGCGGGTCTTCTGGCCTTCGACCGGAATACGCGCCAGCACTTCGCCGGGGCCCACGTCCTGGCCATCGCGCACCTGGATCAGCGCGCCGACCTGGAAGCCGATGGTCACCGAGTGGTCGGTACCGGGGATCTTCACCTCAGCGTTGTTGCCGTCGATCAGCTTGACCTGCGGACGCACCACCTTGGCGGAGCCGCGGCGCTTCGGATCGATCACGACCAGCGTGGACAGACCGGTCACATCGTCCACCTGCTTGGCGACGGTGAGGCCTTCCTCGATGTTCTCGAATCGCACCTGACCGGCGAATTCCGTGATGATCGGGCGGGTCAGCGGGTCCCAGTTGGCCAGGATCGTGCCGGCCTTGACCGTCTGGTCGGCCTTCACGGTCAGCGTGGCGCCGTAAGGCACCTTGTGGCGTTCGCGCTCGCGGCCATGCTCGTCCTGGATGATGACTTCACCCGAACGCGCGATGACGACCAGCTCGCCCTTGCTGTTGGTCACGTAGCGCATCGTGGCGTTGAAGCCGATCACGCCGTTGGACTTGGCTTCCACGCTCGAGGCGATGGCGGCACGCGAAGCGGCACCGCCGATGTGGAACGTACGCATGGTCAGCTGCGTGCCGGGTTCGCCGATGGACTGGGCAGCGATCACACCCACGGCTTCGCCGAGGTTGATCAGGCCGCCACGGCCCAAGTCGCGGCCATAGCACTTGGCGCAGAGGCCGTAGCGGGTTTCGCAGGTCAGCGCGGTGCGCACCTTCACTTCGTCCACGCCAGCGGCTTCCAGCTCTTCGAGGGTGTCCTCTTCCAGCATATGGCCAGCCGGCACCAGCACGGAGCGGGTTTCGGGGTGCAGCACTTCTTCGGCGGTGGTGCGGCCCAGCACGCGGTCGCGCAGGGACTCGATCACTTCACCGCCTTCGACGATGGCGCGCATCACGGAACCGTTGGTCGTGCCGCAGTCCTCTTCGGTCACCACGAGATCCTGCGTCACGTCCACCAGACGGCGGGTGAGGTAGCCGGAGTTCGCGGTCTTCAGCGCCGTATCCGCCAGACCCTTACGGGCACCGTGGGTGGAGATGAAGTACTGCAACACGTTCAGACCTTCACGGAAGTTCGCCGTGATGGGGGTCTCGATGATGGAGCCGTCAGGCTTGGCCATCAGGCCGCGCATGCCGGCCAGCTGGCGGATCTGGGCAGCAGAGCCCCGGGCTCCCGAGTCCGCCATCATGTAGATGGCGTTGAAGGATTCCTGGGTCACTTCGTTGCCGTGGCGGTCGATGGTCTTCTCGACCTTGAGCTGGTCCATCATGACCTTGGACACGTCGTCGCCGGCCTTGCCCCAGATGTCCACCACCTTGTTGTAGCGCTCGCCAGAGGTCACCAGACCGGAGACGTACTGCTGTTCGATCTCTTTCACTTCCGACTCTGCGCGGGCCAGGATGTCGGCCTTTTGCGGCGGCACCAGCATGTCGTCGATCGCCACCGAGAAGCCGGCGCGCGTGGCCAGGCGGAAGCCGTTCTGCAGCAACTTGTCTGCGAACACCACGGTTTCCTTCAGGCCGCACTTGCGGAAGCTCACGTTGATGAGCTTGGAGATTTCCTTCTTCTTCAGCGCCTTGTTGATGTTGCTGAAGGGCAGGCCCTTGGGCAGGATCTCGGACAGCAGCGCGCGGCCCACGGTCGTGGCGACAAGAGAGGTCGAGGGCTCGAATTCGCCCGTGGCCTTGTTCTTGGTCCACTCGGTCAGGCGCACGTTGATACGGGCGTGCAGCTCGGCCTGGTTGGCATCCAGCGCGCGCTGGACTTCACCCGTGTCGGCGAACACCAGGCCTTCGCCCTTGCCGTTGACCTTGTCGCGGGTGGCGTGATAGAGGCCCAGCACCACGTCTTGCGACGGGACGATGGACGGCTCGCCGGAGGCGGGGAACAGCACGTTGTTGGAGGCCAGCATCAGCGTGCGGGCTTCCATCTGCGCTTCGACCGACAGCGGCACGTGAACGGCCATCTGGTCACCGTCGAAGTCGGCGTTGAAGGCCGCGCAGACGAGCGGGTGCAGCTGGATGGCCTTACCTTCGATCAGGATGGGCTCGAAGGCCTGGATGCCCAGACGGTGCAGCGTGGGAGCACGGTTCAGCATGACCGGGTGCTCCTTGATGACCTCTTCCAGGATGTCCCAGACCACCGGCGTGCCGGATTCGACTTCCTTCTTCGCAGCCTTGATGGTCGTGGCGATGCCCATCGCTTCGAGGCGCGAGAAGATGAACGGCTTGAACAGCTCCAGGGCCATCAGCTTGGGCAGGCCACACTGGTGCAGCTTGAGCGTCGGGCCCACGGTGATCACGGAACGACCGGAGTAGTCCACGCGCTTGCCCAGCAAGTTCTGGCGGAAACGACCGGACTTGCCCTTGATCATGTCGGCCAGAGACTTCAGGGCACGCTTGTTGGCGCCCGTCATGGCCTTGCCGCGGCGGCCGTTGTCCAGCAGCGAATCGACGGCTTCCTGCAGCATCCGCTTTTCGTTGCGCGCGATGATTTCCGGAGCCTTCAGCTCCAGCAGGCGGCGCAGACGCGAGTTGCGGTTGATGACGCGGCGATAGAGGTCGTTCAGGTCGGAGGTCGCGAAGCGGCCGCCATCCAGCGGCACCAGCGGACGCAGGTCCGGCGGCAGCACGGGCAGCACTTCCAGCACCATCCACTCGGGCTTGATGCCCGACTTCTTGAAGGCCTCAAGCACCTTCAGGCGCTTGGCGTTCTTCTTGACCTTGACTTCGGAGCCGGTCAGATCGCCGCGCAGCCGCTCGATCTCCATGTCGATGTCGATGGACTCGAGCAGGTCCTTGATGCCTTCGGCGCCCATCTTGGCGATGAATTCATCGCCGTATTCCTTGCGCTTGGCGTCGTAGTCGTCCTCGGACATGATGCTGAACTTCTTCAGCGGGGTCATGCCGGGGTCGGTCACCACGTAGGCTTCGAAATAGAGCACGCGCTCGATGTCGCGCAGCGTCATGTCGAGCACCAGGCCCAGACGCGACGGCAGCGACTTCAGGAACCAGATGTGGGCGCAAGGCGCGGCCAGATCGATGTGGCCCATACGCTCGCGGCGCACCTTGGTCTGCGTGACTTCAACGCCGCACTTCTCGCAGATCACGCCGCGGTGCTTCAGGCGCTTGTACTTGCCGCACAGGCACTCGTAGTCCTTGATGGGGCCGAAGATCTTGGCGCAGAAGAGGCCGTCCCGCTCGGGCTTGAACGTGCGGTAGTTGATGGTTTCCGGCTTCTTCACTTCGCCGAAGGACCACGAACGGATCTTCTCGGGCGAAGCCATGCCGATCTTGATGGCATCGAAATGCTCATCGGGCGTGAATTGCTTGAACAGGTCGAGTAGCGATTTCATGTGACTCTTTCCCTTTCAAATACTTAAGAGCGTTCCAGTTCGATGTCCAGGCCCAGGGAACGGATTTCCTTGACCAGCACATTGAACGATTCGGGCATCCCTGCCTCGATGGCGTGTTCGCCCTTGACGATGGACTCGTACACCTTGGTACGGCCCTGCACGTCGTCGGACTTCACGGTCAGCATTTCCTGCAGCACGTAGGCAGCGCCGTAGGCTTCCAGCGCCCACACTTCCATTTCCCCGAAACGCTGGCCACCGAACTGGGCCTTGCCGCCCAGCGGCTGCTGCGTGACGAGCGAGTACGGACCGGTCGAACGGGCATGCATCTTGTCGTCCACCAAGTGGTGCAGCTTCAGGTAGTGCATGTAGCCGATGGTCGTCGGACGCTCGAAGCGCTCGCCCGTGCGGCCGTCGTACAGGAAGGCCTGCGTGCGGGTGTCGGTCAGGCCCTTGCGCTCCTTGATGTCGTCCGGATAGGCCAGCTTCAGCATGTCCTTGATCTCGGCTTCGGAGGCGCCATCGAACACCGGCGTGGCATACGGCACGCCGTTGGTCAGGTTGGCGGCCATCGCCATCACGTCGTCGTCGCTCAGCACCGACAGGTCTTCCTTGCGGCCGCGCGAGTTGTAGACCTCTTCGAGGAACGCACGCATCTCGGACGCCTTGGCCTGGTCGCGCAGCATGTCGCCGATACGTTGGCCAATGCCCTTGCCGGCCCAGCCCAGGTGGACTTCCAGCACCTGCCCGATGTTCATCCGCGAAGGCACGCCCAGCGGGTTCAGAACGATGTCGGCAGGCGTGCCGTCGGCCATGTAGGGCATGTCTTCGACCGGAACGATCTTGGACACCACACCCTTGTTACCGTGACGGCCGGCCATCTTGTCGCCAGGCTGCAGGCGGCGCTTGACGGCCAGGTACACCTTGACCATCTTCAGCACGCCAGCGGGCAGCTCGTCGCCTTGCGTGAGCTTCTTGCGCTTTTCCTCGAAAGCCAGGTCGAAGCTGTGGCGCGTCTGCTCCAGAGCGTTCTTGATGGATTCGAGCTGCGTCGCCACTTCGTCTTCCGCCGGGCGGATGTCGAACCAGTGGAACTTCTCGACGGAAGCCAGGTAGGCCTTGTCGATCTTCGTGCCCTTAGACAGCTTCTGCGGGCCGCCGTTGGCCACGCGGCCGTTCAGCAGCTTCTCGATACGGTCGAACGCGTCGGCCTCGACGATGCGCAGCTGATCGTTCAGGTCCAGGCGGAAGCGCTTGAGCTCATCGTCGATGATCTGCTGGGCGCGCTTGTCGCGCTGGATGCCTTCGCGGGTGAAGACCTGCACGTCGATCACGGTGCCCGAGGAACCTTGGTCCACGCGCAGCGAGGTGTCCTTCACGTCGGAAGCCTTCTCGCCGAAGATGGCACGCAGCAGCTTCTCTTCCGGCGTCAGCGTGGTTTCGCCCTTCGGCGTGACCTTGCCCACCAGCGTATCGCCGGGCTGCACTTCGGCACCCACGTAGATGATGCCGGACTCGTCCAGACGGTTCAGTTGCTGTTCCGACAGGTTCGGAATGTCGCGCGTGATTTCTTCGGCGCCCAGCTTCGTGTCGCGGGCCATGACCACCAGTTCCTCGATGTGGATCGAGGTGTAGCGGTCTTCGGCCACCACGCGTTCGGAGATCAGGATCGAGTCTTCGAAGTTGTAGCCGTTCCAGGGCATGAACGCGATCAGCATGTTCTGGCCGATGGCGATCTCGCCCAGGTCGGTGGAGGCACCGTCGGCGATCACGTCACCCTTGGCCAGCACGTCGCCACGCTTGACAATCGGGCGCTGGTGGATGTTCGTGTTCTGGTTGGAACGCTGGTACTTGATGAGGTTGTAGATGTCCACGCCCACTTCGCCGGCAACGGCTTCGGCGTCGTTCACACGCACCACGATGCGGGTGGCATCCACGTAGTCCACCACGCCGCCGCGGTTGGCCGTCACCACCGTGCCGGAGTCCACTGCCGCCACGCGCTCGATGCCGGTGCCCACCATGGGCTTTTCCGGACGCAGCACAGGCACAGCCTGACGCGACATGTTGGCGCCCATCAATGCGCGGTTCGCGTCATCGTGCTCCAGGAAGGGCACGAGCGATGCGGCGACCGACACGATCTGCGCGGGCGACACGTCCATGTACTGCACGCGATCGGCGGACAGCAGCGTGGATTCACCCTGCTCGCGGGCCGACACCAGGTCGCCGGTCAGGCGGCCTTCGGCGTCCAGCGTGGCGTTGGCCTGGGCGATGACGTACTTGCCTTCTTCGATGGCGGAGAGGTAGTCGATCTGGTCGGTCACCTTGCCGTCCACCACGCGGCGGTACGGCGTTTCGATGAAGCCGTACTCGTTCAGGCGGGCGTACAGAGCCAGCGAGTTGATCAGGCCGATGTTCGGGCCTTCAGGCGTTTCGATAGGGCAGACGCGGCCGTAGTGGGTGACGTGAACGTCGCGCACTTCGAAGCCGGCACGCTCGCGCGTCAGACCGCCCGGGCCCAGGGCCGAGACGCGGCGCTTGTGCGTGATTTCCGCCAGCGGGTTGGTCTGGTCCATGAACTGCGACAGCTGGGACGCGCCGAAGAATTCCTTCAGGGCGGCCGAGATCGGCTTGCTGTTGATCAGGTCGTGAGGCATCAGCGGCTCTTGCTCCGCCTGGCCCAGACGCTCCTTCACGGCCTTCTCGATACGAGCCAGACCGGTGCGGTACTGGTTCTCGGCCAGCTCGCCCACGCAGCGCACGCGGCGGTTGCCCAAGTGGTCGATATCATCGACTTCACCCTTGCCGTTGCGCAGATCCACCAGGATCTTCACCACGGCCAGGATGTCCTCGTTGGACAGCACCATCGGGCCGGTGGCGCCTTCGCGGCCGATCTTGGCGTTGAACTTCATGCGGCCCACGCGCGACAGGTCGTACGTGTCCGGGTTGTAGAAGAGACGCTGGAACAGGGCCTGCACGGCGTCTTCCGTCGGCGGCTCGCCGGGGCGCATCATGCGGTAGATGGCCACGCGGGCGGCGAACTCGTCCACCGTTTCGTCGATGCGCAGGGTCTGCGAGATATAGGCGCCTTGGTCCAGCTCGTTCGTGTAGATGACCTGCAGGTCCTTCACGCCGGAGGAACGCAGCTTCTTGAGCAGCGCTTCAGTCAGCTCTTCGTTGGCCTTGGCCACGATCTCACCGGTGTCGCCGTCCACCACGTTGCGCGCGACCACGCGACCGATCAGGAAGTCTTCGGGCACGCTGATGTGCGTCGTGCCGGACTGCTCCAGCTCGCGCGTGTGGCGGGCCGTGATGCGCTTGTCCTTGGCGACGACGACCTTGCCAGCCTTGTCGGTGATATCGAAACGCGCGACTTCGCCCTTCAGGCGGTCGGCGACGAATTCCATCTGCGCGCCGCTGTCCATCAGGCGGAAGTTGTCGTTCACGAAGAAGTTCGCGAGGATGGACTCAGGGTTCAGGCCGATGGCCTTCAGCAGGATGGTGACCGGCATCTTGCGGCGACGGTCCACGCGGAAGTACAGGATGTCCTTCGGATCGAATTCGAAGTCCAGCCAGGAGCCGCGGTAGGGAATGATGCGAGCCGAGAACAGCAGCTTGCCCGAGCTGTGCGTCTTGCCCTTGTCGTGCTCGAAGAACACGCCAGGCGAACGGTGCAGCTGCGACACGATCACGCGCTCGGTACCGTTGATGATGAAGGAACCCTTGTCGGTCATCAGGGGCACTTCGCCCATGTAGACCTCTTGCTCCTTCACTTCCTTGACCACCTTGGATTGCGACGTGGAAGACTCACGGTCGTAGATGATTAGCTGGACTTTCGCGCGCACGGCGGAAGCGAAGGTCAGCCCGCGCGTCTGGCATTCGCGCACATCGAAAGCAGGCTTCGCCAAGTTGTACTCGACGAACTTCATCTCCACAAAACCGTTGTGCGAGACGATGGGGAAAGCAGCGTTGAAGGCGGCTTGCAGGCCTTCGACCGTGCGTTTTTGGGGGGCTTTGTCTGCCTGCAGGAATGCGGTGTAGGCATCCTTTTGCATCTGCAGCAGGTAAGGCACTTCGAGCACGCTATCGCGGCTGCCGAAACTCTTGCGAATCCGCTTGCGTTCGGTATAGCTGTACGTGGATGTTGGGGCCATGAGATCTCCGGGCAAAGACATGAGTCCTGGGTCTTCGACGACTACTGACCCGCAAGGGCGCATTCCTTGCAGGCTTGGCGGTTGGCCACTACCAACCATGGCGGACGGTGATGCGTTGCACATCACCCGAACCAAGGCGTCTTCTGCTGTCGGGGGGATCAGAAGACACTAGAAAGCAGCCGCTCGGGGACTGCTTTCTGGTGCGCTCTGGACACGGGTTCCATAAGCGCCAAAGGCTGGGAGCCCTTTGGGAGCCCCCAGCCTTGGCGTGCAGCCGAATTACTTGAGTTCGGCCTTGGCGCCAGCTTCCACCAGCTTCTTGACGGCAGCTTCGGCGTCGGCCTTGGCGATGCCTTCCTTGACGTTCTTGGGAGCGCCGTCCACCAGGTCCTTGGCTTCCTTGAGGCCCAGGCCGGTGATTTCGCGCACTGCCTTGATGACCGACACCTTGTTGGCGCCAGCGTCTTGCAGCACCACGTTGAATTCGGTCTTTTCTTCAGCAGCAGCAGCGCCGGCGCCAGCGCCAGCAGCAGCGGGAGCAGCCATAGCGGCAGCGCTCACGCCAAACTTTTCTTCAATGGCCTTCACCAGGTCATTGAGTTCCATAACCGTCATGCTGTCCAGAGCGGTCAAGAATGCGTCTTTATCGAATGCCATTTTGATTTCCTAACAATATCGTTGGTTAACAGAGGGCCAATCAGGCCGCAACTGCCTCGGCTGCCGGTTCGGCGGCAGCGCCTTCGCCCTTCTTTGCCGCCAATGCGCCCAGCACAACGGCCGTACGCGACATCGGGGACATAAGCAAGCCACACAGCTGAGCCAGCAGCACTTCCTTGGAAGGGATGTTGGCCAGTTGCTTCACGCCGTTCACGTCCAGGGCCTTGCCTGCGAAGGCGCCACCGCGAATCACCAACTTGTCGTTGGTCTTCGCGAAGTCGGCCACCACCTTGGCGGCGGCCACAGCGTCTTCGGAGAAGCCATAGATCAGAGGACCGGTCATCTGGTCGGCCACGACTTCGAACGTGCTGCCAGCCACAGCACGGCGAGCCAGGGTGTTCTTCAGAACACTCAGGGTCACGCCCTTGCTGCGAGCATCGACACGCAGTTTGGTCATGTCAGCGACCGTGATGCCACGGTATTCCGCGATCACGAGCGTTTGAGCTTTAGCGGCGAGGCTGGTCACTTCATTGATGACCGCTTCTTTCTCACTGCGATTAAGACTCAAGGTCTACTCCTTAAATTGCACATCCGGGGCGAACCCTTTCTGTGCGCTCTTGTTGCAGCGACCAACTGGGAAGGAATGAATTCCATCTGCAGCGGGATCGCCATCTGCGTTGGCATCTCGTGGATTTAAGCGCAATCACCCTGCGCACCAACGGTCTTGGATGGCCTGCCGGCACTTGCACGCCGGCAGCCCACCACATCGACACCCCGAAAGGCATCGAAGATTTCTTGCAATTACGCCGCAGCGATGGATTGCGTATCCACGCGGACGCCCAGGCCCATCGTGGAAGACACGGCCACCTTGCGCAGGTACAGACCCTTGCTGGTAGCAGGCTTGGCCTTGTTCAGGGCTTCGATCAGCGCCGCCAGGTTGCCCTGCAGCTTCTCGTTGTCGAACGAACGACGGCCGATGGTGCTGTGAACGATACCGGCCTTGTCGACACGGAACTGCACTTGACCAGCCTTGGCGTTCTTCACGGCGGTGGCCACGTCGGGGGTGACGGTGCCGACCTTGGGGTTAGGCATCAGGCCACGCGGGCCCAGGATCTGACCCAGCGTACCCACGACACGCATGGCGTCGGGAGCAGCGATCACCACGTCGAAAGGCATGTCGCCCGCCTTGACCATGGCAGCCAGATCGTCCATGCCGACGATGTCAGCGCCAGCGGCCTTGGCTTCTTCAGCCTTGGCGCCTTGCGCGAACACGGCGACGCGGGTCGTCTTGCCAGTGCCGTTCGGCAGCACGACGGCGCCACGCACCACTTGGTCCGACTTCTTGGCGTCAATGCCGAGCTGCACGGCCACGTCGATGGATTCATCGAACTTGGCGGTAGCGGCTTCCTTCACGATGGCGACTGCCTCGGCGAAAGCGTACAGCTTCGTGCTGTCGACCTTGCCCTGCAGGGCCTTCTGCTTTTTCGTCAACTTAGCCATTTAGAGACCCTCCACCGTCACGCCCATCGAGCGAGCGGAACCAGCCAGCGTGCGGACGGCAGCGTCCACGTTAGCGGCGTTCATGTCCTTCATCTTGGTCTTGGCGATTTCTTCCAGCTGGGCGCGGGTGATCTTGCCGACCTTGGTGCTCAGAGCGTTCGCGGAACCCTTCTCGAGCTTGATGGCCTTCTTGATCAGCGTCGTCGCCGGAGGCGTCTTGATGATGAAGGTGAAGCTCTTGTCAGCAAATGCCGTGATGACCACGGGCAGCGGCAGACCGGGTTCGACACCTTGGGTCTGCGCATTGAATGCCTTGCAGAACTCCATGATGTTGAGACCACGTTGACCCAGAGCGGGGCCGATCGGTGGGGACGGGTTAGCCTTACCAGCTGGAACTTGCAGCTTGATAAAACCGACGATTTTCTTCGCCATGCTTTACTCCTTGCGGGTGATAACGCCTGCGCTATCGCACAGGCTCCCCGGGGTTAACGACTCTCTTTCCACATGCGCACCGAGTCGAGAAGTGCAGCATGCAACCAAACAAAAAAACTTAGGTCTTCTCGACCTGGCCGAACTCGAGCTCCACGGGGGTCGAGCGACCGAAGATCATCACGGAGACCCGCACTCGGCTCTTCTCGTAATTGACCTCCTCCACGGAACCATTGAAGTCCGTGAACGGACCTTCCTTGACGCGCACCAGCTCGCCGACCATGAACTCCACCTTGTGGCGGGGCTTGTCGGTGCCTTCCTGCATCTGGCTGACGATCTTCTGGACTTCGTCCTCAGAGATGGGCGCCGGGCGATTCTTCGCACCGCCGACGAAACCCGTGACCTTGTTGGTGTGCTTCACCAAGTGCCAGGTATCGTCATCCATCACCATCTCGACGAACACGTAGCCGGGGAACAGGCGACGCTCCGTCGTCTTGCGCTGGCCATTCTTCATTTCCACCACTTCTTCGGTGGGAACGAGGATGCGGCCGAACTTGTCGTTCATGCCGGCGCGATGGATACGCTCGGTGATGTTCCGCTCGACCGCCTTCTCCATGCCGGAATAGGCATGCACGATGTACCAGCGAAGATCGGGGTTGGCAGGTGCCGCGTGTTCGAGATCACCAGCTTGCACAGCATCCGTCATTATTTTCTCCAGCCCAGGATCAGGTCATACAACACCCACTCCAGGGTCTTGTCGGTAAACCAAAGAAACAATGCCATGACCACAACGAATACAAAGACGTAAGCAGTCATCTGCAACGTCTCTTTGCGCGTGGGCCAAACCACCTTCTTGACCTCTCGCCAGGCATCGCGGGCAAAGCCGATGAACTGCTTGCCAGGCTCGGAGACCAGGAACACGCCCACGGCAAGCACAAGGCCCACCAACAGCGCACCCCACTGAACCAGCGGGCCTTGCTTGGCGAGCACATAAAAACCACCCACAGCAGCGATCACGAGCAGCGCCACTGCGGCAAGCTTCGCCTTATCTGCCCCGGTACTGACAGTTTCAACCTGAGAAGTGGCCATATCTGACTTTTTTCCTGCTACGACATTCGGCGTCCCTAAGACACCGAAGCCCGCCAGGGTCTGGCGGGCTTGTTGGTGGCCACACTCAGGTGGCAGGGGCAGTAGGAATCGAACCTACAACCTTCGGTTTTGGAGACCGACGCTCTGCCAATTGAGCTATACCCCTTTGAACTTCAATTAAGCAATGATCTTGGCCACGACGCCGGCGCCGACGGTACGGCCGCCTTCACGGATGGCGAAGCGCAGACCTTCTTCCATGGCGATGGGGTTGATCAGTTTGACGGTGATCGACACGTTGTCGCCGGGCATGACCATTTCCTTGTCGGCCGGCAGCTCGATGGCGCCGGTCACGTC